>NZ_JAPDDP010000149.1 GCF_027587195.1 Solirubrobacter phytolaccae | reverse complement strand
ACGTCAACCTCGGCTACCCGGAGGCCGACCAGGAGCGCGCGATGCTCCGCATGGGCCGCCGCGCCTCCCCACACCGTCGTCACCCGCGCCGCGGACGCCGCGCTCGGGCGCGGCTCCAGCGCCGACTGGTACTTCGCCGCGCTCGGCCTGGTCGCGCAGCTCGCGCTCGCGATCGGGCACGTGCTCGGGACCGAAGCGCCCATCGACGCGCTTGCCGGCACGGCCGCTCACGCGGACGCGCTCGTCGCGGTCGGCAGCCTCGGCGTGGTCGCATTCCTCGGCGCGCGGTTGTCGGGCGTCGCGCTGCTCGACGTGCTCGCGCTCACGGCGGTCGCGCACTTCACCGGGCTCGTCTTCGAGGGCCTGCCACTCACGATCGCGCTCGCCGCCGAGGCCGGACTGCTCGCGCTCGTCTCGCAGCGCGCGTCGCTCGCGTTCGCGGCGCTCGCCGCCATTCACACGCTCGCCGTCCTCGCCCCGCCGCTCGCGCTCGTGGACGGGCTCGACGAGCCGCTGAAGGCCGCCCTCGGGCTCGTCGCCGTCACCGCGGCGCTCGCGGCCACGCGGATCGGCCGACGGATCGTGCCGTTCGCGCTGCTCTACCTCGCCAGCGTCGAGGTGGTCACGGCGGGCGGTGCCGAGCACACGGGGCAGACGCTGCTCAGCGTCCTGTGGGCGCTGACGGGCGTCGGCGCGCTGGTCGTCGGCCTCGTCGCCGACCGCAAGGAGATCCGGCTCGCCGCGCTCTCGCTGCTCGCGCTCACGGCCGCAAAGGTGTTCCTCTACGACCTGTCCGAGCTCGACAGCCTCGCGCGCGTGGCGAGCTTCATCGGCTTCGGGATCCTGCTGCTGCTCGGCGCGTTCGCCTGGCAGCGCGTGCGTCCCCGCGCCCTACCCTCAGAGGCTTGACGCCGCCGGAACCACGCCACCCGACCTCGGACGACGAGGAGCTGCTCGAGGCCGAGACCGTCGCGATCCTCTCCGAGTACACCGACGCGCAGCGACTCCTGCGCATCCAGGACGAGCTGCGCGCCGGGTTCACCCAGCTCAGCCACATCGGCAAGGCCGTGTCGATCTTCGGCTCGGCCCGCACGCCGCGCGACCACCCGCGCTACGAGGACGCCCGCACGCTCGCGCGTCACCTCGGCGAGCAGGGCTACGCGATCATCACCGGCGGCGGCCCCGGGATCATGGAGGCCGCCAACCGCGGGGCGCAGGACGCGGGCGCGACGAGCGTCGGCCTCGGCATCGAGCTCCCGCACGAGCAGTCGCTGAACGCGTACTGCGACATCGGCATCACCTTCCACTACTTCTTCACGCGGAAGGTGATGTTCGTCCGGTACGCGAGCGGCTTCGTCGTCTTCCCCGGCGGGTTCGGCACGCTCGACGAGCTGTTCGAGGCCGCCACGCTGCGCCAGACGCAGAAGATCCGCTACTTCCCGATCGTCCTGTTCGACTCCGGCTACTGGGGCGGGATGGTCGACTGGCTGCGGAACTCGATGCTGGCCGAGGGCTACATCCACCCGGCCGACGTTGAGTCGCTGCTCGTCACGGACGACCCGACCGACTGCCACGGGGCGCTCGACGCCGTCGAGCACCGGCGCCCCCGTCGCGATCGCAAAGCCGCTTAGGCGCCGACCCACTCCCCGTCGGCCCGGCCGAGGACGACGCGCTCGCGTGCGGTTCCCACGCGAGCGTCGAACACGGCCTGGTCGGCTTCGGTGCCCGGCTTGTCGATCACCTCGACCAAGGTGAGCTCCTCCGGCTCGGAGCCGAAGCGCTCGGTGACGATCCGTCGCGCCGCCGCCTCAAGGAGGGAGCGGTCCCAGCCACGGTCGCTCGCCGCGGCTGCGACGAGGTCCCGTTCCACCTGCGCGAGCGCACGCTCGAACGCGGGACGGGTGCTGGCGAGCTGCCGGTTGCGGGCGATGATGCCGCCGACGACGAGCACG
Source organism: Solirubrobacter phytolaccae (assembly GCF_027587195.1). Classification (GTDB taxonomy): domain Bacteria; phylum Actinomycetota; class Thermoleophilia; order Solirubrobacterales; family Solirubrobacteraceae; genus Solirubrobacter; species Solirubrobacter phytolaccae. The sequence continues at coordinate 1,685 of NZ_JAPDDP010000149.1, read as the reverse complement.
ACGAGAACGACAAGGACGATGATCAGCCAGAGCATGAGAGCAGTATGAGCGGTCGCTAGTTCAGGACGGCGCGTGAGTTCAGATGCGCGCCGACCTTGCGCTTGACGCGCTGGAGGGCGTTGTCGACGGTCTTGCAGTCGCAGCCGATCTTCTCACCGATGTCGGTGTAGGAGTGCCCGTCGAGGTAGAGCGAGAGCACGCGCGACTCGAGGTCGGACAGCACGGTCGACAGGCAGGCCACGAGCGACCGGAGCTCCTCGGAGGAGATGACCTGGTTGACCGGGTCGTGGACGGTCGAACCCGGGAGCATTTCATCGAGGGTCGGCTCGTTATCGGAGGCGCCCGCCGGCGTCGCGCTGAAGGACACGTAGCCGTTGAGCGGCGTGTGCTTGTTGCGGGTCGCGGTCTTCACGGCCGTGATGATCTGGCGCGTGATGCACAGCTCCGCGAAGTTGCGGAACGAGGACTCGCGGTCCGGGCGGAAATCGCGGATCGCCTTGTAGAGGCCGACTAGGCCCTCCTGGATCAGATCCTCGGAGTCGCCGCCGACGAGGAAGTACGACGACGCCTTGAGCCGCACGAAGGACGCATAACGCCGGACGAGCCGGTCGTAGGCATCAGAGCTGCCCTGGCGAGCCAGAGCGAGGAGGTAACCATCATCAAGCTGAAGTTGAGCTTGAGACTTGGTGGGTGCAATTCTTGCCACGAGCGCAGAGACCTTTCCAGGCCATCACTGGCCTGAACGCTTGTGACGCACACCTCCCGCGGCGCCGGGGATAGACGGTGAGCTCGAGGGCCATCGCTAACCCTAAAGCTCACCTTGATGAGACCTCAGGGTGGCAGGGTTATGTCGATGCGTCAAGTCGCTGCTGCAACATCTCGTACAGCAGCACCGCCGCCGTCGCCGAGACGTTGAGCGACTCGACCTTGCCGAGCAGCGGAAGCGAGACCAGGTCGTCGCACATCGAGGCGACTCGAGGCCTGAGCCCCTTGCCCTCCGCGCCCATGACCGCGATCACGCCGCCCTTGTAGTCGGGCTGGTCGTAGCGGGTGTCCGAGCCGGCGGCCGCGCCGTAGACCCAGCACTGCTTGTCCTTGGCACTCTGCAGGAAGTCGGCGAGGTTGCGCACGCGGGCGATCGGCAGGTGCTCGACGGCGCCCGCGGACGCCTTGCACACCGCCGGGGTGACCTCCGCGGCCCGGCGCTCGGGGATGACGAGCCCGGTGACGCCGACGCCTTCCGCCGTCCGCGCGATCGCGCCGAGGTTCTGCGGGTCGGTGATCTCGTCCAGCGCGATGATGAACGGGTTCTCCACCGCGAGCAGCTCGGCCTCGTCCACGTAGATGTACGGGTCGACCAGCGCCGCAACGCCCTGGTGCGCGTCCGTCTCGGCGCGCTCGGCGATCTCGTCGGCGCTGACGATCGTCACGTTCCCGGTCCAGTTCCCGGGCTCGGTCGCCCAGATCCGGTGCACCTTGCGCCGGCCGCGCAGGGCCTCCTCGACGGGGTGCGTGCCGTAGATGACCATCTTGCGTGACGTGACCGCGCCCTCGGGCGGAGGCGGCTGGTAGTCGTAGCCGCCGGTGGGGCCGGGCGCTTCTGGCCGGCCGGGCGTGCCGCGGAACGAGCCGCCGGGGCCGAACGCGCCGCGCCCGGAGCCGGCGCCGCCTGCGGGGCCGCGGCC
>NZ_JAPDDP010000148.1 GCF_027587195.1 Solirubrobacter phytolaccae | reverse complement strand
ATGTCACCCGTGCCGACCTGGAGGACCTCTTCCTTGCCGTTCTTGGTGATCGTGAACGTCGGGGTGGAGTCGGCGCCGATGGCCTGCGCGTCCTGGTTGGCGGTGGTGAGCGCGGCCTCGGCGTCGTTCGTGTCGGCGTACTTCATGGCGGCGTCCGCGTTCACGCCCGCGGTGGTCGCGACCTGCTCGAGGAAGTCGTCGGTCGCGTAGCCGGAGTTCTCGGTGCCCTGGTTGGCGTAGAACGTCTCGATGAAGCTCCACAGCTTGTTCTGCTGCTGCGCGCCGGCGGCGACGCGGGCGGCCTTGACGGAGTCCGGGCCGAGGAAGTGCATCGTGCGGGCCTGCAGCCTGACCTTGCCGGTCTTCACGTAGTCGTTGATCAGGGTGGGGAGGACGGTCGTGGACGCCTCTGCGCAGATCGGGCACTGCAGGTCGACGTACTCGGTGACGGTCACGGGCGCGTTCGGGTCGCCCAGGACGCCGTTCGCTTCCTGGACGCCATCGACGACGGTGCTGCGGGTGAGGCTCCCGTCGCTGGTGCTCGGCGAGCCGTTCGACGAGGTGGAGACGACGGCCGCGACGATGACGACGACGATCGCGGTCACGAGCCCGGCGCCGAGGATCTGGAAGCGGCGGCGACGGGTGCCCTTGGCGGCCTCAGCGGCCTCCAGCGCCTGGCGGTGCGCACGGCGCTGCTCGCGCAGTTCGCGCTTGTTCATTGGGTAGCTCCTGAAAGTTCGTACTTGGGACTGCGGACGTGTTGCGCGTGAACTACGCGAACACGGGCGGAGCCCGGTCCCGCGACAGGCGGGACGTGCGAACGAGCGGAGGAGCGGCGAGGCGGGCGCCCTGATGGACGATCTCCTCGATGACGACGACGAGCCGTGGTGCCTTCGGGAGCCGGAAGGCGTGGCGTGCGGTCCGCAGCGCGAGCGCGAGCAACGCGCCGCCGGCCGCGGAGAACGCGAGCAGCGGCAACCAGCCGCCGCCGATCAGCGCGCCCGTGCCGAGCGCCTGCGCCAGCACGGCCTGGCCGCCGCACGCGGCGTACAGCCCGGCGGTGGCGACGAGCCACAGCGAGCTTCTCCCGCGCGCCATCCGGCCGACGAACGCCGCGACGACCAGCATGTAGCCGATCAGCAGCAGCGTCCCGGCCGTGCCGAGCGTGCCACTGGACGCGGCGTCCAGGCAGCTCTGCGCGTCAGGACCGCACACGAACGACACCCGCGCCTGATCGAGCCCGACCGCCAGCAACGGCAGGAGCACGAGGGCCCGCACCATCAGTGGCAGTCGATTCAGGAGCGGGCGCACGTGAGTAATGTCGGCATTGTTCCTGCACCGAACCTAAAGGTTCTGCTCGTCGACGGTGGCCAGAGTGGGTGCCGCGTCGCGCTGCGGGTGGACGGCGAGATCGTGGAACGCGTGGCGCTGCCCGGGCTGGCGCGCGCGGGGCGCGACTGGACGCCGCTGCGGGAGCTGGTCGCGCGCTTCGACGCGGACGTCGTGGCCGCGGGCCTGTCGGGTTGGCGCGGCGGGGACGTCGGCGTGCCGATGGTGGTGACCAACGACGCGGTGACCGCCCACCTCGGCGCGCTCGGCGGTGAGCCGGGCGCGGTGATCGTCGCGGGTACGGGCGCGATCGCTTTGGCGGGTCACGAGCACGGCTGGGCGCGTGCGGACGGGTGGGGCACGATGCTCGGCGACGACGGCGGCGGCTACTGGATTGCGCGCCGGGCGCTGGCGGACGCGCTGCGCGCCCACGACGGTCGCGGCGGCAGCGCGGCGTTGCGGGTCGCCGCGGAGGCGCGGTTCGGCGCGCTCGACCAGATCGCGCGCACCGTGTACGACGCGCCGGACCCGGTCGCGACGGTCGCCGCGTTCACGCGCGACGTGGCCGACGTCGCGCGCGGGGGAGACGAGACGGCGGCGGCGATCTTCGCGGCGGCCGGCCGCGAGTTGGCGCGCACGGTGACGGCCGCGATCCTGGGCGCGGGCCTCCTGACGCGCGGCGAGGTCGCGGCCGGCCTCGCCGGCCCCGCCCACGGCGCGCGTGAGCCCGTCGTCGTGTCATGGTCCGGCGGCGTGTTTTCTGCCTGCGACCTCGTGCTCGACCCACTTCGCGCGGCGCTGCCCGCGGGCGTCGAGCTGCGCGCTCCGCTCGGCGACGGGCTCGACGGCGCCGCGGCGCTGCTCGAGGCGCCCGTGCTGTTCTCCGATCTCATCCAGCGACCGTGACGCGGCTCGGGCATCTCTCCACCGAGGGGGCGCGGCCGGAGCGGGCCGAGATCGACCGGCTGCCGACCGCCGAGCTCGTGCGGCTCATGAACGAGGACGACCAGGCCGTGGCGCTGGCCATCGCGGACGCGCAGGCGCAGATCGCCGCGGCCATCGACGCGATCGTCCCGCGGCTGCAACGTGGCGGGCGGCTGATCTACGTCGGCGCGGGCACGGCCGGGCGACTCGGGGTCCTGGACGCGAGCGAGTGCGGGCCGACGTTCAACGCCGACAACGTCGTCGGTTACATCGCGGGCGGGCCCGGCGCGGTGTCGACGGCGACGGAGTCGGCCGAGGACGACCCGAACGGCGCCCTCGCAGACCTCGCCGACCTCACTCAAGACGACGTCGTCGTCGGCATCAGCGCGAGCGGGCGCACGCCGTACGTGCTCGGCGCGGTCGAGCACGCGCGCCAGCGTCAGGCGCTCACGGTCGGCCTCTCTTGCAACGCGGACGCCCCGCTCAGCCAGGCGGCCGACCACGCGATCGAGGTCCTGGTCGGCCCCGAGTTCGTCGCCGGCTCCACGCGCCTGAAGGCCGGCACCGCGCAGAAGCTCGTGCTCAACATGCTCTCGACGCTGACGATGGTGCGGCTCGGCAAGACGTACGGGAACCTGATGGTCGACGTGCGCGTCACCAACGAGAAGCTGCGCGACCGGGCGACGCGGATCGTCGAGCAGGTCACGGGCGCCTCCCGCGACGAAGCCGCGCGGGCGCTCGAAGCCGCGCAGGACGACGCGAAGGTCGCGGCCGTGATGCTCCGCGCGAACGTGTCCGCCGACGAAGCCCGCACGCGCCTCGACACTACCCACGGGCACCTGCGCAAGGCCCTCGGCGAATGAGGGTCGTCGGCCTGATGAGCGGCACGTCGATCGACGCGATCGACGCCGCCATCGCCGACCTCACGCTCGACGGCGAGACCGTCCGGCTGCACCCGCTCGGCTCGGTCCGCGCGCGCTACGACGACGACCTGCGCGAGGAGATTGCCGCCGCGCTTCCGCCCGCGCCGACGACGATGGCGGCGGTGTGCCGGCTGGACACGCGGATCGGCCAGGCGTTCGCCGAGGTCGCGGTGGCGGCGATCGAGCACATCGGCCCGGTCGACCTGATCGTCAGCCACGGCCAGACGCTCTACCACTGGGTGGAAGAGGACCGCGTCAGGGGCACGTTGCAACTCGGCCAGCCCGCATGGATCGCCGAGCGCACGCGCGTCCCCGTGATCAGCGACCTGCGCCCTCGCGACGTCGCCGCGGGCGGCCAGGGCGCGCCGCTCGTCAGCCTCCTCGACGTGCTGCTCCTGAAGGGCCGCCCGGGCATTCCGGCGGCGCTGAACCTGGGCGGGATCGCGAACCTCACCGTGGTCGACGACCATCCCGTCGCGTTCGACACGGGCCCCGGCAACGCGCTGCTGGACGCGGCCGCCCAGCAGCTCCTCGGCGCACCTCACGACGAGGACGGTCGAGCCGCCGCCCGCGGGTCCGTCATTCCCGAGCTGCTCGACCGCCTGCTCGCCGACCCCTACTACGCCCGCCCCGCGCCCAAGACCACGGGCAAGGAGCACTTCAACGCGGCGTACCTCGAGCCCACGAGCCACGCGCCGGACGACGTCCTCGCC
>NZ_JAPDDP010000147.1 GCF_027587195.1 Solirubrobacter phytolaccae | reverse complement strand
CACCCGCGAGCGACGACATCCCCGCGGCCCCCAGCGGCGCCGCGGGCGGCAAAGGTGCCGCGGCCGCCGCCGACGGTGCCGCGAGCGGCAACGGCAAGCAGTCCGAAGGGCTTGCGGGGGCGGCCAAGCGGTTCGCGCGGCGGTTCACGGGCGGCGGCAGCGCCAGCGCCGCGCCCGCCGACAACTCCCTGCCGGCCGCCGGCGCGCCCGTGGACGCCAGCCTGCCCGGCGCGCCCGTCGACAACGCGTTGCCCGCTTCGCCGGCGGCGGCCGCCGAGAACTCGTTGCCGGCCACGCCGGACGAGAACTCGCTGCCCGGCGCGTCGGCCGACGGGCTGCCCACCGCCCCGGTCGAGCCGCCCACCCCGCAGGCGCTGGCGCTGCTCGCCAACAAGAACCTGGTGCTCGATCCGGGGGCGATCGCGGCGCTCCAGGCCGGCGGCACCGACCCGCGGCTCGTCGGCGTGCTCACCACGCTCGGCGCGGGCCATCAGCTCACGGTCTCGGGCGACTTCGCCGGCGGCACGGTCGACATCACCAAGGTCGACGGCGAGCTCGTCAACCCCGACAGCGCGGCCGCGCGCGAGTTGGCCGGCGCGCTGGCGGCGCTCGATCCGTCTGTCCGGCCCGACGAGGTGGGCACGCCGTGGCCGATCTCGTCGCCGGGGTTCATCACCAACAGCGCGCACCAGGACCAGCTGCGGCTCACGTTCAAGGCCCCGGTCGAGCTGCCGGCGTCGGCGATCGCACCGCCGGTCGCGGCCGCCGTGCCCGCGCAGCCCGCCGTCGCGGCGGCGGTCCCGGTCGCGCCCGTCCAACCCGCGGTCCCGGCCGAGCCTGCTTACGACCCGAGCAAGTCCAACGCCTTCCTGTCCGCGGTGAAGGCGAGCGCGGCCTCCACCCGCGAGCCGGAGCGCAGCGACTCGCAGGCCTTCCTGCAGGCGGTCGTCAAGAAGGAGCCGAAGGCCGCGGCCGCGCAGTTCGCGAGCCAGCCCGCCGCCCCGGGCGTCGCCGAGGTCGCGGCGGCCGCGCCCGGCGCCTATCCGGGCGACACCGCGCCCAAGGACCAGATCGCCGCCTGGATGGCCGCCGAGGCCGAGAAGCGCGGCCTCCCGCCCGAGCTGCCGGTGATGGCCGGGCTCGTCGAGTCCGGGCTCAAGAACCTCAACTACGGCGACGCCGACAGCCTCGGGTTCTTCCAGATGCGCGTGAGCATCTGGGACAGCGGGCCGTACAAGGGCTTCTCGAGCGACCCGGCCAAGCAGCTCGATTGGTTCTTCGACGAGGCGTCGAAGGTCAAGGAGGCGCGGGTCGCGGCCGGCAAGCCGATCGACGACCCGCAGCACTACGGCGAGTGGATCGCCGACACCGAGCGGCCCGCGGCGCAGTACCGCTACCGCTACCAGACCAAGCTCGCGGAGGCCAAGGGCCTGCTCGCCAACCGGTCCGCGCAGCCCGCGGCGGCCGCGGCGGTCCCGGTCTCGGCGCCCGTGGCCGCACCGGGCGGCGGCGGCTCGCTGGGCGTCTCGGCGCTGTCGGTCGCCAAGGGCCAGCTCGGCGTGCGCGAGGTGGGCACGAACGCGGGCCCGCAGGTCGATCAGTACCTGAAGTCGGCCGGGGTCGCCCCGGGCAACCCGTGGTGCGCCTCGTTCATCACATGGGCGCTCGAGCAGACCGGGCACAAGATGCCGGGCGGCGGCTGGGCGGCGGTCCAGACCTGGGTGCGCAACGCCGAGCAGGGCGCGAACGGCCTGCAGATCGTCAGCGCGGCGGACGCGCGGCCCGGCGACATCGTCGCCTACGACTGGGGCGGCCAGAGCGACTTCGGCGCCGACGGCCACATCGGCTTCCTCGACAGCACCGTCCAGGACGGCAAGTTCACCGCGCTGGAAGGCAACAACGCCGACGCGGTCAGCAGCGTCCCGCGCACGACCGGGTCCGGCAATGTGGTCTTCATCCGCGTCAACGGCGACGCGCCCGCCGGCGTGCCCGTCCAGCCCGCGCCCGCGCCGAACGCCGCGGCGAGCCCACCGATCGACCCGAAGCAGTTCGGCGGCGACGAGGTCGGCACGGGCGGCGCCGCGAACGCCGAGGCGCTGGCCGCGCTGAACAACCCGAACCTCGTGTTCGACGACGTCGGCAAGGCGGACATCAAGGCCGGCCGCATCGACCCGCGCGTGATCGGCGTGCTGACCAAGCTCAGCCAGGAGCACAAGATCACGGTCTCGTGCATGTGCTCGGACCACTCGAAGTTCACCGCGGGCGGCTCGGTCTCCAACCACTTCTTCGGGCGCGGCGTGGACATCGCGGCGATCGACGGCGAGACCGTCGGGCCGGGGAGCCCGCTCGCGCGCGAGATCGCCAGCGAGGTCTCCACGCTGGACGCGAACATCCGCCCGAACGAGATCGGCTCGCCGTTCGCGATCGGCGGCCCCGGCTACTTCACCGACGCCGCGCACCAGAACCACATCCACCTCGGCTTCAAGCAGGAGATCACGGCCGACTGGAAGGCGCCGGCGGACGTGGCGGCCCAGCCCGCGGCCGTCGCCGGTGCGCCCGCGCAGTTCGCGGCCGCGCCCGGCACCCCGGTCGTCACCGCGGCCGCCACACCGGCCGAGCCCGCGTTCGACCCGCGCAGGTCCGACGCGTTCCTGCCCGCGGTCAACAAGGCCAGTGCCGCCTCGGCCGACCGCGAGCTCGAGCGCAGCGACTCCCAGGCCTTCCTGCCCGTGGTCGAGAAGCCACCGGTCGCGCAGGCGGCGCAGGCGCCGGCGCCCGCCGCGCCGATCGTCGCCCAGCCCGCGGCCGCGCAGCCCGCCGTGGGCGCGCCCGCGGTCGACGTCTCCGCGGCCGTCGACGCCGCGCCGACCACGTACCCCGGCGACAGCGCGCCCAAGGAGCAGATCGCCGCCTGGATGGCCGCGCAGGCCAAGGAGCGCGGTCTGCCGCCGCAGCTGCCGATCATGGCCGGCCTGGTCGAGTCCGGCCTGCAGAACCTCAACCACGGCCACGCGGACTCCGTCGGCTTCTTCCAGATGCGCGTCGGCATCTGGAACCAGGGCGCCTACGCCGGCTACCCCGACAAGCCCGAGCTGCAGATGAAGTGGTTCCTCGACCAGGCCGAGGCGGTCAAGAAGCAGCGGATCGTCGCGGGCAAGCCGATCGACGACCCGAACAGCTTCGGCGAGTGGATCGCGGACGTCGAGCGCCCGGCCGAGCAGTACCGCGGCCGCTACCAGACCAAGCTCGCGGAGGCCAACGGGCTCCTCGGCGCGCAGCCACAGCCGGCCGCCGCCGTCGCACAGCCCGTGTCCGCCCCGGTCGACCCTGCGGCCGCCGCCGCGGCGGTGGGCAGCGCGCAGCTGCCCCCGGAGATCGCCGCGCCCCTGCAGCAGGCGATCGCGAGCGGCAACGGCCCCGGCCCGAAGGCGCTGGCCGCGATCACCGAAGCCTCGAAGTACATGGGCACGGACTACAAGTGGGGCGGCTCGACCCCGCAGACCGGCTTCGACTGCTCGGGGCTGATGCAGTGGTCGTACGCGCAGTCGGGCGTGCAGATCCCGCGCGTGACCTACACCCAGATCGAGGCGCCGAACGGCGTCGAGGTCGCCGACCGCTCGCAGCTCAAGCCAGGCGACCTCGTGTTCTTCGCCGCCAACGGCGACGTCCACCACGTCGGCATGTTCCTCGGCGGCGACCAGTTCCTCCACGCGCCCTCGACCGGGGACGTCGTGAAGGTCTCGAGCCTGAGCGAGCCCTACTACGCGGGCCAGTTCGCGGGCGGGCGCCGGTTCGACGCCGGGGCGCCGGCCGCCGTCGCGCCCGTCGCCGCCGCGCAACCGGCGCAGTTCGCCGCCGCCCAGCCGGCCGCGATCGACCCCACCGAGGTCGCGAAGGCCCAGGCCGCCGTCGCCCGCGACGCCGCCGAGGTGCGCCGCAACGACTCCCAGCTGTTCATGGCCATCTCCCGCGCGGAGGCCAGCAAGGCCGCCGCCGAGGAGAAGCACGCCTCGCAGATGTTCTTGAAGGCGGTGGACCCGTCGCAGGTCACCCGCCGCCGCGCGCTCGCGGCCGAGCCGCCCGCCGCGCCCGCCACACCCGCCGCCGTCCCGGCCACGCCCGCCGCCGCGCCGCCCGTGGCGCAGAAGTCGGGTCG
>NZ_JAPDDP010000146.1 GCF_027587195.1 Solirubrobacter phytolaccae | reverse complement strand
GCACGGGCGGGGGCGGCGGCGGCACGGGGGCGGCGGCGGCACGGGCGCGGGGGAGTGGAGCGGGCGCAGCGGTGGCGCTAGCGCGGCAAAAGGCGGCGCAGCGAACGCGGCGAGGCGGCGCGGCGAATGGAGCGGGCGACGCGGCGCTACGGGGGCGCGCGGTGCGTGGGCGAGCCGAGCTCGCCCACGCGGAGTCGCGGGCTTAGTTGTCGCGGGTGCGGCGACGCAGCACGAGGCCGGCGCTCAGCAGCGCGAGGCCGCCGATCAGGACCGGGATCGCGGCGAAGCCGGTGAACGGGAGCTGGTCGGTGCCGGCTTCGGCCTGGCGGGCCGGCTGCAGGTCCTCGGTGACGCCGGCGACGCCGCCGGACTCGGCCGCCGGGGCGGTCTCCTGCTCCTCGGCCGGAGCGACGCCGCCCTCTTCGGTCGGCTCGTTCTGCTCCTCGGCGGGGAGCACACCGCCCTCAGGCGTGGGCGTCGCGTACTGGGCCACGGACGCGTCGTCGCCGGACTGCAGCCCGGTGACGGCGAGGCCGGCACCCGCTGTGCTGAACAGCATTCCGGTGACAAGCATCGCGAGAATGGCAAAACGGGACTTCATGGACTGGTTCCCCTTCCGTGAGGGATTCGCCGCGCGGCGGCGAACTCGCTGCTTGATCTCGTCCAGCTCTCGGGGAGAGGCCTGGGGCCGCTCTTCCTCGAGGCGCCGAATGACGTCGTCGAACTCGGTCATCACAGACTGATACGAAGCTGGGCCCCGATTCCTGACTGAGAAATTTTGGACGACTCCCAATTCGAGCGGTTGTACGCCGAGGAAGCCGCGGGCCTGTTCTCGTTCCTCGCCTACCGGACGGGGGATCGCGGCCTGGCCGAGGACCTGCTCGCGGACGCGTTCGAACGGGCGCTGCGCGGGCGCTTCAACCCGCGCAAGGGATCGGCGAAGACGTGGCTGTACGCGATCGCGCTCAACGTCCTGCGCGACCACGTGCGCCGCGCCGCCGCGGAGTCACGGGCCTACGAGCGCGTGGAGACGGGTGACGGGCGGGACGTGTTCGCCGACGTCGAGGTGCGCGACGAGCTCATGCGCGGCATGGCGGTGCTCTCGGCGGAGGAGCGCGAGGCGATCGCGCTGCGCTTCGGCGCGGCGCTGACCGTTCCCGAGATGGCGAAGCTGCTCGACGAGCCGCTCACGACGATCGAGGGCCGCGTCTACCGCGCGCTCAGAAAGCTCCGTGAGTCGCTAGCCTAAGCACCGGACCGTGCTAGGCGGGGAGGTAGCGGTGCCCTGTATCCGCAATCCGCTCTAGCGGGGCTGAATTCCCTCTCGAGGGGCACGGCTCCAGGCCAACGTTCGCTGCCACGGCGTCGATGGTTGGGTCCCGCACGACGTCGGCCCGTGAACCAGGTCAGGTCCGGAAGGAAGCAGCCTTAAGCGGTTACCGGTGGGCGTGTCGGGGTCGCCTGACCGGAGTCAGTGAGGTGTGCGTCCCTGGAGGCCGACCTCGACAGTTGGGTGCACGGTCCACTTCTTTCAGCAGCGCGCAGCGAGAACCCAGCTCTCGTTGCGCGCTGTTTCTGAGAAGCCCGGCGGGACCGCCGCCGTCAGGCGCTTCGGGTCGCGCGGGTCGAGCGTGAAGTTGCGCTCCACGCGCTCGCTCGCTGGGTCGATGTAGCTGCCGGACGTCGGCTGCTCGAGCTGCGCGGAGACGATCTCGGCCGGCGCGATCCCCGTCCACAGCGCGATGTGGGGCACGGGCCGGTGGTTCGGCACGGCCACGGGCTCGCACGCGATGTCGTCGCTGATCGCGTGGAGGTCGGCGAGGATGTCCTGCTGCGTGTGCATCGCGCTGCGCAGGTTCTCGATCCGGTTGACCTGGCTGGGCGCGAAGACGAGCGCGGCGAGCAGCACGACGCCGCCGAACGCGGCCCAGCGACGACGCCACGGGTGGTCGCGCTCGAGCGTCCGCCACCCGAACACGCCCGCGCCGGCGAAGATCGCCAGGATCGCGGCGGGGAGCAGCAGGTAGCGGCCGAGGATCGGCAGGCCGGCGGTGGCGAGCACGCAGAACGCGCCGATGGCGACGAAGCCCGCGGCGACCAGGAGCCCGGCCCGCCGCCGCATGAACGCGAGCACGAGGATGCCGCCGGCGGCCGCGCCGAGCAGGCCGGGCTCGCGCAGGATCTCGCCGAGCCGCCGCGGGACGGTCAGCGGCACGTCGTCGAGGCCGGTGATGCGCTGGAGGTCCTTCGCGTTGTCCTGCGTGTCGGTCAACGAGTGCAGCGGATTGCCGGCGAGCAGTTGGTCGTGGACCATCCAGATGACCGGCGCGGCGAGCGCCCACGGGAGCAACCGCAGGTCGCGCTTCCAGAGGACGTAGAGGATCGCGAGGCCCCACGGCTCCGGCCTGAGCAGGCCGGCGAGGCCGAGCAGGACGAGGACGAGCCGCGGGTTCTTGCCGCGTGCCTCGGCGAGGATCGCGCCCAAGGCGAGCGCGACGTACGGGATGTCGAAGTACGCGCGCACGCCGAAGCTCAGCACGGGCACGCGGGTGAGGATCAGCACCGCGGCGACGACGCCCGCCGCCGGCCCGAACCAGTGCGCGCCGAGCTCGTAGGTCACCCAGCCGAGCGCGCCGAGGCTGAGGAAGGCGATGATCACCCAGATGGTCTGGCCGGCGTCGCCGAGCGGGAACAGGAGCATCCCGAGCGCGGTCGCGAGCGGGTGCGGGGTGGGGGCGAGCGGGACGTCGAAGTCCGGCGTGCGGCCGTGCAGCACGTCGCCGCCCCACAGCAGGCTGTAGGCGGTGTCGTAGTTCAGGAACCCGGCGCCGACGAGGGCGAACGCGAGCACCGCACCGAGCGGGATTCCGATGGCGGCGCGCAGGCCGAGGCCGCCTGTCACGCCACTAGACTCAAACGTCCCTTGGCCGCTTCGTTGTACCGCCGTCATCGCCCCCGCACGTTCGCAGACGTGGTCGGGCAAGAGCACGTTGTCCGCACGCTCAGCAACGCGATCGAGCAGGATCGCGTCCACCACGCGTACCTGTTCGTGGGTTCCCGTGGCACGGGCAAGACGTCCATGGCGAAGATCTTGGCGGCGTCGCTGAACTGCCAGAACGGCGGGCCGACCGTCTCGCCGTGCGGTACTTGCGAGTCCTGCCTCTCCATCCACAGCGCGACCTCGCTCGACGTGGTGGAGATGGACGCCGCCTCCAACAACTCGGTCGACGACGTGCGCGACCTGCGCGAGCGCGTCGCCTTCGCGCCCGTCGGCGGCGGCTTCAAGGTCTACATCCTCGACGAGGCGCACATGCTCACGCCCCAGGCGTGGAACGCGTTCCTCAAGACGCTCGAGGAGCCGCCGCCGCACACGATCTTCGTGCTCGCGACGACCGAGGCCAACAAGGTCCTGCCGACCGTCGTGGACCGCTGCCACCGCTTCGACTTCTCGCGGCCGTCCGTCCCGCAGATCGCGAACGTGCTCCGGCGCGTCGCGGACACGGAGAGCATCGGCATCCCGGACGAGGCGATCGCGCTGGTCGCCCGCTCGGCCACGGGGTCCTTCCGCGACGCGCTGGGCACGCTGGAGCAGCTCCTTGCGTACTCGGGGTCGAACATCGAGCTGCAGGACGTGCTCGCGGTGCTGGGCGCGGCCGACGCGGACCTCATCTTCGGCGCCGTCGACGCGGTGTCCGCGGGCGATGCTCGCGGCGCGCTGCTGGCGGCCGCGCGGCTCGCCGAGTCCGGCCGCGACCTGGGCCGCTTCTTCGGTGATCTGGAGGCGCACGCCCGCGCCCTGATGGTCGTCCAGGTCCTCGGCGACGTCCCGCCCGAGCTGCGCGTCACCAAGGAACAGGACGAGCGCCTGGCCGAGCAGGCCGAGCGCGTCGGCCCGGCCGAGGTCGTCCGCCTGCTGGAGCTGATCGCGTCCGCCCTGCGCTCGCTCAAGGACGGCGCCGACGCCCGCACCCAGCTCGAGCTCGCCCTCGTGAAGGCCGCGAGCCCGGACCTCGAGCCGTCCGTCAAGGCCCTGCAGGCCCGGATCGCCCGCCTGGAGTCGCGCCCGGCGGCTCCGCCCGCGCGCACCCCGGACCAGCCCCAGACGGCCGCGGGCCGCGCGACGTCCACGCCGACCCCGGCGCAGCCCGCACATGCGGCGCCGACCCAGTCCGCGCCCGCGCAGGCCG
>NZ_JAPDDP010000145.1 GCF_027587195.1 Solirubrobacter phytolaccae | reverse complement strand
GCTCGAGCTCGGCGGCGACCGCCTCGTCGGGGCCGTCGGCCGCGTGGGCGGCGTGCCACGCGCGGCGATCGGGGTCGAGCTCGGCGTCGGTGGCGTCGGCGAGCGCCCGGTGCACCTCGCGCCGCTCGGGCGCGGAGGCGGCGCGGTAGGCGGCGGAGCGCACGAGCGGGTGGCGGAAGCGCACGCGCGCGCCGATGTCCACCAGCCCGGCGGCCTGCGCCGGCCCCGACGCCTCCGGCCCGATCCCGAGCCGCTCGGCCGCCTGCCACAGCAGCGTCACGTTGCCGACGGGCTCCGCGGCCGCCAGCAGCAGCAGTCGGCGCGTCTCGCCCGGCAGCGGCTCCAGCCGGCGCACGAAGCCCTGCTCGAGCCGGCCGGTGAGCGGCATCTCGCCGGGCAGCCCGAAGCCGCCCGCGACCGCCATCGGCTTCAGCCCGCGCGGCAGCTCCAGCAGCGCGAGCGGGTTGCCGCCCGCCTCGCCGAGGATCCGGTCCTGCACCCGCTCGTCCAGCGGGCCGGGGAACGTCGCGTCCAGCAGCTGGCGCGCGTCTGCGGCCGCCAGCCCGTCGATCGCGAGCGCCGGCAGGCCTTCGAGCTCGTGCTCGCCGTCCGTGCCGGAGGTGCGCAGGCCGAACACGAGGGCGACCCGTTCCGCCAGCAGCCGGCGCCCCACGAACGCGAGCGTCTGCGCGGACACCTGGTCCAGCCACTGGGCGTCGTCGACGATGCACACCAGCGGCTGCTCCTCCGCGGCCTCGGCGAGCAGGCTGAGCACGGCGAGCGCGACGAGGAAGCGGTCCGGCGGCGGCCCGGCGTTCAGGCCGAACGCCGTGTTCAGCGCGTCGCGCTGGGGCCGCGGCAGGTGCGGGAGGCGGCCGAGCAGCGGCACGCACAGCGCGTGCAGGCCGGAGAACGCCAGCTCCATCTCCGACTCGACACCCGCGGCCCGCGCGATCCGGCACCCGTCGACGTTGGTGGCGAGGTAGTCCAGCAGCGCGGTCTTGCCGACGCCCGCCTCGCCGCTGAGCACGAGCACGCGGCTCTGGCCGGCCCGCACCGAGGCGGCCAGCTGATCCAGCGCCTCCCGTTCACGCCGACGATCCAGGAGGCCCGACGGTGGGAGCGGAGCCGTGACCATGCGCGAACACCATTATCCCGATCCGGAACCTCCGGCGACCGCGACGTGCCCGAACGGGTGGCTCCGCCGCGTCAGACCGGGGTCAGCGCGAGGGTGCCGTACAGCTCGACGTAGCGGCCAACCATCGTCTCGAGCGAGCACTCCTCGACGGCGTGGCGGCGAGCCGCGGCGCGGGAGAGCTGCGCCGCGTCGTCGACGGCGGCGGCGAGCGCGCGGACGTCGCCGGGCTCGACCAGACGGCCGCACGCGTCGTCGAGCAGCTCGGGGAGCGCGCCGCGCGCGAAGGCCGCGACCGGGGTGCCGCACGCGAGCGCTTCGGCGACGACGAGGCCGTACGGCTCGTCCCAGCACGGGGTGACGAGCGCGACGGACGCGTCGCCCACGAGCTCGGCGAGCTGGGCCTGGGTGCGATGGCCGACGTACTCGATGCCGGGTTGGGTGAGCCGCGGGCGGATCTCCTGCTCGAAGTAGGTGCGGTCGGAGATCGGGCCGGCGAGACGGAGCTCCCGACCGGCGAGGACGGCGGCGTCGATCGCCAGGTGCGCGCCCTTCTCGGGCACGAGCCGGCCGAACCACACCGCGGGGCCGCCGCCCGAGCCGGGGCGCCAGCGGTGGACGTCGACGCCGTTGTGGATCACGTGCGCGTCCGGGATCAGGTGCGACCAGGCCGCGGCGGTGTGCGCGCTGACGGCGACGAACGTGACCGGGCACGTGTCCTGGACCTGGATCGCGGACTCCAGCCAGGGCGTCGGCGGGGTGTGCAGCGTGCTGACGATCGGCACAGGCAACGTGCTCGCCATCGCGATCGGCAGGTGATGCAGGCTGTGGTTGTGGATGACGTCGAAGTCGTCCGCGGCGGTGCGCGCGAGCCGGACCATCAGCTGCAGGTAGGCGTGATGCTCGTCGAGCCACTCGGGCGCGGTCATGCTCACGTCCGCCCGGGCCGCGTCGCTCAAGGCCGGGCGGCGCAGGTCGAGCAGCTCGACGCCGAGACGCGGGTCCGAGCCCGGCCCGGCGAACAGCGTCACGTCGTGGTCCTGGCGCCGGAGCCGGTCCGCGAGGTCCCAGACGTGCGCCTCGAGCCCGCCCGCGAACGGCTCGGCGATCGGGAACCGAGCGGCGGCGATGATCCCGATCCTCACCGCAGGACTCGCCGGTAGACCGCTTCGTGCGCGGCGCTGAGCGCGCGGCGCTGCTCGCGGCGCTCGGTGATCGCGGTGCGCAGCGCCGGGCGGTGCCGGTGGGCGGCGCGGATCGCGCTCGTCAGCGAGGTCTCATCCAACCCGTGCTCGTCGTGCGCGTAGCTGTGGATCGGCTGCTGGTCGGCGTAGAACCCGCAGGTCGGGGCGATGACGGCCGTGCCGAGGTCCACGCACGCCTCCAGCCAGCCCGAGTGCGTGCCGAAGCGGTACGGGAGCACCGACACGTCCAGGCTCGCGAGGTAGTTCCACAGCTCGTCGTCGCTGAAGAAGTCGTGCTCGTGCAGCTCGACGGCGGCGTGCTCGGCGGCGAGCGCGCGCAGGGCCGTGCCGGTCTCAGGGTCGTAGAAGTGGTTGCCGGGCTCGAACACCTCGCGGTGGACGTTGAGCTGGAGGCGCGCTCCCGGCAGCGCGCCGACGGCGTGGGCCGCCACCCGCGCAACGCCGAGCACGTCCATGTTGGCCCGCAGGCTCTTCGCGTGCAGGCCGACGACGAAGCCCTCATGAACGGGCCGGGGACGCGCCATCGTCTCCCAGTCGACGACGTGCGGGTGCGCGAGCACGGTCGCGTGCCGATCCCACCGGCGGGCGATCTCGTCCGCCGCGCCGGGCGTGAGCGTGAGCACGGCGGCGGCGTGCTCGACCAGCACGCCGAGCTGCGCGTCGTGCAGCTCGGGCTCGGGATGGTGCGGGTTGCGCAGGTCGTGGACGGTGACGATGAGCGGGACGTCGACCGCGGCGAGCGCGTGGACGACGTCGGTCAGCTCCTGCGGCGTCTTGGCGTCGAAGCCGAAGTGCACGTGGAAGACGTCGAACGTGTGGTGGTTCGCGCAGATCCAGGCGGCGTCGAGCATCGCCGGCGGCCACCAGCCACCGGGGACGATGCGTCCGTCCGCGGGCGGGATGTCCGGCAGGCGTACGACGCGGTCGTCGCCGTCGGGATCGCTCAGATGACGGACATAGACGTGCCCGGCGGGCACCGAGGCGACCCGGATCTGCTCGTGTGCACCGGGACGGCCGGCGGGAATCGCTTCGACGACGCTCATCGCGGGCGTCCTCTCCACGCCCGTCGCGCGATCAAACGCCGCCCGTCGAGTGCTGACCGTGGTGCGCGTTCGCCGTCAGCGTTCAGGCCGCGGGGTGATCTCGATCGCCGTCAGCTCGGTCCGCGACCCGACCCCGAGCTTGCGATACACGCTCGTCAGGTGCCGCTCGACGGTCTTCACGCTCACGAGCAGCTCGGCGGCCACGTCCCGGTTGCTCCGGCCCGTCGCGACCAGGTGCGCGACCGACCGCTCCTGCGGCGTCAGGCGCGAGCGGTCCACGCCCGCGCCGCGCTTGATCGGGGCGAGCCCGCACGCGTCGAGTTCGCGCACGCAGCGCTCCAGCAGCGGCCGCGCGCCCAGGGCGGCGAGCTGCTCCCGCGTCTCCGCGAGCACGTGCGCCGCTTCGCGCCGGTGCCCGCTGCGACGGAGCAGCCGCCCGTGCACGAAGCCGATCAGCGCCCGCTCGTACGGAAGCCCTTCGGGGAGCGTGGCCGCCGCGAGCGTGATGGCGGCGTCGGCCGCCTCGTGCTCGTCGCGCAGCAGATGGAGTGCCGTGCGCACCCGCGCGAGCCGCGCGCGCATGGCTCGGGCGCCGCGCGCGTCGGCGATCCGCTCGTGCCGGGCGAGCACCGCCTCGGCCTCGTCGGCCCGGCCGAGCCCGACCAGCGCGTCGGCGTGCAGGTGCGCCCACGGCCAGCAGCCCGGATCGTCGAGCGCGGCGGCCGCGTCCGCTGGCGCGCTGGCGGCCGCGTCCGCCGGCGCGCCGCCACGGCGATCGCCGGCTGCGCCCGCGTGCGGCAGCTGCGCGGGGGCCTCGCCGACGT
>NZ_JAPDDP010000144.1 GCF_027587195.1 Solirubrobacter phytolaccae | reverse complement strand
GAATTTGCCTCCCTAAGCCCGCTTGGCCGCCGACTTGCCCGCGCCGAGCGGGCGCAGGCGCCGCTCCACCGCCGGGGCCACGCCGCGCGCGCCCAGCTCCGCGAGCTGCGCGGGCGACTGCACACCGGCGCTGGCGGCCTCACGCGCGAGCACGGAGACGAGCAGCGGGTTGCCGCCCGTCGCTTCGAGGGCCGCGTCGATCACCGCGGCGTCGGGCGCGGCGCCCAGCTCGGCGGTGAGCAGGTCGGCGACGGCCTCGCGCGGGAGCGGCCCGGGCCGGACGACGGTCGCGGAGGTGCGCAGCTCGTCGAGCAGCTCGGCGGAGGCGCCCGGCTCCTGCGGGCGGGTCGTGGCGACGACCGCGACGGCGAGCCCGTCGATCCGGCGCGCGAGGTACTCGAGGAAGCGCAGCGAGGGCACGTCGGCCCAGTGCAGGTCGTCGGCCAGCAGCACGACCGGCTGCTGCTCGGCGAGGTTGGCGACGAGCCAGTAGAGGCCGTGCAGGACCGCGAAGCCCGCGTCCTCGGCGGCACCGGACGTGGGGTCCAGGACGACCGCGGCATGCGCGGCGGCGCCCACCAGCAGCTCCGGCTTCGCGGCGCGGTCGAGCAGCTGGTGGACGAGCCCGAAGCCGAACGCGCGGTCCAGCTCCGAAGCGCGCGCGGACAGCACCAAGGCGTCGCGCTCGCCCGCCACGCGGCGGGCGGCTTCGAGCACCGTCGTCTTGCCGATCCCCGCGGGACCTTCGAGGAGCAGGACGGTGCCCGTGGCGGCGCGGGCGGCATCGACCGCCCGCGCGACCGCGGCCAGCTCGTCCTCACGTGCGAGCAGGCCGCCGGACATCGCGCACAGGGTACGCGCTGGCGCTCAGCGCTTGAGCGTCAGGTTCAGCTTCGCGCCCGCGCCGGTGATGCTCAGCTTGACGGTCTTCTTGCCCTTCAGCTTGCCCTTGCCGGCCTTGCTGAACTTGAGCGTGACCTTGCCGCCGCCGTTCTTGACGGTGACCTTCCCGCTCGCCACCGTCGTCTTGCCGTACTTGGCCGTGACGGTCTGCTTGCCGTTCGTCGCGCCCTTGAGCTGCACGGCGAGCCCCTTCTTGAGCGCCGCCGCGAGCTTGACCTTCGTGACGCTCAGCTTGGCCGTCGAGCCGCTGTCGGTCCCCGGCTGGCCCGGCGTCTGTGCCGGAGTCGGCTTCGGCGTGTTGCCACCCGGGCCCTGGGGCGCCGGGCGAGCGGCCGGCACCTCGGCCGGCCCCCAGGACGGGTACGTGGCGCCTGCGATCAGCAGCTTGCCCGGGTCCTGGAACTGGCCGCAGTCGGTGGCCGAGAACTTCGGCAGGCCCGCGACGTGGATGCCGTCCGCGCTCGAAGCCCAGAAGATGCGCGAGGCATCGCCGGTGAGCTGCGGCTTGGAGAGCTTCTCACCCTCGATGTCGGCCGGCGCCTTCGCGCAGCGGGTCGGGTAGTCGGGGTAGAAGCCGCCGACCGCCCGCGCGATCGAGAGGACCTTGCCGTCGTCGCCGATCGCGGCGAGCGCGGACTTGTCGCGCGACATCGTCGTTTCCTTGAGCTTGCCGTGGAACTCGTAGTCCTCGAACCAGCGCTTGAGCGAGTTCGCGTCGCTCGGCGACCACAGGACCGTGTCCTCGTTGGGCAGGATGTACGGGTCGCTGAGCAGGACCGTGTCGTTGTCGATCCACGCGGCGTCGATCCAACCCGATCGGCGCGCGAAGCCCGGCTCGTCCCACGCGGTCAGGCGGTTCGGGTCCGTGAACGCCGTGCCGTGGTAGAGGCGCTTGACGTAGCAGTTGTTCTGCGGGTTGCAGTACGGGTCGTGGCCCGTGTACTGCCAGTAGTACGTGTACGAGACGCGCGTGCCGTCAGGCGAGATCGCCGGGTCGAACGGCCCCTTGAACTGCATCGTCGGGTCGGTCGAGGTCGAGACCGGCGTGAGGATCTCGGCGATCACGCTGCCGTCGCGCTCGAGGTGGCGGATCTTGTCGCCGCGCAGCGCGGCCATCCGGCCGTTGTCGGCCTGCGAGACCGTCGAGTAGCCGCCGTCGAAGGTCACCTGGTACTCGCGCGCACCGTCCGTGGTGGCGAGGAAGACGTTGCCCGACTTGATGTAGGCGATCGAGTCGGCCTGCGCCACGGCGGGCGCGCCGAGCGCGAGCAGCGCCAGGGAGGCCGCGGCGCCGGCGATCCGTCGCCGGCTGAGGAGGGGTGCGTCGTGCATGGGTCGCACTCTCGTCGCGCACCGCCGCTCCGGCATCAGGGCCCCACCCGAAGGTTCGACCGCCCGTACTCGTTGGGGTGCGGAGATCCGCACCCCAACCCTCGTACCTACTCGTCCGCGAGCAGCTGGCTCCCGGTCCAGACGGACCGCTGCCCGACGACCACGCGCTGGGACCGGAAGCGGCGCAGGTTGATCAGCGCGAACCGGTGCGTCGGCACGAACGGCCGCAACTTGTAGGAGGCCATCATGAAGTCCAGGTCCAGCTCGCCGAGCACCTCGAGCATCTGCCGCGCGTGCGCGTCGTCGATGCCCTCGAACGCCTCGTCGAGCACGAGCGCCCGTGGGCACGGCAGCGCGGCGCCGTCGAAGAACCCGGCCAGCGCCGCGAACAGCGGCAGCTGCAGCATGATCGCCCGCTCGCCACCCGAGCCGGCGACGAGCAGCCGGTTGGTGAGCTTGCGCGTGGGCCCGCCGTCGCGCGTGACCTGCACCCAGAAGCGATGCCACGCGCGGTAGTCCAGCGCCCGCGCGATCTGCTCGGCGGTCGTGCCGTCGCCGCGGTCGCGCTCGGCGTCGATGAGCGCCTGCAGCTGCTCACCGAGCTGGGCCTGCGCGTCGGCGTCGAGCATGCCCGGGCCGCGGCTGAGCAGCGCGACCGTCTCCCGCAGCGCGTCGGCCGCCTCCGCCTCGATCTCCCACCGCAGGCCGACGCGGATGCCGAAATGCGTGCGGCACGCGGCCAGCACGCGGTTCGTGCGCTCGACCTGGTCGCGGACCTCCGCCAGCCGCACCGCAAGGGCGTCGGCGAGGCCGTCGACGATCCACTTGCGCATGAGCTGCTGCTCCTGCTCGGAGATGCTCGCCTTCAGCGACTCGAGCTCCGCGGCGAGCTGCTCGGCCAGCTCCCGCACGCGCTGGTGATCGCCCGAGCGGGCGACCGTGACGACGACCAGATCGCGGTCGTCACCTGGGTACTCCTGCGCGACCACGTACCCGCGCGAGGGCGAGAGCGCCTCGCGCAGCGCCGTGATCTGCGCGCTCACGCGCGTGTTCAGGTGCGTGAGGCTGTCCGTCGGCGGCCGGTCGCCCGCCAGCTCCCGCGCGGCCTGCAGCGTCGCCTCGGGCGAGCCGCCGGGCAGCGCGAGCAGGCCGTGCGTGCCGAGCAGGGTGAGCGCCTCCAGCGCGGAGTTCCGGCCCGCCGCCGCGGCCTTCAGGCGTCCGCCGACGACCTCGACCTGCGCGTCGAGCACCGCCGCGCGCTTGGTCAGCTCCACGCCCTGGTCGTTGAGCCGCTTGAGCTCGGCCTTGACCTCCGTCAGCGCCGGCTCGGTGCGGTCCAGCTCGTCCTGGACGCTCAGCAGGTCCGGGCCTTCGAGCTGCTTGACCATCTCCAGCTCGCCGGCCCGGCGCTCGCGCTCCTCGTCGGCGAGCGCGAGCTCGGCCTCGGCGCCCGCGAGCCCCTGCTCCTTCGCGCCGAGCTTGCTCTCGACCGCCTCGCGTTGACGGCGGTCGCGCGCGAGCCGCTCGGCCGGCGGCCGCAGCTCGCGCAGCTGCGTGCGCAGCTCGGTCAGCCGGTCGGCGAGCGTCTGCCGACCCGCACGGTCGGGCAGCTCGTGCTCGCGCTGGAAGCTGCTCGCGACCAGCCGCGCGTCACGCGCCGCCGCCCGCGCGGAGACGACGTCCTCCTCCGCCGCGCGCACCGCGTCCCGCGCGACCTCCTCCGCGGCCTCGGTCGTGTGCAGGCGACTGCGCGCCGCGGCGTGCTCGCGATCGCGACCGAGCAACGCGCGCGCCTCGGCCGTGGCCCGCGCGGCCTGCGCCTCGAGCCCACGGAGCGTCTCGCGGACCTCCTCGGCCTTGGCCTGGAGCCGCACGACCTCGTCGTCGAGCTGCTCCTGGCGCGCGAGCCGGCTGCGCTCGCGGGCGGTCGCGCCGACCCACGCCGCGGCCCGGACCTCGTGCTGCGCTCGCAGCGGACCGACCGCGCAGGACCCGTCGAGCCCGAGCACGACGGTGCCGCGCCGCTTGGTCGCCGCGCCGGCGTCCTTCGGCACGACCGCGACGGCCGCGAGCGCGGCCCGCAGCGCGTCGATGTC
The DNA here is from genome assembly GCF_027587195.1 of Solirubrobacter phytolaccae. Classification (GTDB taxonomy): domain Bacteria; phylum Actinomycetota; class Thermoleophilia; order Solirubrobacterales; family Solirubrobacteraceae; genus Solirubrobacter; species Solirubrobacter phytolaccae. The sequence continues at coordinate 63 of NZ_JAPDDP010000144.1, read as the reverse complement.
CGCGGTCGCCACGGCCGCGCGCGACGCATCGGCGTCCGCCGACGCGCCGACGCCGGCCGTCGT
>NZ_JAPDDP010000143.1 GCF_027587195.1 Solirubrobacter phytolaccae | reverse complement strand
GATAACTAGGAATTATCGCCGTGCAGGCGCTTGCAGGCGTCCTCGGCCACCACGAGATCATCGGCTCGATCGCGCGGACCATCGACGAGGGCACCGAGATCAACGTCCTCCAGGGGCCGCCCGGTGTCGGCAAGTCCTGGTTGGCGAACGGCCTCGGGGCGCTGTGGGAAGAGGGCGGCGGCCGGGCGATCGTGGCCCAGGGCGATCAGCTGCAGAGCGACGCGCCGTACTACCCGCTGAGCCTCGCGCTGGCGGCGCTCGGACGTGCGTGGTCGGCCGTCGGCAAGGACCTGGCGCAGGTCACGAAGGCCGGTGAGCGGATGGCCGGCACGGCCGGCGTGGTCACGGGCACGGCGCAGGCGCTGAGTCGTCTGCGCCCTGCTCGGCAGCGGGCGAGGAAGCGCTATCTCAACGATGTCGAGCAGGGGATTCTGTTCGAGCTCGCCCGCCTGGCCCGCAAGCGGCCGCTGCTGCTGATCGCTGACAACCTGCACTGGTGGGACACGCGGTCGTTGGAGTTCCTCGGACGGCTGCGGGAACCCGCCATGAGCGACGCGTTCCCGTTCCTGACCAACCTGCGCGTGCTGGCTGTGCAGACGATCGAGCCCTACCAGCAGACCGCCCATCCGTTGGCGCGGGACGCGTTGCTCGCGCGTGGCCGAACCCAGTGGCACGACGTCAAGCGGGTCCCACGGACGGCGTTCCCGGCGGTGTTCGAGGCGCTCGGTGCCCCGGCGGGCACGCCGGCAGCGACCGCCGACCGGGTGTACGACCTCACCGGCGGCCACCTCGCGTTGGCCGCGCGCTGCGCGCAGCGGGTTCGCGACGACGGCGGCGCCGACCTCCTCGCCGCGGCGACCGGCGACGAGTTCGTGCGGCGGCTGCTCACCGACCGGATCAGCTCGCTTGGATCGGTCGGCACCGCCACACTCGCGATCCTCCAGATCGCCGCCGTGCTGGGGCTCCGGTTTCGCCGGACCGAGGTCATCTGCGCGTTCGAGGGCGAGGCGGCCGAGGCGGCGCGGCTCCTGCGCACGTGTCGGGACGAGGACATCCTCGACCTGTCGGAGGACATGGGCCAGTTCGCGCACGACGTGTTCCGCCAGCACTTCCTGACCGCCGGGGGGCGTGAGACGACAGGGATTCACGAGAGCGTCTCGCAGTGCCTGCGGCTGCTGCGCCCGGGGGCGTACGAGCTGCGCTGCGCCCATGCTCAGCGGGCGGAGCAGAATCGCGAGGCGGCGGCGTTCGGCGTGCAGGCGGCGCTCGAGCTCCAGCGTGAGGGGCGCCCGTGGCGGGAGATCGCGCCGCATGTCCTGAGCGCGATCGAGACGTGCGACATGGTCGGCGTCGTCGAGCTGTTCTCGACCGCGCTCACGCAGTTCCACCAGACGGATTTCGCCGGCTGCAACGCCACGCTCGACCGGCTCCCGCACTCGCTCCCGCGGCGGTTGAACGCGGAGGCGGACTACCTGCGCGCGACCTGCCTTGCAGACACGCGGAGCACCGTCGACCGCGAGGAGGCGGTCGCGCTGCTGGAGCAGTGGGCCGGCTACGAGGCGGAGGAGCCCGAACTCGGCGTGCGGATGATGCACGCGCGCCTGTTCGCGTTGAGCCTGCGGGTCGACAAGGCGCCGGGGCGGGCGCTCGAAGGCCAGATCCGCCAGGCGCTCCTGCAGCGAGGGGACTTCGACCAGGCCGCACACGACGCGATGTACACGCTGGACCGGTGCGCCGGCGCCCTGTACGAGCCCGACGTCGCCCTGATCCGCACGCGCGAGGCGGCGCAGCACTTCGGGCCCTCGGAGGCCGACTCGCTCGTGCGTCGGCCCGGGGAGTACTTCCGCTGTCTCGTGAACCTGGGCGCCATGCTCGTGCTCAGCGCACGCTACGACGAAGCGCGCGAGGTGCACGCGCGCATGGACGCCCTCGTCGCCGACTACGCGCCGGGCGCGTTCCCGCGGCTGGACTGGTCACGGTCGAACGTCGTGCTGGCGGACTACCGCGCCGACGCGATCGACGCCGCCGAGGCGGTCCGGCGTCAGCGCCAGGTGGTGACGGACCACCGGGTTCCCGCCGACCCGTTCTACGTGGAGAACGCGCTCGCGGTCTACCTCACGCTGGCCGGTGAAGGCGCCGAGGCGCTGACGATCCTCGATCGCCTGCTCGAGCAACTCGACCGGATGGAGCGCCCCGAGGCGAGCACGCGTTACCTGATCGCCGCCAACCGCAGCGCGACGCGGTACGTGCTGGGTGAGCACGAGACGGCGGCCACGGAATGGGCGGAGCTGTCCGACCTCGTCGCCCAGATCCCTTACACGATCGGCAAGTACCAGGTCGCCCGTCACGAGCTGCTCGAGCCGATCCTGCGGAGTGGGCTGGCGATGACGGCGCTCGAGCTTGACGAGTGCCTGCTCGGCACGGCTCGTTTCGGGCCGCTCTGGGATCAGCTCGGCCGGGCGTTCCGCCTGCCGGAGGTGGAGTGGTGGCACTAGTTGCGCCGCACGAGCCAGCGGAGCACGGCGCATCGAACCGGCATCCCGAGCTCCACCTGCACCGCGACCAGGGAACGCCCGGTGGGCATGAGGTCGTCCGGCAGCTCCGGGCCGCGTGGCAGCGCGTGCATGAGCCGCGCGTCTGACACACGGATCGCCTCGACCGCCCACTCCGGCAGGGCGGGACCTGGCGGAGCGGCGTTGAGCCCCGGCACGGTGTAGTCCGTCGCGCTCAGCGACTGGATGTAGAGCACGTCCGCCGCCTCGAGCATCCCGCGCTGCGGACGTGCGGTCACGTCGCACTCCGACAAGACGACGCCGAGCATCGCGGCGAGCGCGCGGAACGACCGTGCTGAGCGCAGCATCGGGCCGAGGAAGACGACGCGCCGGCCGGCCAGGTCGCCGTCGAACGCCCGCTTGAGCGTGTAGGCGTCGATCAGCGCCTGCGTCGGATGGGACGCTCCGCCCGCTCCCGCGTTGATGACGTGGCAGCGGCCGTGCCTCGCGAGGTCGTGGGCGAACGTCGCCTTCCCGTGACGGACCGCCACCACGTCCGCCGTCCCGGCCAGGACCAGCCGCTGGTCCGCATCGGGTTCGAGCCGGAGCCGGTCCGCGTTGCCCATGTCGAGCACGCTCGCGCCCTGGCGCGCCGCGGCGCTCATGAACCCCAGCCGGGTCCGGGTGCTCTCCTGGAAGAACGCGGCGAGGAACGTCAGGCCGGCGAGCGCCTGCGGTTGCGGGCCGGCGTCCGCGAGGGCGAACAGCTCCTCGACGTCGGCGGAGGACAGGTCCGGGGTGTCGATCAGGTGCCGAGGCACGACTAGCTGCGCAGAACGCCCTTGGCGCCCAGCGTCGCCGCGACGACCGTCCGCAAGAACGCCGGATGGTCGAACCCGAGCTCGGCCAGCGACAGGTAGGCCGCGCCGAAGTCCTCGACCCCGGGGTCGATCGCGATGTCGAACACCCAAAGCCGCTCCTGGTCATCGACGCGGAAGTCGATCCGGGCCAGCCCGTACAGCCCGAAGGCGTCGACCACGGCCACGGCTCGCGCCGCGAGGCGCTCCACGAGGTCCGGCGGGCCGTCGAAGACCTGATGCTGCAGCGTCACGCTGTCCTCGATCGTCACGAACGTCTCCCCTCGCGCGCCGACCGGCTCCACCGGCGGCGTCACGATCGGCTCGGGGCACGCCCACACCGGGACGTAAACCTCCCGCCCGACGATGAACTCCTGGACGGTGACGGCCTGGCCGATGCGCTCCGCGACGGCCGTCACGCGGTCCTCGAGCGTGTCGTCGACCACGAACACCGACTCCTCCGTCACCCCGACGGACCACGCCTCGTAGGTGGACTTCGCGATCACGCGCGCCCCAGGCTCTGGAGCGCTCCCGACCCATCCGTGCGGCGGCCGGTAGTGCCAGGTGCGTGGGACGCGGACGCCCAGACCGTCCAGCACGAGCGAGGAATGGAACTTGTGGACCGTGACGGCGCAGGCGTGCGCGTCGGAGTTCACGCACGTGATCCCGTACGCGTCCGCGACCAACGGCACGAGCGCCTTGCGCCCCGGCATGAAACCGTCCGTCCCGACGCCCCAGCCGATGCCGTTGAAGGCCACCTTCATCCGCTGCGGAAGCCGCTGCAGCCGCCCGTCGGCCAGAGCGCTGATCCACGCCCGCTCGCCGCTGAAGAGCTCCGCATAGGCCCCCACCGACCGGAACGCGTCGAGCTTGGTCTGCAGCTGCTGGTCGGACAGGCAGCGCTGCGCGAAGTACGTGCGCCATAGGCCAGGACGCTCGCGTTCACGCTCCGGACGGTCGTAGACGAGGAAGAAGGCCAGCTCGTCGGCCTGCTCGACGAGCGCGCGCTCCAGGGCCTGGAGGCGCCGGCAGTCGGCGGGCGACGCAAGGACCGACACGCGATAATTCCTAGTTATC
>NZ_JAPDDP010000142.1 GCF_027587195.1 Solirubrobacter phytolaccae | reverse complement strand
GATCGGCCTTGGCTGCCGCGCCGCGCCGTGAGGCGCCGCCGCACGAGTTCGCGACGGCGACGGCGGCGGCCGCCGCGCCGCGCCGTGAGGCCGCGCCGGTCGCTTCGTCGGCCGTCCCTGTGGCGGCTCCCAACTCCCACCTGTGGGACGGCGAGGCCGAGCCCGCGGCACCCGGCGGGTTGTGGGCGCGGAAGCCCGACTAGCGGCGTTCGCGCTTGCGCGCGTACATCGCCTGGTCGGCGCGGGCGAGCGCGGCGCGGACGTCGTCGCCCGGCTCGGCCAGCGCGGCGCCGACGCTCGCTCGCAGCGGGCGGAGCTCCCCGCCGTACTCGGCGGGCTCGGACAGGCCGGACTCGATGCGCGCGACGAGGATCGACTCGCCGTCGCTGTCGGGCTGGAGCTCGGCGACGACCGCGAACTCGTCACCGCCGAGGCGGGCGACGGTGTCCTCGGCGCGCGTCGCGGTCTGGAGGCGGCTGGCCACCGTCTTGAGCACGACGTCGCCCGTGTCGTGGCCGAGGGTGTCGTTGATGGCCTTGAAGCCGTCGAGGTCGACGACGACGACGAGCACGTCGCAGTCGCGGCGCATGCGGCGGGCGAAGGCGTGGGCGAGCCGGTCGTCGAGCATCGTCCGGTTCAGGACGCCGGTGAGCGGGTCGTGGGAGGCGGCGTGGCCGAGCTCGGACGCGACCTGGCGCAGCTCGAGCAGGGTCGCGACCTGCTCGGCGAGGTCCTCGAGCCGGCGGACGTGCTCGTCGCCGATCTCACGCGCCTCGATGTCCCAGGTGCAGAGCGAGCCGACGACCGTGCCGTCCGTCGCGCGGACCGGGGTGGAGGCGTAGAAGCGCACGGGCGCGTCGCCCTGCACGAACGAGGAGTAGGCGAAGCGCGAGTCGGCCGTCGCGTCCTCGCACACGATCCGCCGCTCGCCGTCGACCACGAGCTTGCACATCGAGTCCTCGCGCGGGTGCTCGCCGAGCGGCGCGTCGGTCGCGGCGACACGGTGCTGGACCTCGTCGTCGATCAGGTGCACGGCGGCGGCGCCACCGCCCACGACGAAGCTCGCCACACGCGTGAGCGCGGTCAGCGCAGGGTCACCGGCACGGTCGAGCGCGTGCAGGCGTTCGATCGCACGCAAACGGCGTGCGGCGGCGCTGTCCGTCGGCGTCATCGGCCCGGACAGCTTGACGCACTCACGCCCCGACAGCGTGCAGTAGCGCGGCGGTGCCGCCCGCGGCGAGCGCGACCAGCAGCAGCGGCACGCGCCGCCAGATCAGCACGGCCGCCACGAGCAGCGCGGGCGCGCGGCCGTCGAGCACGAGCGTCTTGTCGTCGCCGAACGTCTGCACCGCGATCAGGCCCGCGATCACCGGCACGACCAGCACGTCGAGCCGGCCCTCCAGGACCCCGCCGCCGCGGCTGGCGAGCACCGCGCCGCCCGCCTTCAGCGCGTAGGACGCCGCGCACAACAGCAGCACCGCGGTCCAGCTCATGCCGGCACCTTCGCGCGCCGTCGCACCAGCAACGGCGCCGCCGCCAGCACCGACGCCATCACGGGCACGCCCGCGGACGCGGCCGGCACGAGCAGCAGGGCGATCCCCGCGCCCGCGAGCGCCGCCGCGAGCACCTCGCGCGAACGCACCTGTGGGACGAGCAACGCGAGGAAGACGGCCGGGAAGATGGCGTGCAGGCCGTACGTCTCGGGCGCGCCGAGCACCCCGCCCGCCAGCGCGCCCGCGAGCGTCCCGAGGTTCCAGCACGCGAAGATCGCCAGCGCCGTGAGGATGAACCCGCGGCGGCGGTCGGCGGGATCGTCCTGGGCGAGCGCCATCGCGGTCGACTCGTCGATCACGAGGTGCGCGTCGAGCGCGCGCCGCCAGCCCGCGCGGCGCAGCACCGACCCGAGCGAGAGCGCGTAGATGCCGTTGCGCGCCGCCAGCAGCACCGCCGGAGGGAGCGCCGCGGCCGCGCTCCCGCCCATCACCGACACGAACATGAACTGCGACGCGCCCGTGAACGCCACGAGCGACATCACGCACGTCTGCGCGACGCTGAACCCCGCCGCCACGGACAACACGCCGAACGACACGGCATAGACGCCCGTGGCGAGGCCGATCGAGAGCGAATCGCGGAAGAGGCGGTCGAACATCGTCGCGACATTCTCGCGCGCCGCGCTGACGATCGATGGCGAAGATGGGTCGAACAGTCGGCCACTATGGCAAGATCCACGCGTGGATCGCACCGATCGCGCAATTCTCGATCACCTGTGTCGTGATTCCAGCGTCGCGAACGTCGACCTGGCCGACCACGTGAGCCTCTCGCCCTCGTCCTGCCTGCGTCGCGTGCGCGCGCTCGAGCGGGACGGCGTGATCCGCGGCTACCACGCCGACATCGACCCCGCCGCGCTCGGGCGCGGCTTCGAGGTCGAGGTGATGATCGAGCTCACCCAGAAGGACCGCGCGACCGTCGAGACGATCGAAGGCCGGATCGCCGCGATGGACGAGGTCGTCGAGTGCCGGCGGCTGTTCGGCGTGCCGGACTACCTGATGCGCGTCGCGGTCGCCGACGTCGAGGCCTACGAGACCTTCTATATGACCGAGCTCGCGGAGTTGCCGGGCATCGGCCGGGTCAGCTCCCAGTTCACGATGAAGAAGGTCAAATGATCCGCCCGCTCGAGATCAGCCAGCGCGACGCCGCCGTCACGCTGTGGGAAACATGCGGGCTCGTCCGGCCGTGGAACGACCCCTACGCGGACCTGGACCGCGCGATGAGCGGCCGCCGGTCGACCGTGCTCGGCGCCTTCGAGAACCGGACGCTGGTGGCCACGGCGATGGTCGGCGACGACGGCCACCGCGGCTGGGTCTACTACCTCGCGGTCGATCCCGAGTACCGCGGGCGCCAGCTCGGGCGCGCGCTGATGCAGGCGTGCGAGACGTGGCTCGCCGGCCGCGGCGCGCCCAAGCTCAACGTGATGATCCGCGGCGACAACGCCGTCACGCGCGGCTTCTACGAGGCGCTCGGCTACACGCAGGACGACGTCGTCGTCTACTCGCGCCGCTTCAGCGACGCAGGGTCACCGTCCGCTTGAGCGTGCGCGTCGGCGCGCCGCGCGTGACGATCTTGACCTCGACGGTGGCCTTCAGCGCCTGACGGCGCGCCTTCAGCGGCTTCGCGCGCGCCCTGGTGGGCTTGAAGCGGACGGTCGTGTGGCCGCGGTCCAGGAGGCGGGTGCCGGAGGCGAGCGTGACCCTCCGGCCGCGGACCTTGGCGGTCACCTTCACGCGGATCGACGCACCTTTGTCGACGGTGATGCCGAGCGCGAGCCCGCGGCGGATGAACGACGCGAACGTCATCCGCGAGGCGACGTCGAGCCCGATCGGCACGCCCGGCGCCCCACCCGGGCCGGCCACCGCCGGCGGCGCAGGTGAGCCGACGGGGTTCAGCGGCGGTGCGCCCTGCGCCCGCTCCAGCCGGAACGGACCGGCGATCTCGTAGACGATCCCGAAGCCCGCGTAGCGCTGGGAGCCGACGTACATGCGCGTGCCGCTCGGGTCGAACGTGATGCCGACCGTCTCGGACGCGAGCTCGCCGGGCAGGAAGTGCGCGTCGCCGGTGAGCTTGAGGAAGCGCGCGACCTGCTTGTCGGGCGTGATCAGGCAGATGTCCATCGCGTCGGGGTCGTTGTCGTAGGAGTCCTCGGCGACGAACAGGTCACCCGAGCGCGAGACGTGCAGGTTGTCGACGCCGCGCAGCGGGGTGCCGGGCGCGTTGTCGGCGTTGTAGAGGACCTCGAGCGTGCCCGCGCGGGTGTCGTAGACGTGGATCGTCTCGTCGCTCGTCGTCGCGAGGTAGACGCGGCCGGCGTCGTACCAGAGGCCTTCGCCGCGGCCGAACTTGATCGAGTCTGCCACCTGGTCCTTGCAGGCCGTGGCGCCGGTGAACCGCGGGTCCGGCACCGGCTTCCACACGACCTGCGGCCCGCCGCACGCGATCTCCAGCAGACCTTCGCTCAGGTCCGGGTAGGCCGTCGGCGTGTAGCGGTAGAGGCCGCCGCCCGAGATGTCCTCGCTCAGGTAGATCTGCTGCAGGAGCGGGTCCACGCACGCGGCCTCGTGCTTGAAGACGCCCATCGCCTGATGCTCGACCGCGGCCCGCGCACCGGTGGGGTCGCACTCCCAGACGCTGCCCTTGTCGACCTCCTCGCAGCTGAGCCACGTGCCCCACGGGGTCGCGCCGCCCGCGCAGTTCGTGTTCGTGTTGGCGAGGATGCGGTAGGCGTCGACGATCGTCCCGCGCGCGTCGAAGCGGATCGCCGAGACGCCGCCCACGGCCGGGATCTCCGAGTTGGTGACGAGGATCCAGCCGCCGTCCGGCGTTGGGTAGGTCGCCTGCCCGTCCGGGAACCACGGAAACACGTAGCCCGTGCCCGCGACGGGCGCGTTGGCGGTGGCGATCACGCGCGAGCTGAACCCGCTCGGGAGCATGATCCCGTTGGCGTCCGCCGGCAGCAGCGGACCGTACGGCCCGGGACCGGGCTGCGCGGGCGGCGCCGCGAGCGCGTCACGCCAGAAGCTCGGCCCGAACGTGACGGCGGTGGCGGCGGCGAGGCCGCTCTGGATCAGGTGGCGGCGAGTGATCATCGGACCTTCAGCGTCTTCGTGCGCGTAGACGACAGGTTCCCGGCGGCGTCGCGTGCACGGACGCGCAACGCGTAGGTGCCGGCGGGAAGCTTGCGCTTGAGCGTGAGCGACCAGCGCGTGGTGCCCTTCGCGCGCAGCCACGTGCGCTTCGAGCACGCGCGTCGCTTGCCGGGCTTGCCCGCGGTGCCGACGGTCTGGCAGCGCTTGCCGGACTTGCGCTGGAGGGAGACCTCGACGCGCCGCAGCTTGCCGCCGCAGCCGGTGTCCTTGGCGGTGCCCGAGAGCCGCGGCCGGACGGGCGCGGCGAGTCGCGCGGTGGGGACGTCGGGCGCGGCGGAAGCGGGCGGGGCGACGCGGGCCGTGTCGGCGAGTCGCGCGGCGGCGATG
>NZ_JAPDDP010000141.1 GCF_027587195.1 Solirubrobacter phytolaccae | reverse complement strand
CGCGCGGGCGGGGCGGCGTGGGGGTGGGCGGGACGGCGCGGGGCGTACGGGGCGGGGCGTGCGGGACGGCGTGGGGCGTGCGGGGGCGGGGCAGCGGGCGGGGCGCGCCCGCGGGTCACACGGTGCTGAGCAGCTCGTTCGCGCTCATGGGGCGCGCGAACAGGAAGCCCTGGCCCTTGGTGCAGCCGAGCGCGCGGAGGGCTTCGCGCTGGGTCTCGGTCTCGATGCCCTCCGCGACGACGGCGAGCCCGAACGAGCGGCCGAGGTCGAGGATCGCGCGGGCGAGCTGGCCGCCCTCCTCGAGCGTGTCGACGAACGGCTTCGGGATCTTCAGCGCGTCGAGAGGCAGCTGCTGCAGGTACTGGAGGGAGGAGTGGCCGGTGCCGAAGTCGTCGATCGCGATCCGCACACCGAGGGCCTTGAGCTCACGCAGCAGCGAGGCGGTGCGCTCGACGTCGGTCATCAGGACGCTCTCGGTCACCTCGAGGTACAGCCGCGAGGCTTCGAGCCCGGAGCGCTCCAGCGCGCCCGCGACCGTGGCCACGAACTCCGACGAGCGCAGCTGGACGGAGGACACGTTGACGCTGACGAGCACGTGGTCCGGCCAGCCCGCGGCGGTCTGGCACGCCTCCTCGAGCACCCACGCGCCCAGCGGCACGATCAGCCCGGTCGTCTCGGCCAGCGGGATGAACTCGCACGGCGGCACGGTCCAGCGGCAGAGCGCCTCGGCGGCGCGCAGGCGGCCCGTCTCCAGGTCGACGATCGGCTGGAACGCGAGCGAGAGCCCACCGTGCTCGAGCGCCAGCCGCAGCTCGTGCTCCATCGCGACGCTCGCGACCATCGCGGCGTGCATCTCGCCGTCGAACGAGACCACGCGGTCGCGGCCCTGGGCCTTGGCCTGGTACATCGCGAGGTCGGCGTCGCGCAGCAGGTCGCCGCCCGGCCCGGTCGCGGTGGCGACGCCGATGCTCGCCCGCACCATCACGGGCTTGCCGGCGAGCGGGACCGGCGGGCGCAGCGCGTCGAGCATCCGCTGCGCGACTCCGAGCGCCTCGCGTTCGTCAACGAGCCCGTCCACGAGCACCGCGAACTCGTCGCCGCCCAGGCGCGCCGCGGTATCGCCCGCGCGGAGCGCGTCGTGCAGCCGCCCGGCGACCGCGATCAGCAGCTCGTCGCCGCGGCCGTGGCCGAGCGAGTCGTTGATCGTCTTGAAGCCGTCGAGGTCGAGGAACAGCACGCCGACCGCGGTTCCGTTGCGCAACGCACGCTGCTCGGCCTGGCGGAGGCGGTCCACGAACAGCGAGCGGTTCGGCAGGTTGGTCAGTGGGTCGTGCAGCGCGCGGTGGACGGCGTCCGCGTGGTTGCGGGCGTCGGTCAGCGCGACGCTCGCGTGCTCGGCGAACGCCACCATCGCCTCGCGCTCGTCCGGCCCGTACCGTCGCCCGGCGTGCCGCGACGCGACCGTCAGAATCCCGCAGCGCACGCCGTTGCGGGACACCGGGGCGACCATGACCGCCTCGGCGTCCTCGTTGCGCAGCTCAGGCTGGTCCGGCTCGTCGAGCACGACCAGCCCGGTCGGCATGGCGTGTGGGAGGTTGCGCCGCTTCTCGAGCGACTCGGCACCGATGCCCGCCGAGGCCACCAGCGTCAGCATGTCCTGGTCCATCAGCCACAGCGCGCCGATCTCGTCGCCCACCAGGTCGCAGGCGCCGTCGACGATCGACTGCAGCAACGCGGCGAGGTCGGTGCGGTCCACGATCGAGCGTTGGATCTCCGCGAGGCGCTCGAGCAGCGCCTGACGCGACCGCAGGGAATGCACGAGCTCGAGCGTGCGCACCGTCTGCGCCAGCGCCCGCGCCATCCCGCGCAGCAACGCGGCCTCCTCGACCGTGAACGGCTCGTCCGCGCGCGAGACGGCCAGGACGCCGTCGTCGAGCGGCGCGCAAAGCACGCCTTCGCCGCTCGTCCAGTCCGCGGACGGCGCTGATCCCGCCCCGAAGCCGATGCTCGTCAGCACGACCCCGTCGCGCACGACGACGCCGTGCTCGGCGTCGAACGCGTCCGCCGCGCGCTCGACGCCGGCGTCCAGCGCGGCGTCGACCGTCTCGCACGTGCCGAGCAACGTCAGGTACTCCGTGAGCTGGTGGGCGGCCCAGTTGAACGGCACGGAGCTCATGCGAGCGCCATGACCACGAGCGTCTGGTTGTGGAAGCCGCTGATCCCGCGCGTGCGGGCGATCTCACCGTACGTGTAGAAGCCGGCGACCGGCGCGCCGCCGCACGCGGCGCCGATCCGGCTGACCTCGTCCGCGATGCCGGCCGCCCCGAGCACGCTGCGGCGCGCGATGCAGTCGAACGCGAGCACGCCCAACGCGGGCGCGCCGTCGAGCGCCGCGAGCGCGCCCGCACACGCGCCGTCCGTGGCGGTCAGCACCGACTCCGAGTCGCCCTCCATGAAGAACGCGATCCCGCCCTGCGGGACCTCGGCGATGCACCCGAGCGAGCGGTCCTCGAAGTTCGCGCCGCCGACGAAGCGCACGTGGTCCTCGCCGGACCGCCGCCCGAGCCCGAGCGGGTGGCTGAGCGCAAAGAGGGTGAACGCGGCCGGGTCGTCCCACACCTCGGCAGGCGCCTCCAGCCGTTCCAAGTACACGTCCAACGCCGGCCGGTCGTCCAAGGTGAAGACCCGGTTGCCCGCGCTGCTCGTGACCAGCACGGGTTCGCCGACCCGCTGCCAGCCGTGCTGGACGCCGATCCCGAGCGGCGCGTCCGAGCCGAGCGCGACGCCGATGACGGCGTCCTGCAGCACCTGCTCGCCGTAGAGCTGGAACGTCGCCCGCATGGCGAGATCGTCACCCGCGCAGCCGCCGACGAGCGGGACCCCGGAGCCCGCGACGTCGTAGGCGCCGCGGACGATCGCCTGCTGGTCACCCGCCAGGCCGTCACTCAACAGCAGCAGCGCGCGGTGCGGGCGCGGCTCGACGGTCTGCAGGCACTCGGCGACCTCAGCGCCCGCCTCGCGCAGACGCTTCGAGGCGCCGGTGGCGACCCGCGTGCACGCGGCGAAGCCCGGGCCGCCGAGCGCGAGCACGACGACGCCGTGGTCGCCGGGACCCGACGTGGCGATCTCGCCCGCCGTCGAGCAGCCCACCAGCGGGACGTCACCGGGCGCGATCCCGCGCAGCAACGCCGGAAGGTCGTGCGCGGGGGAGGCAAAGACGATGAGCAGGCGCGCGGCGTCGCGACCGGCGAGCGCGGAGGCACGGGCGGACGCTCCGGCGGCAGCCGAATCCGTGTCGACTGACTCGCCGACCCCTACCCAACGCGCAATCGTCATCGATCGGATGATCGGCGCATCCCGCTCATGGTTGACAGTTAGGGCACCAAAAGGTCGTACGGCCGCCGACCGTGGCGCGATCAACCGTCGTTCCGCAACGCGGGCAGGCGTGCCCACGCTTGCGGTGCGGGATGAAGTCCCCGGTGTGCACGCCGCCCTTGCGGATGGCGTCACGGGTGGCCGCGCGCAGGACGCGGCGCAGGTGGTCGAGCTCCTCTTCGGACAGCTCGCCGGCCGCCCGCTTCGGGTTGAGCTTCGCCCGCCAGAGCGTCTCGTCGGCCAGCAGGTTGCCGACGCCGGCGAGCGAGCGCTGGTCGAGCAGCCGGGCCTTCAAAGGCATCGACCCGCGGCCGACCCGCTCGCGGAACGCGTCGCGGGAGATCAGCGCGGCGTCCGGCCCGATGTGGTCGAAGTCGGGCTCGATCAGCGCCCGACCGAGCCGGCGCTTGTCGCGCAACGCGAGCCGGCTGCCGTCCGCGAACTCGAGCGCGAACCGGTCCCACTTCTCGTGCGCCGGCTCGTCGATCGCGATCCGTCCGGCCATCCCGAGGTGCAGCCCGAGCTCCGGCCCGTCGTCCGAGGTCTCCGCCCAGAGGAACTTGCCGCGGCGGTGGGCGACGGTCAGCGTGCGGCCGATCAGCGCCTCCGCGATCTCGCCCGGCGCGTGCGGACGGCACACGTAGGTGTCGCGGTCGTCGACGAAGACGATCTCGCGCCCCAGCACCTTCTCGATCTGCGCTCGCGCGCGCTCCGCCTCTGGCAGTTCCGGCATGTCTCTGACACTACGATCCGCGGTCGATGTCCCGATCACGCCGCACGTGCCACGCCGTTCCCGGCTCCAACGAGCGCTTCATCGCCAAGGCGGTCGGCCTCGACGCCGACGAGATCTTCCTCGACCTCGAAGACGCGGTCGCCCCGAACGAGAAGGACAGCGCGCGCGACCGCGTGATCGAGGCGCTGCGCTCGACCGACTTCGGCGACAAGACGGTGGTCGTGCGCGTGAACGGCACCGACACGCCGCACTTCTACAAGGACCTGATCGCGGTCGTCGAGCAGGCGGGGGACAGGCTCGACGCGATCATGGTGCCGAAGGTCCGGACGCCGGGCGACGTCGAGATGACGGCCAAGCTGCTCACCCAGATCGAGCTGGCGAAGGGCTTCGAGGCCGGCCGGATCGGCATCGAGGCGCAGATCGAGGATGCGACCGGGCTCGTCGCCTGCGAGGCGATCGCGCTCGCCTCGCCGCGGATGGAGACGCTGATCTTCGGCCCGGGCGATTACAGCGCCTCGGTCGGCATCCCGATCACGACGATCGGCGCCGCGCCCGACGGCTACCCCGGCGACCACCTGAACTACGTCTACTCGCGGCTGGTGGTCGCGGCGCGCGCGGCGGGCATCCAGGCCATCGACGGACCGTACGGTCGCGTCGGTGACGACGACGGCCTGCGGGAACGCGCGCAGCTCGCCCGAGCGCTCGGCATGGACGGCAAGTGGACGATCCACCCCGGCCAGATCGCGATCGTCAACGAGGTCTTCAGCCCCGAGCGCGAGCAGTGGGAGCGAGCCGAGGCGATGCTCGCCGCCTACCGCGAGGCGCACGCGGCGGGGTCCGGCGCGGCGATGTACGACGGCGAGATGATCGACGAGGCCAACCGCAAGATGGCCGAGCGGATCGCGCAGGCCGGCCGAGCCGCGGGCTACGAGTAGGCGCGGCGCCCCTTGGCGACGTGCGCCGCGTGGCGGCAGGCGGCGCGTGGCGGCGGGCGGCGCGTGGCGGCGGGCGGCGGGTGGCG
>NZ_JAPDDP010000140.1 GCF_027587195.1 Solirubrobacter phytolaccae | reverse complement strand
GCACCGGGGAGGTTCGGCGTGGCCGAACCGGCGGTGAGCGAGTGTTCTTCGAGGGCGCGGCGGGCGACGACGAGACCGCGCCCGGGGTGGCGGGCGGCGACGAAGCCGCGTCGGGCGCGGGCGGCGTGGTCGTGGTAGCCGCACCCGGGTGGGTCGCGGTGGCCGCACCGGGGAGGTTCGGCGTGGCCGAACCGGCGGTGAGCGAGTGTTCTTCGAGGGCGCGGCGGAGGCGGCGGACGGCGGCGTCCGGGGCGCCCTCGGACGCGGCGCGGCGGGCGGCTTCGCGGAGCAGGTCGACCGCCCACGGCTCGGCGATCGGCGGGGCGGCGAGGAGGTGCAGGACGATGTCGTCCTCGGGGGCGCAGCGATCGCGCAGCGCACGGGCGGCGCCGTGGTGCAGGGCGGCTCGCTCGGCGGCGATGACCGGCTCGGCGACCGCGGCGCGCACCAGGGGATGGGCGAAGCGCGGCGGGTCGTCCTCGACCAGCTCCAGCTCACGCAACGCGCGCAACGCGGGGACCGGATCGCCCGGCAACAAGGACGCGTCGCCCAGCACGGCCAACGCCCGCGCCACCTCGCGCGCCTCCGGGTCCAGCCGATTCAGGCGCCGCTGCACCGACCGCGTCACCGACGACGGCACGGCCGCGCGCACCGCGGCGGCCGTCACGGGCGCGCCCGCCAAAGACCGCACGAGCTCGCGCAGCAGCAGTGGGTTCCCACCGGTCGTCTCCATCGCGGTCGCGACGGCGTCATCCGGCGCGGCGTGCGAGAACAGCCGCCGCACGCTCGTCGACGACAACGGACCGGGCCGGACGATCGTCGCTCCCGGAGCGTCGCCCAACGCGCCGAGGAGTTCGAGCTCCGCGCCCGGCTCGTTCACGCGCGTGCCGACGCACAGCAGCAGCGGCAGCTCGGTCGCTCGCCGGGCGAGGAAGACGAGAAAGCGCAGGGAGGGCGCGTCGCACCAGTGCGCGTCGTCGACCACGAGCAGCAGCGGCGACTCGTCCGCCAGCCCCGTGGCCAACCAGTAGAGCCCGTGCAACGTCGCGAACGAGGCGTCGGCCACCGGCTCGGCGACCGCGGCGCCCAACACCGGCGCCGCGTGCGTGGCGGCGCCCGCCAGCAGCCGCTCCCGGCGCGCCGCGTCCGACGCGTGCACCTCACGCTCGAACAGCTGCCGTACAACGCCGAACGGGAACTCGCGCTCGAGCTCGCCGCCGACCGCGCGCAGGACCTTCACGCCGTCCGCGTCCTCGCGCAGCGCACGCAACAACGCCGTCTTCCCGGACCCGGCCGCGCCCTCCACGATCGCCGTGCCGCCGCGTCCCAGCCGCGCATCCGAGACCAGCGCACGCAGCGTCCCGAGCTCTCCCTCGCGCTCCAGCAACTCCTCCATGAGGGGACCAAGCGTATTCAGGGGTCAAGTCTGGGGACCCCCGGTACGCGCGAGCGGAGACGGTGGAGGAGCGATGAACCGACTCCGCTTCCTCCTCCTCGTGCTGATCCTCGTCCTCGCCGGCGGTCTCGTGACCACGGCCTGGGGCGACACCCTCCCCACCATCGTCGTCGACTCCGAGACCGACGCCGCCGACAAGACGCCGAGCGACGGCGTCTGCGCCACCGAGGCCGGGACGTGCACGCTGCGCGCCGCGATCCAGACGGCCAACGCCCGCCCCGGTGCAGACCAGATCGAGTTCGTGGTCGACACGATCAGGCCCGCCGCGGCGCTCCCCGCCCTGCGCGACGGCACGATCGTCGACGGCGGCGGCGAGGTCGAGCTCGACGGCTCCAAGCTCCCCGTCCGCACACCGCCGGACACCAGGTACGACTACGTGCTCGCGCCGCACGGCCTGGAGATCCGCGGGCCCGACACGACCGTGCGCGGCATGATCATCCACTCGTTCCCGGGTGCGCAGATCGACCTCGACGAGCACGCCGACGGCGCGACGATCGAGCACAACCGGCTCGGCACCGACCGCACCGGCACGCTCGACCGCGGCGCCTACCACGCGAACAACACCGCCACCGCCGGCGTGTCCGTGCGCGACAGCACCGGCGCGCTGATCGAGGACAACGTGATCTCCGGCCTCGAGCTCGGCGTGAACATCGTCAACGGGGCCAGCGCGGTCGCGATCGTGCGCAACCGGATCGGTCTCTCCGCCGACGGCAAGGCGCCGCTCGGCAACGACCGCGCCGGCATCGAGGTCAACGGCAACCCGGACCTCGCCTCGCCGCTCCCGCGCGTGATCCTCATCGACGAGAACCGGATCGCCGCGACCGGCCGCGCCGGCGAGGACGACGGGTTCGGCCAC
Source organism: Solirubrobacter phytolaccae (assembly GCF_027587195.1). GTDB lineage: Bacteria > Actinomycetota > Thermoleophilia > Solirubrobacterales > Solirubrobacteraceae > Solirubrobacter > Solirubrobacter phytolaccae. The sequence continues at coordinate 4,081 of NZ_JAPDDP010000140.1, read as the reverse complement.
GGCATCCTCGTCAGCCGCGCCCCGCGCGTGGACGTCTTCCGCAACCGCATCGGCTTCGACGCCGCGGGTGAGCGCGTGAAGGGCTTCGGCGTCACCGGCGACGGCATCCATGTGCAGGACGCCACGGAGTCGACGATCGGCGGCGTGAACTCCACGACGCTCCAGAACCTCGGCAACGTGGTCGCCGCGGGCGCGAACGACGGCATCTACGCCATGGGCGCGATCGACGGCCTGAAGGTCCGCGCGAACGTCGTTGGCCTGAACGCCGACGGCACCGACCACTACGCCGGCGGCGAGTCGACCGGCAACACCGGTGCCGGCATCCGCGTCGACGGCGTCACCCGCGACGGCAAGGGGAGCGGAGCCGAGGACGTGAAGATCGGCGGCCCGGGCGACATGGGGAACGTCGTCGGCTGGAACGGCAACGCGGGCATCCGCGTGCTCGGCCAGCTGGTCGCGCCGCTGGTCGAGGGCAACACCGTCGGCCTCACGCGCGACGGCAGCGGGGCGCCCAACAACGCAGGTGGCGTGCAGCTCGGTCGCGTCGCCGGGCTCGCGCCGCAGGGCCCGGTCGTGCGCGGCAACACGCTCGCCAGGCAAGCGGTTGGCCTCAACCTCTCCCACACGTCCGGCGCGCACGTCAGCGGCAACACGGTCACGGGCAACTCGTTCGGCCTCGCCGCGACCGAGGCGCCGTCGACGCGCTTCGAGGACAACACGGTGCGCGACAGCAACAACACCGGCATCTACGTCACCGGCGCGTTGTCCACGCACGTCGCGGTCGTCGAGAACACGCTCGAGGAGAACGCGAAGGGGATCGAGCTGGACGGGACGACGGGTGCGCTCGTCGATACCAACGAGATCCGCGACAGCGAGGTCGGCGTCCGGGTCGCCGACGGTCGGGGGACGAAGGTCCGGGGCAACGCGATCACGGCGGGGCAGATCGGGGTCGACGTGGCGTCCGACGGCGTCGTCGTCGGCGCGGTCGCCACGCTCGACGAGACCGTCCCGCGCCGCTGCACGCTCCCGCTCGGCTGCAACGACATCACGGCCAAGCTCGGCGTCGCCGTCGACGGCACCGGGACGATGGTGCGCGGCAACCGCTTCACCGCGACGGAGCGGATGATCGAGCGCGACGAGCACGTGCTCCGGCGCGGGCGCGAGGTCAACCGCCCGACCGTCATCCAGCACACGCGCAGCCGAACCGGAGACCTGCTGCTGGTGAGCGGCGCGGTCGAGTCGGCGGACGCGGTCGTGGACATCTACGCCCAGCCGGTGCCCGGTCCGCTCGGCGGCGACGCGCGGATGATCGCGACGGTCACGCCCGACGGGCACGGCCGCTTCTCCGCCTTCGCCGCGGCCGAGCAGGCGGGCTGGTACTTCACGGCCGTCGCGACCAGCGCGAGCGGCACGACGTCCGAGTTCGGCATCGCGTGCGGCGACCGGGTTCCGGAGGCGCGTGGCGACAGCGACGGCGACGGGATCTGCGACGAGTGGGAGATCGCCGGCGTCGACTACGACGGTGACGACGCCGTGGACTTCCACACGGGCGCGATCGTCGGTCGGCGCGACCTGCTGGTCGAGCTGGACGCGGTCGACGCGCCCGGCACGCTGCGCTCGTTCGGAACGCTCGCCCGGATGCAGGACGCGTTCGAGCAGGGCGGCGTGCGGCTGCGCTTCGTCGACGATCGTCCGGAGCTGGTGGCCGGCGGGCGCGACGCGTACGCGCACCGCTACGGCGAGCGCGGGGACGTGTGCGAGAGCTCGTTCGGCACCGCGGCCGACCGCGCCGCGGAGGACTGCTGGGTGCGGCTGGGCGCCCGCGGTGCCGTCGTGCGGTACGGGCTCTCCGGGCTGGGCGAGTCGCGCGCGATCGGCGAAGCCGTGTTCGAGGAGGGCGCCGCGCGCTTCGCGGACCCCGTCGACGAGGCGCAGGGCCACCGCGCGTGCGGCGGTCCGGACACGTGCCGCGAGGTCGTGCGCAACTACGAGACGATGGCCGCGCTCGGCGGGCTGCTCGGGCTGGGCGAGGGCGACGACACGCCGGACGGCTTCCCGTCCCGGCTCTCGGTGATGAACTGGCCGTACGCGTCGCCGCGGCTCGGCACGCCGCTGGACTTCGCGCGCGGCGACGGTCCTTCGATCGACGAGCGGGCGATCTCCGATCGCGACGGGATCGCGCTGTCGGGGACCGCACGCACCCGCGGGTGGTTCCCGGTCGTGACCGCCAAGCGCGGCGGCGTGTGTCGCTGGGTGCGCGTGCCGGCCGGCGCGTTCGACTTCGACGGTGACGGGTCTCGCACCATCGGGCCGCGCCCGTTCGGGGTGGACGATCCCGGCGCGAGCAACTGCACGGCCGCGGGCAACATGGAGACCGCGGCGGCCGGGACGATCGACGAGTGGGCACGGCTGCGGTTCGGCATGGAGTCGGACACGCTGCGCGCGCGGCGGCTCGTCGCGAGCACGCGCTCGCTCGGCGCGGCGGACCTCGACGACGACGGCGTGGAGGATGCGCGCGACGTGTGCCCGCTGGTCGCCGACCCGGACCAGCAGGACGGCGACGGCGACGGCTTCGGCGACGCCTGCCTGTCCTCGCTCGTGGAGTCGGATCTGGCGCTGTCGCTGGAGCTGCCCGAGCGGATGAACGCGGGCGTGCCGGCCGAGGCGAAGCTCACGCTGACGAACGAGTGGCCGCGCGCTGCGGGTGCCGCGAAGGTCCGGCTCACGCTGCCCGACGGGTGGACCGCCGACCGGACCGAGTGGACGGTTGCGGGCGTGCCCGCGCGTGGCGCGGTGGAGACGACGATCAAGCTCACGGCCACGGCGGCCGGCGAGGGGGAGGTCACCGCCGAGGTGGTCGAGTCCGCGGGTGAAGACGCGGACTCGACCCCCGGCGGCGGCGCGGCCGGCGAGGACGACCAGACCGCGCGCAGCGTGACCGTGATCGAGCCGCCGCAGGTGCGCGTGGCCAACGCGTCGAGCAACGAGGGCACGACGAGCGGGCGGACGCTGCGGTTCGTCGTCACGCTCTCGCGGCAGCCGGCCGAGCGGCTCGTGCTGCCGGTGAGCGCGGCCTCCGGCACGGCGTCTCTCCCCGGCGACGTGAACCCGCCGGCCGGCGAGGTCGTGTTCGAGGACTGGGAGACGCGTCAGGTCGTCGAGCTCAAGACCGTGCCGGACACCGTGCGCGAGGACGACGAGCGCTTCACATTGACCGTCGGTGACAAGACCGCGACCGGCCTGATCCGTGACGACGACGCGCCCCTGGCCGAGGGCGATCTGATGCCGCTGGCGTCGATCGCTCCGCGCGGGCTCGACGGCGCCCGCACGGCGACGATCGTCGGCGACCGCGACGTGTACGTGAGCGACGTGGCGCGCTTCGCCCGCGTGGAGCGGGAGGCGGGCAACGCCCTGACCGTGCGCGAGTGCTGGACGCTCGTGCGCGACGAGTCCGGCTGCACGCCGCTGACGATCGGCGGCGAGATGGTGCGCGGCGCGAACATCCGCCACGTCGTGGCGTCGGCGGACGGCCGCGCGCTGTACGTCGTGACGGACTTCACGTTCGTCGGCCAGGACGCGGGCCTGATCGTGCTCGCGCGTGACCCGGCGACCGGCGCGCTGTCGTTCGCCTCGTGCCTGGGCACGCCGCTCGTCTACACCGGCACCGGGCACTGCACTCCGCGCTCGCTGCCGTCCAAGACCACCGACGCGGCGCTGGGCAACGGCGCGCTGCACATCTTCGGCGGCACCTGGGGCCCGGGCGAGCTGCACTCGGTGACGCTGAACGGCACGGCGATCACGGGCGCGTCCTGCCTCGCGCCGGCGACCGAGCACGACGACAGCTGCGCCGACGCCGACCTCCCGCGCACCGGTGACGTGCGCGGCGCGGTCGCGGCCGACGGCTCGATCTGGGTCCGCACGGAAGGCTCGCTGCGCCGCCTGTCGGGCACGACCGTGGTGGAGCGCCGCGACGCGCCGGGCATGGGCCCGGTGGCCGCGACCGGCGCCGCCGGGACGAGCGCGGCGCGACCACGACCTCGTTCTCGAACGTCCCGGTCGCGAGCGTGACCTCCTCGGTCTC
>NZ_JAPDDP010000013.1 GCF_027587195.1 Solirubrobacter phytolaccae | reverse complement strand
GGCCCTGCCGCGCCACGCCACGGCACCGCGCCACGCCACGGCACCGCGCCACGGCACGGCACGCCATCGCGCCACGCGCGCCACGCCACGCGCCCACGTCGCGCCCAACGTCCCGCCGCGCCAACGGCCCGCCGCGCCATCGCCGTGGAGCTCCGCGCGCGACGCGTCTCGCTACGCCGCCGCGCTCGGGGAGCACACCGTCGGGCGCCGCGTCAAGAAACTCATGCCCGCCACGGTGGCGGGGTGCGCGGCCGTCGTCACGAGTTTCTTGACCCGACGCGGCCGGCGCGCTCTGGGCTGGTCAAGCCGGCTGGGGCCGGCGAAGCCCCCGCGCGGGACCAGAGCGCGCCCGCCACGCGAACCTCGGGTTTGTTCCCGCACCGGGAACAAAGTCAGCGCTCGCGTGGCCAGCGCCACGCGAACCTCGAGAAAACGACCGCATAGGTACAAAACTCGCGGTTCGCGTGGCACCAAGACCGAACGAGCGCACTCGGCCCGCGCCCGGGCGCACCCCGGCGCAGCCACTCATCCGCACAAGAGCGCACCGGCCGCGTCGGGTCAAGAAATTCCTGGAGCGGCCTCGAGTCCCGACGCCGCTCGGACATGAATTTCTTGACGCGGCGCCCGACGGTGTGCTCCCCGACGCGCACGAACCCGCCGCACGCCACCCGGACTGAGCTCCGCTACTCGACGCCGACCAAATCCCAGGCAGACACGGGCTGATCGAAGCCACGCAGGGACAACGAAGTCGCGATAGCGACGACGTCCGCAGCGGCGTACGAGCGCTGCGACAGCAGGATCTGCCCAGCCGAGGCCACCTCGCAGAGCCGCTCGGCCAGCAGCGGCGCCGGCCCGACCGGCGCGTACTCCCAGCGGCGTTCGCTGCCGATCCGGCCGATCGTCGCGTGGCCGAAGGACACGCCCAGCGCGGGCGACAACGTGAAGCCGAGTCGCGTCCAGGCCTCGCCCAGCGACCAGACCGCGTCACGGAGCGACAAAGCCAGGCGCACGGCCACGCCGGCCGGGTCCTCGACGACGAGCGGGTCGTTCAGCACCACGGTCACCGCGTCGCCCGCGAGCCGCGCCAAGGTGCCGCCCACCGCGTCGACCGCGACCGCCACGTGCTCGTGGTACGCCGACAACACGCGCATGACGTCCTCGGGCGCGGCCGTCTCGGCGAACGCGGCGAACTCGTGCAGCGCGCAGACCACCACCGCGACCTCGCGCCGGTGGCTCTCCAACACGCTCGGGTCCGCCTTGACCAGCTCCGCGACCTGCGGCGGCAGGAACTGCCGCAGACCGGCCGTGTAGCGCTCGATCTCGTCGTGGTAGCGCTTGATCCGCAGCAACGACCGCACCCGCGCCAACAGCTCCGCATGGTCGAACGGCTTGGCCACGAAGTCGTCCGCGCCGGCCTCCAAGGCACGCTTCTTCTCCTGCTCGCCCGAGGCCGTGATCATCACCACGGGGAGGAACTCGGTCGCGCCATCGGCACGGATCGCGCGGCAGACCTCGTAGCCGTCCATGCCCGGCATGACGATGTCGAGCAGGACGAGGTCGATGCCACCCTCGGCCAGCCGCGCCAGCGCCTCCTCGCCCGACGTCGCCACCGCGACTTCGTAGCCCCGCGGCGACAGCACCGCCTGCAGCAGCCGCACGTTCTGCGGCAGGTCATCGACGACGAGGATCATGAGCGCAGCAGCGCCTCGACCTGGCCGGGCAGCGCGCGCACGTCGACGGGCTTCTCGATGTAGCCGTCGAAGCCGGCGGCGAGCAGACGGTCGCGGTCGTCGTGCATCGCGTGCGCGGTGAACGCCGCGACCGGCACGGTCACCCCCACTTCGCGCAAGGCGGCCAACGCCTCGACCCCGCTCATCCCCGGCAGGTTGATGTCCATCAACACGACATCGACACCACCGACGACCTCCAAGCACGCCTCACCGGACGAAGCCACCACCACGTCGAACCCCGCGAACGACAGCACGTCCCGCGCGAGCTTCGCGTTGCGCTCGTTGTCCTCGACGACCAGCACCCTCACGGCGCACCCACCGGGATCGCGAACCCGAACGTACTGCCCGCACCCACCGAGCTCGCCACCCAGATGCGCCCGCCGTGCAGCTCGACGAACCGCTTCGACAAAGTCAGGCCGAGCCCGGTGCCTTCGACCGACGCCCGCCGATCCCCGCGCTGGAAGGCCTCGAAGATCCGCGCCTGATCCTCGACCGCCACGCCGACGCCCGTGTCGCGCACGGTCACGACGACCTCCTCGCCGTCCACCCACGCCCGCGCCTCCACGGCCCCGCCGGACGGCGTGAACTTGACCGCGTTCGTCAAGAGGTTCACCACGACCTGCTTGAGCTTGACCTCGTCCGCCCACACCGACCCGACGCCCTCGCCGACGTCCAGCCCCAACGTCAACGCCTGCCGAATCGCGCGCTCGCGCACCAACGCCAACCCGCCTTCGAGCAGCCCCGGCAGCCACACCGACGACGGCTCGAGCTCCATCCGCCCCGCCTCCACCTTCGACAAATCCAGGATCTCGTTGATCAGCTCGAGCAGGTGATGGCCGGAGTCGCGAATGTCGCGGACGTACTCCGTCTGCCGCTCGTTCAACGCCCCGAACATCTCCTCCAAGAGCACGTCGCTGAAGCCGATCACGGCGTTCAGGGGCGTTCGCAGCTCGTGCGACATCGAGGCCAGGAACGCCGACTTGTGCCCGGACGCCACCTCCAGCTCGCGCGCCGTCTGCACGTTCTGGATCGCGATCGCGCCCTGGGCGGCGAACGTCGTCACCAGCTCGACGGTGCGCTCGTCGAACGGGTCGACGGTCTCGCGCCAGAGCACGATCACGCCGAGCACGCGCTCACCGTCGAGCATCGGCACGCCGAGCATCGTGCGGAAGCCGCCGAGCTCGATCGCCCGCGACATCGTGTAGCCGGGATCGGCGGGCGCGTCGCGGATCTGCACCGTCTGACGCTCCGCCCCCACGCGCCCCACCAGCGTCCCCGAACCGGCGGAGATCGGCACGGCGGTGATGTAGTCGCGGTACGCCTGCGAGGCGCCGAGCGCGACCTCCACCCGGTACGCCTCGCCGTCGAGCACGTAGATCAGCCCGGCATCGGCCCGGCACAGGCGCACGGCCTGGCCAAGCACGGTCTCGAACACCGGCTCGAGCTCGAACGCGCACCGCCCGAGGACCTCGAGGATCTCGCGCGTCGCGGCGAGCTCTAGTTCACGTCGATCAGCTTCCACTCGCCGTCGATTATGCGGGCGGACTGCGTCACAGGGGTCTTCTGGCCGTTGACGGTCGCGCTCCAGCTCACCGAAGCGCTGTCCCCGGTGATCGTGACCTTGTCCACCTGCGCCGACCCCGTGATGTCGTCGATCGTCTTCTTGGCCGCAGGGTCCTTGTCGATCGTGTCGTAGAGCTGGTTCATCAGCCCTTCGCAGTCGCTCGGCGGGTTCGTCACGCCGAGCTGCGTGATGTTCGCCTTCAGCTTCTCGGTCGTCTCCGGCGCGAGGTTGTCGCATGCCTCGTCCCAGTCGCGGTCCGCGAGCGCCTGCGTGTAGTCCTCGAACATCTCGCGGACCTCGGCCTCGCCGCCGGCGTCGCCACCCGCGTCCTCAGCAGGAGCCTCCGTGGCCGAAGCCGCGGGCGTGTTCGTCGCGGCCGGCGCCGACGGCTCGTCATCACCCCCGCAGCCGAAAAGCGCAAGACAAACCAGCAGGACGAGCGGCAAGAGCTTCATGAAAGCCACTGTACGGCTGCCCGCACCAACTCCGCGTGATCAACCGCGTACCTTCAAGCGCATGATCATTCTCTGACGCACCTCCACCGCCTGGTAGTTCCCGGTACGGAAATCTCTTTCCAAGGAGCGTCTATATGCAACGCCAACCCTCGGCCAAGAAGCCGGCGATGAAGCGTCCGATGCTGCCGCCCAAGCAGGCACCGCGGCCGGCGCTGAAGCCGATGCCGCGGCAGATGCCCAAGCAGCAGAACCGCGGCCGCGGCTAAGAAATGCACCGGGGGGGCTGCCGCCCCCCGAGGCCCCCCGCTTAAGCAGTCTCCCAAGAAGCCGCGTGCCCCAGGCCCGCGGACTTGATGACCTTCAGCGACAGCAGCGCGCACTTCATGCGCGTGGCGGAGATGTCGATCCCCAGCAGGTCGAGCACGAACTCACGGTCGAGCTCGAGCAGTTGCGCCGCCGGCATCCCGATCAGCTCGTCGGAGGTCATCGAGGCCGCGGCCTGGGAGATCGCGCACCCGTGGCCGGAGAAGGCCACCTCGCTGACCTTCCCGTCGGCGACCTTGATCTGCACCTTCAACTCGTCGCCGCACAGCGGGTTCGTGTCGAAGTACTCCATGTCGGGGTTCTCGAGCTCGCCCCAGTGATGCGGGCGCTTGTAGTGCTCGAGGATCTGCTCGCGATAGAGGTCGTCCATGACTAGGCGAAGATCTCCTGAACCGTGCCGAGGGCATCGATGAGCCGGTCGACGTCATCGCGCGTGGCGTGGACGGCGAACGACGCGCGCGTGGAAGCCGGGACGCCGAGGCGCCGCATCAGCGGCTGCGCGCAGTGATGGCCGGCGCGCACGCACACCTGCTCGCGGCCGAGGATCTCGGCCACGTCGTGCGGGTGCGCGCTCTCCAGCGCGAAGGAGATGAGCGAGCCGCGCCCGTCGGCTTCCGCCGGGCCGTGGATCGACAGCCCGGGCACCTCGCCGAGGCGCTCCAGCGCGTACGCCGTGACGTCGCGCCCGTGCTCGCGGACGTTCTCCATCCCGATCGCGGCCAGCCACTCGACGGCCTCGCCGAGCCCGATCGCCTCGGCGATCGGCATCGTGCCCGCCTCGAAACGCGTCGGCGGCTCCGCGTAGGTGGACTCGAAGTCACCGACCCGGGCGATCATGTGCCCGCCGCCCAGGAACGGCGGCATCACTTCCAGCAGCGACCGGCGACCGTGCAGGATGCCGATGCCCGTCGGCCCGTAGGCCTTGTGCCCGGTCCAGACGTAGAAGTCCGCGTCCAGCTCCGCGACGTCCACCGGCAGCGAAGGCACGGCCTGCGCGCCGTCCACCAGGACGACGGCGCCCGCCGCGTGCGCGCGGGAGACGATCTCCGCGACCGGGTTGATCGTGCCGACGACGTTGGAGACGTGCGCGACGGCGACGAGCTTGGGCGAACGCGCCAGCAGCTCGTCGTACGCTTCGAGGTCCAGCGTCCCGTCGTCGAGCATCGGGATGTAGGCGAGCTTGCAGCCGAGCAGCTGCCACGGGACGATGTTCGCGTGGTGCTCCATCTGGGAGAGCACCACGAGATCGTCCGGGCCGACGTTCGCGCGGCCCCACGAGTACGCGACGAGGTTGATCGCCTCCGTCGCGTTCTTCGTGAACACCGTCTCGCGGGCCGTCGAGCCCGTGAACTTCGCGACCCGCTCGCGTGCGAGCTCGTACGCGTCCGTCGCTTCCGTGGCGATCGAGTAGATGCCACGGTGGATCGAGGCGCGGTACGTCTCGTAGTAGCGGTCCATCGCCTCCAGCGCCGGCCGCACGGTCTGCGAGGTGGCCGCGGTGTCGAGATACACCAGGCCCTCGCGTGCGAGGGTCGGGAACTCGGAGGACGTAGGGACCGCGAGGCTCATGCTGCGGCCGCCGCGACCTCTTCGCCGATCCAGCCGTAGCCCTTCTCCTCGAGCACGGCGACGAGCTCCGGCCCGCCCTCCTTGACGATCCGGCCCTCGAACATGATGTGCACGAACTGGGGCTGCACGATGTGCAGGATGCGCTGGTAGTGCGTGATGATCAGCACGCCCATGCCCGTCTCCTGCGACACCGTGTTGACGGCGGCGGCGACGGTGTTCAGCGCGTCGATGTCCAGGCCCGAGTCGGTCTCGTCGAGGACGGCCAGCGCCGGCTTGGTGAGCGCGAGCTGGAGCATCTCCATGCGCTTCTTCTCGCCACCGGAGAAGCCCTCGTTCAGGTACCGCGAGGAGAACTCCTTCGGGACCTTCGTGAGCTCCATCGCGGCTTCCACCGTCTTGCGGAAGTCCTTGAGCGAGATGGACGGCTCGCCGCGGCCCTCGCGGTGCGCGTTCATGACCATGCGCAGGTACTTGGCGACGGTCACGCCCGGGATCGCGACGGGGTACTGGAAGGCCATGAACAGGCCGGCGCGGGCGCGCTCGTCCGGGTCGGCCTCCGTGATGTCCTCGCCGTTGAAGAGGATCTCGCCCTCGGTCACCTCGTAGTTCGGGTGACCCATGATCACGTTCGCGAGCGTCGACTTGCCGGAGCCGTTCGGGCCCATCAGCGCGTGGAACTCACCCGGACGGACGTGCAGGTCGACCCCCTTGAGGATCTGCTTGTCCGCAGCGGTGACGTGCAGGTTCTTGATCTGGAGCTCGGCCATCAGTTCTTTCTAGGAGGTCGTGACAGGGGTGGGCAGCGCGGGCGTCGGCTTCTTCGAGTCGAACTCGATCAGCTCGGCGAGCGTGGTCCGCTGCAGCGAGCGGATCACCCCCATCTGCACGCGCGTCCACAGCAGCTTGGTCGCGCAGGCGCCACCGGCTTCCTCCCCGTGATGGGAGCACTGGACGCGCCCGTTGTGGTCGTCGAGGAAGCAGTCCATCGGCGCGATCGCACCCTCGAGCGCGAGCACCGCTTGGTCCATGGTGATCTCCTCCGCGGGCTTGGCGAGCACGTAGCCGCCGTGCGCACCGCGGGTGGACACCACGAGACCGTGCTTCTTCAGGAGCGCCGCGATCCGCTCGCAGTACGCCAGAGGCAGGTTCTCCGCCTCGGCGATCGCCTTCAGGGAGACCGGGTGACCCGACCCCTGAGTGCCGAGCTGGATCAGCATCCGCACCCCGTATTCGGCCTTCGTGGTGAAGATCATCGCCCTCAAAAGCCTACCAACGTGGTAGGAGTTACTTCCGAGGCGCCCTCCTGCCCGGGATCGTGGCCGTCCGCTGCGTGCCGACGGCGTTGACCGTCCAGTCCGGATGGCCCGGCATCGGCGGCGTCTTGGTGCCGTAGACCCACTCGCGCAGGAACGGCACGACGTCGGCGCGGCCGGACACCTGCGCGGCGAGCGCGATGAAGTCGTCCGTGGTGATCGAGCGGTCGCGGAAGCGCTCCGGGTAGGCGCGCTCGATCCGCAGGAAGGCCGTGTTGCCGACCTTCTGGCGCAGCGCGTACAGGACCAGCGCGCCGCCGTGGTAGCGCTGGTAGGCGAACAGCTCGTCGGCGCTCGAAGGCGCCGCGACCGGACCGGACTCCGCGCGCCACTCGTCCCCGTGCGCGTAGACGGCCTTCATCAGCGCGTCGAGCGTCGCGTAGCCCTGGTCGTCGGGGTAGCCGGTCGTGTCCTCCTCGAGCACGCCGTTCTCCTCGCCCCAGGTGAACTCGTACCAGCTCGCGTGGCCCTCGTTGAGCCACAGGTCGCTCCAGGAGTAGGGCGCGACGGAGTCGCCGAACCACATGTGCGACATCTCGTGCAGCAGCGTCGCGTCCCACGTGCCCTTGCCGTAGTCCTCGTACCAGAAGGTGTCGATCAGCTCGAGCGTCTGCGTCTCCAGCGCGAAGCCGAGGCCCGCGTCGACCACCAGCGAGCCGTAGAGGTCGAACGGGTAGGCGCCCGCCCGCGCCTTCATCCAGTCCAGCTGCGAGCGCGTCGGATCGAGCAGCGGCAGGTACTGGGCGGTGAGCGGCCGCGCCGTCACCTCGCGCAGGAAGACGCCGTTGTGGAAGCCCTCGTTGGTGATGTCGTAGTCGCCGACCGCCATCTGGATCAGCTCGGTGGCCATCGGCTGGCGCTGGACGAACACGGAGTGCGTGCGCCCGCCGCTCGTCCACTTCGCCAGCGGCACGCCGTTCGCGACCGCGGTCTGGCCGGCGGGCACGTCGAAGCGGAAGTCGAAGCTCGCCTTGTCGCGCGGGTGGTCGTTGGACGGCAGGAAGTAACGCGCCAGGTCCGGCTGCGGCGCGGTCGCCGTGCCGCTCGGGTGCACGAACAGCGCGGTGGACGACGGATCGTCGTTCGGGACCGTCGGCACCGCGACGTACCTGCTCACTGTGACGACGAACAGCGCACCCTTGTTGATGGCGCGCCGTGGCGTGATCACGAGCTCGGAGCCGTCACGCCGCCACTGCGCGGGCGCGCCGTTGACCACGACCGCCCCGACGCTGCGACCCGCGAAGTCCAGGTTGAAGCGCGAGAGCGCCTGCGTCGCGCGCGCGAGGATCGTGACGGTGCCCTCGACCGGGTCCGTGTAGGCGCGGCCGTACTTGACGTCCACGTCGTAGTGCTGGACGTCGTAGCCGCCGTTGCCGAGCGTCGGGAACAGCGGGTCCCCGATCCCGGGCGCGCCCGGTGACGGCCCGGCGGCGACCGCCGGCGCCGCGAAGATCGAGACGAACAGAGCCGTGAGCAGCAGCGCGCGCTTCATGGAGACCCCTCTCCCGGGCGACAGGAACGTCGCCCGGGAAGCTACTACGAGGCGGGTCTACGGGGTGGTGGTCGACAGCGTGAAGGTCAGCGCCTTCGAGTACGAGCCGGTGCGCAGCGCGTCACTGGAGCCGATCTCCTGCGTCAGGACGACCGGGACCTTCTCGTTCGACGTGGGGCCGTTCCACGTCTTGACGACGCCCAGGCCGGCCAGCGGCTTGGGCAGCGAGAAGGCGCCGTTGACCAGGTGGCCCGTGGCGTTCGTGCTCGGGTCGGTGACCGTCAGCGTCGCGTCGCCGGCCGTCGAGACGACCGTGGCCTCCGTGGTGGCGGTGTAGGTCTTGCCGAGGCCCGGGACGAACGCGCCGAACGTGCCCGGAGCGCCGAGCGTGAGCGTGAGCGTGGCCGGGACCGCGCCGCCGACCGTCGTCTCCTCCTTGGCCGGGAGGTAGCGGCGCTGCGTCAGCCACTGGTCCGGGGACGTGGCGTGGTCGACGATGCGCGTCTCACCGACGCAGCCGAACCAGCCGTTGCCGCCGGTCGAGCCGATCCGCCACGCCTTGTTGGCGGTCGCGAGGCCGACAGCGTCGATCGAGTTGCGCAGCACCGGCGCGCCGTCGACGTACAGCGTGGAGGTCTTGGCGACCGGGTCGTTGACGTTGGCGATGTGCATCCAGCGGTCGGGCATGACCTCGCCGGACCAGTTCGTGCGCTCGCGGTAGCCGTTGCCGTCGGCCGAGATGGCCAGCGAGTTCCACTGGACCTCGCGCAGGTTGGAGATGCTCAGCGTGAAGGCCGGCTCGTCCCAGCTCCAGCCCGGGTTGACGACGTTGGCGATCTCGCGGCGCGTGCCCTCGCGGTTGAGCGCGCCCATCCACTGGTTGTTCGTCGCCGACCACGCCGGGTCGATCTTCACGAACGACTCGACCGTGTAGCCGTTCGGGAACGCGTTCTGGTTGATCGCGGCGCCCGTGGCCGTGTTCATGAAGGACACGCGGCCGGCGTTGTTGTTCTGGAAGCAGGCGGACGCGGCGTTGGAGGACAGCGCGTGGTGGTCCGTGGAGATCTGCAGGTCGGCCAGGGCGGCGGAGCCGGTCAGCGCGCCGCGCGTCATGTCGGCGCCCTTGGCGATGTCCGTCGCGGTGACGGCGCCCGGCTGCGGCGCGCCCGTCTTGGTCTTGTCGAAGCGCCAGTGCGCGACGGTGCCGTCGACCTGCGGGAAGTCGGTGTCGTTGAGCGGGAGGCTCGGCAGCGTGGCCGACGGCTCCTCGTAGCCCTCGACGACCTTGGCCTTGGCGGCCGCGATCAGGTTGCCGTTGGACGGCGCCACCGGCGCCGGCGCGGTCGCGAAGCGCGAGAAGCGCTGGTCCCAGTCGATCGCGAGGTTCAGGTTCGCGCCCGGCTCGGTGCGGACGGCCTGGTCGAACTCCGGGACGATCGTGTTCTTCGGCTTCAGGCGGATCCACGGGGAGACGACCGTCGACTGGATGCGCTTGTTCGTGAAGTCGAACTCGAGCAGGCCGAGGTAGCCGTTGCCGCCGTTGTAGGCCATCTGGTAGTCCCAGACGATCTGGTCGACGCTGTTGCCGAACGCGTTCGTCTTGCGCATGTGCGCGGCGCCGTGGTTGTGGCCGTTGATCGTGAGGAAGATCTGATCGTTGTCCTTGATCAGCTTGTCCCACAGACGACGCCCCTGCGTGCCCTCGACGGCCGTGACCGCGTCGGAGGCGATGCCGAGGATGTCGTGCGTCGTGAGGATCACGGGCAGCGCCGGGTTCGCGGCGATGACGCCCTTTGCCCACTCGAGCGCGGCGTCGGTCGGCTCCCACGACAGCGCGAGCACGAGGAACGTCCGGCCTTCGGCCGTGAACTTGTGCCACTCGTGCATGCCAGACGCGTCACGCCCACCGAAGGTCGACTGAGCAGCGGCGCGCGTCGCCGGGAAGCGGCGCGGGAACGGCTCCGTGGCCGGGTTGCCGGTCACGTCGTGGTTGCCGGCCAGGATCGAGTACGGCAGCTTCCCGTCCTCCATCACCTTCATGGCCTCGTCGGCGACGTCCCACTCCTGCGTGGTGGTCGCGCGGTCGACGATGTCGCCGAGGTGCGTGACGAACGGGATCTCGAGGTTGCCCTGGTTGGCCACGAGCCACTTGGTCTGCTCGATGTACGGCTCGGTGCCGAACCGGTTCATGAACAGCTCGCCGGAGCTCGGGATCGAGTAGCGCGAGTAGAACTGCGTGTCGGGGAGCACGCCGAGCAGGAAGCTCGAGCGCTGCGTGTCCTGGGCAATCGCGGCGCTGGGGAACGCCACAGAGGCAATCGTCGCGGCGGCAAGCGCCAGCCGGCGGGGGAGCGTCAGTCTCATCGCCGCGCGACGCTACGCGGGCCGACCCTCCACATTTGTGACCGCTCTGTGAGCGGCCGGTGAACTACGAAACGTAGTCGCACCGACCGCTCGCGAGGCGGCTTACGGGTTGGTCGTCGAGAGCGTGAAGGTCACGGTCTTCGAGTACGACCCGGTGCGGAGCGGATCGTTCGCGCCGATGGCCTGCTTGAACGTGACGTTGACGTCCTCGTTCGACGTCGGGCCGGTCCAGACCGACTTGGCGAGCTCGATCTTCAGCGGCTGGGCGAGGGCGAACGCGCCGTTCGTGAGGTAGCCCGGCTCGCTCGTCGTGAGCGTCGCGTCGCCGGCCGTGGAGGTCACGGTCGCCTTCGTCGTCGCCGTGTACTCCTTGGCGATGCCCGGCGTGAACGCGCCGAACGTGCCCGGCGTGCCCAGCGTCAGGGCGAGCGTCGCCGGGACGCTGCCGCCGACCGGAGCCTCGGCGTCGACCGGGAGATAGCGACGCTGCGTGAGCCACTTGTCCGGCGTCGTCGCATGGTCGACGATGCGCGTCTCGCCGACGCAGCCGAGCCAGCCGCTGCCCTTGGTGGAGCCGATGCGCCACGGCTGGTTGGCCGTGGCGAGGCCGACGGCGTCGATCGAGTTGCGCAGCACCGGCGCGCCGTCGACGTACAGGGTCGAGGTCTTGGCGACCGGGTCGTTGACGTTGGCGATGTGGATCCAGCGGCCGGTCAGGATCTCGCCCGACCAGTTCGTGCGCTCGCGGTAGCCGTTGCCCTGGGCCGAGATGCCCAGCGCGTTCCACTGGATCTCGCGCAGGTTGGAGACGCCGAGCGCGAACGTCGGCTCGTCGTAGTTGTAGCCCGGGTTGAGGACGTTGGCGACCTCGCGGCGGACGCCCTCGCGGCTGATCGCGCCGTTCCACTGGTTGTTCGTGGCGTTCCAGGCCTCGTCGATCTTGATGAACGTCTCGAACGTGAACCCGTTCGGGAAGGCGTTGGCGTTGATGGCCTGGCCCGTGGCCGTGTTGATGAAGGAGTTGCGGCCCGCGTTGTTGTTCTGGAAGCAGGCGCTCGCGGCGTCCGAGGACAGCGAGTGGTGGTCGGTCGAGATCTTCAGGTCGTCGAGCTGCGACGGACCGGTGAGCGCGGCGCGGCGCATGTCGGCGCCGGCGGTGATGTCCTTGGCGCCGACGTCACCGACGGCCAGCGTGCCGGTCTTGGCCGGGTCGAAGCGCCAGTGCGCGACGGTGCCCGCGACCTCGGGAAAGTCGGTGTCGTTGAGCGGCAGCTTGGGGAGCACGACCTCGGGCTCCTCGAAGCCCTCGAGCACCTTGGCCTTGGCGGCGGCGACGAGGTCACCGTTGGCGGCGGCGACCGGCGCCGGCGCGGTCTGGAAGCCGGCGAAGCGCTGGTCCCAGTCGATCGGCATGTTGAGGTTCTCGTTCGGGCCCGGCTTGACGGCGATGTCGTACTCGCCGACGAGCGTGTTCTTCGGCTTCAGACGCACCCACGGGGAGACGACCGTCGTGGCCATGCGCTTGTTGGAGAAGTCGAACTCGATCAGGCCGAGGTAGCCGTTGCCGCCCTGGTAGGCCATCTGGTAGTCCCAGACGATCTGGTCGACGCTGTGGCCGGCGGCGTTGGTCTTGCGCAGGTGCGCGGAGCCGTGGCTGTGGCCGTTGATCGTCAGGAAGATCTGATCGTGGTCCTTGATCAGGCCGTCCCACAGACGCAGGCCGGACTCGGTCTCCAGCGGCGAGACCGCGTCGCTCTTGATCGCGAGCAGGTCGTGCGTCGTCAGGATCACGGGCAGCGTCGGGTTGGCCTCGACGACGCTCTTGCCCCACGCGATCGTCGCGTTGTCGGCGGGCCACGCCAGCGCGAGGACGAGGAACTTCCGGCCCTCGGCCGTGAACGTGTGCCACTCGGAGAGGCCGGACGCGTCCCGCCCACCGAACGTCGCCTGCGCCTGCGCGCGCGAGTTCGGGAAGTAGCGCGGGAACAGCTCCGTCGCGGGGTTCTGGGTCGCGTCGTGGTTGCCGTTGGCGATCGAGTACGGCAGCTTCGCGTCGTCGAGGACCTTCATCGCCTCGCTGGCGACGTCCCACTCCTGGGTGACGGTCGCGCGGTCGACGATGTCACCGAGGTGGGTGACGAAGGGGATCTTCAGGTTGTCCTTGTTCGCGGCGAGCCACTTCGTCTGCTCGATGTACGGCTCGGTGCCGTAGCGGGCCATGAACAGGTCGCCGGCGCCGGGCGTGGCGTAGCGCGAGTAGAACTGCGTGTCGGGGAGCACGCCGAGCAGGAAGCTCGAGCGGGGCGTGCCCTGCGCCATCGCGGCGGCGGGGAAGGCCACGCTGGCGATCGTCGCGGCCGCGAGAGCGAGCCGTCGGGGGAGCGTCAATTTCATAGCGTTCGCGACGCTATGTCTTGCGACTGACCGGATTCGTGACGATCCGGTGTACTACTGGACGTAGTACTGGCGGTTGCCGACGAAGAGCTCGAGCCCTTTTCGGCGCTCGGCCCGCCGCAGGTACCAGAGGCCGTAGGCGATCGCGAGCGAGGCGCCGAGGCACAGGCCGTAGCCGAACGCGGCGAACACGGCGCTGGATTCCTCGAAGCCGGAGCGCAGGAACGGCGCGAAGCCGCCGACGACGCCGAACGCGACGAACGCCGCCCGCCAACTGGTCTTGCGCGCGACGACGTGGGCGTCGGCGGGCGCCGGCTTCGCGCGCCGCAGCGTCCAGCGGGTCCGCCACACCGACCACGCGGCCACGATCAGCAGCCCGGTCGCGGTGGCGAGCGCGAACACCTCCGCGGCCTCGCCGAGCTCGTCGTCGACGTGCGCGCGCCAGACCATCAGCGGCAGGCCGACCAGCGCCGCGGCCCCGAACATCAGCAGCGTCCAGGTGCGGGATTCACGCGCCGGTATGAGCTCCATACCGGCGCGTTTATACCCGTTACGGGAGGCTCACATAGCGGAGCGTGACCGGCGCGGCCGCCCGCCAGTCGAGGATGTCCGCCTGGGAACTCCCGGCCGGCACGAGGATGTCGACCACGTTCGGGTCACGCGTGTCCGTGTCCCGCGCGTCGTTGGCGTCCGTGTACTCACCCGCGCCGCCGCCGAGCCGGAAGTCGTGGATCCAGCTCATGCCGGTCCCGACCGTCGAGTCCCAGTACGCGCGGGAGTAGACCGGGCGGATGTGGCCGGTGCCCTCGCCGTCACCGCCGTGGCTGGCCATCACCACCGCGTAG
This sequence comes from Solirubrobacter phytolaccae, assembly GCF_027587195.1. Classification (GTDB taxonomy): domain Bacteria; phylum Actinomycetota; class Thermoleophilia; order Solirubrobacterales; family Solirubrobacteraceae; genus Solirubrobacter; species Solirubrobacter phytolaccae. The sequence continues at coordinate 114,030 of NZ_JAPDDP010000013.1, read as the reverse complement.
CGAGCGGTCGCCGGCAGGTCGCTCTTCGGGACGCTCGCCACGATCTGCCGCGTGGATGGCAGCGCCAGCAGCGTCGCGCTCGCGATCGTGTTGCCGGCCGGGTCCCGGACGCCGAGGTCGTTGAAGCCGTCCGCGGTCAGCACCCAGTCGTAGGGCGCCTCGAGGTTGGCGTTCGTGCCGGGCAGCGCAGGCGTGACACCGGTCGTCACCCCCGTCTTGCCGTAGATGTTGATCCGCTGGATGGCGATCTGGTTGCCGCCCCACGGGTTGCGCAGCTCGCCCGCGATCGTCGTGACGAAGTTGTACGAGCGGCCGTCGTCGTAGACGCCGAAACCGGTGATGTCGTACGCGCCCGGGTTGAACGCGGCGTCCCCCGGATACACGTAGTCGCCCGGGCCGTTGTCGTCGCCCGTCGGGTCGGTGGCGGTGCCGACCGCCGTGCCGAAGTTGGTCGACGTGACGGTCCTCTGGACGGTCGCCGTACCGCCGCTGGACGCCACCGCGACGACCGTGATCTGGTTCACGCCGAGCCCGAGCGGCACGGTCGTGGAGAACGCGCCGCCGGCGATCCGGGTGGTCGTCCCGCCCGCGTTCACGTAGACGAACGGGGCGTTGGTCGTGCCGCTCACCGTCGCGGTCGCCGCGCCGGTGGTGGAGCCGTCGGCCGGCGAGGTGACGCTGAGCGTCGGCGCGGCCGGCAGCGTCCCCTTCGTGTAGCGGTCGGCGACCACGGACGGCGTCGAGACCGGCTTGCCCGCGTCGATCGAGTGCGCGAGCCGCACGTACGCCGCCATCGCCCACGCGAGTGGCGTCGCGCTGCCCGTGCCCTCGCCGAACGTCAGGTTGTAGGCGGGCACGGCGGGCTGGTCCCAGACCTGCTCGGGGATCATCCAGCCGTCGTTGGCGCTCTCGGCCAGCGCGCGCAGGTACTTCGTCGCCGAGCGCCCGGCCAGCAGCTCGTACTCGCCGCGCTCGCCGCTCAGCAGCGGCCACAGTCGCCCGATGCCCGTGCCGTCGTACGGCGCGCCGTCGGCCTTCTCGCCGTAGCCGTCGTGGTTGTAGCGGTAGAAGAGATCGCCGACGCGGATCACGGAGTCGACCTCGGGCAGCGAGCCGACGACGAACGGGTCGCTGAAGCGCTTAGCACCAAGCCGCACCAGGTCGAGGAACCCGGCGTCGACGATCAGCCGCTCGTCCCAAGCGCCCCCGCCGTTGTTGATGTCGAGGATGTGGCCGTCGTTCGGGTTGCCGTTGTCGTCGATGCGCTCGAAGTACCGGCCGTCGCCGTGCGGACCGGTCGTGGTGAACGTCCACGCCTCCACGCGCCGCTGCCATTCGTCGGCCACGCCCTGGTAGAGCGCCGCGCCGTTCGCGTCACCCGCGCTCTTCGCGAGCGAGGCCGCCGCCGTGAGCCCGGCGATCTCCGCCGCGATCGTGGACGGCGAGTACCCGCTCTCCTCCTCCCAGCGCTCCTGCGGCGTCGCGGGCCCGCGCGCGACGATGAAGTCCGCGGCGGGCTTGACGTGGTCGCGGTAGGTCGCCGCGTCCTTCCGTCCCAGCTGCCACGCGAGCACGATCGGGAACGCGACCTCGTCCAGCTGGAGCGAACCCCAGTAGGGCGTGCCGTCGAGCAGCGAGTTCTGCGGGAACGAGCCGTCGGGCTTCTGCTGGACGTCGAACAGGTAGTCGAGCGAGCGGCCCGCGGCGGCGGTGTCGCCGAGCGCGATCTGCGCCGTCGACACCTGGTAGAGGTCGCGCGCCCAGACGAGGTGGTAGCCGCCCACGCCCGCCTCGTCGGCGTTGATCGCCTCACCCCACGGCACGGTCAGCGACGCGATGTTCGCGCCCCGGTACGTCTTGTCCTCGTGGGCCTTGAGCTGCATCGCGGCCACGCGGTATTGCTGGAGCAGGTCACCGCGGCCGACGCTCTTCGGCGGCTTGCGCAACGACTCCAGGTACAGGTGCCAGCCGAGCGCGTAGCCCAGCTTGGTCAGGAAGAACGGCAGCACGAGGCTGCGCTTCGCGGTCCTGACGGCGGCGTCGCCCGTGCTCCCGAACCCGAGGGCCAGCGTGAGCCGCTGCGCCCGCTGGCCGTCGAGCGCCAGCCGCGCGGTCTGCACGACGTTGCCGTCGGGGGCGCTCGGATAGCGCCAGTCCATGACGTGGTCCGCGAGGTCGCTGTAGCCGTCGCTCGTCCCCAGATAGCCGTTGGAGACCGCGCTGAACGGCTCGTCGGCGACCAGCGCGCTCGCGATCTCCCCCTCGCTCGCCACCAGCGCGCCGCGCGACACGGAGCCCGCGTCGTGGCGCCCGGAGTTGTCGATCGACGGGTCGTAGACGGCGTAGACCGCGTACTTGCCGCGGTCGAGCGCCTCGAAGTCGATGTCCACGAGCACCGTCGCCCGCAGCGGATCGGTCACGTAGGTCTTGGTGATCCGGTACCGCCGCTGCTTGTCCGTGTTGACCTGCTTGTAGACGAGCGCCGTGTCGGTCACGAGCTCCACGGCGTGCGTGGTGTCGGTCGACTCGCGATCGGTGAACGTCTTCCCGTCCGACACCACGAGCTCCAGCGCCCGCGAGTCCGCGACGTCCACGCGCGGGTAGTAGACCTCGCTCAGCACGCCGTCCGCCAGCGAGAACCACACCTTCGAGCCGGTCGTGGTCGCCGTGCCGACGCCCTGTTTGGCGCCCGTCGTCCAGTGCGCGGTGGCTCCCGGCGCCCCCGGCGCCGCCTGCGCCCACGCGGGCGCCGTCACCCCCAGCACCAACGCCGAAGACAGCACGGCCACAGCACGTCCACGCATGGGGTCTCCTCCTGACGCCCGACGGCCGGACTCTATCCTCCGCCGCGCTCATGCAGCGTCGCGAAGACCTCAGGAACGTCGCGATCATCGCGCACGTCGACCACGGGAAGACGACGCTCGTCGACGCGATGCTCTGGCAGTCCGGCGCGTTCCGTGAGAACCAGGACGTCAACGACCGCGTCATGGACTCGATGGACCTCGAGCGCGAGAAGGGCATCACCATCCTCGCGAAGAACACGGCCGTCCGCCACAACGGCGTGAAGCTGAACATCATCGACACCCCAGGCCACGCGGACTTCGGCGGCGAAGTGGAACGTGGCTTGACGATGGTGGACGGCGTGCTCCTGCTCGTGGACGCCTCGGAGGGTCCGCTGCCGCAGACGCGGTTCGTGCTGCGCAAGGCACTCGAGAGCCAGCTCCCGGTGATCCTCGTGATCAACAAGATCGACCGGCCAGACGCGCGCACCGCCGAGGTCGTCGACGAGGTCTACGAGCTGTTCATCGACCTCGGCGCGACCGAGGAGCAGATCGACTTCCCGGTCGTCTACACGAACGCCAGGGTCGGCACGGCCACGCTGGACCTCGCGCAGCCCGGCGAGGACCTCCAGCCGCTGCTGAACCTGCTCGAGGCGACGATCCCAGCGCCGTCGTACGACCCGGACATGCCGCTGCAGGCGCACGTCACGAACCTCGACGCGTCGCTGTTCGTCGGCCGGCTCGCGATCTGCCGGGTGCACAACGGCACGATCAAGAAGGGCAAGACGATCGCGTGGTGCAAGGCCGACGGCACGATCACCAACGCGCGCGTCACCGAGCTCTACATCACCGAGAACCTGGACCGCGTGTCCGCCGACGAGGCCGGCCCGGGCGAGATCATCGCCGTCGCGGGCCTGCCCGAGGTGACGATCGGCGAGACGCTCGGCGACCCCGAGAACCCGCTGCCGCTGCCCGTGATCACCGTCGACGAGCCGTCGATCTCCGTCACGATCGGCATCAACCACTCGCCGCTGGCCGGCCAGGACGGCGACAAGCTCACCGCCCGCCAGATCAAGGACCGGCTCGACCAGGAGCTGATCGGCAACGTGTCGATCCGCGTGCTGGACACCGAGCGGCCGGACACCTGGGAGGTCCAGGGCCGCGGCGAGCTGCAGCTCGCGATCCTCGTCGAGATCATGCGCCGCGAGGGCTACGAGCTCACGGTCGGCAAGCCGCAGGTCCTCATCCGCGAGATCGACGGCACGCGCCACGAGCCGGTCGAGCGCCTGACGATCGACGTCCCCGAGGACTACGTCGGCGTGATCACGCAGATGCTCGCGCTGCGCAAGGGCCGCATGGAGCAGATGATCAACCACGGCACGGGCTGGGTCCGCATGGACTACCTGGTCCCCGCCCGCGGGCTGATCGGATTCCGCACCGAGTCCCTCACCGAGACGCGCGGTACCGGCCTCATGCACCACGTGTTCGACCGCTGGGAGCCGTGGGCGGGCGACATGCGCCTGCGCCAGCAGGGCTCGCTCGTCGCCGACCGCAAGGGCAAGACGGCGTCGTTCGCGCTGTTCAACCTGCAGGAGCGCGGGACGATGTTCGTCGAGCCGGGCGAAGAGGTCTACGAGGGCATGATCGTCGGCGAGAACGCGCGCCAGGAGGACCTCGACGTCAACGCCGTCAAGGAGAAGCACCTCACGAACATGCGCTCCTCGACGAGCGACGTGCTGGTGCGGCTGGTGCCCGCGCGCCAGCTCTCGCTCGACCAGGCGCTGGAGTGGGTGCGCGAGGACGAATGCGTCGAAGTGACGCCGCACTCGGTCCGGTTGCGCAAGGTCGCGCTGGGACAAGTGGACCGAGTTCGGGCCGCGCGGCGCCTCAAGAGCTGATCTTCGGCCTACACTCGCGCGGCACACATGCCTACCGGCCCCCCGAAGTTCGAGGAGTTGCTCGAGGCCGCACCCGATGCCTTGGTAGGGACGGATGCGGCCGGCGTCGTCGCGTTCGCGAACGGCCGAGCGAAGGACGTCCTCGGCCGTGATCCGGTCGGCTCGCCGCTCGGCGAGCTGCCGCCCGGGCTCGACGTGGCGCGCACGCCGATGGGCGAGTACGAGCTGGTGGTCATCCGCGGCGCGGACCCGCGAGCGCTGCGCGCGGTGCTCGACAACACCACCGCCGCGATCTTCCTCAAGGACACGGAGGGCCGCTACCTGCTGGTCAACCGCGCCTTCGAGCGGCTGCACGGCAAGCCCGCCGCGCAGCTGATCGGCAAGTACGACCGCGACGTGCTGCCCGGCGAGGTCGCCGACCGCATGCGCGTCGACGACCTGCGCGTGATGTCCTCGCGTGACCCGATCGAGCTGCAGGAAGAGGTCACGCACGGGGAGACGACGCGCACGTTCCTGTCGGTCAAGTTCCCGCTGATCGACGACATCTCGGGCGACCTGTACGGCGTCGGCGGCGTGGCCACGGACATCACGCACCACGTGCGGCTGGAGGCGCGCCTGCGCGAGGCGCAGCGCCTGGAGGCCGTCGGCCAGCTCGCGGGCGGCGTCGCGCACGACTTCAACAACCTGCTGGCGATCGTCGCCAACTACGCGGCGTTCGTGCGCAAGGAGCTGCCGGACGACTCGCGGACCGCGGGCGACGTCGACCAGATCATCGCCGCCTCGCGGCGCGCCTCCGAGCTCACCCGCCGGTTGCTGCTGTTCTCGCGCCGCCAGTCGGGCACGCCGGAGGTGCTGTCGGTGCGGCGGGTGATCGAGTCGCTGGAGCTGCTCCTGCGGCGCACGCTCGGCGAGGACATCGACCTGGTGGTCGACGTCGACGAGCGGCTGTGGGACGTCGAGGCCGACCGCAGCCAGCTCGAGCAGATGCTGATGAGCCTGGCGATGAACTCGCGCGAGGCGATGCCGGACGGCGGGTCGCTGCGGATCGACGCGGTCAACACCGTCATGCGCGACCTCGACGGGCCGTCGCCCCGGGCCGTCCGCGTGACCGTGACCGACACGGGCCGCGGGATGCCGAAGGAGGTCGCCGCGCACGCCTTCGAGCCGTTCTTCACCACCAAGGCCGTGTCCGGCCACGGCGTCGGCCTCGGGCTGGCGACCGTGTACGGGATCGTGACCAAGGCGCGCGGGCGGATCGAGCTGGACTCGACGCCCGGCGAGGGCACGACCGTGACCGTGACGCTCCCGGCGGTGCGCCGCGCGTCCGACGACGACCCGACGCCGAGCGCCCCGCGCGGGCGCGGCGAGACGGTCCTCGTCGTCGAGGACGCCGACGCGGTGCGGGCCTTGACGGGTCGCCTCCTGTACGCCGCGGGCTACCAGGTGGTCTCGGTCGAGAGCGGCGTCGTCGCGCTCGAGCGCCTCGAGGCCGCCGACGTGCTCGTCACCGACGTGGTGATGCCGGGCATGTCCGGCGTCGAGCTGGCGGTCAAGGCGCGCGAGCTGCGCCCCGGCCTGCCCGTGGTGTTCGTCAGCGGCTACACCGGGGACACCACGGTCGCCGCAAACGAGGACCCGGCGACGGCCTTCCTGGCCAAGCCCTTTGACGGCGACGACCTGCTGCGCGAGGTCCGCAGCACGCTCGACGCCGCCAAAAAAGCGCGTCACTCATAGGCGAGGGCCTTCAGCACGTCGATCTTCGAGGCGCGCCGCGCGGGGAGCGTCGCGGCGATCATGCCCGCCAGCGCGGCGATCACCGCGACGGCGATCAGGCTGCCGGCCGGGAACGTGAACGCGAGCCCGTACTCGCCCAGCAGCTGCACGACGACCAGCGCCAGCACGAGCCCGACGGCGATCCCGAGCGTCGCGCCGATCAGCGCCGTGATCACGCTCTCGTGCCGGACCATCCGCCGCACCTGACGGCGGCTGAAGCCGAGTGCCCGCAGCGTGCCGAGCTCGCGCATCCGCTCGAAGGTCGAGAGCACGAGCGTGTTGACGATGCCGAACAGGCTGACGATCACCGCGAGCGCGAGCAGCACCCACAGGATCGCGAGGATCATCCCGATCCAGGCGGTCTGGCCGTCGATGAACTCGGCCTTGGTCTGCGACTGCACGTTCGGGAAGGCGGCGAGCGCGTCCGTGGCGTCGTGGTCGGTGAACGTGAGCCGGTTGCGGACCTGCTCGAACGTCGCGTCGAACGCCTGGTGGGAGATCGTGATCGGGCCGAGGCCGAGCACGTCGAGCACGGGTGACCGCTCGATCCCGGAGACGGTCAGCTCGAGCGTGTTGCCGCTCATCGCGGTGAGGCTGAGCAGGCTGCCGACACGCAGCTGGTGCTCCTTCGCGAAGCCCTCGTCGACGATCGCCCCGTCGGCGGCGATCCCGCCGGCCGTGAAGTCGTAGCGGTAGAAGCGCCCGATCGTCGCGGGGTCGACGCCGTTGACGCCTTCTTGGGAGCCGAACACCAGCGCGCCGTCCTGGCGGATGCTGCTGCTCGTGCCGCCGATCGCGGTCGCCACCTTGGGGTCGATCGGCGACCAGCCGTCGGCGGCGGTGACGACGTTGGTGGCCTGCACGCGACGGTCGAGCGCGCCGCGGCTCTCGTTTTCAAGACCGGTGGCGACGACCGTGACCGCCGTGACGAGCGCCACGCCGATCGTCAGCGCGAGCGCGGTGACCGCGGTGCGGCCCGGGTTGCGCATCGCGTTGCGGCGGGCGAGCGCGCCGGCGGCCCCACCGACCGCCGCCGACGGCCGGCCGACGAGGCTCGCCAGGGCGCGGACGCCGCGGGCGAACAACCCCGGCGTGGCCGCGTGGGTCGCAGCTCTCAGCGCCGCGACGGGCGCGATCCTGGTCGCGCGCCGGGCGGGGATCATCGCGGCGAGCACCGTGGCGAGCGTGCCAACCGCGAGCGAGATGACGATCGTGCGCGTGGCGAGCGTCATCGAGTCCGTGGGGAGCTCCGCGCCGACGGCCGTGAACAGCGCATTGAGCCCTTCGGCGAGGCCGAGCCCCACACCGATCCCGAGGACCGACGCGAGCAGGCCGACCGTCAGCGCCTCGAGCAGCACCGCGGCGCGGACCTGGCGGCGCGTGGCGCCGACCATCCGCAGCAGCCCGAACTCCTTCGTGCGCTGGGCGACGGTGATGCTCAGCGAGTTGAAGATCGTGAACGAGCCGACGAGCACCGCGACCGCCGCGAACGCGAGCAGGATCGTCCGCAGGATGTTCACCAGCGTCTCGAGCGAGTCGAAGGAGAAGCGGTCATCCTCGGCGGCGGTGCGGACCTCCGTGCCCGCACCGGCCGCACCGGCGATGTCGGCGCGGCGGCCCGCCACGAGGATGCGGTCGTAGCCGTCCTTGGCGAACAGCGTCCGTGCTGCTTCCAGGTCGAAGACGGCCGCGCTCGCCTTGCCCAGCGACTTCACGCCGGCGAAGTTCGCGATGCCGGTGAGCGTGAACGTCTGCGCCTCGCCGCGCGCGGCGACCTTGATCCGATCACCGACCGCGTAGTCCTGGTCCTCGGCCGTGGCGCGGTCGATCACGACCTCACCCGGGCCGGTGGCCCAGCGGCCGGTGTCGAGGCGGAACGGCGTGAGCCGCTCGGCGCCCGGCGTCCTCGCGTCGAACCCGACGCCGAAGTACGGGCCCGTGCCGACCGGCTTGCCCTCGGCGCCGATGACCTGCGCGGTGTCGGTGATGTCGCCGACCGCGGTGGTCACGCCGCGCGCGCCGCGCACGCGCTCGAGCGTGCTCGCCGGGATGGTCGGCGCCTGCGCCCGGATGTCCGACGTCTGCGAGCCCTTGAACGTGGTCTTCGTGACCACGACGGCATCCGTGCCGTCGTACGCGGCGTGCGTGAGCGTGTCCGCCGCGCCGGACATCGTGTCCGTGAGGGTGTAGGCCGCGCACACGAAGGCGACGCCGACCACGATGGCGAGCGTGGTCAGGGCGGTGCGGATCGGCCGCGCCACCAGGCCCTTCCAAGTGACGCGGATCATGCCCTTGCCGCTTCGCGCATCGCGTCGAGGATCGCGTCCTCGGTCGGGCCCTGGAGGTCGGCGACGACGCGGCCGTCGGCGAGGAACAGCACGCGGTCGGCGCTCGCCGCCGCGCGGGCGTCGTGCGTGACCATCACCGTCGTCTGGCCGTCCTCGTCCACGGCGGTGCGCAGCAGGTCGAGCACGTCGGCGCCCGCGGCGGAGTCCAGGTTGCCGGTCGGCTCGTCGGCGAACAGCACGGTCGGCGAGCAGATCAGCGCGCGGGCGACGGCGACGCGCTGCTGCTGGCCGCCGGAGAGCTGCGCCGGCTTGTGGTCGCGGCGCTCGGCCAGCCCCATGCGGTCCAGCAGGCGGTCGACGGCGTCCTGCTCGGGCTTGCGGCCCGCGATCGCGAGGGGCAGCGTGATGTTCTCCTCCGCGGAGAGCGTCGGCAGCAGGTTGAAGGACTGGAAGACGAAGCCGATGTGCTTGCGGCGCAGGCGGGTGAGGTCGCGGTCGGACATGCGCGTGATGTCCTCGCCCGCGATGTGGACGGCGCCTGCGTCGGGCGTGTCGAGGCCGGCGAGCAGGTGCATGAGCGTGGACTTGCCGGAGCCCGACGGACCCATCACGGCCGTGAACTGGCCCTTGGGGACCTCGATCGAGACACCGCGCAGCGCGTGGACGGCCGACCCCCCGTCGCCGTAGGTGCGGGTGAGGGCCGTGGCGGAGACGGCGACGTGGTCGGTGTCGGGGAGGTCGAACGGGGCGTAGGCGAGAGCGGTCATGGGGAGGCCTTCCGTGGATTGACCGGAACTCTCTCGGGCCGCGGAGCTCCCGTCGTCGGTCCCCGTGAGGATTGGGACAGTGCGTCGGGATGATTCGATGTCATCCCTAAGGAGGACGCCCACATCGTCCCTGGTTACGAGGACAGGCTCCTGCCCGCACGGAATAATCCGGCCGACCGTGCCCGCTCGTTTCCGTCTCCCAGTGCTGATCGGGCTCGCCGTCGCCGTCGACTTCCAGCTCGAGCTCGCGCTCCTCGTGTCCGACGGCACACCGCATCACGCGCTCGCCGCCGTGCTCCTGCTGGCGATGTCGATCGCGGTCGTGGCCGGGCGCTGGTTCCCGCTCACCGCGCTGCTGACGGTGTTCGGCGGGGTCGCGCTGCTGCCGATGCTCTCGCGCCACTACTACGACGAGATGTTCCTGGCGTTCGCGTCGCCGTTCGTGGTCTCGTTCTGGCTCGGGCTGCGCGCGACCCGCTGGGAGCTGGCGGCCGGCATCCCGCTCGCGACGGTGCTGTCGCTGGTCGCGACGACGCCGTACGACGAGGACGCGGCCTGGTCGAGCGGGCTGTTCACGGCCGTGATCTCGGTCGGCGCGCCCGTGCTCGTGGGCCGGCTGCTGCGCGGCCGCGGGGCGCTCAACCGCGCGCTGCGCGAGAAGGCCTCGCAGCTCGAGCGCCACCGCGAGGACGCCGCCGGCCGTGCCGTCGTCGACGAGCGCGCGCGGATCGCGGGCGAGCTGCACGACGTCGTCGCCCACGCCCTGAGCGCGATGACCGTGCAGGCGACGGGCGCGCGCCGGCTCACGCTGAGCCGCCCGGAGCTCGCGCGCGACGCGTTCGCCGCGATCGAGACCACCGGCCGCGAGGCGCTGGACGAGCTGCGCCGGCTGCTCGGCGTCCTGCGCAGCGAGGACGCGGGCGTGAGCCTCGCACCGCAGCCGTCCCTGCGCCACCTGCGCTCGCTCACCCGCCGCACGACCGCCGCGGGGTTGCCGGTGGTGCTGCGCGTGGACGGCGACGCGGCCGAGCTTCCCGCGGGCCTGGACGTCACCGCGTACCGGGTCATCCAGGAAGCCCTCACGGCCGCCCGCGAGCTCGGCGGCGCCGGCCGCGCCGACGTCCGCGTCACCTACCGGGCCGAGACGCTGGACCTCGAGATCCGGGACGACGGCGCTTCGATCGACGCCCGCCCGCTCGTCGGCGTCCGCGAGCGCGTCCTCCTCCACGGTGGCCGCTTCACCGCTTCCCCCCGCCGCTCCGGCGGCCACACGGTCCGTGCGACCCTCGCCTACGACGGCCGCACGGTCACCACCCGCGACGAGACCGAACATAAAGCCCCAGGGCCTTTAGCTTGCCTTAATGCTCGGCGCCGGCCCGCGTGGCTGCGCCGGCCGCGCAATCTCGACGCGCTCGTGGCCGGGATCGTCGCCGTCGCGGCGGTCGTCGAGGTGCTCGTCTCGCCCGACCGGGAAGGGCCGCTCGTCGCCAACCTCGCCGTCGCGCTGCTGTACGCGTCGATGCTCGTCTGGCGGCGGCGCGCGCCGGTGGCCGCGCTGACCGGGGCGCTGAGCGCCGCGCTGCTGATGGACTTCACGCTGACGCCGATCCTCAACCTGTTCGTGCCGTTCGCGATCGTGCTGATGTGCGTGTACGCGACCGGCGCGCACCGCGACGGGTGGCAGACCTACACCGGGCTCGTGCTCGCGGTGACCGGGCTGCTGGCCGTGCAGGCCGCGATGGGCCCGCGCGTCGGCGCCGACTACTTCTTCGCCGGGCTGATCGGCGCGGTCGCGTGGGGCGCCGGGCGGATCGTCCGCTCGCGCACCCGGCTCACCGCCGAGCTGCACGAGGCCACCGCGCGCCTCGCCGAAGCCGGTGAGGACGCGCGCCAGCAGGCCGCGGTCGACGAGCGCCGGCGGATCGCGCGCGAGATGCACGACGTGGTCGCGCACTCGATCAGCGTCATGGTCGTCCAGGCCGGCGGCGCGCGTCGCATCCTCGCGCGCGACGCCGGCCGGGCCGTCGAGGCCGCGACCCGGATCGAGCGCACCGGCCGGGACGCGCTCGGCGAGATGCGCCACCTGCTCGGCATGCTCTCCGACGCCGGCGAGCGCGGCGCGCTCGCGCCCCAACCGACCCTCGCGGAGATCGGCGAGCTCGTCGCCCGCGCCCGCGCCTCCGGCCTCCCGGCCGTGCTCGACGTCCGCGGCGAACGCCGCGCGCTCCCGGCGGGGTTGGACCTCGCCGCCTACCGCATCGTCCAGGAAGGACTCACCAACGCCATGAAGCACGCACCCGGTGCCGCCACGACCGTCACGGTCTCGTGGGCGCCGCACGACCTCGCGCTGGAGATCCGCAACGCCGCGGCCCAGGACCCGGGCCCGACCGGCGGGCACGGCCTCCTCGGCATGGCCGAGCGCGTGCGCATCTACGGCGGTGAGCTGCAGGCCGGCCCGGGCGACGACGGCGGCTGGCGCGTCAGCGCGCACCTTCCCCTCGACACGGCGCGCGTCGCATGATCCGCCTCCTCATCGCCGACGACCAGGCGCTCGTGCGCGCCGGCTTCCGGATGATCCTCGACGCCGAGGACGACCTCGACGTGATCGGCGAGGCCACCGACGGCCTGGACGCCGTCGAGCAGGCCAAGCGCCTGAAGCCCGACGTCGTCCTGATGGACATCCGCATGCCCGAGCTGGACGGCATCGAGGCCACGCGCCGCCTGCTCTCCCAGGCCGGCGAGCACCCGACCCGCGTGCTCATGCTCACCACGTTCGACCTCAACGAGTACGTCTACGAAGCCCTGCGCGCGGGCGCGTCCGGCTTCCTGCTCAAGGACGTCCCGCCCGAGCAGCTCGCGGCCGGCATCCGCGTCGTCGCCCAGGGCGAGGCGCTGCTCGCGCCGTCCATCACCCGCCGCCTGATCGAGGAGTTCGCGGCCGCCACACCGACGCGGCACACCCCGCCGCCCGGCCTGGACGAGCTGACCGCGCGCGAGCTGGAGGTCTTCCGCTGCGTCGCGCGCGGCCTGTCCAACGCCGAGATCGCCGCCGAGCTCGTCGTCTCCGAGACCACGGTCAAGACGCACGTGGCCCGGCTGCTGATGAAGCTCGGTCTACGCGACCGCGTCCAGGCGGTCGTCCTCGCTTACGAGTCGGGCATCGCGGTCCCCGGTAAGGGCTAGCCACACGATGTCGCCCGCGCTGAGCTCCAGCTGAGCTGCCTCGGTACGCGTGAGCTGCGCGAAGACGGGCTGGCCGTCGCCCAGCTGCAGCTCGACGCGGACCTCGAAGCCGAGGTGGCTCACGCGCGTGACCTGCGCCTCGCGCGCGTCGCCCTCGGGCCGGCTGAGGAGCGAGATGTCGTGCGGGCGCACGAGCGTGTCGTCGACCTGCGCGACCGGGCCGAGGAAGCCCATCACGAACGAGTTCGCGGGCCGGTCGTAGAGCTCGCGCGGCCCGCCGACCTGCTCGATGTGCGCGTTGTCCATGACCGCGATGTTGTCCGCGATCGACAGCGCCTCCTCCTGGTCGTGGGTGACCAGGAGCGTCGTCACGTGGACCTCCTCGTGCAGGCGGCGCAGCCACTCGCGCAGCTCGGCGCGGACCTTCGCGTCCAGGGCGCCGAACGGCTCGTCGAGGAGCAGCACGCGCGGCTCCACGGCCAGCGCCCGCGCGAGCGCCATCCGCTGGCGCTGGCCACCGGACAGCTGCGACGGGTAGCGCTTCGCGAACCCGCCGAGGCCGACGATCTTCAGCAGCTCGTTCACGCGCTCGTCGATCCGCTCCTTCGGCGTCTTGCGGATCTTCAGGCCGAAGCCGACGTTGTCGTGCACGGTCATGTGCTTGAACGCGGCGTAGTGCTGGAAGACGAAGCCGATGCCGCGCTTCTGCGGCACCACGCCCGTGACGTCCTCGCCGTGGATGACCACCGAGCCGGAGTCCGCGAACTCGAGCCCGCCGATGATCCGCAGCAGCGTCGACTTGCCCGAGCCCGACGGCCCCAGGAGCGCGGTGAGCGACCCGTCCGGGACCTCCAGCGACACGTCGTCGAGGGCGGTGAAGTCGCCGAAGCGCTTGGACACGTTGGTGACGGTGATCATGCCTCCCGCCTCCTTTCGAGCAGGGTCATGAGGACGAGGGTCACGAGCGCGAGGCCCATCAGCACCGTGGCCGCCGAGTACGCGCCGAAGGTGTTGTGGTCGTCGATGTAGCGGGCGTGGACGAGCAGGGTCAGCGTCTGCGACTCGCCGGCGACGCCGCCCGCGACGACGGTCAGCGCGCCGAACTCGCCCAGGGAACGGGCGACGGTGAGGACGACGCCGTAGCCCACGCCGACCCGGATCGCCGGGAGCGTGATGCGCCAGAACGTCTGCCAGCGCGAGGCGCCGAGCGTGGACGCGGCCTCCTCCTGCTCGGTGCCGATCTCGCGCAGCACCGGCTCGACCTCGCGCACGACGAACGGCAGCGTGACGAACACGGTCGCGAGCACCATCCCGGGCAGCGAGAAGATGACCGGGAACGCGCCGCCGAGCCAGCCGTCGTTGCCCCAGAACAGGATCAGGGCGACGCCGACGATCACCGGCGAGACCGCGAACGGGAGGTCCACGACGGCCTGCAGCAGGCCCTTGCCGGGGAAGTTGCCGCGGGCCAGCGCGAGCGCCGTCACCAGCCCGAAGACCACGTTCAGCGGCACGACGATCGCGACGATCGTCAGCGACAGCGAGATCGCGGAGATCGCGGCGGGCGTCGTCACCGACTCGAAGAAGGCGACGAAGCCGTCCTCGAACGTGCGGTAGAAGATCATCGCCAGCGGCACGACGACGAGCACGCCGAGGTAGGTGAGCGCGACGGAGCGCAGCGCGATCCGGGTGCTCATCCCACGTCCTTGCGCTTGGTGAACCAGCGGATCGCGAACAGCACCGCGAACGAGATCAGCAGCAGCGCCACGGACACGGCCGCGGCGCTCGCCGGGCGGTCCGTCTCGATCTGCTTGGCGATGTACTGGGAAGCCACCTCGGTGTCGCGCGGGATGCCACCGCCGATCAGCACGACAGAGCCGAACTCGCCGATCGCCCGCGCGAACGCCAGCCCGGCGCCGCCGAGCAGCGCCGGGTACAGCGCGGGCAGGATGATCCGCCGGAACGTCGTCCAGCCGCTCGCGCCGAGCGAGGCCGCGGCCTGCTCGGCCTCGCGGTCGACCTCCATCAGCACGGGCTGCACGGAGCGCACGACGAACGGCAGCGTCACGAACGCCAGCGCCAGGATCACCGCCGGCTTGGTCGCGTACAGGTGGATGCCGACCGGGCTGCGCGGGCCGTAGAGCGAGAGCAGCACGATCGAGGCGACGATCGTCGGCAGCGCGAACGGCAGGTCGATGATCGCGTTGACCAGCGACTTGCCGCGGAAGTCGTCACGGACGAGCACCCACGCGATGAGCGTGCCCGTGACGACGTTGATCAGCGCCACGAGCGCCGAGATCGCCGTCGTGAGCAGCAGCGCGTAGCGGGCGGACGGGGCGCTGATCGCGTCCCAGAACCCACCCAACCCGCCCTCGAGCGACTTCGTCAGCACGGCCGCGAGCGGCAGCAGGACGATGAGGCTCAGCCACAGCGTGGCGACGCCGAGCCCGATCGGGCCGACCCCGCCACCGAGGCTGCGCCGCGTCCGCGCAGGCGGCTTCGGAACCGCGAGCGACGCCATGAGGCCCTAGCTCGTGGCCTCGTCGTAGATCTTCGCCACGGAGCCGGTCTCGGGCTCGAAGAGCTCGTCGTTGACCTTGCCCCAGCCGCCGAGGTCGTCGATCGTCCACAGCTTCTCGGGCTCCGGGAAGTCGGCGGCGTGCTTGGCGGCGACGTCCGGGTCGACCGGGCGGAAGCCGGCCTCGGCCCACTTCTCCTGGCCCTCGGGCGTGTAGAGGAAGTCGACGAAGGCCTGCGCCTTCTCCTTGTTCTTGGACGTGTTGAGGACCGCGACCGGGTTCTCGATCTTGAACGTCACCGGCGGGTTGGTGTGCTCGACCTCTTCGCCGTTGCGCTCGGCGAACAGCGCCTCGTTCTCGTAGGACAGGAGCACGTCGCCGGTGCCCTGCAGGAACGTCTCGGTCGCCTCACGGCCGGACTTGGGCTGCACCTTGATGTGGTCGCCGATGAGCTTGCTCAGGTAGTCCAGGCCGGCCTTCGGGTCCTGCCCGCCGTTCGACTTCTCGGCGTACGGCGCGAGCAGGTTCCACTTCGCGGAGCCGGACGAGAACGGGTTGGGTGTGACGACCTCGACGCCGTCCTTGAGCAGGTCGTCCCAGGTCTTGATGCCCTTGGGGTTGCCCTTGCGCGTCACGATCGTGACCACGGAGCCGAACGGGATGCCCTTGTGCTCGCCCTGGTTCCAGTCCTCGTCGACCTGGCCGGACTTCACGAGCCGGGTCACGTCGGGCTCGACGGAGAAGTTCACGATGTCCGTCGGCAGGCCGGACTCGACCTTGCGCGACTGGTCGCCGGAGGCGCCGTAGGACTGGCTGAACGTGACGCCCTTGCCTTCCGGCGTCTGGTTGAAGGCCGGGATGACGAGGTCGAAGCCCACCTTCGGCACCGCGTAGGCGACCAGCGAGAGCTTGACCTCGGCGCCGCCGCCGTCAGTCGCGGCGGCGTTCGTGGACTCCGAGCTGTTGCTGCTGCCTACCTCATCGCTCGCGCCGCCACAGGCCGACACGACCAAGGCGAGAAAGGTGGCTGCCAGGGCCATGAACTTGGGCGTGTGGGACTTCACGAAGTGCGCTCCTTCGAAATAGCTCGAAGCTGATCGGAGTTCGCACCTTACCGAAAGTCCATGATCCCGATGGGAATTCTTGCACTTTCGAGTTCGCCCCACCGCACGAGGCGCTGGCGGACCGCGTGTCGTCGCTCTCGGAGACCGCCGTCAACGTCACGCGACCCGGCCCGGGCTCGACGTCCACCGGCACGAGCACGGTCTCGCCGGCCCGCGGCGCCACGAGCACGGTGCGCAGCCGCGCCGATGTCGCCCACAGGCGCAGGACGTCCGCACTGTCGCCCGTGTTCGTGACCGGGAACGTGCACGTGGTCGCGTCGCCATCGCGGTGCACGGTCGGCGCGCCGACCCGCACGCCGCGCAGCCGCGCCCCCGTGTCGTCGAGGGAGCGGACCGCCACGGTGTGGTGCAGGACGCCGTCGGCGTCCGTGCGCCGGTCGATGACGTAGAAGTGCAGCCGGTTCGCCGCGTCGACGTACTCGGCCCGCGTGCCTGAGCCGACGCCGGCGTCGAACGCCGCGTCGTCGAGCTGGCGGTCGTCGCCCGCGTTGACCTTGATCGCCGTCCCGTCCGGCCGCACGTAGTCGACCTGGTCGATGTCCCGCGGGTTCGCGTCCACGTACCAGAGCGAGCACCGGAAGCTCCCACACGACGAGCTGCGGTCCTTGGCCTTGGCGATCAGCACGCCGTGCCCAGGAAGGAACGAGTCGGACCCGATCTGCTGGACGACCTCGAGCGTGTAGCGGTCGTAGCCGCCGCCGTCGCACAGCGGGTTCGCGGCGAACGTGCACGGCGCGGACTGGTCGCCACCGTCGCCGTCGAGCGCGACGTCGACGCCGACCGTCTCGCCGTGCGGCGCCACCTCGCGCGCCTTGACGTCCACCACCGCGGGCCCGGCCGTCGCGAGCAGCTCCCGGCTCAAGTGCAGGACATCGCCGGCGTCGAGGAAGCCGAGCGCGGCCTTGTTGTGGATCGCGTGCTGCGCGCCGAGCGACCCGCCCTGGGTCGACGGCACCAGCCAGCGCGTGTGCGGCCCGCCGGGACCGTTGGACGAGCCGCGGCTCATCATGTCCCAGTTGCCACTGGCCGACCGCTGCACGGTCCTGGCGAACGGGTTGTTGTAGTTGTCGTCGAGCCCCAGGTTGTGGGAGAGCTCGTGCGCGTAGCCACCCATCCCGGTCGTCTCGGCGGCGGTCGCCGTGTCGCCGGACGCCGTCGGCCAAATGCTCGCGGCGGACGCCCACGAGGTCCACGGCGCGAAGCGCGTCCGCGCCCAGTTGGCCGTGAGCGCGTCGCGCGGGTGCGGGCCGAACCGGTCGGGGATCGCCTCCGGACCCGTGAAGCGCATCTCGCCGAACTCCCGCCACGTGTCGCTCTCGGCCGCGCCCGCCGCGACGTAGAAGACGTTGTCGAACGCGGCCGCGGCCTGCGTGCCGACGTCCCGCTCCCACGCCGCCCGGGCGTCGGCGCGGAAGTTCGCGTTGCAGGGCGTGAGCGCCGGCGTCGGGCACGAATCGGCGACCGCGGCGTACTGGCGCAGGAAGTACTGGTAGGCGCGGTGCGGCATCCGGTAGGGCCCGAACGGGACCAGCTCGACGCCGTAGCGGCCGTAGGAGTTCTCCATCCAGTAGCGGTGCATCGTCTGGAAGTGGTTGAGCCGCTGCGGGCGGTTGAGGAAGTCCGCGTAGAAGCGCGGGACCTCCGCGCGCGGAACGCTGTGCACCTCGACGGTCGGCGTGCCCCAGAGCGTCGAGCTCTCGGACTGGGAGACGATGAAGTCGCGGTCCGGGAAGTCGGCGAGGACGATCGCGACCTTCCACTGCTTGACCGTCGGGCGGAGCGACGGGTCGGCGTAGTTGGCGCCGGGGATGGGCTTGTAGTCGTCCCAGGTCGCCGCGGAGGCTCCCGGTGCGACCACGAGCACCAGCAACGCGACCACGGCGAGGACCATCCGCACAGTTCGAGCTTAGGACAGTCCGTATAACGGTTTCCGACACCCGGTCCTAATAGATCTAAATACGATCTGAGTTCAGGTGTTTCTATGCTCCGCCGCTCGATGCTCGAGATCAGCGGCTTACGCAAGACCTTCCCCAACGGTGTCGTCGCCCTCGACGGCGTCGATCTCGTCGTGCCGAAGGGCGAGATCGTCGGCGTCGTCGGTCGCAGCGGCACCGGCAAGAGCACGCTGATCCGCTGCGTGAACCGGCTCGAGGAGCCGACCGCCGGCACGATCCACCTCGAGGGCGAGGACATCACCAAGATGCGCGGCGCGCAGCTGCGCGCGGCGCGCCGGCAGATCGGGATGATCTTCCAGCAGTTCAACCTGCTGTCCTCGCGCACCGCCGCCGAGAACGTCGCGCTGCCGTTGGAGATCGCGGGCGTCGGCCGGGCCGAGCGGCGCCGCCGCGCGCTCGAGCTGCTCGACCTCGTCGGGCTCGGCGACCGCGGCGCGTCCTACCCGTCGCAGCTCTCCGGCGGCCAGAAGCAGCGCGTCGGCATCGCCCGCGCCCTCGCCTCCGAGCCCGCACTCCTGCTGTCCGACGAGGCGACCTCTGCCCTCGACGCCGAGACCACGAACTCCGTGCTCGACCTGCTCCGCACGATCAACGCCGAGCTCGGGTTGACCGTCCTGTTGATCACGCACGAGATGGACGTCGTCCGGCGCGCCTGCGACAGCGTGGCGTTGCTCGACGCCGGTCGTGTCGTCGAGCACGGCCCGCTCGGCGAGGTCGTCGGGCGGCCCGACTCGCGGCTGGCCTCCGGGCTGCTGCCTCAGTTCGGGCGCGTCGAGGTCGGCGAACACGAGCACGCGCGCGAGCTCGTCCTGTTCGACGACGCCGACGAGCGGCTCGCGGCCGAGGTGGCCGAGGGCGCCCGGATCGAAGCACGGTCGACGGAGCGCATCGGGGACCGGCGCGTCACTCGCGCCCTGGTCGTCAACCCGAAGGAAGTGACGGTATGAACGACGGCTGGAGCGACTGGGCTCCCCTGCTCTGGACGGCCACGCGCGAGACGCTCGTGATGGTCGGCGTGGCGATGCTCGTGACGATCCCGCTCGGGCTCCTGCTCGGCGTCCTGCTGCTGATCACGAGTCGCGGCGGCATCCTCGAGCAGCCGATCGCGAACAAGGTCCTCGGCGCGATCGTCAACGTCGGGCGTTCGGTCCCGTTCATCATCCTGCTCGTCGCCGTGATCCCGCTCACGCGGGCACTCGTCGGCACCACGATCGGCACCACCGCGGCGATCGTGCCGCTGGCGCTCGCGACGATCCCGTTCTTCGCGCGGATCGTCGAGACGGCGCTCCGGGAAGTGCCGGGCGGCCTTGTCGAGGCCGCATTGGCGTCGGGCGCGCGGCGACGTGAAGTCGTCCAGAAAGTGCTGATCCCCGAGGCGCTCCCCAGCCTCGTGTCCGGGGTCACCATCACCACGATCGGCGTCATCGGCTACTCCGCGATGGCCGGCGCCGTCGGCGGCGGAGGCCTCGGCGACGTGGCCATCCGTTACGGCTACCAGCGCTACGAGACCGAGGTGACGATCGCGACGGTCGTCGTCCTCGTCGTGCTGGTGCAGCTCCTGCAGTGGGCGGGCGACTGGTTCGCCCGCCGCCTCTCTCACGCCTAGCAGCACTCCTCCCCTGAAAGGAAGTCCCGATGCGCCGCATCGCACTTGCCCTGACCGCCGCCGCCCTCGCTGTCGGTGTGGTCGCCTGCGGCGACGACGAGCCCGCCGCGAGCGGAGCCTCGACCGACACGTCCAAGCCCCTCGTCGTCGGCGCCTCCCCCGTCCCGCACGCCGAGATCCTCAACTTCGTCAAGGACAATCTCGCCGAGAAGGCCGGCCTCAAGCTCGAGATCAAGGAGTTCACGGACTACGTCCTGCCGAACACCGCGCTCATCGACGGCCAGCTCGACGCGAACTACTTCCAGACGCCGGCGTACCTCGCCGACCAGGAGAAGGCGCGCAACTTCAAGGCCGTCTCGATCGTCGGCGTGCACATCGAGCCGCTCGGCCTCTACTCGCGTGACATCAAGGACCTGGCGTCGATCCCGAACGGCGCGCAGGTCGCGATCCCGAACGACCCGACGAACGAGGCCCGCGCCCTGCGCCTGCTCGCGGCGAACAAGCTGATCACGCTCAACGACAACGAGAGCACGACGGCGACCATCCGGGACATCATCGACAACCAGAAGGACCTGAAGTTCGCCGAGGTCGAGGCCGCCCAGACGCCGCGCTCGCTCGACGACGCCGACCTCGCGGTCATCAACGGCAACTACGCCATCGAGGCCGACCTCACCCCGAGCGAGGACGCGCTCGTGCTCGAGCAGGCCGAGGGCAACCCGAACGCCAACCTCCTGGTCACGCTGCCGGAGGAGCAGAATGACCCGCGCGTGAAGAAGCTGGCCGAGCTGCTGACCTCGCCCGAGGTGAAGCAGTTCATCGACGAGAACTACAAGGGCGCGGTGCTAGCGGCGTTCTAAGCGAGACACCGCCCGCTCGACGTCGAGCGCCTGCAGGCCCAGCGAGAGCTGGGCCTGCCCGGCCGGCGTCTGCGGGTCGTGCCCGGTGAGGACGCGCACGCGCTCCAGCCGGTTGCCGATCGTGTGGCGGTGCGCGTAGATCGCGTTCGCCGTCGCGTTCATGTTCGCGCCGTGCTCGAAGTAGGCCCGCAGCGTGTCGTGCTGCTCGGGCGCCGGGCCGACCGTGGAGCCGACGAGGCTCCGCAGCTCGCCCGGGTTGGTGGCGCCCGTCGCGATCAGCAGGCGCCAGCTGCCACCGAGCAGCTCCTCACCGCCGCCCAGCTGCAACGCGATCGCGGCGGCCTTGAGCGCCGAGCCGAACGCCGCCGGGTCGGGTTCCTGCGGTGAGACGCCGACCGGCATGGTCGCCCGCAGGCGCTGCGTGAGGCGGTCCGGCGAGCCGGGCGTGAGCGCCTCCACGAAGTCGCCGCGTGCGGCCGCGAGCGCGCCGGGGAGCTCCTGCGCGATCGCGGCCAGCACGCGGTCGGTGTGCCCCGCCGGCGGGCGCGCGACCAACGCGCTCGCGCCGTGGGACAGGTCGGCGCCCAGGCGCTGCGCGCGGGCGAGCACCTCCGGGCCGGAGAGCTGCTCCAGCTCGTCGAAGAGCGCGGCGGCGGCGCGACGCTGCGACACGCGCTGGTCGCGCAACGTGACCGCGGTGAGCGCCGCGAGCGCGGCCAGCTCGAGGATCTCCCGTGCGTCACCGGCGGGCTCAGCGCCCGTGAGGAGCACGGCGCCGAGCGGCTCGTCGCCCGAGCGGACCTCGACCTCGGCGACGATTCCCGGCGGCACCTTCACCGGGCCGCCCCGAAGGCGCTCGGCGACGTAGTGCTCCAGCGCGGGTAACCGCTCGTCGTCGGGCGCGGCGGCCGCGATGTCGGCGGCGGGCAGGACGATCGCGACCGTGCCGTGCAGGTGCTCCGCCGCGAGCGCCGCGACGGGCGCGATGCCGCCGCCCGCGAGCACCGCGTCGATCATGCCGAGGTGGATCCGGCGCAGGGTGGCTACGTCGGCAGTGGGCGTGCGCGCGCGGGTCTCAGCGAGCACGGACAAAGGGACCTCCATTGCATAGGAGGACGGTACCACAAATGCCTTAATCCCGATCGGCTTTGGCATCTCTACCCTGGAAGCGTGAGACGAGCCGCATTCGACCCCACCGCCTTCCGCTGGGACGGCGTCACCGCCCGCGCCTACAAAGACGACCCAGGCAGCGCGCGCGGCATGGCCTGGCAGGGCCTGTCGCGCCACACGCTCGTCCGCTCCGAAGAGGCGGGCGTGAGCTTCGAGGTCCGCTACTTCGAGATCGCCCCGGGCGGCTACTCGAGCCTCGAGAAGCACGAGCACGTCCACGTCGTCTTCTCCGCGCGCGGCGCCGGCCAGGCGCTGATCGGCAACCAGGTGGTGGACCTCAACCACCTCGACCTCGTCGAGACGCCGCCCTGGGCTCCGCACCGCTGGATCAACCCGACCGACGAGCCGTTCGGCTTCATCTGCACCGTCGAGGGTGCCCGCGACCGGCCCCAGCCGCTCTCGGACGAGGAGTGGAACGCGCTCCTCGCCGACCCCCGCACCGCCCCCTTCGCTCACTAACCCGAACCTAAACGAACCTAAAGGGGTCTGACCCCTTTAGCTTTCTTTAGATTGGCGCGGAGGCGTTCCGCCGTGTAGTTTTCGGGACCGAGTCCCATTCTACGTTTAGGAACGCCATGCTCTCTGTTGTCTTGCAGCGGGGACGATGGGTGCTGCTCGCACTCGTCGTCGCCGTGTTGTCGATCCCGTCCGCGGCCCGGGCCCAGGCCGCGCCGCCGCCCAGCAAGGTCCGCCAGGTGCTGACCAAGATCCACACCGACGCCGTGTCGGTCGGGCCCGAGCTCGCGCTCGGGACCAAGGCTGACATCGGGGACGAGCGCGAGAAGGACCTCGACCCTGCGCTGACCGTCTTCAACGTCGAGCAGGCCGCCAAGCGCGCCGTGCCGGAGGACGCCAGGTACGCGTTCCTCGGCGCGCCCGGCGCGGACGTGTGGATCGCGCCGCAGAGCAACCCCGAGGGCGCGCTGCTGTGGCCCGGGTTCAGCACCGAGGACGTGCCGGCGGGCACCTTTGAGCGCGACGAGATCACGCTGTCGGTCGAGAAGCGCTCCGGCCCGGGCACGTTCGACCTGTACTCGGTCGACGGGTTCGGCGCGATCACGCGCCTGCTCACCGACCGCGGCGACGCCCACCGCGCCTGGACGATCAAGGCCCAGCAGCACATCCACGCCAACTGGGCGTTCAGCGCCGCCGGCACGTACATCCTGCGCTTCACCGCGACGGCGAAGCGCGGCGGCGCGCCGATCACCGCCAGCATGGACTACCGGTTCCAGGTCGGCTTCCTGCCGGACCCGGTGCGGACGACCACCACGCACAGCGTCGACAAGACCGAGTCCTCCGTGGGTGACCCCGTCACGTTCTCCGCCCGCGTCGAGCCCGTGGGCGCCACGGGCTGGGTCGAGTTCCGCACGCCGTACGCGCTGCTCGGCTTCGCGCCGGTCGGCCCGACCGGCACCGCGACGTTCACGACGACCGGCCTGGAGCTCGGCACCAGCCGCGTCCGCGCGCGCTTCGTCCCCGAGTGGGGCGACGACTTCACCGCCACCGTCTCCGAGTACGAGGTGTCGACGGTGCGCGAGGCGCCCGCCGGCCCACGGCTGCGGATCGACGGCGGCAAGGCGAGCTACGCGTCCGGCGAGACGCTGGCGCTGACGGCGTCCGGGCTCGAGCCCGCGGACGGCCAGCGCATCCGCTGGCGCTACGCGACCGGCGCAGGCGAGGACGCGGCCATCTACCAGCACCCGAACTTCACCGAGCAGCCCGGGGCGCAGTACACGCAGCTCGTCTCGCGCAAGCTCGACGGCCTCCAGCTCGTCGCCGAGCTCGTCGAGGGCGCCCGCGTGCTCAAGCGCTCCGAGCGCCTCACGGTCCACGTGTCCGGGGAGCCCGTCGGCTCGGGCGTGCCCGTGCGGATCGAGGGCGCCCGCGCGTCGTACGCCGCCGGTGAGTACGCCGATCTGCGTCCCGCCGGCGACCCGCTGCCCGAGGGCCATGCGTACCGGCTCGTCCTGCTGAGCCAGTTCGGCGCGCCGAACGTGATCCCGCGCTCGCGCTTCCTCGCCCAGAGCTACGACGGCCAGGAGGTCGCGTTCCAGCAGCTCGACGCCGAAGGTCGCGTCGTCGGCCAGTCGCCGCCCGTGCTGATCACCGCGATCAGCTACGCGGTCGCGGTGGTGACGAGCAAGCCGGTCTACAAGCCCGGCGACGTCGCGGAGTTCCGGGCCGAGGTCACGCCCAACGACGGCCGCTTCACGCGCTTCACGTGGTTCTACTCCAGCGACACCGAGTTCACCCAGCTCGAAGAGACGTCCGGCGTGCTGCGTCGCACGGTCACCGCGAGCGACGACGGCGCGGCGATCATCGCGCTGCTGCTGAACGACGAGGGCAACGGCTTCGCGATCTCCCAGAACGCGTACATCAACGTCGAGGCGCCGCTCGGCGACCGCGCGTTCATCCTCAAGGAGCTCGCCGGCCACTACCACTCGGGCGAGACGGTCACGCTGGAGACGATCGCCGAGACGCTGCCGGAGAACCCGGCCTACCGGTGGTTCCTCAAGCGCGCCGACCAGACCGAGTTCGCGCAGCTCCCGATCACGGCCGCCAGGCACACGCTGCGCGCGAGCCAGGCGCTCGACGGCGCGCTCGTCCACGCCCAGCTGCTCGACGCCGGCGGCACGGTGCTCGCCACCACGCCCGACCGCACGATCCACGTCTCCGACCACGGCGACCCGCCGAACGAGGTGCTGACGGTCCGCGGCCTGGCGGAGCGCTACGCGCCCGGCGAGACGATCGCGCTCACGGCCGAGCAGGCACCGGAGACACCGCTCGACCACTACGAGTGGTGGGTCCAGCGCAAGGACGCGACCACGCCCACCCAGGTCGCCGGAGCGACCGGCCCGGTGCTGACGCTGTCCGCCGAAGCCAGGCTGGACGGCGCCACGGTCTTCGCGCGCCTGACCCGCGACACCGGCGTGCCCTACATCACCTCCGCGCCGGTGACGCTGCACGTGAGCGGGCAGCGCGTGACGCTCGGTGGCCGCGTGGAGCAGGTGCTCGCGCTGGAGCTGGGCGCCGCGCCCGACCTCGGCGCCTTCGTCCCGGGCACCGCCCGCGACTACGCCGGCACGCTCGACGCCACCGTCACCACCACCGTGCCGGGCACGCAGCTCCTCGTCTCCGACCCGGGCGCGAACCCCGGCCACCTCGTCAACGGCAGCGCTGTGCTGAGCACGCCGCTGCACCTCGGGTCCGCCCCGCTCACGGCCCCGGTGACCGTCCGCACGTTCGCCCGCGGCGTCTCCCTGGAGCCGGTGGCGATCACCTTCAAGCAGGCGATCGCCGCGCGTGAGCCGCTGGAGGTCGGCAGCTACGCGAAGACGCTGACGTTCAGCCTGGTGACGACGACGCCGTAATGACGCTGTACTTGGCCGGCTGCGGATCGTGCAGCCGGCCGAGCAGCGCGTCCGGGAGCTGGTCGAGCGTGATCTGCGGGCCGAGCAGCTCGGCCCACGGGTACTCGTTCCCGGCGAGGACGTCCAGGGCGCGCGCCAGATAGCGCGGCGCGTGGTGGTAGGTCCCCGTGAGGGTGACCTCCTCGTAGTGCACGCGCGCGGTGCCGACCGTGAAGGTCGTGTCCCGCGCGCAGCCGCCGAACAGGTTCACGGTGCCGCCCGGCGCGGCCATCGCGACCGCA
Organism: Solirubrobacter phytolaccae; assembly: GCF_027587195.1. GTDB lineage: Bacteria > Actinomycetota > Thermoleophilia > Solirubrobacterales > Solirubrobacteraceae > Solirubrobacter > Solirubrobacter phytolaccae. The sequence continues at coordinate 88,461 of NZ_JAPDDP010000013.1, read as the reverse complement.
AGCTCCCACGCCTCGGGGCGACCCACGGCTTCGATCACGAGGTCGGCGTCGCCGCCGTGCGCGATGTCGTCCGGCCCGCGCGTGGCGACAACGGTCTTGGCCGCGCCGAAGCGCTTCGCCAGCTCCAGCCGCTCCGGGTGAGGATCGAGCACGGTCGGCTTCCCACCGGCACTCGCCACCAGCGCGGAGAGCATCAACCCCAGTGACCCGCCGCCGAGGATCGTCACCCGCTCGGGCACCTCGACGACGTCCAGCGCGTGCACGGCGCATGCGAGCGGCTCGGCGATCGGCGCCAACGCAAGCGGCACGCCGTCGGGGATCCGGTGCAGGTTCTTGCGCACGACCCGCTCGGGCAGCAGCACCTTTTCCGCGAACCCGCCGAGCACGTAGAGCAGGTCCTGGCAGAGCGACTCGCGACCGCGCAGGCACTGGCGGCACTCGCCGCACGGGGCGGAGTTGCCGCTGAAGACGACGTCGCCGACCGCGACGTTCGTCACGCCCTCCCCCACGCTCTCGATCGTGCCCGCGAACTCGTGGCCCAACCGTGCCGGGAACGGCCCCAACGAGGGATGGCCGCGCAGGAGCGACTTGACGTCGGTGTGGCAGGAAGCGGCCGCGCCGATCCGCAACACGGCCTCGCCCGGCCCCGCGACCGGGTCGGGAACCTCCTCGATCCGCAGGTCGCCGGGCGCGTAGACCAGCGCGGCCTTCACGAGGCGGTCACGACCACTTTGATGCCCTCCTTGCTGCGCGCGGCAGCGAGCGCGGCCTCGGTCTCCTCGAGCGGGAACCGGTGCGTGATGAGCTTGTCGGCCGAGATGTGGCCGTCGGCGATCAGCGCGAGCGCGGCGCGCGTGTCCTGCGGCCCGGCGGAGTAGGACGCCTGGATCTCCAGCTCGCGGAAGAACAGGTCGTCGACGCCGAAGTCGCGCCGCTCGCCGGGCCCGCTCGGCGCGAACAGCTGGATGATCCCGCCACGGTCGGCCGACGCGACCGCCAGCTCCCACGCCGCGGCCACGCCGGTCGCGAGCATGATCACCGTGGGCGAGCCGACGGCCTCCACGCTCGGCTCAACACCCTGCGCGCCGAGCGACGTCGCCAGCGCCCGCCGGTCCTCACGCGGCTCGGCCACGGTCACGTCCGCGCCCCGCGCCAGCGCCGCTTCGGCGATCAGCAACCCCATCTGGCCGCCGCCGATCACGAGCAGCCGGGTGTCCGCATCCACCCGCGCGCGGTCGAGCCCACGCACGCAGCACGCGAGCGGCTCGATCAGCGTCGCCGCCTCGTCGCTCACATGATCCGGCAGCACCAGCAGGTCCAACGACGCGTTCAACGCCGGCACGAGGATCAGCTCCGAGAACCCGCCCGGCTCGATCCGCGTCGCCTTGAAGGTGTCGCACAGCGTCTCGTGCCCGCGGCGACAGTACTCGCACTCACCGCACGGCACGTGATGGTGGATGAACACGCGCGTGCCCGGCTGGGGCAGCTCGTCGCCACGTGCGTCGACGACCACGCCCACCGGCTCGTGCCCAAGTACCACGGGCGCCCGCGGGTCCTGGTACCACTGCATCAAGTCGCTGCCGCAGATCCCGCACGCGCGCATGGCGACGAGCACCTCGCCCGGCCCGGGACGCGGCACCTCGCGCTCCTCGATCCGCACGGCGCCCTCGCCGAGGTACACGGCCGCTCTCAAGACAGCGCCCCGGAGATCGCCGGTCCGAACGGCGCGCGCAGCACGCCCGCGTCCGTGATGAGCCCGGTGATGAGCGAAGCGGGCGTGACGTCGAACGCCGGGTTCCACACGCGCGTGGACTCCTCGAGCCCCGCGACGCGGCGCACCTCGCTGCCGTCGCGCTCCTCGATCTCGATCACGGCGCCGTGCGGCGTGGCCGGATCGAGCGTCGAGCGCGGCGCGGCCACGTAGAACGGCACGCCGTGATGGCGCGCGGCGATCGCCAGCGCGTAGGTGCCGATCTTGTTCGCCGTGTCCCCGTTCGCCGCGATCCGGTCCGCGCCGACGATGACGGCGTCGATCTGACCGCCCGCGAGCAGTGCCGGAGCGGCGCCGTCGGGCAGCACCGTGACGGGGATGCCGGCGTCGTCGAGCTCCCAGGCGGTCAGCCGCGCGCCCTGCAGCAGCGGTCGGGTCTCGCACGCGAACACCTCGATCGGCTCGCCCGCCGCGTGCTTGGCGTAGACGACGCCGAGCGCCGTCCCCCAGCCCGCGGTCGCGAGCCGGCCGGTGTTGCACACCGTCAGGATCTTCGCAGCGCCGCCGAGCTCCGCGCGCCCGAACTCGCCGATCGCGTGGCAGGCGGCCACGTCCTCCTCGAGGATCGCGAGCGCCTCGGCCTTCCGGTCCTCCGCGGCGAGCACCCGCTCGACCGCCCAGCGCAGGTTCACGGCCGTCGGCCGCGCCGAGGCGATCCGCTCCGCCGCGGCTGCGTCGTCACCCGCGAGCAGCACGCCCAGCGCGCCCGTGACGCCGATCGCCGGCGCGCCGCGTACGGCGAGCCTCTGGATCGCGTCCACCACCTCATCGACCGAGGTGAGGCGGATGACCCGCTCCTCGGCCGGCAGCAGCGTCTGGTCGATGATCTCGATCGCGTCCCCGGTCCAGCCCACCGCGGTCCGCACAGCCATCATCCTCGGGCCACCTCCTCGCGCGCGATCGCGCGCACTTCTCCGGCCGTGTCCGGCCGATCCAGCAGGAGCCGCTTGACCGTCTCGATCACGGCGCGCCCGGCGACCGCGCGCGGCTCCACGTCCAAGGTCTCGAGGTCCGGCACGTGCGCGAGCCCGACGATCCGGCGCGCGGCCTCCGTGGCCGCGAACGCCGCCGCGTCGCGCTGCGTCTGCGCGAGCCAGCGCTCCAGGTACAGCTCGTTGAACACGCGCGGGTCCACGACCCCCGGCCACAGCGAGCGGAACTCCGCCTCGAACGCGTCCCACAGCTCCTCGAACAGCGTCTCCACCCACGCGCCGTGCTCGGCGCGCCCCAGCACGGCGTCGCGCGCCAGGGTCACGATGAAGTTCGACCACGGCAGCGCGAGGTCGAACGCGACCGGCCCGTAGAACGTGAACTCGGAGTCGAACGCGCGGGTCGAGCCGTCGCGCACCATCACGGACCCGGTGTGCAGGTCGCCGTGGATGAGCGCCTCGGCACGGGTCATGAACGCCCACTTGAGCTCACCGGCGCGCGCCTTGAGCTCGTCCGTCTGCAGCGAAGCGGCCGCGGCGGCCAGCTCGTCCTGGAACCAGTTGCGCTCGGCGCCGCTGAACGGCTCCGTGAGCACGAGGTCCTCGGTGATCTCGCACAGCTCGGGGGAGATCGCGGCGGCGGCGAGCTCCTTCACGGCCTTCGCCTCGATCCCGAACAGCGACGTGTGGAACGCGACCCGCGCGACGTAGCGGCCGATGTCCGCCGCGGCGCCGTCGTGGCGCTCGCCGTCCGTCAGCGCGCCACGCCACACGCGGTGGTCGGTGAGGTCCTCCATCGCGAGGATGTAGCGGGGCTCGTCGAAGCCGTAGAACTCGGGCAGGTACTCGGCCGCGAAGCGCCCGTGGACCTCGTAGGCGCGCGCCTCGGCGACCGCACGCTTGGGCGTGAACGGCCACGACGGGCCGACGAGCCGCACGTACGGCAGCGCCTGCTTGAGCACCAGCCCGCGCCCGCTCGCGTCCTTGCAGACGAAGACCAGGTTCAGGTTGCCGTCGCCGACCTCGGTCACGTCCAGCGTCGACGTGTCCACGCGCGCCGCCAGATCGGCCCGCGAGTCGATGTACGCCGCGACCTTCTCGGGCTCGAGCAGCTCGTACGACTCGGTCAACGGAGCCTCCGGACGCCGAACGTCAGCAGCAGCGCGACCATGAGGACGACCCCCTTGACGAAGTCCTGCGTGTAGTACGGGAAGTTCTTGATCGTCAGCCCGTTGAGCATGATCCCGAGGAACACGGCGCCGATCGTGGTGCCGAGGATGTTCGGGCGGTTGACGGCGAGCACGGCGTAGCCGACGAGCGCCGCCGCGACCGCGTCGAGCAGGAACGGCGAGCCGGCGCCGACGTCGCCCTCGCCGATCCGCGCGGCGAGGATGATCCCGCCGAGCGAGGCCAGCACGCCGGACACGATGTAGGCGATCATCCGCACGCGATCGACGCGGATGCCGGCGAGTCGCGCCGCCTCGAGGTTCCCGCCGACCGCGTACAGCTGGCGGCCCCAGCGCGTCTTCTCGAGCACGACGTACAGCGCGATCGCGCAGACGGCGAACAGGATGATCGGGAACGGGATCTCGCCGAACACGCGCCCACGCCCGATGTAGAGGAAGGCCTCGGTGAAGATGCCGTCGTACTCCTTGCCGTCGAGCACGAGGCCGGACGAGATCGACTGGCCCTGCGACGGCAGCAGCTGCACGCCCTGGAGGACGAACAGCATGCCGAGCGTGGCCAGCAGGTCGGGCACCTTCAGCCGCACGATCAGGGCGCCGTTCAAGGCCCCGATCAGCAGCCCGCCGAGCAGCGCGACCGGCACCACGGCAACGGTCGGCCACGCGAACATCACGAGGCAGATCGCGCACAGCATCACGGTGAAGCCCGCGTTGGCGCCGATCGAGAGGTCGAACCCGCCGACCACCATCGACACCGTCACGCCGAGCCCGATGATCCCGACGATCGAGACGGACTGCAGGATCGACACGATGTTGTTGAACGACCGGAACGACGGCTCGGAGAGCACGAAGAAGAGCGTCACGCCCGCGAACAGCGCGAGCAGGCCGTAGCGCAGGATGTGGCGCTCGATCCCCTGAGAGGCGCCGACCTGGATGGGAGCGGGTTGGTCTGTCGTGCTCATGCGTTCATCGCCAGGGTCAGGCTCTCGCGCGTCGCGTCCTTGGCGAGCACGTCCTGCACGACCGAGCCGTGGGAGAGCACCACGATACGATCGGCCACCTCGAGCACCTCGTCGACGTCGGCGCTCGCGACCACGATGGCGGCGCCGGATGAGAGCTCACGCGCCTTGGCCGCGATGTCCCGCCGGGCGCCGAGGTCGACGCCGCGGAACGGCTCGTCCAGCGCCAGCACGCGCGCCGGCTTGAGCAGCCAGCGCCCCACCACGACTTTCTGCTGGTTGCCGCCCGACAGCGACTCGATCGGCGCCTCGGGGCCGTCGGTCCTGACCCGCAGGTCCTTGATCAGGTCGATCACGCGCGTCCTTTCGCGTCCGATCTGGGTGAAGAAGCGCCGGGCGAGCGCGAGCGTCGCGTTGCCGCGCACGGACCAGCCCGGGATGAGCGCCTGCGCGGCGCGGTCCTCCGGCACGAGGTGCACGCCGTGGCCGATCGCCTCGGCGGGATGCGTCGGGCGGATCGCGGCGCCGTCGAGTGCGATCGTCCCTTCCGGCAGGGGGCGCAGGCCGAACAGCGCGCCGAGCAGCTCGGACTTGCCCGCGCCGATGAGCCCGGTGAGGCCGAGCACCTCGCCCTCACGCAGCTGGAGGTCGAAGGGCGTGCTGTGCTCGAAGAGCCGCGCGCCCTCGATCTCCACGATCGCTTTGCCCGCCACGTGGCCGGACGGACGCGCGATGTCCTCCGCCAGCTCGCCCAGCATCGCGTTGACGACATCCTCGCGCGTGAACGGCTTCGCGAACGTGGCGACGAGCAGGCCGTCGCGCATCACGGCGACCCTGTCCGCCAGCGCGTCGACCTCGCCGAGCCGGTGCGAGACGTAGAGGATCGCGACGCCCTGCTCACGCAGGGAGCGGACGATCGTGAACAGCCGCTCGGCCTCGGTGGCGCTCAGGGCGGACGTCGGCTCGTCGAGGATGAGCAGCCGCGGCTGCTGGGAGAGCGAGCGCGCGACCGCGATCAGCTGGCGCTCGGAGACGCCGAGCCGCGCGACATCGTCGAGCAGCGCGGCGTTCGAGAGATGGAGGCCGAGGCCCTCGGCCACCTCGCGCGCCTTTGGGAGCAGCCGGCGCGGGGACGCCCACGGCCCGTCCTCCCCGGTCGCGAGCCGGTCGAGCACGAGGTTCTCGGCGGTGCTCAGCCCGGGGATCGTCCAATCGGACGCGTGCTGGTGGACCGTCTCGACGCCGGCCTGGCGCGCGTCGAGCGGCGAGTTGAACCGCACGGGCTCGCCGTCGACGAGCACGTCGCCCGAGTCGGGCGCGAGCGCGCCCGACAGGATCTTGTTCAGCGTCGACTTGCCGGCGCCGTTGGCGCCGACCACGGCCAGCACCTCGCCGGCGGCCGGCTCCAGGCTGACGCCTCTCAGCGCCTGCGTGGAGCCGAACGACTTGGCGACGTCTGCGAGCGCGACTCCCACTAGGACTTGGGAATCCAATCGGCCGTGGCCGTGTCCTGCGTGTTGAGGTCCGGCAGCTTCGCGCGCAGGTCCTCGAGCGTCTTGATCGAGTTCTCCTTGAGGAAGTCCTGGGTGATGATCGTCTGCGGGATCAGCACCTCGCGGTCGATCGCGTCGCCGTTGAGCTTGAGGGCCGCGGCGCGCACGGCGACCCGGCCGACGTTCGCCGGGTCGGTGGCGATCGTCGCCACCCACGGGCTGCCCTCCTTGGTCATCACGCCGATGTCCGGCGTAGAGATGTCCCCGCCGTAGACCTTCACGTCGGTCTTGTTGGCCTGCTCGAGCGCGTTCACGACGCCCTTGGCGAACTCGTCGTACGGCGCGAGCACGGCCTTCAGGTCCGGGTTGGCGGTGATGACCGCGTTGGCCTGCTCCTGCGTGTCGTTGGCGGTGGAGTCGGAGACCTTGCCGAACTTGGCGACCTGCTTGATCCCGGAGTTGGCCTTCTTGACCTCCTCCCACCCACGGTTGCGGCGATCGAGCGGCGCGAAGCCGGCGACGTAGGTGTAGGCGACGTCGCCGGACCCGCCGATGCCCTTGACGAGCTCCTCGCCGAGGCGCTTGCCGGCGTCCTCGTCGCTCTGCTGGATCGAGACGACCTCGGGGTTCTCGGTCTCCACGTCGAAGGCGACGACGGGGATGCCGGCTTCGACGGCCTTGTCGATCAGCGGGTTGACCGTGGCGGCGAGGCCGTGGTCGACGATGATCGCGTCCGGCTTCTGATCGATCGCGCGCTGCAGGTCGGTGGCCTGCTGGTCGTTGTTGTTGCGCGCGTCGGAGATCCGCAGGTCCACGTTGAGCGCCTTGGCCTGCTCCTGCGCGCCGAGCAGCCACTGCTGGAAGTAGTCGCCGGACGCGAGCTGGCGCACCAGCGCGATCTTCACGCCCGCCGAGAACTTCTCGGGCAGCTGCGCGGCCTCCTGGGTCGCGGCGGGCGTCGATGTGGCCTCGCCCTCGGAGTCCGACGAAGAGCCGCTCGTGTTGTCGCCACAGCCGGCGAATACGAGCAGCGCGGCGGCAAGCACGGCGAACGATCTGCGCATTACGTCGGGACCTCCGAAACGGGAAAAGAAAAGCGCGAAACCCGATCGGGTTTCGCGCCGGTCAGTCTACCTCAGGGTGTAGTGGTCGACAGCGTCAAGGTCAGCGTCTTGCTGTACCTACCCGTGCGGAGCGCGTCCGTCGCGCCGATTGGCTGCCGGAAGTCGACCTGCACGACCGCACTCGCGACGGGTCCGGTCCAGGCGGCGAGCCGCGTGGGACTCGCGGCCACGTCCGCGAACGCCGCGGCGCCGGCGCGGGCCTTCAAGGCCTGCGGCAGCGCGAGCGTCCCGTTGACCAGGTGCCCCGGAGCGGTCGGCGAGGGGTCGGCGACCGTCAGCGCCGCGTCGGCGGCGCTCGAGGTCACGGTGACGTCCAGCGACGTGTCGTAGTCGCGCGCCACGCCGGGCACGAACGGCGCGAAGCTCGCGGGAGCGCCGGTGGTGATCCCGAGCGTCGCCGGCACCTCGCCGCCCACGTCGCTCGCGGCCGACACCTCGGTCTCGTCGTCGCCCCCGGGATGCGCGGGCACGTAGTCGATCAGCGCGTTGAGGACCGAGGCGAACCGCGGGTAGGACGGGATCTGGAGGTAGCGGTCGTCGGGGCGCTCGGGGTTGTCGACCCAGCTGATCGCCCCCCAGCTGTCAACCCGCGCCGCGCCACCGGCGCCGGTCAGCCGCAGCAGGTCGTCACCGAGCCCGTAGATCGCGTAGTAGATCGCGATCGCGTCCCAGTTCGCGTCGCCGACCGTGCCGTCCGGGAACAGGATCTCGAACGCGGCGCGGACCGGGCTGCTCGCGGGATGCGCCTGGCTGACCGTCTGGCCGACGAACAGCGGGAAGCCGATCTTGGCGTCCGCCCACGTGATCGGCACGGACTTCGGCCAGGCCGTGTTGAACACGTACTTGGTGGCCGGCACGTCGATCAGCTCGTTGGTCCACGCGCGCGACGGCGTCGGGAACTCGCCGGCCATGACGACGAGGTTCTTGACCTTGCGCTCAACCAGCGCGCGGTCCGACGAGAGCAGCGCGGCGAGGTTGGTCAAGCCGCCGAGTGAGACGATCGTGACGCTGTGGTCGGGCTCGCCGGAGAGCAGCCGCCGGTACAGCGCGACCGCGTCCTCCGCGCTGGTGCCGTCCCCCAGCGAGTGCTTGAACCGACGCGCCAAATCGCTCGTGTAAACGTTCGCGAAGATGTTCTGCTCGACGCCGAGGGTCGCGCCGACCGGCACCTTCCCGTTGCCGTACCAGGTGTTGATCGCGTCGATCGCCGGAGCGGCCGAGAGGCTCTTGACGTCGGCGACCGCGCCCAGGTAGCGGACATCCCCCTTGTCCTCCGCGGCGTTCGCGATGGCGAAGGCCGAGACGTCGTCCCACCAGAGGGCGATGTCGGTGTCGATGATGATGCTCGGGACGTCAGCCGAGGCGGTGGAAGGCGCCACGAGCGCGAACGCGGCGACCAGAGCGCAGACCCATGTGCTTCGCATGGAGCGAAACTAACAAATCCCGATCTGTTTTGCGGGTTTAGCGGGTGACCCAGGCTTCGGGGTCGTCCGCGAGCGTCTGGACCGGCGCGGGCAGCGCACCGGCCGCCAGGTCCGCGAGGCTGACGGTCTCGACCACGTCACGCAGGTTCTTGCGCACCGCGATCCACACGCGCTGGAGCGGCTCGGCGGGCCCCTCGTAGCTGACGGACTCCGGCCGCTCCCCGCGCACGGCGGCGAGCGGGCCGTCGACGGCGCGGATGATGTCCGCGACGCTGATCTCCGCGGCCGGCCGGTTCAGGCGGTGCCCACCCTCCGCCCCGCGCTGGCTCTGCACGAGCCCGGCGTGGCGCAGGTCGGAGAGGATGTTCTCGAGGAACCGCTGCGGGATGCCCTGCGCGGTCGCGATCGCCTCGGCGCGCACGAGGGCGCCGTTCGGCTGGGCAGCGGCGAGCTCGGCGGCGGCACGCACCGCGTAGTCAGCTTTGGCGGAGACCTTCACGCCGCCATTGTGACCACAAGCGCGGCGCAAGCGCGAACGGTGAAACGTGTCAGCACGGGGACGTTGACCTCAGACGCTTCTCACTATTTGATCCCCCACGTCGTTCCGGATCGTCTTCTCGCTGTCCAAACCCCCATTAAAGGCAGGTGCGGGATGCGTACGAGCATTGCTCGTCGGTTGGTGCTGGGCTTGATCGTGAGTGGCGCCTTGGCGGCGGCGCCGTCAGCCGCGTCGGCGGCCACGACCTACGCGACGATCCACAGCGAGTGCTGGATTCGCGAGTATCCGCCGGACGCCACGTGCGACCAGGGGTGGATCGGCGCCATCGCCATCGGCCAGACGAACTTCGGCGAGTCGATCGCGCTGTTCGGCGCGAGCTGGAGCCTGCCCACCGGTGCGGAGGTCACCGACGCCACGCTGCGCCTGGACATCGGCGGCAGCCAGACCGTCTACCTCGGCCAGGCGAACAACCTGGACTGGTACACCGACACGTGGTGGACGTGGGACACGAGCAACGTCGACGTGTTCACCGACTTCTCCACGGGTGTCTGGGGGACGGAGGAGGTCGACATCACCGACTACGTCGCCAACCACGCGGGCGGCGGGTTCTTCGGCCTGTTCGCGGACCCGGGCGGCGACTTCTCGTACGTCGAGGACATCGAGATCGAGATCGAATATGACCTCTAGGACGATCCGCTTCCTCTTCGCCACCTTCGCGGTCGCGGCCGCGGTGGGCGTGCTGCCGGCGGCCGCGTCGGCGACAACGACCTACGCGTCCTTCAGCGACGTGTGCCGGGTCCGCGAGTACCCGCCGGAGAGCTGCCTCAACAGCGGTGCGAACCTGTTCGAGGTGGGCTGGACGAACGGCGGCGATTCCCTCAACGTCTTCAACGTCAACTGGTACGTGCCCACGGGCAACGAGGTGTGCGAGGCCACGTTCCGCGTCACCAACCCCTGGGCGATGACCGGAACCGTCGAGGTCGGGGACGCCGGCCCGAACTGGGACGCCTCGCACACGTGGTACACGTACGACGTGTGGTCGGAGGTGACCACCTGGGAGTCCTACAGCCCCGGCTCGGCCGGTGAGGACGAGGTGGACGTCACGGACGAGATCGCCGACCTGGTGGCGAACAACCGGTCCTGGGTCGATCTGACGGTCTTCGGCCCCGGGGCCAGCAACGGCTACCTGTCCGATCCCGAGCTCGAGATCGAGTACGCCCCCAGCTGCTAGCCGTTCCAGCGCGCGATGACGCGGGTCTCGCGCTCGAAGCCCAGCTCGGAGACGGCTGCGGTGTCGAGCGCGAGGCTCGCTCCTCGCTCGGGCGGCAGCTCGATCCAGCGGGCGGCGAGCACGCGCAGGATGTGGCCGTGCGCGAACACGATCACGTCGCCGTCGGCCTCCAGGGCGCGCGCGATCACTCGGTCGACCCGCGCGCCGGCCTCGGCGAGCGTCTCGCCGCCGGGTGAGCCGTCGGCCCACAGCGTCCAGCCCGGGCGGGTCTCGCGGATGGTGTCGGTGGTGAGGCCCTCGTAGTCGCCATAGTCGACCTCGGCCAGGTCGGGCGTGATCTCCGGGGCCTCGAACCCGGCGAGGCGGGCGGTCTCCCGGGCACGCACACGCGGGGAGGCGAGGACGAGCGCGAAGTCGCCGAGCTGCCCGCGCAGACGCGCCGCCGCCTCGCGGCCGCGCTCGGTGAGCGGGATGTCGCTGACGGACGTGTGCTTGCCCGACGCGCTCCACTCGGTCTCGCCGTGACGGACCAGGACGATCTTCATCGCGTGTAGCTCCTTGCCGCGGCGAGGACCGCGTCGACGTGGCGCTTGACCGGGGCCGGCCCGGCTTTGAGCTCGACCACGAACGCCGTCCCATCCTTGATCAGGTGGTTCTGCCAGCCGATCGCGGTGCCGTGGTAGTTGGGCAGTGAGCGCAGCGGCAGGCCGGTGCGGCGCGCGTAGTCGCGCTGGACCTTCGCGTCGACGCCGCGGGCGCGGACGGTGATGCCCATGTGCTGGTGGTAGTAGATGCCGAGCTGCGGGCGGATGCGGCGGACGAGCCGCATCAGCGCCTTCGTCTCCGGCTCCGAGCCCGCCTTGGGCCCGGGGTAGTACGTGCCCTTCGCGCCGGGCGCCCAGCGGTACGGGAAGTTGCGGTTGAGGTCCACGCCGCGGGCGTTCTGACGGGTGCGGTCGGCGCGGCCGTCGGGGTTCGCGGTGCGGACGAGCCAGAACTGGACGCCGTCGACGTTGGTCTTGCGGAGCGCCTGCACGATCGCCTCCCCCGCCGGCTCGTTCCCGTGCACGTCGCCGACCACCAGCACCGTGACCGGCGCCTGCTCGTCGCCGACGCGGGTGGCGCGGATCTCACGACCCTCGGCCGAGTGGCCGATCACGAGCGTGGCGAGCGCAGCGGCGAGCACACCGTTGTTTGTACCGTCTCGGCGTGGAGCGAGTCGTGATCGTGGGCGCCGGCACGTTCGGCGCATCCTTGGCGTGGTGGCTGGCCGAGCGCGGCGACGAGGTCGTGCTCGTCGACCAGTTCGAGCCGGGCGACGTGCGCGCGACGTCCGGCGGCGAGACGCGGCTGATCCGCTGCGCGCACGGCCCGGACGCGGACTACTCGGCGATGGCGCGCCGCGCGCGGACGCTGTGGCTCGAGCTCGAGGCCGAGACCGGCGCGTCGCTGCTGACCGAGTGTGGGATCTCGTGGTTCGCGCATGGCGACGACGGCTGGGAAACGACCTCGGAGGCCACGCTGCGCGGCCTCGGCATCCCGGTCGTGCGCCAGGAGGTGAGCGAGGCCGCCGCGCAGTTCCCGTCCTTCGACGGCGGCGACCTCGCGTGGGTGCTGCACGAGCCCGAGGCCGGTGTTTTGCGGGCGCAGCTCGGCGTGCAGACGCTCGCCGCCGCGGCGGCTGCCCGGGGCGCGCGGGTGGTCCGGGGTGTGGCGCGGCCGGACGGCGATCGAGTGGTCGTCGGGGACGAGGTGCTGGAGGCGGACCGCGTCGTCTGGAGCTGCGGCGGCTGGCTCGCGAAGCTCTTCGCGGGGCTGGTCGAGCTCCGGGTGACGCGCCAGGAGCTGTTCTTCTTCGAAGGTGATCCCGGCTGGAAGCACGCGCCCGGCTGGGTCGACTACGACCGCGCCGTCTACGGCACCGGCGATCTCCACGACCTGGGCGTGAAGGTCGCCTGGGACATGGAGGGCCCGCTCCTGGAACCCGACGCCGACCTGCCGCCGGCCACCGCCGAGACCGAGAGGCTCACGCGCGGGTACGTCGCCGACCGCTTCCCGGCGCTGGCGACGGCCCGGCTCGTCGGCTCGAAGACGTGCCGCTACGAGATCTCGCCGGACTCGCAGTTCATCGCCGCGCCGCACCCGGAGCACCCGTCCGTCTGGATCGTCGGCGGCGGCTCGGGCCACGGCTTCAAGCACGGCCCCGCGATGGCCGAGCGGATCGCGACCGCCTGGGACGGCGGCGAGCCGCTCCCGGCCCGCTTCGGCCTGCACAAGCGCAAACGCGGCACGTCGCTCAGGAGTGCTGGCAGCAACTAGGCGCACATGAGCGCGATGCGCATCGCGCCGGAGCCGCCCGAGCCCTTGGTCGGGCCGAGGCCGGCGTTCGCGCCGTCGCCGCGGGAGACGAGCGTCGTCGTGCCGCTCGCGAGGTCGCGGACGAAGATCCCGCGCGCCGGGTTGCACTTGCTCGGCACGAGGTTCCAGGCGTCCGAGGTGAAGGCGACGCGCGTGCCGTCGGCGGAGATCGACGGGCGGGCGCTCGCGCCCATCGCGGGCACGCCGGCCGAGCTGCGCGAGACGAGCTCGGTCGCGCCCGTCGCCAGGTCGCGCACGTAGACGGCGGTCGACTCCGAACCCGCGCCGCGCGCGGTGAACGCGACGCGACGACCGTTCGCGGACAGGGACGGCTCGGACAGGGCCGCGCCGGGCAGCGCGATGACGGTCTCACCCGCGCCGGTCACCACGATCTTGCCGCCCTGCGTGAACGCGACGACGCGGCCGCCGCGGCTCACGACCGGCTCCCACGCCTCTTGGCCGCTCGAGACCGGGCGGGTCGTCCCGCGCTGCAGGTCGCGCAGGAACACCTGCGACCCGGCGCCGGTGAACACGAGGTAACGGCCGTCCGCCGACAGCGCCGGCTCGTAGATGTCGTTGCCGACGAGTCGCGAGCGGCGTGTGCGCAGGTCCGTCACCCACACCGCGAGGGCGCCGCGCTCGGACTCGGAGGTCTCGTACGCGACCACGCGGCCGTCGCCGGAGATGGTCGGGTTGTAGGCGGAGAACGGGACGCGCAACGTGCTGCGCGAGGCCGGGATGGCGACGTCGCGCCGCGTGTCGTGCACCCACACGGCCATCTGCCCGTAGCGCTTGGCGAAGTTGTAGTTGCCCTCGGCGGACTCGAAGGCGACGAAGCGGCCGTCGGCGCTGACGGCCGGGTTGTAGGCCGAGGCCGGCCCGCGCCCGGGGCGCCGCAGCCGCTCGCCGGTACCGTCCAGCGCGCCCGCGACGACGCCGATCTCGCCCTTGGCCTTGGCGACCGCGAGCTTGGCCTCGTAGGACTCGAACGCGACCCGCTCGCCATTGCCCGCCAGCACCGCGTTGTTGGAGTAGTTGGAGGCGGTGGCGATCGACCCGCGCGGCTGCTTGAGCGGCGGCGGGCCGTTGTAGCGCGTCTGCTGCAGCCAGCGCGGGACCTGCCGGAGCTGGCGGGCGAGCAGCCGGTCCGCCTGCGACGCCGGGATCGCCTGGCCCTTCACGCCGCGCGCGGCCATGGCCCGCAGGGTCTTCTCGGCCGCCGCCTGCGCGTGCGAGCGCGAGAGCCCGTTCAGGCGGCAGATCATCAGCGGCGACAGCTCGCTGCGGCGCAGGTCGCGGAAGCGGGTGGTGCTCGTTCCGAAGATCTCCGGCGCGTTGTCCGGGATCGCGTTCTGGTGCAGCGAGTGGAAGAAGATGTGCTGCGCGAGGTGACCCTGCGTCAGCGTGCTGAGCGCGCGCTTCTCGAGCAGCGCCATCCGCTCCGGCTCACGCAGCTTGCCCTGCCACGGCGCGACCAGCTCCCGCGCCAGCACGTGCGGGTCCGGGTAGCCGTGCAGCGCCGCGAGGCCGGCCACGTTGCGCGTGTCGTCGCGCAGCCAGCGCCAGATCTCCCCGCGCGTGACGCCCATCAACGCGTACAGCCGCGTCTCGTCGTAGGGCAGCCAGTGCTGCATCACCCACGTCTCGTTCGGGAGCCAGTGCGGTGGCGAGCCGGGCGGCGCCTCCGAGTCCAACGACTTCGTCTGCGGCTTCGCGAGCTGCGCCTGGGCGGGCGCGGCGAACGCCAGCAGCACGAGCGCGATCAGACCCGAGCGCAACACGGGTCGGACACTACTCCCCGTGGCCGACGAGGTCACGCGGCCGGATGAGCACCGCCGCGCAGGCCGCGGCGACGAAGGCCACGACCGCGACGATCAGCAGCAGCTCGTCCAGGCCGGACACGAACGAGCCGCCGGCGCGTTGGTGCGCGGCGAGGATCGAGCCGAGCGCGGCGACGCTAGCGGCGATCCCGACCTGCCGCGCCGTGGTGTTGATGCCCGACGCCATGCCCGCGAACCGCGGCTGGACCACGCCGACCGCCGTGGAGGCGAGCGTCGGGTTCACGAGCCCGCTGCCGAGGCCGGCGACGATGAAGCCGGGGAGCAGATGCGTCCAGCCCGACTCGGCGTCCAGCCCGCGCATCAGCAGCAGCCCCGAGCCGACGAGCACCAGCCCGGGCGCGATAAGCAGCCGCGGGTAGCGGTCGGCCAACCGCCCGGCGGGGATCGCGGTGAGCAGCGTCGCGCCGGTGATCAGCATGATCCGCACGCCGGTCTCGAGCGGCGTGTAGCCGAGCTGGTCCTGCAGGTACAGGACCAGGTAGAGCATGATCGCGAACAGCGAGCCGTTCATGCCGAACGCGGCGATCAGCCCGCCGACGAAGGTCGGCTTGCGGAACAGCGTGAGGTCGAGCATCGGGTGCGGCACCGCGCGCTCCACCAGCGGGAACGCCGCGAGCAGCACGGCGCCGACGACCAGGCAGCCGACGACGACCCCGTCCGTCCAGCCGTGGTCGCTCGCGCGGATCAACCCGTAGACGAGGCTCAGCAGACCGGCGGTGAAGACGGCGACGCCCGGGACGTCGACGCGACGCGCGTGTCCCGAGCGCGACTCCTCGACCACGCGCAGCGTGATGACGATCGCGGCGATCCCGACCGGCAGGTTGACCAGAAAGATCCAGTGCCAGCTCAGGCCGGTCGTCAGCACGCCGCCGAGCACCGGCCCGAGCGCGGTGCTGATGCCGGTGACCGCGCCCCAGATGCCGAACGCGGTGCCGCGCTCACGGCCGTGGAACGTCTGGGCGATCAGCGCGAGCGCGGTGGAGAACATGACCGCGCCGCCGATGCCCTGCACGGCGCGGCACAGGATCAGCATCAGCGGCGACTGCGCCAGCCCGCACAGCACCGAGGCGGCGGTGAAGATCGCCAGGCCCGCGACGTAGACGCGGCGCCGGCCGAGCAGGTCCGCCAATGACCCGGCCGTCAGCAGCAGCGCCGCGAGCGACAGCGCGTAGGCGTCGACCACCCACTGCACGTCGGACACCCGAGCGCCGAGGTCGGTGCGGATGTCGGGCAGCGCGACGATCACGATCGTCACGTCCAGCAGCAGCATGAACGTGCCCAGGCAGACGGCCACGAGCGTCCACCACTTGCGTTGAGATCCCAACATGTTGTGTTCCATGGAGCGGAAGATAACAACATGTTGTGAGAACGCAAGGTTGTTACGATCCGGCGCGATGCCGAAGGTGGAGCGGACGTTCGAGGACGCGGGACGGGTCGGCCATCTGCTGTGGGAGACGTCGGCGCGCTCGCAGATGCTGGGCGAGGCCGCGCTCGCCGACACGCCCCTGACCCCGACGACCGCGGGCGTGCTGGACGTGATCGCCGCGAACCCCGGCACGTCGATCGCCGACATCGCCCGGGTCCTCCCCACCAGCCAGCAGGGCATCAGCCGGACCGTCGCGCGACTGCAGGAGCTCGGGTTCCTCGAGCGCGGGCTCGGCGCACGCGGCTACGGCGTCGCCCTGCGCGTCACCGAGGCGGGCGAGGCGGCGCGGCGGGACGCGAACGAGCGTCAGCTCGCGCTCGAGCGGCGCCTGCGCGAGGCGCTCGGCCGCGAGGAGCACGCCCAGCTGGCCGAAGCGCTCGACCGGCTGCGGGTCGTGCTCGAGGACCTCAGCGACTGAGCAGCGCGCCGAGGGCGCGAGCGTCCTCGAACAGCGTGCTCTTGAGCGTCTGGTTGTACATCGCCGCGGCCGGGTGGTAGAGGGGGAACACGCGCGCTTCGATGAGCGTCCCGTGGACCTCGCCGATCTTCGCGGTCGGCGCGAAGTGCTTGAGCGCGTGCCGGCCCAGCGGCACGATCAGCTGCGGCTGGATGAGCTCCAGCTCGCGCTCCAGGAACGGCATCCAGTGCGCGATCTCCGGCGCCTTCGGGTCACGGTTCTTCGGCGGCCGCGCCTTCACCACGTTGGTGATCCAGACGTCGGCGCGCACGAGGCCGGCCTCGGCCAGCAGCTCGTCCAGCAGCTTCCCGGCGCGGCCGATGAACGGCCTTCCCTGCTCGTCCTCGTTCTTTCCCGGCGCCTCACCGACGAACACGACCGACGCCTCCGGGTTCCCGTCACCGGGAACGGTCTGGGTGGCCGTCTCGCACGGCTCGTAGCCGCAACCGGAGTGCGCGACGATCTCGTCGCGCAGCTCGCTGAGTGCCGGCTCAGGCGAACCCGCACGATTCTGGCGTCCGCCGATCACCGCCTGGAACCACCCGGCGACCGGCCATGGACCACCAGTACACCACCGGTCACCGTGCGGCCCCAGCCGGCGCCGGCGACCGCCAGCGATCGCACGTGTTCGCCATCGCCGGCACTAGTCCACCAGACGCCGCTGGACTGCCCATCGGGACAACTCGTGTCGGGAGGACAGCTGCAACTTCCGGAGCACCGCGCTCACGTGCGCCTCGACCGTCTTGGTGGAGATGTTCAGCCGCGCCGCGATCTCCTTGTACAGGTAGCCGCGGGCGATGTGGCGCAGGACCTCGCGCTCGCGCGTCGTGAGCTGCTCGAGCTCTTCGTCGACCTCGACCGGCGCGGCTCCCGCGGCGAACGCGTCGAGCACGAACCCGGCCAGTCGCGGGGAGAACACGGCGTCGCCGTCGGAGATCCGCCGCACGGCGTCCGCCAGCTCCTCACCGCTGATCGTCTTGGTCACGTAGCCGCGCGCGCCGGCGCGGATGATCGCGATCACGTCCTCGGGCGCGTCGGACACGGACAGCGCGAGGAACCGCTGCGCGGGGCGCTTCTCGGCCACCTGGCGCAGCACCTCCAGGCCGCCGCCGCCCGGCATGTGCACGTCGAGCAGGACGACGTCGGGCTCCAGTTCGACGACGCACTTCACCGCGTCCTCGACGGTCGCCGCGTCCCCGATCACGTCCACCAGGCCGTCCAGCTCGGCGCGCACGCCGGCGCGGAACAGCGAGTGGTCGTCGACGATCACGACCGTGGTCATTCGATCACCAGCTCGACCTCGGTGCCGTAGCCGGGCGTCGAGTGCACGGTCGCGTGGCCTCCATGGCGCTCCATGCGACCGACAATAGAGTCACGGACGCCGCGCCGGTCGGTCGGGACCTCCTCGACGTCGAACCCGGGCCCGCGGTCGCGCACGAACACCTCGACGCGCTCCTCGGTCGCCTCGACGTAGAGGGAGATCGGCTCCGGGCCCGCGAACTTCGACGCGTTCACGAGCGCCTCGCGCGCGGCCGCCACGAGCGCCGCGCTGCGATCGTCGAGCGGCCGGTCGCCGACCGTGACGACCTCGATCGGCACATGGTGGTCGCCTTCCACCTCCGCGGCCGCGGCCTCCAGCGCACTCGCGAGCGTCTCTTCGCCCGACGGCCGCGAGTTGTTCAGCCACGCGCGCAGCTCGCGCTCCTGACGGCGGGCGAGCGCGGCGACCTCGCGCGGGTCGTCGGCGCGCTTCTGGACCAGCGCGAGCGTCTGCAGGACGGAGTCGTGCAGGTGCGCGGCGACCTCGGCCCGCTCCTGCGACCGGATGCGTGCCGCGCGTTCGTCGGCCAGGCCACGCACCAGCCGGATCCACCACGGCGCGAGGATGATCGCCACCGCGACGAGGATCACCAGGACCGGGACGACGACGTCGCGCGCCGGCGCCAGCGCGTCATTGGCGTACAGGAAGATCAGCGCACCGCCGACCACGAGCGCCGCGCCCGCGGTCGCCCGGTTGACGGTCTGGCGCGGAAGCCGAGCGCGCTGCGCCACCCGTTCCGGCGCGGTCTGCGACTGGCGCCAGATGAGCGCGCCGCCCGTCGCCGCGATCACGAGCGGCCACAGGAACCGGTCGTTGACGAACCACACGTCCCAGGTGCGCAGCAGGAGCAGCCCGGCGGCGGTCAGGCAGCCCATGCCCGCGGCGACGAGCCACGTGTCCTGCCGCGTGAGCAGCCGTTGGAAGGCGGGCCGCTCGGGGCTGTCGGACGGGATCAGCACCCAGGCGATGGCGTACAGCGGGATCGCCACGCCGCCGAGCGCGACCGCGGCGATGAACCCGATCCGGATCAGGAGCGGATCGATCCCGACGCGGGCGGCGAACCCGGCGCACACGCCGCCGAGGTAGCCGTGCTGCGGGTCCCGCCGCACCGCCAGAGGCGCCGCGCTGCTCACGACAGCCCCGCGGAGATGAGCACGATGCCGATCGCCGCCAGCACCGCGGGCGCCAGGTAGTCGAACCGCAGGTCGATCGACCCGAGCCGGTCCAGGAGGAGCAGGGCGCCCAGCGCGATGGTCGCGAGCCCCGCGACGACGAGCGTGCGATCGACACGGCCACGCCTCATGCGCAGGCGGCGCGGTTCCGGTCGACTTGCAGGTGGCCCACCCCGAGGTCGGCGTTGATGACGAGCTGGCGCGGCTGCTCGCGGATCGAGATGTCCGGGCCTTCGTCCACGCGGTTGGGGATGTCCGCGGCGCCGACGCCGATGTCGCCGTCGATCGACGCGCACGCATCGCTAGGGACGAGCACACGCGCCTCGCCGATCCCGACCTTCACGTTCACCCGCGTCTCGCCGGGCGGCAGCTTCAGGTCGCGCAGGTCGAGCACCATCTCGCCGACGCCGACGCGGTACTCCGGCCGGATCGCGTCGACCGTCTGCGGTGTGAACCGCTTCGTGCCCACGCCGCCCTCGAGGTCGAGGTCGGCGGCGGAGACGACGGCGAGCGGCACGACGAGCACGAGAACAGGAAGGATGAGCCATCGCGGCCCGCCGAGCAGCCCGGCGGTGATCAGACCGAGGCCGGCGACCATCGAGACGACCGCGACCGCGACGCCACCACCGAGCGCGACGACGAACCCGACGGCGACCGCCGCGGCGAACGCGGCCGCCAACGCGATGAGCATCAGCACGACCTTGGCGGCGAGCCGCGCCGGGTCCTTGCGGACCTCCTCGCCGATCGCGCGGTAGCCCGCTACCGCCAGCAAGGTGAAGACGGCGATGGCGAACAGGCCGGGGCCGAGGATGAAGCCGGGCGGCGAGAGCGTCGTGATGCCGGCGACGGCGAGGCCGATGATGACGACCAGCGACGCCGCCCGGGGCTTGTCCTCGATCCAGGCCGACCGGCCGTCGTCATAAGCGAGGAAGGCGGCGAACGCGAGGTAGGCGACGATGCCGATCCCGCCGAACACGACGGACACGCCGAACGCGACCCGGAACAGCATCGGATCCACGCCGAAATAGCGGCCGAGGCCGCCGCCGACGCCCCACACGTGCTTGTCGGTGGTCGAGAGGGTGAGCTTGCGAGCTGGGGCGTCGGGTTCCATGCCGCAGAGACTGTCGGCGCGGCGGTGATCCCGCCATTGGGGATCACCCTAGGGAACCCCGACTCGTTCCCTAGGCCCGAGCCCAACCTAAAGCAACCTAAAGGGGTCAGACCCCTCTACGCGACAACTGTCGCGTTTCAGGCGAGGTGGACGACTTTGGTGCGGGTGACGGCGTCCAGGAGCTCGGGCTCGCCGCCGCCGCGCGGGGTCTGGAACACGGCGTTGACGCTCACCGTGCGGGCCGGAAGGGCGCGCCAGGCGCGCTGGGCGTGGGCGTGCAGCGCGGTCAGGACGGACGCGATGCCCATCCGCTCGCCGCCGATCAGGGCCTCGTCGAAGGAGTCGACGACCCGGACGGAGACGACCGGGCCGCGCGTCTCGCCGCAGATCACCAGCGCGTCGTCGGGGGCGCCCACGAGCACGGTCGGCGGGTAGAAGTAGCCGGGGCCGTAGAGCGGCTCGCCGCCCGCGAGCAGCGTGGCGCCCTCGTAGACGGCGTCCTGGACCTGGCGGTGGACCCACAGCCGCTGGTCGGCGTCGATCAGCGGCCCGAGCTGCGTGCCCGGCGAGAGGCCAGGGCCGATCCGCAGCGTCCGCGCGCGCTCCACCAGGGCTTCGAGGAACGACTCGGCCAGCGCCCGGTGCACGTGCACGCGCTCCACCGACCCGCACGACTGGCCCGCGCCCGCGAACGCGCTCGCCGCGACCTGCTCGGCCGCCCAGTCGGCGTCCACGCCCGCGTCGACGACCACGAGGTGGCTGCCTGCAGCCTCCTCCCCGGGGCGGATCACGAGGTCCACGCCCGGGTGGGTGGCGAGCGGCCGCGCGGCGCGCTCGTCGCCGTGCAGGAGCATCAGCACGTCCCCGAGGTCGAGCAGCTCGACGACGCGCTCGGCGGCCAGCGGCGCCTTCTCGGACGGCTTGAGCACGACCGTGTTCCCCGCCACGAGCGCCGCGGCGAGCGCGCTGCACGACGCGGCGACCGGGTCGCACCACGGCATCAGGATCGCGACGACGCCACGGGGCTCGCGCAGCACCAGGTCGCCGCGCGGGGCGGGCCGGCGGTCGAGTGGGCCGAGCTCGGCGTAGGCCTCGATCGCGGCGATCCCCGCGTGCACCCCGCCGAGCGAGCCGCCGAGCGGCGTGCCGGTCTCGCGCGTCTGCAGCTCCGCGAGCTCCCGCGCGTGCTCGCGCAGCCGGCGCGCGGCGGCCTTGAGCAACGAGCCACGGGCCTCGGCGGCGGTGCGGGCCCACGCGGTGTGCGCGGTGCGTGCGGCCGTGACCGCGTCGTGCGCCTCGGGCGCCCCGCCGGCCGGGACGTGACCGATCTCCTCACCGGTCGCCGGATCGATCACCGCCAGCCCTGGGACGCGGTGGAAGACACCAAGATCGAGCATGCTCATTCCCCTGGGGCCCCGCGTACCCGCGACCCGGCACTCGAACACTTGTCGGGTTCGAGCATTGACGGCCAGTTCCGCCCTTCAAGTTCGTTGTTGAAGTGACGAAGACTCCGAACAGGAGACCACGTGTCATGACCAACGAACGCACACAGGCCTACGGGCGCGTTGTACAGACACTCGCCGAGCTGGGGCCGACAAAGCTCCTGCCGGGCGAGCAGGCTCGCATCCGCGACGCCGCAGACACTCTCATCTTTTCCACGACCCTCGAGGAGGCCCGTGACTCGCTGCGCGACATGGGCGCCCTCGCGGAGCACCTGCTCAAGAGCGGGCGCTGGCTCGAGGAGCGCGTAGACACGCTCATCGCCGACCTCCTCGCCTGCGGGCCGACGGCGGTCCCGGCCGGGGCGCTCGCCGTCTAGGCGCCTGAACTTCGACGTCGCGGCGCGGGCCTTCGGGCCCGCCGCGGCTCATACCATCGCTGCGGTGATCGACGAGCTCATCCGCACGCGCCGTACGCACAAGGCGTACGGTCCCGAACCCGTCCCGCGCGAGACGCTGCTCGAGCTGTTCGAGCTCGCCCGCTGGGCCCCGAACCACCGCGTGACGAACCCGTGGCGGTTCCGCGTGATCGGGCCGAACGCCCTCGACGCGCTCAAGGCGGCGGCGGAGGTACACAAGCCCGGGTCGGCGAGCAAGCTCGACCGCGCGCCCACGCTCGTCGCCGTCAGCGCCAAGCAGACCGGCGACGCCGAGCAGGATCACGAGGACGTGCTCGCGACCGCGGTCGCCGCCTACATCGTGCTGCTCGGCGCGCACGCTCGCGGGCTCGCCGCCTACTGGCGCACGGTGCCCGTCTTGCCGGCGCTCGGGTTGCCGGACGACGAGCTCCCGATCGGCCTGCTCTACCTGGGCACGCCGCGCCAGGAGCAGCGCGTGCCCGAACGCACGCCGGTCGAGGAGATCGCGTTCTTCCTCGACTGATCGCGGGGTAGTACGCGAGCGATGGCCCCGCGCTCGCTCTGGAACGGCACGCTCACGTTCGGGCTCGTCAACGTGCCCGTGAAGGTGTTCACGGCGCAGGAGTCCAAGAGCATCCACTTCCACCAGGTCCATCTGAAGGACGGCGCGCGGATCGAGCACCGCAAGGTGTGCCCGAAGGAGGACAAGGAAGTGCCCAACGACGAGATCGTCAAGGGCTACGAGCTGTCCGACGGCGGCATCGTCGAGCTGAGCAAGGACGAGATCGCGGCCGCCGGCGGGGCGAACGCGAAGCTGATCGACGTCGAGCACTTCGTCCCTGCCGAGGCGATCGATCCGATCTTCTACGACAAGACGTACTACCTCGGCGCGGGTGACGAGGGCGAGGACGCCTACCGCTTGCTGCGGGCGGCGCTGGAGAAGACCGGCAAGGCCGCGATCGGCCGCTGGGTGTTCCACGACCGCGAGCGGCTCGTGGCCGTCAGGCCGCTCGACAAGCTGCTCGCGCTGCACGTGATGAACTTCCACGACGAGGTCGTCGAGCCCGACGACCTGGACCTGCCGAGCCCGCAGAAGAACCCGACCGACCGTGAGCTGCAGATGGCGGGCAAGCTCGTCAAGAGCCTGCAGGCCAAGTTCGTGCCCGGGCAGTACAAGGACTCCTACCGGGAGTCCGTGCTCGCGGTGATCGAGCGCAAGCGCAAGGGCGAGGACATCGAGGTCGAGGCGCCCGAGCCCAAGGAAGAGACGGACGACCTGATGCAGGCGCTGGAGGCGAGCCTCGGCTGATGCCCCGCTCGCTCTGGACCGGATCGCTGTCGTTCGGGCTCGTCAACGTGCCCGTCCAGCTCGTCAGCGCCGTGCGCGACCTCGACCTGCACTTCCGGCAGGTCCACGAGAAGGACGACACGCCGATCGAGACCCGCCGCATGTGCTCGAAGGACGGCAAGGAGGTCGACTACGAGGACATCGGCAACGAGTACGAGGACGTGATCCTCACCGACGACGAGCTGAGCGCCGCCGACCCCGCGCGCACGCGCACGATCGACATCGCGTCCTTCGTGCAGCTCAGCGAGATCGACCCGATCTTCTACGACCATCCGTACTACCTGGTGCCGGCGGGCGAGACCGACGGCACCGTCCGCGCGTACCGGCTGCTCGCCGGCGTCATGGACCAGACCGACCGCGTCGCGCTGGGCCGGTTCGTGCTGCGGACGAAGGAGTACCTGGTCGCCATCCGCGTCCGCGAGCAGGCGCTCACGCTCTCCACGATGCGCTTCGCCGACGAGGTGCGCGACCCGAAGGGCATCCCCGGCGCGGGCGGGCGCACGAAGCCGAAGGAGGTCAAGGAGGCCGTGAAGCTGATCGAGGCGCTGTCGGCCGACTGGGACCCGACCGCCTACGAGGACGAGTACCGCAAGCGGCTGCAGGCGATCGTCCGCAAGAAGCGCAAGGGCGGCGAGATCAAGCTGCCCGAGGCCGACCCCGAGCGCACCCAGCCCGTGCCGGACCTGATGGCCGCGCTGGAGAAGTCGCTCGCCCTACACGGGTAGCGGGTCCGCCACGGGCCGCTCGCCCGAGAGGACCCAGTGGCGGCCGGAGCGCATCAGGCGCCCGTCCTGCGCGAGCCGCGTCAGCGCGCCCGAGACCGACGGCCGGCGCGCGCCCGCGAGGTGGCTGAGCACCTCGTGCGTGAGCGGCAGCTCGAGATGGATGCCGTCCGGGTGGACCTTGCCGTAGCGGTCCGCGAGCTCCCAGAAGAGCATCCACAGGCGGATGTCCAGCTTGGGCTGCTGGGAGATCGCCATCGACGTGACCAGGCGCACGGCGCGCGACATCGCGCGGCCCGCGAGCTCGGCTCCGAGCTGCGGCCAGAGGGCGGCGCGCGTCGTCCAGCGCTGGTCGAGCACGGCGATCCGCGTCGGCGCGACCACCCGCCAGGTCCACTCGGCGTCGACGGTCGTCTCCGCGTCGTACTGCCACGGCCGCAGCAGGTCCCCCGGACCGAGCAGCTCGGCGGCGTGCCGGCCGCCGACGCCCACACGGCGCAGCAGCAGCCCGTCCACGACGAGCATCCCGTAGCCGCCCCTGGCGCGTTCGGTGTTCTCCGCCTCCGGCTCGCGCCACGGGCCCGTGCCGAACCGCAGCATCGTGGCCCCGGTGGCCTGGCGCGCCTGCTGGCGCTGGTCCGCCGGCACGAGCTCCGCCAGCCCGGGATCGACGTCGAGCACGCTCACCTGGTCGCTCACTCTGTCCGGTGATAGCAGGACACCTCGCCACAATGCCGCGGTGCCCAACGCCCGCCTCGGCTACCTGCTGACCGTCCTGTCGGCCACGTGCTCGGCGCTCAATGGCGTCCTGTCGCGGTATCTGCTCGATGACGGGATGTCCGCGACACGGCTCTCGGAGTTCCGCTCGGCGGTCTCTGCCCTACTGCTGATCGGAGCGCTCGCGGCGTTTTCACCCCGTCGTCTGAAGATCGAGCGCAGGGACATCCTGCCGCTGGCCTGGCTCGGGATCGCGGGCATCGCGCTGGTGCACGCGAGCTACTACCTCGCGATCTCGCGGATGGACATCGGGGTGGCGCTCGTGATCCAGTACCTCGCGCCCGCGCTGCTGCTGATCTGGGCGAGCGCCGTGCACCGGATCCACCCGCCGAAGGCGCTCTGGGGCGCGGTCGCGCTGTCGATCGCCGGCTGCGCGCTGGTCGTGGACGCGCCCGCGGGCACCGACAACCTGGACGGGATCGGGGTGCTCGCCGCGCTCGCCGGCGCGGTCACGCTCGCGATCTACCTCACGTCCTCCCAGCAGGCCGGCCGTCGCTACGACGCGTTCACCACGCTCAGCTACGGGTTCGGCTTCGCGACGCTGTTCTGGCTGATCGTGCAGCCGGCCTGGTCGTTCCCGTGGGAGCTGCTGGACTCGAGCCGGAACGTGGCGCTGGCGCTCGGCGTCGCGGTGATCGGCACGCTCGTCCCGTTCCTGCTGCTCGTGTCCGCGCTGCGCCATCTGCCCGCGGCCAACGTCGCCGTCGTGGCCACGCTCGAGCCCGTGCTGGCGTCGATCATGGCCTGGATCTGGCTGGATCAGTCGCTCTCGGTGACGCAGATCCTCGGCGGCGTCGTGGTGCTTGCGGCCGTCACCTGGGTACGGCGAACCCCATGGACGTCCTCGTCGCCGGAGGCCACGGACAAATTGCCCGACGGCTCCTCAGAATCCTCGCCGCCCACGGCCACAACGCCCGTGGCCTGATCCGCAACCCCGACCACGTCGCCGACCTGGAGGCCGACGGCGCGCATCCCGTGCTGTGCGACCTCGAGCACGACGACCTGGTCCCGCACATCGGCGGCGCCAACGCGATCGTGTTCGCCGCCGGCGCCGGGCCCGGGAGCGGGCCGGAGCGCAAGCAGACCGTCGACTACGGCGCGGCCGTCAAGTGCATCGAGGCGGCGCAGGCGACCGGCGTCGACCGCTTCGTCATCGTGTCCTCGATCGGCATCCAGGACGCCGTGCACGCCGGACCGATGCGGGAGTACCTGGAGGCGAAGGGCGCGGCGGACGACGCGCTGCGCACGAGCGGGCTCAGCTGGACGATCGTCAAGCCCGGCGTGCTCACGGACGAGCCCGGCAGCGGCACGGTCGACCTGTCGACCGGCTCGGGGCGGCGCGACCCCGTCAGCCGCGACAACGTCGCGCTCGTCCTCTACCACGTGCTGCTCGCCGACAACGCGATCCGGGCCGAGTTCGAGCTGTTCGACGGACCAACACCCGCGGCGGACGCCGTGCAAGCGCTACTCCCGGGCTCCGGCCCGGTTAACGTGCTGTGACCATGCGTAACACGCTCTTCGCCGGGCTCGTTGCGGCACTGCTCCTCGCCGCTCCCGCTCAGGCCGCCGACGTCAAGAAGGGTCCCGCCGGGGACGCCTTCTACACCCCGCCGGAGGCGATGCCCAAGGGCACGCACGGCACGCCGATCTGGGTTCGCTCCCTCACCGGCAAGGCCAAGCTCACGAGCGCGAAGAGCAACCGCCTGCTGCTCTATCTGGGCCACGACACGACGAACCACGACACGGCCATCTCCGGCACGGTCCACGTCCCGAAGGGCAAGGCGCCGAAGGGCGGCTGGCCGATCGTGACCTGGGCGCACGGGACGATCGGCATCGCCGACGCGTGCGCGCCGTCGAAGATCGGCATGCCCGCGCAGTACGACCAGAAGCTGCTCAACGGCTGGCTGAAGGCGGGCTACGCGGTCGTGCGCACCGACTACGAGGGCCTCGGCACGCCGACGACCCACCCGTACCTGATCGGCGTCTCCGAGGGTCGCGCGGTGCTCGACATGGTCCGCGGCGCGCGCAAGCTGGACCGCACGCTCGGCAAGAAGGTGCTGATCGCCGGCCACTCGCAGGGCGGGCACGCCGCGCTGTGGGCCGGCTCGCTCGCGGGCAAGTGGACGCCGGAGCTGCAGGTGCGCGGCACGCTCGCACTCGCGCCGGCCAGCCACCTCGGCGAGCAGGCCGGACTGCTCAGCGCGCTGTCCAACCCCGGCCCGCTCAGCGGTCTCGCGGCGATGATCGTGCGCGGCATCGACGTCGAGAAGCCGGCGCTGGGCGCTCCGACCCTGCTCTCCGACCGCGCCCGGGCGCTGTTCCCGCAGGTCGACCAGGTCTGCCTCGGCGACCTGACCGAGGCGGCCTCCTTCGGCGGCCTCGCCCCGTCCGAGCTGTTCAAGCCCGGCGCGGACCTCACCGCGGTGGTCGCCGCGCTCAACGCGAACGACCCGGAGACGCTCAAGCTCCGCGCGCCCGTGCAGATCGAGCAGGGCAACGCGGACGGCACCGTCATCCCGCTGTTCACCAACCAGCTCGTGCCCAAGCTCAAGGCCAACGGCGCGGATGTGACCTACAAGACCTACAACGGGCTCGACCACGCGGGCGTGGTCCTCGACAGCAAGTCCGCCAAGGACGCGACGGCGTTCGTGAAGAAGCGGCTGGGCTAGCTAAATGCCGGCGGCCTTGGCGACCGCCTTGATGTAGCCCGCAGCGCTGGCGGGGCGATCTTCCGGCTCCTTCTCGAGGGCCCGGTTGATCGCCTTCGCCGTGGTGGCGTCGATGCCGACCTCGGCGAGATCCGGCGGCGCCTCCTGCAGGTGGGCGAAGAGCACGCGCATCGACGGGCGACCGCCGAACGGCGGCGTGCCGCTCAGGCACTCGTGGATGACGCAGCCGAGCGCGTAGATGTCCGTCGCGGCGCTGACGTCCTCGCCGCGGATCTGCTCCGGCGCCATATAGTCGAGCGAGCCGAGCGCCTGGCCCGGGCGCGTGAGGTTCGACGCCTGCGAGTCCTTGGCCAGGCCGAAATCCGTCACGTACGCGCGGTCGCCGTCGAGCAGGATGTTCGCGGGCTTGATGTCCCGGTGCACGAGGCCGGAGCCGTGCAGCGCGTCGATGCCCTCGGCGGGGCCGGTCAGCAGGCGCACCGTCGTCGCGAGGTCCAGCGGGCCCGAGGACTCGATCCGCTCGTGCAGCGACCCGCCGGGGATCAGCTCCTGGACGAGGTAGGGCAGGCCGCCCGCCTCGCCGGCGTCCAGCACCGGGACCACGTGCGGGTGCGTGATCTTCTGCGCCGCGGCGACCTCACGCTGGAAGCGCCGGACGAAGACCTCGTCCTGGGAGAGCTCGGTGGTCACGACTTTGACCGCGACGGGGGTGCCGCCTTCGGCGACCCCTTCAAAGACGATGCCCATACGGCCGCGCCCGATGGTCCGTGTGATCCGGTAGGGACCGACGGAATCGCCCGGCCTGGGCTCGAGTGCGATCTCAGGCATACGCGCGGCAGACTATCGGCTCGACCAGCAGTCCAGCGTTGTTACCCGCACTTCCGGACAGCCGCCCCTTGCGCCTCACTGGTCAAGCCGGGACACTAGACCTCGATCTCGCTATGGACAAGCCAGAGCTCGGTGACTACAGGATCGAGGGGATCGTCGGGGTGGGGCGCATGGGCGTCGTTTATCTTGCGATCGACCGCATCACGGGACGCGCAGTCGCGTTGAAGGTGCTGCGTGATGACGTCGGCGTCGACCCCGTGTACCGTGCGCGCTTCCGGCGCGAGGCCGAGCTGTTGGCCCAGCTCAACCATCCGCACGTCCTCCCCATCCACGGGATGGGCGAAGTCGACGGCGAGCTCTACATGGCCAGCCGGCTCGTCTCGAGCACGCTGCGCAACCTCATCCTCGCCGGCCCGATCTCCGTGGACGACGCCATGAAGATCCTCACTTCGCTCGCCACCGCCCTGGACGCCGCGCACGCGATCGGGGTCGTCCACCGCGACGTCAAGCCCGCCAATGTGCTGATCGACCCGGGTCCCGAGGTCTACCTGGGCGACTTCGGCCTCGCGCGCGACCATGAGGGCAGCCAGTTGACGCTCCCGGGGCAGGTTCTGGGCACCATCGACTACATGGCTCCGGAGCTCCTGGACGGCGAGCGCGTAGGCGCCGCGACGGACATATACGGACTGGCCTGTCTCGCCTGCGAGACGCTGACCGGTACCGTCCCCTACGTGCGCGACACTGACGCCGCCACCATGTACGCCCATATCGTGGAGCCGCCCCCGAGCGTGTCCGAACGTCGCCCCGAGCTTCCGCGGGCGCTCGACGACGTGCTCGCCGCCGGGATGGCCAAGGACCCCGAAGGGCGGCCGGCGTCCGCGGGCGCGCTGGTCATAGACATGCTGAGCGCGCTGGGCCGACCGGCTCCCGCCTGCCTGGCCGAGGCGGCGTGAGCGGTGAGGGACGTGATCGACTGACCCGACCGGACCAGCAGGCAACAGCCGTCGGGGGCGAGGCGCTCAACGGGCGCTATGAGATCGTGGCACCCATCTCCAGTGGGGCGATGGGCGCGGTTTACCGTGCCATCGACCGGGAGACCGGCACCGACGTCGCGGTCAAGCGCCTGTTGGACGTGCGGCACGCGGCCCGCTTCGAGATCGAGGCGCGGCTGCTCGCGAGCCTGAGCCACCCGCGCGTGGTCAAGGTGCTCGACCACTCCAGCGACGAGCAGGGCCTGTACATCGTCATGGACCTCGTCCACGGCGTGGATCTCGGCGCCGTGCTCAAGCGCAGCGGCAACCCGGGCCTGACGATCGGCGACGCCGTCGAGTACGTCCGCCACGGCTGCGAGGCGCTCTCGTACGTGCACTCCCAGCAGATCGTGCACCGGGACGTGAAGCCGCAGAACATGATCCACGGCGAGGACGGCGTGATCCTCGTGGACTTCGGCGTCGCCCGCGCGCTCGGCAGTGAAGAGGACCAGGGCACGATCGCCGTCGGCACCCCGCGCTACATGGCGCCGGAGGTCTTCGCGGGCGGCACGGTCAGCGCCGCGAGCGACATCTTCAGCCTCGCCGCGACCCTCTGGACCTTGCTGATCGGCGCCCCGCCGCGCTACGGCGACGTCCTCAAGCTCGACAAGCTCGCCCCGGACCTGCCGCCGGAGCTCCAGACCGCCCTCGCCGGCGGCCTCGAGATGCTCCCGGAGCAGCGGATCGCGACCGCCGTGGCGTTCGCCGACGCGATCGGTGTGCCGCTGACCGGCGAGCGTGGCCACTCGCTCGCGCAGTCGCTCGGCCGGCCGACCACGCGCCGCCGCGTCATGGAGGCGATCGTCCGCACCGCGGCCGGCATGTTCGAGGCCGCCGCCTGCTCGATCGCCCTCACCGACCCGTCGAACGGCGAGCTCGTCTACGAGGCGGCGTGGGGCGCGGGCGCGTCCGAGGTCGTCGGCATGCGGCTCCCGCCGGGCGTGGGCATCGCGGGCGCGGTCGTCGCGAGCGGGGACGGCGTGTTCGTGCCCGAGTGCCGCAAGGACCCGCGCTTCGCCCGCCAGGTCGCCGCCGGGACGGGCTACGTGCCGTACACGATGGTCGTCGCGCCGCTCGTGCGCGAGGGCAAGACGATCGGCGTGCTCTCCGTGCTGGACCGCCGCGACGGCGGCCCGTACCTGCGTGAGGACCTCGGCAAGGTGGCGCTGTTCGCCGACCTGGCCGTCGTCGCGCTCGACCTGGACACGTTCCCGCTCTCATCAAGCGGCGGCCGCACGCTGCTCGCCTAACTTAAAGGCCCAGGGCCTTTAGCCGGTCTTTAGCGCTGCTTTATCGACTCGGCGATCGCCTTCGCCGCGTCGAGCCGCTCGCCCTTGGTCGCGTTGACCGTGATCGCGAGGCCGCCCCAGGCGGGGTCGTTGAGCAGCAGGTCGCCGCAGCGGCGCGTCTCGCACTCCGGGATGCCGTAGTTCTCGACGATCGCGAGGTTGGACTCCTTGGCGCTGGACTCCAGCGGCTTCAGGTCGCCGACCTGGAACGTGCCCGGATTCGCGTCCTCCTCGGGCGTGTGGAAGATCCGGATCACGAGGCCGTCGTCGCCGCGGAGCGTGCGCACGAGCAGCTTCCCGCCGCTCTGGCGCTCGACCTTGCTGATCTCGAAGGCGCGCGGCGCGCGGCCCTCCCAGCCCGGCCCGGAGATGCGGCGGAACGGGTCCTGCGTCGGCTCGGCACTGGCCTCCGCGGTGGCGGTCGGCGTCGGCTTGGGCTTCGCCGGATCCTCGTCGTCGCCGCGCAACAGCAGGAACGCGCCGATCAGGAGCAGCAGGAGCAGCAGCGCGAGCAGCAGGAGGATCAGCCACTTCTTCGAGCGCTTGTGCTCGCCGAGGTACTTGCCGCAGTGCGGGCAGATCTCGGTGCCCTTCGTGATCTCGCCGAAGCAGTGCGGGCACTGCTCCAGCTCCGGCGGCAGCTCGGCCGTCGCGACCATGTCGAGCTTCTCGGGCCGGAGCGTGTCGGCGTAGGTCGCCGGCACGTCCATCGTGCCGGCGTAGCGGCGGACGCGCACGTTCAGGGGGTTGTCGCAGTCGATCCAGAGCGTCACCGCATCGACCTGCACGTCGACCTCGGCCACGCCGCCCGGGCGCTTGCGCGGGATGATCTGGTGCTGGACCTCGGTCCGCCCCCAGACCAGGACGACGCGATCCTGCAGGACCAGCGAGGCGCCCGGCTCCCACTTGCCGAGCCACACCTGCAGCGGCACGAACAGCTCGCCCGTGTCGTAGCGGCCGACGTGCGACGCGATGTCGGGCCCGAAGTACTCGATCGCCTCGTCGACGTCCGCCGCGAAGCGCTGATCGGTCACCGCGGCCCGGGTGCGAGCGGCGGCGTCATAGAGGGTCTGGGTCTGGTCCTGGCCGGTCGTCATGGTGCCCGGCCGGGAGCCTATCCGGCCACGCCTGGACGAGCGGTACTTGCTTCCCAATCCCAGCGACGGTTAGCGTTGGACCACATTGAGTCTTGATACGCATTTCGACGCGATCGTCGTCGGCTCCGGATTCGGCGGGTCGGTGACCGCCTACCGGCTGGCCGAGGCGGGCAAGCGCGTCCTGATTCTCGAGCGCGGACGGCCGTACCCGCCGGGCTCGTTCACCCGCAGCCCCTACCGCGCCCGCGAGAGCTTCTGGGACCCGCCGCGCGGCCTGACGGGCATGTACCACTACTGGTCGTTCAAGGGCATCGACGCGCTCGTGTCGTCCGGGCTCGGCGGCGGCTCGCTGATCTACGCGAACGTCTTCATCCGCAAGGACGAGCGCTGGTTCGTGCACGAGGACCTCAACGACGGCGGCTACGAGTACTGGCCCGTCGACCGCGCGTCGCTCGACCCGCACTACGACCGCGTCGAGGAGATGATCGGGCTCCAGCGCTTCCCGGTCGAGCATGAGCCGTACGCGTCCACGCCGAAGACGATCGCCTTCAAGGAGGCGGCGACCGAGCTCGGGCTCGAGCACTTCCACCCGAAGCTCGCCGTCACCTTCGCCAACGAGGGCCGCCCGCCCGTGCCGGGCGAGGCGATCGTGGAGAAGATCCCGAATCTTCACGGCCGTACGCGCACCACCTGTCAGATGACGGGCGAGTGCGACGTCGGGTGCAACTTCGGGTCCAAGAACACCCTGGATTACAACTACCTCACGCACGCCAAGCACCAGGGCGCGGAGATCCGCACGCTCGCGGACGTGCGCCGCTTCGAGCCGCGCGAGGGCGGCGGCTACACGGTCCACTACGCGGACCTGGACGCGGGCGCCCCCGAGGCGCCGCCGACGGTCACGCTCACCTGCGACCACCTGATCCTGTCCGCGGGCACGCTCGGCACGACCAACCTGCTGCTGCGCAACCGGTCCGCCCTCCCCGGCCTGAGCAAGAAGATCGGCTCCCGCTTCTGCGGCAACGGCGATCTGCTGACGCTCATCCTCAACACGAGCAAGGTCACCGACGGCAAGCGCGAGCCGCGGATCGTGGACCCCAGCTACGGCCCGGTCATCACGACGACCGCGCGGATCCCGGGCGCGGAGGACGGCGGCGAGGGCCGCGGCTTCTACCTGCAGGACGCGGGCTACCCACAGCACCTGGCGTGGATCCTGCACATCCTCTCGGCTCCGATCCAGCTGTGGCGCTGGCGCGAGGGCGCGACGCACCTGGTCAAGAACTGGATCAAGGGCTCGCCGGACACCGACGTCACCGCCCACATCGCCGACCTGATGCTGCCGAGCGAGCTGTCGTCCGGCGGCCTGCCGCTGCTCTCGATGGGCCGCGACATCCCGGACGGGCGCATGTACCTCAAGAACGGCCGCCTGGACCTGGACTGGAACCGGAAGGCGTCCGAGGACTACTTCTCGCGAGTTCGCACGGTCTCGCGGGACATGGCGGGCGTGCTCGGCGGACGCTTCGCCGACAACCCGATCTGGTTCCTCAAACGCGTGATCACCGTCCACCCGCTCGGCGGCGCGCCGATGGGGCGCACGCGCGAGGAGGGCGTGGTCGACGCGTATGGCAATGTGTTCGGGCAGCCCGGGCTGCACATCGCCGACGGCTCGGTCATGCCGGGCCCGACGGGACCCAACCCGAGCTTCACGATCGCGGCGTTGGCGGATCGCTTCGCCGACCAGATCATCGATCCCGACCGAAAAGCCGCGGAGGCGGCGGCCAGATGAGCGCAACCGTTCGCTTCACCGAGGAGATGCTCGGCCACGTCACGTTCGGCGAGACCGACTACGCGCGCGGCGCGCAGCCGGATCGCGAGGGGTCGGCCGGCTTCATGTTCCACCTCACGATCGAGGTGGCTGACATCGAGGCCTTCAGCAAGGACCCGCTGCGCCCCGCCGCCGCCCGCGGCTACGTGCACTGCGACGCGCTCGGCGGCCAGCTGCCGGTCGTCGCCGGGTTCTTCAACCTGTTCGTGGACCAGGAGCCGGGCGTCAAGCAGATGCTCTACCGGCTGCACTTCTACGACGGCGTCGGGCACCCGCTGACGATGATCGGCCACAAGGTGGTCGAGAATGACGCGGGCTTCGACCTGTGGAAGGACACGACCACGCTCTTCACCCGCGTGTTGCGCGGGCACGTCGCGGAGGGCGAGGACCAGGGCGCGGAGGTCGTCGGCTCCGGGATCATCATCATTCGCATCCGCGACTTCGCCAAGCAGCTCACGACGTTCCGGTCCTCAGGGCAGGGCGTCGGCGCGCAGCTCGGCGCGCTCGTCAAGTTCGGGGTGATCTTCGTCCAGCAGCTCGCCCAGGTGTACCTACGCAGGGGGTCTAAGAAGCGTGTCGCCGCGCAAGGCTAAGCGGCTCCAGGCCGCGGAAGCGGCCAGGACCAAATCGAGCGGGCGTACGCACGTGCTCGGCGTGCTCGCGGGCGGCGCGGTGATCACCGTGTTCGGCGCGGAGATCGCGCGCGTGTGGAAGCTCGGCACGCTGCCGCGCTCGCGCCAGATCCACTCCGAGGACGAGCGGCGCGCGAAGCCGATCGAGGCCGTGATGATCCTGCGCGAGGGCTACGCGGTCTCCCGGACGCGCGAGAACGCGCTGTTCAACATGCTCGCCTCGTTCACGGTCGCGTTCGGCATCACGCGTGGCATCACGTGGACGATCCGCGAGAAGGGCGGCTTCGGGCCGATCAAGGACGTCGTGGTCGGCGACCGCCACATCCACCACTTCCTGCCGGGCGGCATCCTCGCGCTCGCCGCCGGCGGCGTCGCCATCGGCACCAAGGGCGAGCAGCTGGACAAGTACCTCGCGTTCCCGTTCGGCGTGGGCGTCGCGCTCGTGCTCGACGAGTCCGCGCTGCTGCTCGAGCTCGACGACGTGTACTGGACCGAGGAGGGCGTGCTCAGCGTGCAGATCGCCTTCGCCGCGATCGCGCTGCTGTCCGCCACGGCGTACCTGATCCGGATGCTGCGCAACCCGGAGACGCAGGACTCCGAGTCCGACTGGGAGCTCGCCGCGAAGGCCTGGGACGACCTGCAGATGAGCTCCGGCGGCGTGCCGGGCATCGGCATCTAGCGACGCGAGGGAACGCACATTGACGACCACCGCCACGCGCCCCCGCGGTGCCGCTTCCGCGGGCCCGCTGAAGCCGATGATCCTCACCAAGCTGATGCTCGCCGGGCGGCGTGCGCCGCTGCACACGACGCCCGCCGCGGTCGGCCTGGAGTACGAGGACGTGCGCTTCACCTCCGTCGACGGGCTCGATCTACGGGGCTGGTTCATCCCGAGCGGTTTGTCAGCGCCCGGACCCGTGGTCGTGTTCATCCACGGCTGGTTGTGGAACCGGCTGGGCAACGTCGGCGGGCAGGTGCCGCTCGCCGACAAGGACGTCGAGTTCCTGCCGGCCACCCGGGCGCTGCACGCCGCGGGCTACCACGTGCTGCTGTTCGACCTGCGCAACCACGGTGAGAGCGCGCGCAAGGTACCCGTGACCTACGGGCCCAACGAGGCGCTCGACTACCGCGGCGCGCTCGCCTACCTGCGCTCGCGGGGGGACGTCGACCCCGCCCGGATCGGTGCGCTCGGCTGCTCGATGGGCGCCAACACGGCGCTCTACGGCACGCCGGAGGACCAGCCCGTGAAGGCGATCCTCGCGATCCAGCCCGCGATCGTCCCGCACTTCAACCGCAACTTCGCGCTCGACACGTTCGGGCGGATGGGCCCGGCGATGCTCAAGCCCGTCGACCCGATCTACCGGCTGCTGCGCGCGCCGCTCCTCAAGGACCACGACCCGAGCGTCCCGGCGCGCCGGCTCGGCGCCACGGTCGTCCAGTACGTGCAGGGCACGGGTGACCAGTGGGGCGAGATGGCCGACGTGGAGGCGATGTCCGCGGTCACGCCGAGCTCGCTCGGCGTGATCCACTACGCGTCCGGCGGGCGCTACGAGGGGTACCGCTACGTCAACGAGGAAGTCGCTGACGTAGCGGGGTTCTTCGTGTCGAACCTCTAGCCGTCGGAGGCGTCGACGAGGCGCGGGCCGTAGGACGGCGGCGCGATCAGGAAGGCGACGCCGAAGCCCGCCAGCACGCCCACCATCAGCGCACCCACCCACAGCGTCGGCTCCCAGCCGATGCCCTTGTGGACCGCCAGCGTGGCGTAGTAGGAGATCCACAGCACGGCCGCCGCGATCGGGCCGGCCGTGCGGATCCCGCCCAGCGTCAGGCGTTCCTCGCCCGAGCGGCGCTGGACGAGGTCGATCGCCAGGCCCGTGAGGAAGAGCGGCAGGATCAGCGGCCAGTCGCGGTACTCGGTCATGATGCTCGCGAGCAGCCCGTAGCCCGTGAAGATCAGCGTGAAGGCGCCGAACGGCACGCGCCAGCGGCGCAGGAGCAGCAGCGCCGGGCCGAGCAGGATCAGCGTCGTGATGATCATCGACGCGATGCCGTGGCTGGCGGAGTAGTAGTAGTACGGCCACTGCCCGTCGCCGTAGCCCGTCAGGCCCGCGTTCAGCGACTGCGACTGGTCGTTGAAGTCGTCCAGGAAGCGCGACTTGTCCTGGTAGTCGGCCACGAAGTCGCTCGTCGGCGTGACGTTGGTCATGAACGCCGACAGGTACATCGTGATGAAGCCGGAGACGCCGATGAACAGCGTCGTGCTCAGCAGCACGGGCGCGAAGCCCTTGAAGTCCAGGACGACGTCCTGCTTGGCCCACATCGAGCGGATGCCGGTCGAGGAGACCAGCAGGCCGCCGAAGAACAGCAGCAGGTGGGGCGGTGAGTAGATCGCGTCCACGCCGACCTCGAACCCGTACGCCGAGTGCCAGATGAAGTCGGTCGGGCCGCCCAGGGCGAGCGTGAGCAGGCCGAGGATGGCCACGCCGTAGCCGACCGGGATCGCCTTCAGGTCGGGGATCAGCGACTTGCGGGGGTCCGCGCCGGCCGCGAGCTGGTAGCGCGTGACGAGCAGGCCGACCCAGAGGCCCACCGCCGTCATCCCCGCGTACAGGAACAGGTGGGCGAGCGAGAAGAACGACTCCTGGCCCGTCTCGTTGTTGTGGCCGCGGCCGTCGAAGAACATGGCCGTGATCGGCCAGATCGTCAGCGCGGCCGTGATCAGGTCTTCCTTGTACGTCGTGACGGGTCGCTCACCGCGCGCCGCCGCCGGGGCACTGCGCGCCATCTGGGTCAGGCCTGCTGCCATCAGAGCATCCTCTTGTTCTTTCCGCGCTTGATGCGGGCGACTCGGCGCAACGTCCGGGCCAGGGCCAGCGGGTGCGTTCCCGCCCCCAACGCCATGTTCGTCTTCGCGCCGCCCGCGAGAAGCGCCTTGCCACCCATGTTGAAGATGTCGTTGATCATCTTCTGGTCGCGCTCCAAAAGCCAGTACTCCGTCATCTGACCGTCCTGGAGGTGGAAGACACCCACCGCGTCGCCTTCGATCTCCATGCCCGGTCCCACGACGATCTTGTACTTGACCAGGGCACAGCAATGCGAGTCCGAATGGACAGTGTCGTGCAGCTCACCGATGAACGCGCCCGTGGCCGGGCCGAGCTTGGTGAGGTTCTGATACAGACGTACGACCGCCTCGCGCCCGACGTGATCGCCGGACAGGAAGTGGTTGCCGGGGTAGTGCACGACGCAGTCCGGATGCACGATCGACGCGAACGTCTCCCAGTCGTGCTCCACCATCAGGCAGCGCCAGTAGGTCTCCAGGAACGCGCGCTGCTCGACCTCACGCGTGGGCATGGGCGAGCTCCTCGTCGATGGTGTCGGACTCGAAGTCGGCGTTGGGCAGGCGCCGGTCCAGCCACTTGGGCACCCACCAGTTCCAGTCGCCCATCAGCTCCATCGTCGCCGGCACCAGCACGAGCCGGACGAGCGTGGCGTCGAGGGCGATGGCCACGGCGAGGCCCAGGCCGATCTCCTTGATCTGCGGCACGCCGGTCGTCGCGAAGATCGCGAAGACGACGACCATGATCACCGCGGCGCTCGTGATCACCTTCGCGCTGCCCTGCAGGCCCTCGGCGACCGAGCGGCGGTTGTCGCCCGTCGCGAGGTAGCGCTCACGGATCCGGGACAGCAGGAAGACCTCGTAGTCCATGCTGAGCCCGAAGACGATCGCCAGCAGCAGCGGTGGCGAGACGACGTTGATGTAGCCCCGGGCCTCGTAGCCGGTCCAGTCGAACCAGCCGTACTGGAAGAACATGACGAGCACGCCGTACGCGGCGCCGATCGTCAGCAGGTTCATCAGCACCGCCTTCAGCGGCAGGATCACGCTGCGCAGGACGACCAGCAGCACGAGGTAGCTGCAGATCATCACGAACAGGAAGATCTTCCAGAGGTTCTCGGAGACCAGCGCCGTGAAGTCCACCTGCTGGCCGCTGTAGCCGCCGACGTTGAGCGTGCCGATCGTGCTCGCCCCGGACGCGCGCCCGCCCTCCTCGCGCAGCGTCTTGATCAGCGCGTTGGTCGAGTCGGCCTCCGGGTCCTCGGTCGGCACGACCTTGATCAGCGCGGCCTCGCCGTCCGTGGAGAGGATCGGGCCCTCGACGCGGGTGACGCCGTCCGTGTCCTTGAGCTGCGCGGCGTAGGCGTCGAGCTTGGCCTGCTCGGGGCCGATCGGGCCGCCGGCGTCGACGACGATCTGCAGCGGCGCGCTCTCACCGGCCGGGATCTGGGTCGCGGCGAGCTCGAAGCCGACGCGGGTCTCGTGGCCCTCGGGGAACTGGCGCAGCGCGCCGTTGCCGAAGTCGAGCGAGAGCGCGGGGATCGCGAGCGCGAGCAGGACGGCGGCGGCGAGGATCGCGCTCAGCGCCGAGCGCTTCATCACGGCGGTCGTCCAGCGCTCCCAGAACGTCGGCGTGCCGGGCGGCTTGGCCTTCAGCGGGCGCACGCGGCGGTACAGGCCGCCGGTGAAGCTGACGATCTTGCCGCGGCCCTCGACGCGCGGGCCGGCCCAGCTGATCAGCGCGGGCAGCAGCGTGACGGCGCCGGCGATCGAGATCGCGACCACGGTGATCGCGCCGATCGCGAGCGAGCGCATCGCGGTCGAGTTCAGGAGGAACAGGCCGGCGAGGCTGACGATGACGGTCACGCCGGAGAAGACGACGGTCGCGCCGGAGGTCCGCATCGCGGTGTCCAGCGCGGCGGCGCGGTCCTTGCCGGCGTGCAGCTCCTCGCGATAGCGGCTGAGGACGAACAGGCTGTAGTCGACGGCCACGCCGATGCCGAGCATCGAGGTGATGTTCGTGACGAACACCGACATCGTGATCGCGAGGCTGAGCAGGTAGATGATCGCGCCGGTGACGAGCACGGCGGCGACGGCGAGCCCGGCGGGCAGCAGCGCCGCCAGCACGGTGCCGAAGACGGCGAGCAGCACGATCAGGATCGCGGGGAAGCCGGAGGTCTCAGCCTTCTCGAGGTCCTCCTTCTGGAGCTCCTGCATGCCGGCCCACAGCGCCTGCTGGCCGACGACGTAGCGCTGAACGCCGTCCACGGGCGCGCCGACCTCGAGCTCCTCGCGGTACTCCTTGGCGGCGGCGAGGATGTCGTCGTTGACGCCTTCGGCGATGAGCGGGATGACGACCACCGGCTGCGTCGCCGCGGCCTTGTCAGCCGCCTGGACGGCCTCGGGGGTGATGCCAGAGTGCTCGATGCCCGTCGCGATCTGCGTCACCCAGGAGACCGCGGCCCCCATCTGCTCGGCGGTGCCGCCCTTGCTCTCGAGGACGATGGCCAGCCCGTTCCCCTGCTGCCCTTCGAAGCGGGCGATGTCTTCGTCGACGATCTGCGAGCCGCTGCCCGGGACCTCGAAGCCGC
Organism: Solirubrobacter phytolaccae; assembly: GCF_027587195.1. Classification (GTDB taxonomy): domain Bacteria; phylum Actinomycetota; class Thermoleophilia; order Solirubrobacterales; family Solirubrobacteraceae; genus Solirubrobacter; species Solirubrobacter phytolaccae. The sequence goes on along the minus strand of NZ_JAPDDP010000013.1, from coordinate 48,667 downwards.
CGCTGGTCAGGTGCTTGGTCTGCTGGCTCGCGAACGGGACGGACGCGACGATCAGCGCGAGCCATCCGAACAGGACGAGTTTTCGGCGCACGCGCACGAACGCCGAGAGTCGATTCATTGCCGTTTGCATCCGTGCCCCTTGTGAGCGATCGAGCGAGAGAGAGGCGCGAGCCTAAAGCGGACCCCTTCGTCCGTAAACTACTGACTGCTCAATGTTTCGATATCGCCCGAGCGATGAGCGTGGCGGCGGCCGGAGCGCCCCTCACAAAGCCGAAAAACGGTCCAAAGTCGGCAGTCGCCGTGAAACCGGGCAGATACAGGCCCGGCCGGGCGACGGACTGCATGTGCTCGTCGAGCGCGGGTGTGGCGAGCGGCGGCAGGTACGGGACGCGGCTCAGGTCGGCCTTGTAGCCCGTCGCGAGCACGATCCGGTCCGGGCGCAGCCGCGTTCCGTCGCTGAGTGCCACGTGTCCGTCCGCGGACATGTGCGCCTCGCCGATGTGGACGTGCGCGTCCACGACCCGCGGGGCGAGCCACGGCTCGAGCGTGAGCCGCCCGACCTCCCAGAAGCGGCGGGCGATCGCCTCACGGCCGGCCTCCGGCAGCCGGCGCCAGTAGCCGGGCGTGTCGAGCGTGGCCTGCACGTGCTGGTCGACGAAGTCCCAGCTCGCCTCGGCGAACCGCGGCGGCGCGTGCCGGTGCACGAGGTCCACGCGTGCGGCGCCGTGCTCGAGGAGGAGCGCGGCGGTCTCGTACGCCGACTGGCGTCCGCCGACGATCAGGTACTCCGCGCCGGACGCGTCGGCGAAGTCCACGTAGTCGACGGTGTGGACCTCGTCCGTCGCCCACTCCGGCCGGTGCTGGAAGTACCCGACGCCGGGCGCGGCGACCACGAAGCGCGCATCGGGGAGCGCGTGCAGCTCCTCCTCGATCACCTCGATCCCGGCCTGCGCCTGGAACCACCGCGCGTAGTCGAGGAACAGCGGGAGCGGGATCGGGTCCGGCGGGTCAGCGCAGAACGCGCGGAACGTCAGCTCGCCCGCGGGGTCCATGTGCCAGTCGGGGCCGCTGCGCAGCAGCATCCCGTCGGGCATGTGGTCGCGCCAGAAGCCCATCGGCTTGCCGTACACGCGCACGGAGAGCCCGCGGTCGCGCAGCGCCTTCGCGGTCGCGAGCCCGTACGGCCCCGCCCCGATGACGGCGACGTCGCTCACGCGCGCAGCAGGATCGCTTCGCCCTGGCCACCGCCGCCGCACAGCGTGGCGACGCCGACGCCTCCCCCGCGCCGGCGCAGCTCGTAGGCGAGCGTGAGCACGAGGCGCAGGCCGGAGCCCGCGAGCGGGTGGCCGATCGCGACCGCGCCGCCGTTGACGTTCACGCGCTCGAGGTCGAGCTCCAGCGCGTCCGCGGAGGCGATGACGACGCCGGCGAAGGCCTCGTTGATCTCCCACAGGTCGACGTCGGCGGGCGTGAGGCCGTGGCGGTCGAGGAGCAGGCGCGAGGCCTCGGCGGGGCGCAGGTGCAGCGTCGAGTCCGGGCCGGCGACGACCGCGCGACCGACGATCTCGGCCAGCGGGTCGCTCGCCCGGTCCGCCGTGGTGATGACCGCGGCCGCCGCCCCGTCGGAGACCTGCGAGGCGTTGCCGGCGGTGATCGTGCCGTCGGCGGTGAACGCGGGCCTGAGCGCCGCGAGCGTCTCGTAGCTGGTCTCGCGCACGCCCTCGTCGTGCGTCAGGCCCGCGATCGGCACGATCTCCTCGGCCAGCCGGTCGCGGCCGGCGAGCGCCCGCGCGTGCGAAGCGGCCGCGAGCCGGTCCTGCGCCTGACGGGTGACCCCGAGCCGCGCGTTCTCCGCGTCGGACATGCCGCCCATGCCTTCGTCGGCGATCGAGCAGTACAGCCCGTCGTGGACCATCACGTCGGTCATCGGTGTGTCGCCCATCTTCGTCCCGGGACGCAGATGGAGGGCGTGCGGCGCGCGCGTCATCGAGTCGAACCCGCCGGCGAGCACCGTGGTCGCCTCCCCCGCGCGGATCATCGCCGCGGCCATCGCCACCGCGCTCATGCTCGCCAGGCACACGTCATTGAGCGTGATCCCGGGCACGGTCCGCCCGACGCCGCCGGCCAGCGCGGCCCGCCGCCCCGGGTTCTGCCCGTTCGCGGCCTGCAGGACGTTGCCGACCGCGATGTAGTCGGGCTCCAGGTCGGTCCGCTCCAGCGCCGCCCGGACGGCGTGCGCACCGAGCTCCACGGCGTCCACCCTCGCCAGCGCGCCATTGAACTTGCCGATCGGCGAGCGTGCTCCGGCAGCGATCACGACTGGCTCCACGCCACGGACAGTAACGTCCAGATCCGTGAGTGACGACCTGTCGACGGAGCTCGTCGCGACGCCGGAGCGGGCGAGCTCGGCCCAGCTCGTCCACGCGCGCCGGCACGGCACGCTGCTCCCGCCCGGCGCCGCCGAAGGCCTGCGCGAGCTGGCGAAGCTGTCCGCCCCCAAGGACGCCGTGCGGTGGCTGCGCGGCAAGAACCCGGAATGGGTCGTCCAGCTGAATCCGTCGGACGAGGTCCGCCGCGGGCTCGCCTCCGGCAAGTACAAGCTCTTCGAGACCAAGGACGGTCGCACGCTGGCCACCGTGCGCGACGCCACGAGCGGTCGCAAGGTCACGGACATCGGCATCAGCGACCTGCCCGACCCGCGCAAGGGCGCGCAGGTGGCGAAGGCGGGCGCCGCCGGCGCCGCCGTCGCCTGGCAGGCGATGGCGATCGCCACCCAGCAGCACTACCTCGTGGAGATCAGCGGCAAGCTCGGCCAGCTCGAAGCCGGGGTCGACGACCTCAGGGAGCGCGAGCTCGCGGACCGGCGGGCCGAGCTCGCGACGATCGTCGATGACCTCGCGCTGGTCGAGCGGCACGTCGCAGCCGGCGAGGAGATGAGCGCCAACGACCGCCAGAGCGCCATGGCCGCGCACGCTCGGGCCAAGAAGATCGCCCTCGAGTCGCTGGACAACGCCACCCGGCTGCTCGATGCCGACGCCGATCCGGCTACCACACAGCCGGACCTTGCCCTGGCTGACCGCGCGGCGGCCGTCGCCGCCCGCTGCGCCGCGACCGTGCTCCGGCTGCCGTACGAGAGCGAGGCCAAACGGCTCACCGCGTTCGTGCACTACGCCGAAGACACCGAAGCGCTGACCGAGGCCGTCACCGACGGCATCCGCCGCCAGCTCTACGACCAAGGCGCCCGGGCACGGGCGGGTCGAAGTGGAGCAGCTCGCACAGCTCGAGAAGCGTGCCGCGCTGTCCTCGCCGGCCGAGCTCGAGTCCGCGACCGTGGTGATCGACGGCGAGCAGGCCTATCTGCTCACCGGCGGACCGAACGGATGACGCGATCCACCCTCGCGAGGGTTGGCAAGCGGCGCTGAACGTGGTTGGGTCGCACGTATGAAGCGCCTGTTGAAACTGACGCAGCTGATGCTCTTCTCCCGCCGCGAGCCGGTTTCGCGTACGCCCGCCGAGGTGGGGCTGGCCTACGAGCCGATCGCGTTCCCGGCCTCCGACGGCGTCGGCATCAAGGGCTGGTTCGTCCCCGCCGAGGGGGAAGGGCCCAAGCCCGCGATCGTGTTCGTGCACGGCTGGATGTGGAACCGGCTCGGCAACGTCGCCGGCAAGGCGCCGCTCGACGACCGCGACGTGGACTTCCTGCCCGCCACGAAGGCGCTGCACGACGCGGGCTACAGCGTCCTGCTCTATGACGTCCGCCGCCACGGCGAGAGCCAGAAGGGCAAGGGCCTCGTGTCGTTCGGGCCGCTGGAGAAGAACGACTTCGTGGGCGCGGTCAACTACCTGCGCACGCGGGCCGACGTCGACGGTGAGCGGATCGGCTCGATCGGCATCTCGATGGGCGGCACGATCGCGCTCTACGGCGCGCCCGAGTGCCAGCCGATCAAGGCCATCCTGGCCGTGCAGCCGGCCAAGGTGACGACGTTCAACAACAACTTCGCGCTGGACCAGTTCGGCGTCTTCGGGCCGTTGATCGTCGCCCCGATCGAGCTGATCTACCGGGCGACCAGGACGCCGCCGCCGAGCGTGCAGGACCCGGGCGAGCCGGCCAAACGGCTGGGCTCCACGATCGTCAAGTACGTCCAGGGCACCGGCGACCGCTGGGGCACGATGGTCGACGTCCTGGGCTTCGCGGAGGGCACGCCGACCCTCGACGGGCCGGTCGTGCACTACCCCTCCAGCGGCCGCTACGACGGCTACCGCTACGTGTCCGCCGAGACGGAGGAGATCGTCGACTTCTTCAAGCGCAACCTCTGATTAGGGCTTGGGCTTGGGCATCTGTGAGCGCAGGAGGGCGTCGAAGCCCGCGTCCGGCAGGACCTTGCGCAGCGTCATGAAGAGCCCGGCCGACGGCGCGACCCGGTAGCGGGCCCGCGGCCGGTCCGACGTGAGCGCCTTCAGGATCGTCTCCCCGACGGCCTCGGCGCTGCACGCCAGCATCCCCAGCGCGCCCGTGGTGTAGCTCGACGTGACCTCGGCCACCTCGTCGTTGAACGTGGTGTAGGGCCCGGCCTCCTGGATCCGGCGCCCGACCGCGGTCTTGCCCAGCGGCGTCTTCACGAAGCCCGGCTCGACGAGCACGGTCCGGACGCCGAACGGGCGCGTCTCATAGCGCAGCGCGTCGCTGATCGCCTCCAGCGCGTGCTTGGTCCCGCAGTAGTAGCCGGTGCCCGGCCAGGTGAACTTGCCGTTCATCGAGCCGACCGTGAGGATCGTCCCCGCGCCGCGCTCGCGCATCTGCGGCAGCACGAGCTGCGTCAGGCGGATCGGGCCGAAGACGTTGGTCTCGAACAGCCCGCGCACGCGGTCCATCGGCACGCTCTCGATCGCGCCGACCTCCTGGATGCCCGCGTTGTTGACGAGCGCGTCGATGCCCTGCGGGATCGCCTCGACCGCCGCGACCATCGACTCCTCGCTCGTGACGTCCAGCGCCAGCGTCTTGCAGCCCTTCGCCTCGAGGTCGGCGATCGACTCGGTCCGGCGCGCGGTGGCGTAGACCTCGAAGTCGTTCGCGGCCAGCACCTCGGCCGTCGCTCGCCCGATGCCCGATGAGCAGCCAGTGATCAGCACGGTCTTGGTCATGCGGTCGAAACCACCTCTTCCGTCGTCTGCTTGGGGGAAGGCTCGGAGGACTCGAAGTCCATGTCCGGCAGGATCCGGTCCAGCCACTGCGGGATCCACCAGTTCTTGTCGCCCATCAACTGCATCGTCGTAGGCACGAGGACCAGCCGCACGATCGTCGCGTCCAGCGCGATCGCCACCGCCAACCCGACCCCGATCTCCTTGACCTGCGGCACGCCCGTGCCGGCGAAGATCGCGAACACGGCGACCATGATCAGCGCCGCCGACGAGATCGTCTTCGCGCTCGCCGCCAGCCCCTGGGACACCGCCTGCTGCGTGTCCCCGGTCGCGTGGTAGCGCTCCTTGATCCGCGAGAGCATGAAGACCTCATAATCCATGCTCAGGCCGAAGACCACCGCCAGTAGGAGCGCCGGCGTGATCGCCTGCACGTAGCCGAGCGACTCGAAGCCGGTCACGGAGTCGAACCAGCCCCACTGGAAGACCATGACCAGCACGCCGTAGGACGCGGCGACCGAGAGCGCGTTCATCAGCACGGCCTTGATCGGCAGCACCACGCTGCGCAGCACGACGAGCAGCACGAGGAAGCTCAGCACCACCACGAACAGCGCGACCTTCCACAGCGAGCCGGAGATGACCGCGGTGTCGTCGAGGTTCTGCGCCGTCGGCCCGCCGACGTGCAGCTCACCGCCGGTCGGCGGCAGCAGGCCGCGGAGGCGTTTCACGAGCAGGACCGTCGCTTCGTTCTCAGGCGAGAGCTGGGGCGTGATCAGGATCAGCGCCTTCGTCCCGTCCTTGGAGAGCACCGGGTCGGCGACCGCTTGCACGTTGGGGAGCTCCTTGAGCTCGTCGACGAACGGCCCAAGCGCCGCCTGGTCCGCGGGCCCGCGGAAGTCCGCGAGCAGCTCGACCTGCCCGAGCGCGCCCGGCCCACCGAGCTGCCCCGCTGCGAGATCGAAGCCGACGCGGGTCTCGAAGTCCTTCGGGAACATCGCGATCGCCGCGGTGTTCTCCTTCATCACCAGCGCGGGCGAGGCGATCGCGAGCATGATCGCGGTCGCGGCGAGCGCGAACGGCAGTGGCCGGCGCATCAGCATCGCCGTCCAGCGCTCCCAGAACCCCGGGCCCGGCTTGGGCGCGCGCTTGCGGCGCAGCTTGCCAATGACCTTCCCCGGCTCGCTCACGCGGTGCCCGAGCGCCGCGATCAGCGCCGGCAGCAGCGTCACCGCGGCCAGGACGGCGATGCCGACGACCACGATCGCGCCGACCGCCATCGAGCGCACGACGGTCGCGTCGATCAGGAACAGGCCGGCGAGCGCGACGATCACGGTCACGCCGCTGAACGCGACCGCCATGCCCGACGTGCGCAGCGCCACCGCGCGCGCGTCGTCGGCCGAGTGCCCTTCCGCGAGCTCCTCCCGGTAGCGGGCGAGGATGAACAGCGAGTAGTCCACCGCCACGCCGATGCCGAGCATCGAGGCCATGTTGGTCACGAAGGTCGACATGCCGTAGACCTGCGAGAGGAAGAAGATGATCGCGCCGGTGACGACCACCGAGGCGACGCCCAGCGCGAGCGGGAGCGCCGCGGCGGCGAGCGAGCCGAAGACGATCAGCAGGATGATCAGCACGATCGGCAGCCCGAAGAGCTCCGCCTGCTCGAGGTCCTCCTTCGAGAGCTCCTGGATGCCCGCCCACAGCGCGCTCTGCCCGACCAGGTGGACCGGGAGGTCGTCGCCCGCCTCGCCCGCGTGCAGGTTCTCGCGCATCACCGTTGCGGCGTCCACGGCCTCGTCGCGGTCGCCCTCGACGACGAGCGGCATGATCACGACCGGCTCGGTCGAGGCGCGCGCGGCCTCGGCGGCCTGCGGCTCCAGGCGCACCGCCTCGACGTCCTTGAACCCGTCGCGCTCGACGCGGTCGACCGCCGCGGCGAGCTTGGCGGCGTCACCGTCGCGGTTGTCGAAGACCACCGCGAGCGACTCGCCCGGCCGCCCGAAGTCTCGCTCCGAGGCCTCGGAGACGAGCTGCGAGCCCGAGCCCTTGCTCTCGAACCCGCCGCCGGTGAGGTTCTCCGTCTGCCGTCCGGCGAACGGTACGGAGACGACGACGATGGCCAGCCAGACGATCAGGACGAGGCGTCGGTGGCGAGCGATGAGGCGCTCGAGCCGGTCCATGGCAGCTTGCATGGGAAGGTTCTAACCGGTCTGAGCGTCCGTGTGTGAATACCTCCCTGACCGTTCGGCCCTTGCATTCGGCTGCCGAGCGCGGATAGAACACGCAGACACTTGACCGAGACACATTCCGTTCCCACTTCAGACGGCACCGAGATTCGTCTGACCCGCCACCAGTTCGGCACCAAGGGCCCGATCGTCATGGCGCCGGGCTACGGCAACGCCGCCAGCGCGTTCGCCATCGACACCGTGCCCAAGAACTGGGTCCAGTACCTGGGCGAGCACGGCTACGACGTCTGGCTGCTGGACTACCGGGCCAGCCCGGAGCTGCCGGCCAGCCGCACGCAGTTCACCGTCGACGACATCGCCACGCGTGACTGGCCCGCGGCGGTGCAGACCGTGCGTGAGCAGACCGGGCAGGACACCGTGCAGGTCTTCGGGCACTGCGTCGGCGGCCTCTCGCTGTTCATGGCGATGGGCTCCGGGATGGAAGGTGTCCGCAGTGCGACCTTCTCCAGCCTCGCCGGCAACCCGATCCCGACGCCCGGCAACCAGGCTCGCGCCTGGGTGCGGATGGCGACGCTGCTCAAGTCGCTCGGGGTCAAGTTCCTCGACGTCGAGTACGACCCGAAGCGCTGGGACGGCAAGGCGATCGAGGCCCTGATGCGGGTCGTGCCGTTCAAGCACATCTACAACACGCCGATCGCGCGCCGGATCTACTTCATCTACGGCGACGTCTACGACTACGAGAACATCAACCGCCCGACGATGGAGACGGCCGTGCCGGGCTTCTTCGGCGGCGGCAACCTGACGTTCTTCGAGCACATCTCGCTGATGATCCGCGCCTCAGAGGCGCGCGACGCGGGCGGCAAGGACGCCTACTGGGCGAACCTCGAGAACTTCAAGGTCCCGATCAACTTCATCACCGGCGAGCACAACAAGATGTTCGTCCCGAAGGGCTTGGAGCGCTCGTATGACACGCTTCGCAAGGCCCACGGCAACAGCCTCTACTCCCACGACGTGATCAAGGACTACGCGCACCTGGATCTGTGGCTGGGCTCGAACGCCGAGCGCGACGTGTGGCCGACCGCCCTTGCCGAGCTGGAGAAGCACAACTAGATGAGCGCCACCGAGGACCAGCCGAAGACCGGCCACGCCGGTCTCGACGACTTCTTCTCCTACCCGTTCGCGCAGGCGATCCAGGACCGGCGCACGCGCCGCGTCGCGCAGGGCACGTCGCTCGAGCACGGCGCGCAGCCGTACACGAGCGCCAACGCGCCGTCGGCGCTGAGGCCGCTGGAGGAAGCGATCCTGATCGCCTCCACGAGCGTCACCGGGGCGGTGATGCACGACGGGCCGACCAAGAAGACGGACGGCTCGCCCGAGCTCGGGACGATGTTCCTCGAGGTCGCCGGCCGCGCGGCGTCGAGCGCCGACAACGCGCAGGCCACGTCGTTCTTCATGACCAACGACGAGGGCGTGTTCCTGATCGAGCGCCCCCGCGGCCAGAAGGCGCTGGACCTCTTCAAGGAGATCCCGCCGCGCTGGGAGGACCGCACGGAGGACGACTGGCTCTCGTTCGCGGCCGCCGTCAAGCGCAAGGTCTACGACGGGCGCTTCTCGATGCCGGACAAGCAGTGGCCGTACTTCCTGGGCTGGAACGGCCAGATGACCAACGCGCCCGGCACGACGCAGTTCCTGCCGGTGGTCGACAACACGCGCCAGTACATCAACGTGCTGCTGATCCTCCTGAGCGAGCCCAAGGGCAAGGCGCCGCTGTTCATCGACGACTGGCAGCCGTTCCGCCCGAAGAACGTCATGGAGTGGGCGGGCTGGGCCGCGGCCAAGCTCGGCCTCGTGGACCCGATCCCGTACCAGCCGATCGGCGGCCTCAAGCAGGCCCGTGGCGGTTACTCGTCGGTCGACGTGCCCGCGCCGCTGGGTTCGATCACGACCGTGCGCACCGACTACGAGGCGCACTTCCTGTTCCAGAACCTGATGCTCACGGCCGAGGCGCTGCGCCTGGGCGCGTGGGTGCACGGCGCGCCGATGATCCCGCACGTCTGGCAGCGCGACCCCGCCAAGGGCATCCTCGGCCTCGGCTTCCGCGAGCACGCCGGCAAGACGTTCGACAGCCGCTTCAAGCGCTGGCCGCCGGTGCCCGCGTCCCAGCCCGCGTACGTCGGCATCGACGGCGTGCTCGAAGGCCTGTGCCCGCCCTACGTCCGCGACATGGACGCGGCCGTGGACCAGGTGCTCGAGGAGAAGTTCGGCGCCGAGGGCACGTACACGAACGCCGACGTGTTCGCCCAGTCCTACAAGGACAAGGCGACCGCCGAGACCTACATGAAGGCGGCGGGCCACCCGCCGGCGGAGGCGATCGAGTACACGAAGGAGATCTGCCGCTACCTGGTGGAGACCTACGGCCGGTTCCCCGCGCACACGGACCCGTTCCACCTGCCCGGCATCTGGCTCCAGTGCTCGCACCTGGAGATCGAGTACTACGAGCAGTACGCGAACCCCCGGCACGTCAAGCGGCAGGCCGAGGGCAAGGAGATCTGGAACCGGTAGGCGATGGGCAACGTCCACGGCCGGATGACCGGCCTGACGCTCTTCACGCCCATCCGGCCGCAGTGGGTGTGGTTCCTGCGCATCGGCCTGCCACTCACCCGGCATCTGCCGTTCATGGCGCGCCACATCCTGCAGTTCAACTTCATCAAGTTCGTCCGCTGGACGATCGTGCCGGGGCTCGACGACGAGCAGCTCAACTACGAGTACCTGTACTTCGAGAGCAACTTCGACGGGCCCTGGCAGCACTACATCGACGCGTTCGCGTACGTGATCCCGCTGGACATCCGCGTCACCTGGGGACGCGGCCCCGGTTTCCCGGCGCCGCCGCCCGCGGAGCCGCTGAAGGCGTGGATCGCGATGAACTCGATGGACGGCGGCACCTACTACTGCGCGCACGCGGACGAGTCGACGCGGATGGTCAACAACGCGCTGGCCGTCAAGGAGCGCTTCGACGCGCTGGACCCATCCCTGCCGCCGGACGAGTTCAAGGCCGCATGGGAGCGGTTCCTGACGGATGCGCAGGCGCATCTCTGATCGCGGCCACCGGGTCGGCAGCGCCTACGCGCTGACCACGTTCGCGCGTGTGCTGGACGGCCGCGAGGACGAGCTCGAGGCCTACCTGGAGGCGCTGCCGATCGGCGCGGACAGCCCGTTCGCGCGCATCGACACGCTGCACATCGCGCGCGTGCAGCTGTTCCGCGCGCTCGTGCACCAGGGCCCGAAGCAGCGCAAGACGGACACGCTCCGGCACACGCACCTGGTGTTCACGAGCACGATTGACGGCGACCTGGAGCCGTACCTGGACCGGCTGTGCGCCGAGGTGCCCGAGTGCGACGAGTGGTGGGGCCTCTGCGCGGGCTATCCGGGGCGCGTGGACCGGCGCGCGTTCCGCGCGTTCGTGCGCTCGATCCAGGCTCCGGCCGGGCTGTTCCGGTCGGCGATGCCGGACGCGAGCGTGGTCGAGGTGCGTGAGGCGCTGGCGGTGCGCGAGCGTGTGATCGACTTCGCGGTCGAGGCGCAGGGGCTGTCCGCGGCGGAGCTGCAGGCGCGGTTCAAGGAGCGGTTCTGAGCATGCTCGGCCGCCCGCCCAACGTGCCCCGGCGTGAGCCGCGCGCCTCGCAGATCGACCTCAGCGACATCCAGGGCAATGTCCTGCGCGGCTACACGCATCCTGCCGCCGCGTACCTGTTCCTGCGGATCGTCGATGTCGACGCGGCCCGCGCGCTGATGCGCCGGATGCTGCCGCAGGTCGCGACCGCGGAGCCGTGGCGCAGCGGCACGCCGGCCACGGTGATGAACGTCGCCTTCACGTTCGCGGGCCTGCGGGTGCTCGGGCTGAGCGAAGCCGTGCTCGCCTCGTTCCCGGACGCGTTCCGCGACGGCATGGCCGCCCGCGCCGACCATCTCGGCGACCGCGGCCCGAGCGCGCCGGACGCGTGGGAGGACGGCCTCGGCAGCGATGCCGCGCACGTCCTGGTGACCGTCTACGCGATCGACTGGGAGCACCTGACCGCGGCGCTGGCGAAGATCATCGGCGAGGACTCAGACCAGAACGCGGTCACGCTCGCGCACCTCCAGCGGGCCGAGGCGCTGCCCGGCGGCCGCGACCACTTCGGCTTCTTCGATGGCATCGCCCAGCCCGCGGTGCGCGGCGCCGGCGTCGAGCCCCGCCCCGGCGACGGCCAGCCCGACGGCGCCGGGGGCTGGCGTGAGCTCGCCACGGGCGAGGTCCTGCTCGGCTACGAGGACGAGGACGGCACGCTGCCGAGAGCGCCGGTCGCCCCGTTCGACCGCAACGGCACGTTCGTCGTCTACCGCAAGCTCGCGATGGACGCCGCCGCGTTCCGCCGCTACACCGCCGCCGAGGGGGAACGCTACCCGGGCGGTGCCCGCAAGCTCGCGGCCAAGATCGTCGGCCGCTGGCCCGACGGCACGCCGCTCGCGCTCTCCCCCGACTCCCCCGACGCCTCGGTCTCCTCCGACCAACACCGGATCAACGACTTCGGCTACGCCGACGACCCCGACGGCCTGAAGTGCCCGCTCGGCGCCCACGTGCGCCGCGCGAACCCGCGCGAGGCGCCCGGCTTCTTCGACGGCCGGCTCACGAACCGCCACCGGATCGTCCGCCGCGGCCGCGCCTACGGCAAGCCGCTGGCGCCGGGCGCCACCGAGGACGACGGCGTGGACCGCGGCCTCGTCTTCGTCTGCTTCCAGGCCGACATCTGGCGCCAGTTCGAGACGATCCAGGCGCTCTGGATCGACGACGGCGACCCGTTCGGGCTCGGCCGCGACAAGGACTTCCTGGTCGGCGAGCCCCACGGCACCGAGGGCAAGATGACCATCCAGGGCCACCCGCCCCACTTCCTCAAGCCGCAGCCGCGCTTCGTCACCCTGCGCGGCGGCGAGTACCTGTTCCAGCCGTCGATGACGGCCCTGCGCACGCTGGCCGAGCGCCCCGCCTGACGCGGCACGGATAGGCTGCGCCGCCGTGGCCAACGACGTCAACCGGCCGCTCGTCGGCCGTGACGCCGAGCTCGAGCGGATCGCCGCGCTGCATGCACGCCGCGCACCCGGCGTGGTCATCGTCGGCCCGGCCGGGGTCGGCAAGTCGCGGCTCGCGCGCGAGGCCGTCGCCGCCGCCGCGGACACGGGCGCGCTGGCGCCGTGGGTCCAGGCCACGCGCAGTGCCGCCACGGTCCCGCTCGCCGCCTGCGCCGGCCTGCTGCCGGCGGACGCCAGGTCCGAGGACCCGGTCGAGCTGATGCGCCTCTGCGCCGAGGCGCTGCGCGAGCGCGCCGACGGACGGCCGATCGTGCTCGGCGTCGACGACGCGCAGCGGCTCGACCCCACCTCGGCCACGCTCGTCCTGCATCTCGTCTCGAGCGGGCTCGTCTTCCTGGTCGCCACCGTGCGCGTCGGGGAGCCGTGCCCGGACGCCGTGCGCGCCCTGATGGACGACGCGGGCGCCGAGCCGCTGGAGCTGCGTGAGCTGAGCGAGCGCGACGCCGCCGCGCTGGTCGAGGCGCTCCTGGACGGTCCGGTCGAGCAGCGCGTGCAGCGGTGGGCGTACGAGCGCACGCGCGGGAACGTGCTCTATCTCCGCGAGCTCGTCACCGGCGCGATCGCCGGCGGCGCGTTCGAGGACGCCGGCGGCCTCTGGCGGCTCACGCGCCAACCGCCGCCGAGCGCCTCGCTGTCGGACCTGATCGGTGACCGCCTCGCCGAGCTCGAGCCCGCCGAGCGGCACGTGATCGAGCTGCTGGCGCTCGGCGAGCCGCTGCGGCGGACCGAGATCGTCACGCTCGCGGGCGCCTCCGCGGCCGACCGCGTGGCCGCGCGCGGGTTCGTCCGGATCGCCGACGCCGACGTGCGCCTCGAGCACCCGCTGTACGGCGACGTCGTGCGCGCGTCGCTCTCCAGCGTGCGCGCGATGGACGCCCGCGTGCGGCTCGCCGCCACCGTCCGCGCCCGGCCCGACCGATCGTCCGCCGACGCCCTGCTCGTCGCGCGCTGGCTGCTCGACGCCGACCAGCCGGTCGCCCCGGCGCTGGCGCTCGAGGCCGCGCAGGCCGCGCTCGAGGCCGGCGACCCCGACCTCTGTGCCCGGCTGGTGCAGGACGTCGACGGCGTCGAGGCCACGCTGCTGCTCGCGCGCGCCCACTCGGTCCGTCAGCGCCACGAGGAGGCCGAGGTGGTGCTCGCCGCGCTCGAGGGGACGATCACCTCGCAGCTGCTGGCCCTCCGTTACCTCCAGCAGCGCGCGGTCGGGCTGCTGTGGGGCCTGCGCCAGGCCGAAGCCGGGGCCGAGCTGCTCCTGCGCGCCCGCGAGTGGTGGCCCGACGACCCGGCCTGGCGCAGCCAGATCGCCCCGCTGCGCGTCCGGCTGGTGGCGGCGACGACCGGTTACCGCGCCGCGATCGAGTCCTCGTCACAGGCGCTCGCGGACCCGAGCCTGGAGGGTGCGGCGCGCCGCCGGATGGAGCTGGTGCACGCGACCAACTGCTTCTACGGCGGTCGCGTGCAGGAGGCGCACGAGCGGATCGGCGCGCTGCGACCGGCGCTCCCGCTGCGCGACGAGATCGACGAGGCGGCGATGATCATGTCCTGCGTGATCGGGCTCGAGTCCGGCTGGGGCCTGGACACGACCGCCAACTTCATGGCGCAGGCGCTCGCCGCGAGCATCCGGGCGGACGAGCACGCCGGCGCGGGGATCGCCGCGGTCGCGCTCGGCGCGATCGCGCTGCTCGCCGGCCGCTACCACGAAGCCGACCGCTGGCTGGCCGAGGCGGTCGTGCACCTCGAGCGCCAGGACCCGTTCGGCTCGCTGGCCTCCGCGCACGCGCTGCGCGTCGGCGTCGGCTTCTTCACCGGCGACGATGAGCGGGTGGAGTCGTCGCTGAGCGCCTGCCGGGCGACGATGAAGCTCGAGCCGCTGGACACCGACCTCGTGTACACCGTGCGCGGCGAGGCGTGGGCCGAGCTGGCCGCCGGTGACGCGGCGGCAGCCCAGGCGCGGCTGCTGGCCGAGGCCGAGCGCACCTCGCTGCCCGTGTACGCCGCGCAGCTGTACTACGAGGCGCTGCGCGCCGGTGCGCCCGCCGCGCGGGTCGTCGAGCCGTTGCGAGCGGTGTGCGCCGAGTGCGACGGCCGCTTCGCCGCCGCCTATCTCGCCCACGCCGAGGCCGCCGACGGCCCCGCGTTGTCCGCCTGCGCCGACGAGCTGGTCGCGATCGGCGCGGCCCGCTACGCCGCCGAGTGCGCCGCGCGCGCGGCCGAGGCCTTCACGGCGACGGGCCGGGAGGACGACGCCCGGCGCGCCGCTGCCCGCGTCGCTCAGCTGCACGACGCCGAGCAGGGCGGGTTCGCGCCGGTGATCCGCGCGAACCCGCCCCGTCGGTGAGGGTCAGTTGTAGGCGAAGCCCACCTTGCGCGCCCAGGACGTGCCGTCCCAGACGTAGTAGCGGGCGCTGTTGCCGACCGCGATGCACTGGTTGTTCGCCGGGCAGGCGATGTCGTTGATGACCAGGCCGGACACCGGCGCGGACTTGACCCAGCTGGTGCCGTTCCAGGCGCCGATGACACCGCTGCGCCAGGCCGCGGCGCAGGTCGTGCCGCCGACGACGCAGTCGGCCGCGTAGCTCACGCTGCCGGCGCCGGAGCTGACCGGCGCGGCGAGCGAGCCCGTCCACTTGACCGTGCTGTCGTTCTGGCCGCCGACGATCAGGCAGGACGTGGTCGAGTTGCAGCTGACGCGGGTGTTGTAGAGGCCCGTGTTCTGCAGCGCCGACCAGGTGGAGCCGTTGAACACCGACAGGCCGTCGAACGCCTGCACCGCGGTGCAGAACGAGGCGCTCAGGCAGTCGATGTCGTAGTAGCTGTCCTCCGGCATGCGGATGGAGCGGCCCCAGCTGCCGTTGGTCAGCTGCCACGAATAGCCGGTGTCGTCGCCGCCGATCTCCTCGTCGCCGTACACCTCGCAGACCGTGGCCGAATAGCAGCTGGAGCCCTGGACGGCCGTGCGCGTGCCGCCGTGCGAGACGGCCGGGCGGTCGACGTCGGTCCAGGCCGTGCCGTTCCACGTGAAGGCGTCGCCGCCCGTGGTCATGACGCAGCGGGTCGCGCTGAAGCAGCTCAGGCTCGTCGGGTTGTAGAACTGCACGTCAGCGGACTTGGTCCACGTCGTGCCGTTGTACAGCCACGTGTTCTGGAAGCCGACGGCCATGCAGCCCGTCGTCGACCAGCAGTCGATCGCCTGCAGGTTCACCGGCGTGCCCGACGGCTCCGGCGTGACGGTGATCGTCAGCTCCTTCGTCGTCTGCGCGTTGGTCGAGTCGGTGACGGTGACCGTGAAGGTCGTGTCGCCGCCGGCGTTGGCGTTGCCCGTGATCGCGCCGGTGGCGGGATCGAGCGTGAGGCCGGTCGGCAGCGCGCCGGTGGTCACGGCCCACGCGTACGGGCCGGCGCCGCCGATCACGTTCAGCGTCGAGCTGAACGGATCGCCCTGCAGCACGGTCGGGAACGTGGGCGTGCTGACGACCATCCCGGGCGGGTGGACCTTCAGCGTGACGGCCTTGGTGGCGCTGTGGCCGGTGGTGTCGGCGACCTTGACCGTGAACGCGGCGTCGCCCTGGGCCGTCGGGCGGCCCGTGAGCTTGCCGGTGGCGGCGTCGAGCGTGACGCCCACGGGGAGCGTGCCGGTCGCGACCGACCACGTGTACGTGCCCTCGCCACCGGTGGCGGCGAGCGTCTGGTCGTAGAGCACGCCCTCCATGCCGTCGGTGAGCGTGGCGGCGGTGTCGATCACGAGCGGCGGCGCGAGCACCGTCAGCTTGAAGTCGCGGCGGGCGACCTTCCCGTCGGCGCCGGTCACCGAGACGGTGATCGGGAACGCCCCGGTCTTGGTCGGGGTGCCGAGCAGCTGGCCGGCGTCGAACGTCAGGCCCTCGGGGAGCGCGCCCGTGAGCTTCCACGTGTACGGCGCGATCGAGCCGGTCGCCGCGAAGGCGACGCGGTAGGTCGAGCCCGACTGCGCGTTCTCGAGCGCGGTCGTGGTCAGCGCGATCGCCGGCGTGCGGATCGTGATCGCGTAGTCCTTGCGCGCGACCTTGCCCTCGCCGTCGACGACGCTGATCTGGAACTTGTCCGTGCCGTACGCGGTCGGCGTGCCGGTGATCGCACCCGTCGTGCGGTTGAGCACCAGGCCCGCGGGGAGCGCGCCGTCGGTCACGTAGTAGCCCGTGCCCTTGCCGCGCGTGAGCTTGACCTGCGCCTTGTAGGCCGTGCCGTTGTCGCCAGCCGGGAACGCCGCGCCGTCGAGCGCGATCGGGGCCTGCGTCTTGGACTGCGCGACCGTCCAGTCCTTGGACCAGATGTCGGGCTTGTTGTAGTCGAAGCCGAACTTCCAGACCTTGAAGCGGAGCCCGCCGCCGGCCTGCAGGCCGCTGGAGAGGCGCCACCACGGGCTCTTGTCCGTGTCGGCCTTGAGCTGCATGAAGATGCCGGCGGTCAGGTACGGGCCGGCGACGTCATAGAAGTCGAACGCGAGCCGCGGGCCGACCGACGCCTTCAGGTTCATCGAGCCGGCGGGCTCGTAGTACTTGGTCTTGAACTCGGCCTTGGCCTCGCCGTACGGGCCGAAGTTGTCACCGTCGTAGGCCAGGCCGAACGACGTGCTCAGCGACTGGTCGACCTCGATCGACGTGCTGGCGGCGATCGACGCCTCGCCGTTGACGAGGAAGTTGAGCTTGGGGACGATCACGACCGGCACCGGGCCGACGGTGAACGACCACGGCGTGAAGCGGTAGTCCTCCGGGAGCAGCTCGAGCTCGAGCTCGCACTTGGCCTCGCCGTAGACCTCGACCTTGAGGCTGGCGGCCTGGTTGAGCTTGACGCCCACGTGCGCGGTGATCGTGCCCGGGTGCAGCCAGCCGCCCCAGGCCACGCCGACCGACGTGCCGGCGTCGAAGGAGACGTCGCCGGTGAGCTTGGCGCCCGCCTTGCTGGAGCACTTGAACGGCTTGTCCGCGCCCTCCTTCTTGGCGTTGAAGGAGCGCAGCCCGTCCGGCAGCTTCTTCAGGGCCGAGCCCTGCTTGAACGCGCCCGGGTCGTTGCTCGGGTCCGCGTTCGCGACGCGGCTGAAGTCCTCCGCGGTCATCTTCAGCTGCGGCTGGGAGATGATCTCGGCCTGCGGGCCGATCGCGGTCAGCGGCGCGGGGTCGGCCTGCGTGATCGCGAGGTCGCCCTGGCGCGTGACCGACTTGACCTCGACGAGCATGCCGCCCGGGGTCTGCGGGCCGACGCCCGCGGTCAGCACGGAGCCGACCTTGATCAGGCCCTGCGGATCCCGCACGGTGACCGTGCGCGTCCCGTTGGGATCACCGCTGACGGCGGTGACCGCCGAAGGCTGCGCGACGAGCGTGCCCGAGTCCACCTGCTGGCGGTAGCGCACACCGACCCACGCGACCGCGTGCTTGCGCACCTTCGCGACGGTCTTGCGGTAGGTCGCGAACGTCGTCAGGTCCGCGCCCTTGATCGGCTCGGCCGTGATCACGTAGCGGCCCGGCTTGACGTTGCGGTAGGTCTTGGTGGCCGACAGCTTGCGCTTGAAGCCGCCGGGCCCGGTGACCGTGACCTTCGGCTTGCTGCCCTTGGGCGCGAACTTGACCGAGACGCGCAGCGACGTCGTCTTCTTCGCCTTGGTCTTCGGCTTCAGGACGACCGTCCGCGACGAATCGGTGGCGGTCGCGCAGTTGACGGGCGAGCAGAGCGGCGCCGCGGCCTTCGCGGCGGCGGCTGGTAACGCGAACGCGAGCAGCGTCGACGCTGCAAGCACGAGGCGGGTGGGGCGCAAGAGGGAACTCCAGAGTCAGAAAAGCAACGGCTCCCTGGGTATTCGTCCGGCTCCCGCGTCCTTTGAACAGACGTTTAACCCCGGTAGGCTCGCGGACATGGCGGCGAGCTTCGCCTCCATCCAGTTCGGCTATGCCGACGCCCACAAGGAAGGCTCGGAAGAGCCGGACCTGCTGATCGACGGCTTCCTCGACGACGCGCGGGTGATGGACAGCGCGCTGCGCGGGTCGCCGTTCCTGTTCCTGGGCTACAAAGGCTGCGGGAAGACGGCGATCGTCGAGCGCGCCAAGCTGCTCGCCGAACGCGACCCGCAGCTGTTCGTCACGGCGGCGACGCTCGAGGAGTTCTCCTACACGGACTTCAAGACGTTCGCGGGCGTCTCCGGCGACTTCCAGTCGCGCTACCCGGCCGCGTGGGCGTGGAGCCTGCTGCTGCTGTTGATCCAGTCCTTCGAGGCGGACGAGAGCGCCCGTCTGGAGGCGCAACGGCCGTACACGAAGGCCGTCACGGGGCTGCGCGAGCTGGACCTGATGCCGGTGCCGCAGCTCAACCAGCTCGTCAGCCGCTCCTCCAAGCGCGGCTTCAAAGCCGGCATCCCGAAGTTCCTCGAGGTCAACGAGGAGCGCGTGTACGAGGGCCAGGACCTCCAGCTCTCGCAGATGGTCGCCGTCCTGCGCGCCGCGGTGAAGAGCTTCCGGACCGACAGCACGCACGTCGTGTTCGTGGACGGGCTCGACGACGTGCTGACCACGCGCGAGCTGCAGTTCCAGGCGATCGCGGCACTGATCACCGAGGTCTCACGCCTCAACGGCGAGCTGCGCGTGGCGGGCTGCCCGGCGAAGTTCGTCGTGCTCTGCCGGACGGACATCTTCGACCGGCTGCCGGGCGCGAACAAGAACAAGATCCGCCAGGACAGCTCGGTCGAGCTCGACTGGTACCACGACCCGCGCGACCCCGCCGGCAGCCGGCTGCACACGCTCGTGAACCTGCGTGCGAGCGTGTCGCTCGGCCGCGAGGTCGACGTCTTCCAGGAGCTCCTCCCTCGCATGGTCGACGGCCGCCCGGCGGTCCGCTACCTGCTCGACCACACGCGCCACACGCCGCGCGACGTGCTGCAGCTAATGCGCGCCATCCAGGGGTTCGTCGAGCACGACGGACCCGTCACGGAGCGCGAGATCCGCAGCGGCCTGCGCACCTACTCGACGCGCTACTTCCTGCCGGAGCTGCGCGACGAGCTGCACGGGTACGCCGAGCCGACCCAGATCGACAGCGTCGTGGCGCTGCTCACCAGCCTCGAACGCGACCGCTTCAGCCTCGACGAGCTCCACGCGCAGCTGGAGCTGCTGGGCTTCCCGCCGATCGACCTGCCGGCGCTCGTGCGCACGCTCTTCGAGTGCGGCGGGCTCGGGATGATCGAGGAGCAGCACTCCGGGGCGCCGCACTACACGTTCAAGTACCGCAACCGCCACGCGATCCCGATCCCGACGCGACGCTGGGTCATCCACATGGGGGCGTTGAAGGCGTTGAACATCGAGCGCCCGCGCCGGCCGACGAGACGCGGCGGGCGCGGGCGCTGAGTTGGGGGCGCGATCACGGACCTCGGAAGTGGGCTGGTGAGCGCGAACCTCCGCCGTCTAGATCACGGGCTAATAAGCAGCGCGGTCCGTGATGTGTGCGTGGAATGGGATGGCCTGGGCATACAGAGCTTCTGACCACCGGCGGGGGCCCGCAGATACGTGGATGTGCGGCACGTCACTCGGGCTGGGTGACCTTGGTCTCGGTCTTGCCGTCCGCCGCGGCCGTGAACTGCGCCTCGGTGTTCGCGAGCATCCACGGCAGGCTCAGCGCGCTCGCGAAGCCCAGCGCGCCCGCCATCTGGTCCTTGAGGTCGAGGTAGATCACGCGGTCCTCCTTGACGGCGTCCAGGCGCTTGAAGACCGGGTTGGCGAGGATGTCCTTCTGGGCGCCGTACATGACGACCACGTCCTGGTCCATGAGCCGGAACTGCTCCTGGCTGAACTGGGCGTAGAACTGGTCGCCGGCGAGCTTGTCGACCTCCTTGGGGGTGGTGAAGCCGATGTCGGAGAGGAAGCGCGAGCGCGTGTCGCCGGTGGCGTAGGCGCCGTAGCCGTCCGGCCCGCCGTAGGCCATGATCGCCGTCTTGCCGGCGAAGTCCGCGTGCTTGGCCTTGAACGCGTCGAGCTGGGCCTGCACGTCGGCGACGACCTCCTTGGCTTTCTCCTCGCGTCCGAGCGCCTGGCCGACGAGCAGCGTCTGCTCGTCCCACGGCATGCCGAAGTTGATGTAGTCGCCGGACTGGGCGACGGTCGGCGCGATCCGGCTGAGCTTGTCGTAGTCGGCCTGCTTGAGGCCGGCGTTGATGCCGATGATCAGGTCCGGGCGCTGGGCGGCGACCGCCTCGAAGTTGATCTGCTGGTCGGTGACGACCTCCGGCTCCGCCCCCTTGAGCGCGGCCTGGGCCCACGGGCGCGTGCGCCACTCGTAGCCGCCGCCGAACTCGCCGACCGCGACCGGCGTGACGCCGAGCGCGAGGATCGCGTCCTGGTCCGTGTAGCCGACGGTCACGACCCGCTTCGGGTCCGCGGGGACCTCGGTCTTGCCGAACTTGTGGGTGACGGTGCTCCTCGGCGCGGACGCGGACCCGGAGGTCGCTTCGTCGCTGCCGCAGCCAACGAGCACAAGGCTCGCCAGTAGGACGGGTATCAGGATGCGCATCTCGTACTCCTTCGCTGGGCGATCGGAAGGCACAACGGGGTGCCGGTCACGGGGTCCTCGACGACGCGGGCCTCGAGCCCGAAGACGTCTCCGATGAAGCGGTCGTCGACGATCTCGCCCGGCGCGCCCGCGGCGTGCACGCGGCCGTCGCGCACGGCGACGAGCTGGTCCGCGTAGCGGCAGGCCTGGTTGATGTCGTGCAGGACCATCACGACGGTGCGACCGCGCTCGGCGACGAGGCCGTCGAGCAGGTCGAGCACGTCGATCTGGTGGGCGAGGTCGAGGTAGGTGGTCGGCTCGTCGAGCAGCAGCAGCTCGGTCTGCTGGGCGAGCGCCATCGCGATCCAGGCACGCTGGCGCTGGCCGCCGGAGAGCTCGTCGAGCGGGCGGGCCCGCAGGTCGGTCGTCGCGGTCGCGGCGAGCGCCTCCTCGACGGCCTGCTCGTCCGTCGGCGACCACTGGCGGAACAGGCCCTGGTGCGGATAGCGGCCGCGCGCGACCAGGTCCTCCACCGTCAGGTTCTCGGGCGCCGTCGGCGACTGCGGGAGCAGGCCGAGCCGCTTCGCGACGGCCTTGGACGACAGCGTGCGGATCTCCTGCCCGTCGAGCAGGACGGACCCGCCGGTCGGCGTGATCAGCCGCGCGAGCGCGCGCAGCAGCGTCGACTTGCCGCAGCCGTTGGCGCCGACGATCGCCGTGATCTGCTCGGGGCGGATCACGAGGTCCAGCCCGGCGACGACGTCCGGGCCGCCGTAGCCGACGCGCAGGTCGCGGGCCTCGAGTGAGCTCATGCGCGGGCCCTCCGGAGGAGCAGCAGGAAGTACGGGGCGGCGATGATCGACGTGAGGATCCCGACCGGGATCTCCGTCGGCGGGGAGAGCGTGCGGCCGATCAGGTCGGCGCTGAGGACGAGCACGGCGCCGCAGCCCGCCGCGGCCAGCATGGAGGTGCTGCGCGTGAGCCGGCGCGCGATGTGCGGCGCGACGAACGCGACGAAGCTGACCATGCCGGCGGCGGAGACCGCGAGGCCCGTGAGCAGGACCGCGGCGCCGAGCAGGAGCAGGCGCGAGCGCTCCACCCCCACGCCGAGGCTGCGCGCGACGTCGTCGCCCAGGCCGAGCACGGCGACCCGGCGCGAGAGCGCGAGGATCACTGGCACCAGCACGCCGACGCCGACCGCGAGCGGCCACACCTGGTCCCAGCTGCGCCCGTTGAGCGACCCGACGAGCCACACGTACGCCGTCTCGACCTCGAAGATCCGGCCGCGCGTGAGCACGTAGGAGATGCCCGCGTTGGCGAACGCGGCGACGCCGATGCCGACGAGCACGAGCCGGAAGCCCTGGACGCCGCCCCGCCACGCGAGCACGTAGAGCAGCGCGCCGGCCGTGAGCGACCCGGCGAGCGCGGCGAGCGGCACGGCCTCGACCTCCGTGAAGAC
This sequence comes from Solirubrobacter phytolaccae, assembly GCF_027587195.1. Taxonomy (GTDB): domain Bacteria; phylum Actinomycetota; class Thermoleophilia; order Solirubrobacterales; family Solirubrobacteraceae; genus Solirubrobacter; species Solirubrobacter phytolaccae. The sequence continues at coordinate 26,263 of NZ_JAPDDP010000013.1, read as the reverse complement.
GATCAGCGCGACCGCCGCCAGGGACCCGCCGCTCGCGATCCCGACGACGTCCGGCGAGGCCAGCGGGTTGCGCGTGACGTCCTGGAAGATCGCGCCCGCCACGCCGAGCGCCGCGCCGACGAGCAGGCCGGTGAGCGCGCGCGGCAGGCGCAGATCGAGGACGACGAAGTTCGTGGCCTGGTCGCCCGCGCCGACGAGCGTGTTGACGACGTCGGCGGGCGGGATCGCGAACTCGCCGACCGCGACGCTCGCGACCAGCCCGGCGAGCATGGCGACGAAGAGCGCGGTGGTGACCGCCGCCGAGCGGGCGTGGAAGCGCAGCGACACGCCGCCGGCGCGGACCGTGATGCGCTGGCTCACAGCGCGACCAGCTTCGGACGACGCACGAGCCAGACGAAGAACGGCGCGCCCACGAGCACCGTGACGATCCCGACGCCCATCTCCGCCGGGCGCACGAGCACGCGGCCGACCACGTCCGCGGCCAGCAGCAGCACCGCGCCGAGCAGGACGCTGTAGGGCACGATCCAGCGGTAGTCGGGGCCGGCGAGGATGCGAGCGACGTGCGGCACGGCGAGCCCGACGAACGCGACCGGTCCCGCGGCCGCCACCGCGCCGCCCGCGAGCAGCACGAACCCCAGGCTCACCGCCGCCCGCGTGCGCCCGACGTGCTGGCCGAGCGAGCGCGCCACCTCGTCCCCGAGCGCGAGCGTGTTCAGCGAGTGCCCGGCGGCGAACGCGATCACGAGGCCGGCCGCGATCACCGGCAGCACGGTCAGCGCGACGCTGCCGTCACGGCCGCCGATCGAGCCGACGATCCAGAAGCGGAACTCGTCGAGCGTGCGCGCGTCGAAGACGAGCACCGCACTTGTGAGCGCAATCAGCAGCGCGGCCATCACGCTTCCCGCCAGCGCGAGCGTCACACCTGCTGGGCCCTTGCGGGTCGTCGCGCCGAGCGCGAACACGGCGATGGCGACGATGGCCGCGCCGGCCAACGCGAAGCCGGTGTACGCCGGCGTGGAGCCGACGTTCAGGACCGAGATCGCGAGCACGACCGCGAACGACGCGCCCGCGTTGATCCCGAGGATGCCGGGCTCGGCGAGCGCGTTGCGGGTCGCGCCCTGCATCAGCGCGCCGGCCGCGCCGAGCGCCGCGCCGACGAGCAGCCCGACCTCGGTGCGCGGGACCCGCAGGTCGCGGACGATCGCGTGCGCGTCGCTGCCGTCGTAGGCCGTGAACGCCCGGATCACCTCCGCGAAGGGCACGGACTTCGAGCCGATGGCAAGCGACGCCAGCACGCTGAACGCGAGCACGACGAGCGCACCGAGCAGCCCGGCGACGCGGGCGGGACGTGTGGTCAGGAGGAACGGCAGACCGCGTATTAGGTATCCCTAACGCGCGGCCTGAAACCTCAACCCACTCCGGGCGACGGCGCGTAGGCGCCGAGGAAGTCCGGGCCGATGATCTGCTGCTCGACCGCTGCCTCGCCGATGTAGCAGCGCCATTCGCGCCCGTCGGAGCGCAGCGAGCGACAGCCGCCGTTGACGTGCTTGGTCGCGTCGACGGTCGGCTCCACCGTGCCCTTGAGGTCCTCGACCTCGGCCTTGAAGTCGCCCTTGATCGTGCAGTGGTACTCGACGCCGTCCGTAACCGTGGTGCACTCCGGCGTCGTGCCGGCGAGGAACTTCGTGCCGGCGGGCATCGACCGCGCGACCTCCTCCGTGGTCAGCAGGCTGCCGGCGACGGCCGCGCCGGGGACGAGCAGGGCGATCGCGACCGCGCCCGTGATCGTGCGCCGCCGGCGGCGCTGGTGGGTGCGCAGGTCACGGCCCGTGGCCCGCTCGAGGTCGTCGCCGATGGCGCTGAGGCGGTCGGTCATCGTGTCTCCTTGGAAGCTGCGAGTCGGGTACGCAGGGCGGCCAGGCCGCGGTGCACGCGCACGCGCGCGGCGGCGGGCGTCGTGCCGAGGTTCGCGGCGACCTGCTCGTAGTCGAGGTCGTCCTCGATGCGCAGGCGGATCGCCTCGCGCTGGTTGTCGGGGAGCGCGTCGAGCGCCTCGTCGAGCCCGTCGAGCCACGCCTCCTCGGGCGCGGCCGCGGAGGTCTCGACCCGCATCCCGAGCCGTTCGCGAGCGCTGTGCTCGAGCGCCTGCCGGCGGACGGAGTGCAGCAGCACGTTGCGGGCGATCCCGAACAGCCACGGGCCGGCGGTCCCGCCGCACTCGTCGCGGAAGCGCGCGCGGACGAGCCAGGCCTGCGCGAACGTCTCGGCGGTCAACTCGTGGGCGGCGTCCTCGTCGCCCGAGCGGCGCCGGTGGTAGCTCAGCACCCGCTCGGCGTAACGGTCATAGAGCTCGCGGAACGCACCGGAGTCGGTGCGTGCGGCGGCGATCAGCGCGGCATCACTTCGCATCTCGGGGGTTACATGACGCTACGACGCCTCCGCGTTACCGCGACTCCGACGATCACGATCAGCAACCCCAGCACGCCGCCGAGGTAGAGCGGCCAGGCTCCGTTCTCGTCGCCTTCGGGGGCGCCGTTGCCGGACAGGTCGAGGATCGCGGCCGGGCGCTCGTCGTCGGGGCCCGTGGCCTGGATCCAGCGGACGACCTCGCCGTCGGCGTAGGTCTGCAGCGCCTTGAAGACGATCCGATCGGCCTTGGGGAGCGGGCCGAGTGTGACCTTGAACTCCTGGGCGCGGCCGGGGCCGATCGCCTGCGCGGGCGTGTCCGGCGCGAAGGCGATGTCGCCGCCGCCGCGGTCCGTGCTCGTCCAGCCGGGGTGGGGCGCGACCTTCGCCGGGACGCCCGGCGGCAGGAACAGCTCCAGGCCGGTGGTCGCCGCGTCCGCGCGCTCGTTGGGCACCTTGAACGTCAGCTCGACGGTGTCCCCGGGCCGCGCGACCGTGGGTCGCACCTCGACGTGCGCGGAGGCCGGCGCGGCGAGCACGAGGCTCAGCAGGATGGCCGCGAGCAGCCTCATCGGATCCGCACCGGGACGTCGATCGTCCGCTCGTCGATCTCGGACGTGCGGACGTTGATCCGCAGCGTCCAGTCGCCGGGCTCGGGGATGGTCAAGGCCGTGGCGACGTAGTGCCCGGGCTCGGCCGACCCGAGCTCGACCGGCAGGCTGTCCCCGTCCGGGCCGCGCAGCCGAGCGGTGACCTCCGGCGGGATGGTGAGGCGGCCGGTCGGCGAGACCAGGTAGAGGTCGGCGACGTTCTGGCCCTGCTTGGCGGGTGTGACGCGCACCTGCACCTTGCCGCCGTCGAGGCCGGGGACGGTGACGTCGACGGGGTCGACGTAGGCCACGCGCGCGGGCGCCGCGTTGACGAGCGCGGAGGTGACGCCGAGCACGACGAGCCCGAGCGCCGCCTCGGCAAGGACGGTGCGCCGCAGGTCACCGGCGCGGGCGAGCGCGCGCCGCGTGAGCGCGGCGAAGGCGACGATCACGAGCACGAGCCCGGTCTTGACGAGGAGCAGCCGCCCGAACCCCGTCGCGGGCAGCGCGGCTGGCGTCCCGGACTGACGCCACGCGAGATAGACGCCCGTGACGCCGAGCACGGCGAAGCAGCCGAGCGCGAGCGGCGAGAAGCGCGCGAGGACCGGCCGCGGCGTGTCGCGGGCGAGCAGCGCGACGAGCCCGCCGAGCCACAGCCCCATCGCCAGCAGGTGCAGGCTGGCCGCGGGCACGCCGAGCCAGGGCTGCACGCCGGTCCGCGAGTGGTCGGCGAGCGTCCACGTGAGCGTGAGCCCGACCGCGCACACCGAAGCGGCGGTCACCTGAGGACGCGTGACCAGGACCACGAACCCCGCCGTCAACAGCAGGCGCGCGACCAGCGCCTCGCCGAAGCGCGTCTTGAGCGAGAACCACAGCAGCGACGGGTCGAGCAGCGAGCCGCCCGTCGCGTACGGGCCCTGCAGGAGCAGCAGGACGACCGTCGCTCCCGCCAGCAGCGCCGCCCCGCGCCACACCCAGCGCACGCCGCGGCGCTCGCCCCCGAGGAGCAGAAGCACGGCCGCGCCGCCGATCGCGAGGGCGAAGCCGAGGAAGGCGACGCCGCGTGCGATGCCGTCGGCGACCTTCACCGCCGGGCTCGTCGCGCCCGGCTCGGTCGAGACGACCACCGCGCTCGGCTCGCCGATCGAGAACGAGAACGCGCCGGCGACCGGGTGCGAGTCGGCCGAGGTCACGCGCCAGGTGACCACGTAGGTGCCGTCCTTCAGGCCCGCGGGCAGGCGGAGCACGGCGGTCGCGGCGTCGCCGCCCGCGTGGGTGGCCTTGGGCGTGTCGAGCTCCTCGCCGGTCGCGTCGAGCAGGCGCACGGAGTCCGGGCCGAGGTCGACCGCCTCGCTCCAGCGGATCTGCACCGTGCGCGGGGCGGAGCCGACGACGGCGCGGTCGGACGGGGTCGTGCGGACGATCGTGGCGTGCGCGCCCGCGGCCGGCGCCAGCGCGAGCAACGCGAGCAGCGCCGCGAGGGCGGCGGCCACCAGCCGCGTCGGGGCGAGGCGCGCGCGTGCCGGGTCGGCGCGCGTCATGCGAGCCGCTTGAGCACCGTCCGCAGCACGGCCTCGGCGTGCGCGGGCGCGTCGGAGCGCTCGCCGATGATCTTGCGGTGGGTCACGTCCAGGTAGAGGATCACGTTCGCGCGTTGGACGACGATGTGCGCGGCGTCCTCGTAATAGACGTCGTCGTTCGGGTTGGTGTGCGCGATCTGCTGGAGCACGCCCGTCCAGCCGTCGTCCGTCTCGAGCGGCCGGGCACTCACGGCGTAGGTGCCGAGGATCGGCGACGGCCCGCCGCGCACCTCGTAGCTCGGCGGGCACTTGCTCATGGCCGCGCCGACGGCCTTCATGCCGTCGGTGGCGATCGCGCTCGTGCCGAACAGCAGCGCGCCCTGCGTGACCGATGGCGTGCGGATGTCGGTCTCGTCCACCGGCCCGACGACGAACTCGCTGACGGGCTCGGCCGCCTTGGGCTTGATGATGTTCTCCACGCGCACGGGCGCGTTCGCGCGCTGCATCAGCGGGCAGACCTCGAGCGCCTCGCGCGGGACGTAGTTCGCGTGCGAGTGGTACTCGTCGTCGACCCAGTAGTTCTCCAGGACGGAGGCGGCGTCGCCCGCGTCGCTCGCCTTGTAGTAGGCGGCCTTGACGTCCTTGGCGGTGTAGCTCGACGGCCCGTCGGCGCCGCACCCCACCAACGCCAGGACGCACAGGACGAGAAGCCGCTTCATCCGTCCGACCGCAGCGTGTTCTCGACCACGAACGCGGTGCCGTCCACCCGCAGGACGAGGTTGTTGTCGTACTTGACCGTGTGGTCGGAGGCGAACGCCAGCTCGCCGCCGAGGAGCGTCTCGAAGCTCGGGTCCAGCTGCGTCAGCTCGGTCGCGTTGCGCTCCGGCTCGACCTTCCCGCTCTGGGTCACGGCCTGCGCCAGCGCCCGCACGCCCTCGTAGGCCTGCAGCGCGTCGGACCCGGGCTCGCGCCCGAACTTCGCCTTGAAGCGCGCCGTGAAGTCCGCGGCCTCGGGCAGGTTCTGCGGGCTCGCGGGCGCGATCACGTACGCGCCGTCCGCCGCCGCGCCCGCCGCGGCGATGAACTCCGGGCTCTCCGACGCCGCGCTTGCCACGAACGTGCCGTCGAAGCCGGCGTCCCGAAGCGCCGCCAGCAGCTCGCCCCCGCGTGCGGGCGCGCCGGCCCAGTACACGGTGTCGGGCTTGGCCGCGAGCGTTGCCTTCACGGACACGTCGACGTCCTCGACGACCTGCTCAGACACCGGCTTGGGCACGGGCGCGGAGAGGCCGAGGACCTCCTTGCCCAGCGCCGCCGAGGCGCGGTCGTCGTCGGTCAGCACCGCGAGCTTCTGCGCCCGCGAGTAGGCGAGCCAGTGCACCGCCGCCAGCGCCGACTGGTACGGCGTGCCGTTCGTCAGGTACGCGGTCGGCGTGCGCTTCGCGGACACGACGCCCGGCGCGTTCGCCGACGTGATCAGCAGCGGCACGCCGTCCATCGCGCGCGCCGCGGCCTTCGCCGCGTCCTCGCACACACCACCCACGACACCCGCGGCGACCGCGCGGAGCTTGAGCGCCGCGGCCTCGCCCCCGCCGGCCGTGCAGCCGTCGTCCTCCGCCACGATCTTCACGCGCTGGCCGAGCACGCCGCCGCGCACGTCGAGGTCCGCGGCCGCGAGCTCAGCGCCCTGCCGCACCTCCTGGCCGCGCGCGGTCTCGAGCGGCGCGAGCACGCCGAACGTCACGTTGCCCGGCTTGAACCCGCCGCCCGGCGGGACCGTGCGCGCAGGCGCGGCGGGTGACGAGCCGCCACCGCCGCACCCCACTACAAGCGCCGCGAGGGCGCCGGCCAGGCCGGCGCCCCCGAGGCGGTACATCGACTTCCTCACACGGCTCCTACGGATTCGTCGTCGACAGCGTGAACGTCAGCGTCTTCGAGTAGGAACCGGTCCGCAGCGCGTCGCCCGCGCCGATCGCCTGCTTGAACGTCACGGTGGCCTCGTCGTTGCTCACCGGGCCACTGTAGGTCTTGACGACCCCGAGGCCCTGCAGCGGCTGCGGGAGCGTGAACGCCCCGTTGACCAGGTGGCCGTTGGCGGTGCTGCTCGTGTCGGCCGCGGTCAGCGTCGCGTCGCCGGCGGTCGAGATGACCGTCGCCTTCGTCGTGGCCGTGTACTCCCGAGCGACACCCGGGACGAACGCGCCGAACGAGGCGGGCGTGCCGAGCGTGAGCGCCAGCGTGGCCGACACCGAGCCGCCCGCGCTGCCGGTCGTGTCCGCCCAGTCGCCCATCGTCTGGTTGTCGGCGCACGAGTTCCAGCACGTCTTGGGCTGCGTCGTGCCCTTCGGCGCGCTGAACTTGACGACGTCGATGCCACGCGCGTAGTCGGACACGTAGACGTACTTGCCGTGCCAGATCGCCGACGCGGTGTTGGACGAGATGACGGCAGGGTCCGAGCCGCTGGCGGCGCGCGCCGGGACGCGGAAGTAGCCGACCTGCTCGGGCTTGCGCGGGTCGCTGATGTCGATGAAGCGCGTGCCCTGCTCGTAGTTGCCGAGCGCGACGATGTTGCCCTTGACCGTGAACCAGTGGGCGGAGCAGTCGCCGATCGCGCGGCGCGAGTCGATGAACTCGCCCGGCTTGCCCAGCGTCGTGTAGGACGCGAGCAGCGGCATCAGCGCCGGGGTGGTGGTCGCCCCGGCCGGCAGGTTGTCCTCGACGTCGCGCGTGCCCTTGAGCGAGGCGATGATGAACTTGCCGGCGGTGGCGCAGTTCGTCGTGTTGTTCTCGTTCGTGATCAGCATCACGTCGCCCGCGGCCTGGTCGCCGAGCGCCTGCGGCACGTGGTACGCGTTGTGCATGAACAGGCCGGTGTTGCCGGCCACCGAGCCACCGCCGTACGGCAGCGGGTCGTACGGGGTCGCGTAGCGCATCGCGCCCGTGGCCGTGTCCTTGTGCAGGCCCTCGGTCCACCAGCCGCGCGCGCCGCCGGAGCCGGAGACCCAGGCCACGCCGTCGAAGTCGACGTCGACCGAGTGGGTCGAGCCGGAGGTCGAGCTCGTGCGGCGGACGGCCGCCTCGAACACGTTGGAGTAGGTGAACGGGTGCTCGATGTCGCGGATGTCGGTGACCGCGACCGCGGAGCGCCGCTGCGACACGCCGGAGCCGACCTGCCAGATGAAGCGGCAATCGTTCAGGCACGTGGCGGTGTGGCCGAGCTGCGTGGGCTGGAAGCCGACCAGGACCGGATGCCACGGGTCCTTGAGGTCGACGATCGCGATGCCCTTCTTGCCCGAGTCCTTCGACAGGTAGGCGATCTTGCGCCGGCTGTCGACCGTCATGTTCTCGCCCTCCCAGAACTGGGTGAGCGTCTCGCCCGTCTTCGCGCCGATCTGGGCCGCGGAGATCGAGGCGATGTACTGCGGGTGCTCGGGGTCCTTGAGCGACCACACGCCCAGGCCGGGCGTGCCGTTGGCGACGAGGATGTCGTAGCCGAGGTTCTCGTAGTGCAGGAAGTTCAGCGCCGAGAACGCCGGGCACTTGGTCGGGTTGTACGCCGGGCAGCTGCCATTGACGGCGACCGGGCCGCGGGCGTGGCCGACGAAGGCGACGTTGTCGCTCTTCTCGACGGGCGGCAGCACGGTGTCGTCGGCGAGCGGCGTGCCCTCGGTGGAGGTGCCCTTGTCGACCTTGGCCAGCGACGCGGTCTCGCGCGACGCGTTCGCGGCGGCGGCGGTCGAGTCGGCGGCGGCCTTCGTGGACGCCGCGGTCTTGGCGTCGAAGTTCTGCTGCGCCGTCGCCTGCGCGGCGGACGCGGCGGCGGCGGCCGCGATGTTCTCGGGGGTCGGCGTCTGCGCGGCGGTGGCGGCCGCGGTGGTGGCGGCGGCCTTGGCGGCGTCGAGCGCGACCCCGGCTTCGGCCGCGACGCGCGCGGCCTCCGTGGCCGCGGTGGCGGCGGCGGTGGCTTCGGCTTGCGCGGCGGCGACCGTCTGCGCGGTCACCGGTCCACGTGGTAGCTCGGCCGCCTGGGCGATGCCCGGGGCCGCGATGGCGATGGCGGCTGCGACAACGGCCGCCACGCGAGCGTGAACTCGCATGGTCTCCTTTACCCTCCGAATTTCGCTCCGCGAGTAACCAGACCTTGACCCGTGAAGCGACCCTCCAGCGAATGTCCCAGACCGCGTACGGCCCGTCAATCAGCCAAGCGTTTAGGCCTCTACGCGTTGTGAGGGTTCCGTGAGAGGTGCAGGAGCGTCTCCGTCGCGCAGCGACCACAGCTTGACCTTCGCCTTGCGCCCCCGGACCTCGGCCTCCCCCACCTCGACGATGTCGTCGACCGGCCGCGTCAGCGCCTGCTTGGTGGTGTCGGAGATGTAGAGCTGGTGCGGCGTGCCCTTGGTCATGCCCTCCAGCCGCGCCGCGGTGTTCGTCGTGTCGCCGAGCGCCGTGTACTCCAGTCGGCGCTCGGAGCCCACGTTGCCCGACATCACCGCGCCGGAGTTCAGGCCGATGCCCATCTTGAAGCCGTCGTGCAGCCCCTGCTCGCGCAGCCAGCCGTTGAAGCCGTCCATCCGGCCGAGCATGTCCCGCGCCGCCTCCAGCGCCCGGTCGGCGTGGTCCTCCTGCTTGAGCGGCGCGCCGAACACGGCCATGATCCCGTCGCCCATGTAGGCCACGAGCGTGCCGCCGTGGTCGAGGATCGCCTCGCTCATCTCGGTCAGGTACTTGTTGAGCGACTCGATGACGCGCTCCGGCTCGAGCGTCTCGCTGAAGCTCGTGAAGCCGCGCAGGTCGCTGAACATGACCGTGGCCTCGCCGCGCACGCCACCGAGGCGCACGCCGTCGGCGTCGGCGAGCACCTGGTCCACCACCGCTTCCGGGACGAACCGTGCGAACGCGTCGCGCGCCTGCTCGCGCTCGAAGGCCACGGTCACGCCGTGGATCGCGCCCGTCGCCAGCAGCCCGGCGCCGGCGGCGAGGATCGGGTACACGACGGTGTAGATCGTGCCGTTCTCGAACGCCACCTGGGCGGCGACGACGAAGGCCGCGAGCGCGAGCAGCCCGGCCCCGACCGCAAGTGAGACGCGCAGCCGGAGCGCCGCGAGCGGGGCGAGCGCGCCGAGCACGATCACGAACAGCACGTTGAGCCACGTCGGCGCCGGCCGCAGCGGGAAGCCGTCGAGCACGGTCTGGATCGAGTCGGCCTGGAGCTCGGCGCCCGGCATAAGGGCGTCGCCCGAGGTGGCCGTGCGGTGGAAGTCCTGCAGCGACGTCGCGGTCGAGCCGACGACGACGATCTTCCCACGCACCGCCGAGGCCGGGAAACGGCCTGCCAGGACGTCGCTGAAGCTCAGCTGGCGCACCGTGTCGGTGCCGCCGGGGAAGTTGACCCACGCGCTGTCACCGGGCGGCAGGACCGGCGCGCGGCCCGTGGCGCGCCGGACCGCGGCGAGCGGGAAGGTCTCGAGCCCGTCGAGCGTGTACGCCATCCGCCGCAGGCGCCCGTCGGCGTCGGCCGCGTAGTTCGTACTCCCGGGCGTGGCGCGGCTCTCTTTCAACGCCTCCCCACCACCGAAGATCGACGTGGTCCCGCCGACACCGACCTCCGTGGTCGACAGGACGACGTTGCCCGCCTCCTGCACGGCGAGGTAGAGCTTGTCGTCGGACTCCTCGTTGTCGCTCGGCTCCGTGAACTGGACGTCGTAGGCGATCACCTTGGCGCCCGCCTGCTTGAGCTGGGTGATCGCCTCGGCGTGATGCTTGCGATCGAGCGGCCACTGCTCCTGCAGATCGTTGAACGTCACGTCGTCGAAGCCGACCAGCACGACGTCGGGCGGCGGGCCGGTGGTGCCGCGCACGCTGAAACGCGTGTCCACGGTGCTCAGCTCGAGCCGCTTGAGCACGCCGGTCGCTTCCATCAGCAGCGGAATCGTCACGGTCAGGAACGCGGCGCTCAACAGCAGCAGCGCGCGGAGACGATGGGTGCGACGGTTCCCGCCCCGTGACGGGCTGACGCGGTCCAGGAACCGGTCGACCCACACTGGGCGAGTGCCCTGCACGAGGGCGGCGGTCGCGGCCATCGCGGTGATGCCGGCGGCGCCCGGAGGGACCAGCAGGAGCACGTCGCCGCGGTTGAACGCGATCTGCGCCACGACGGCGTACAGCGCGAGCGCGAGCAGCCCCGCCACCACGCCGAAGAACGGCCCCCAGCGCGCGGCCGTCAGCGGCGCGGCCACCGCCAGCAGGACGATCGCGAGCCAGACGGTCCAGACGGGCGCGTCGCGCAGCGGGAAGCCCGTGAGCGCCGTCGTGATCGTGGCGGCCTGGATCTCCGCCCCAGGCAGCGCCTCGTCGACGGGGGTCGCGTGCACATCGCCGAGTGTGTTGGCGAACGTGTCGGTCACACCGATCACGGCGACCTTCCCGCGCACGGCGGCCGGGTCGAACGCGCCGGCCTCGACCGCGGCCAGGCTGACGTGGTCGAAGGTGTCCTGCGGCCCGGAGAAGTCGACCAGCGCGCCGTCCTCGCCGCCCGGCACCACGATCGGACGGCCGAGCTTGCGGCTCGCCGCCGCGACCATCACCGTCTGCAGCTTGCCGACCTCGGCGGTGATCTTCCGGAACACGCCGTCGTCGTCCGGCTGCATCAGCGAGCTCGCCGGGATCGCCCGGGAGTCGATGAGCTCCTTGCCGCCGCCGAAGATCGCCGTCTTGCCGTTCCCGTCGGTCTCGGTCGTGGCCATCACCACGGGCCGCCCGGCGGCCTTGACCGCCGAGATGAGCGCGCTGTCCGCCTCGGGGTCGTCACTCGCCTCCGTGATCTGCACGTCCATCACGATCACGCCGGCGCCGGCCCGCGACAGCTCCTCGATGGCCTTCGCGTACCGGTCGCGGCCGATCGGCCAGTCGTCGCCCTGGACGGTGCGCTCGTCGATGCCGATGACCACCACGTCGTCGGGTGCGTCCCGGTCGCCCCGTACGTCGAAGCGGGCGTCGTAGCCGGCGCGCTCGACTCCGCCCAGCGCGCCCGTGAGCTGGAAGAAGGCACCCACCACCACGGCGAGCAGCGCCGCCGCCAAGAGCAGCAGGAGCCGCCGCCGCGGGCTGCGCGTGGTCATGCCGAGCCCACCAGCAGCGCGACGAGGAACAGCGAGAGCACGTGGAACGACTGGTCGACGGACTGCGCGACCCCGAAGTTCATGACGTCGGCGCGTTTGACGCGCACGAGGTACAGGCGGACGACCCGCCCGTCGTCGATCAGCAGGTGCGGGAGGAAGATCAGGATGCCGGCGACGATCGCCCACACGGGCTCGAGCTCGGAGCCGATCCAGATCAGCGCCGGCAGGAAGGCCAGCGTGTAGGTGCTGACGTGGGTGAGCAGCGCGCGCCGGGCGACCGGATCGGGGCCCAGGCCGCCGCGTTTGTGCGTCGCCTGCCAGTCCGTCTGGAGGAGGTAGTCACCCACCATGTGGGCGACGAGGAAGGCCGCGAGGACGGAGACCCAGGTCACTAGCGCTTCGCCAGGTACTTCTTCCCGGCCCGGACGAGGACGTTCTTCTTGCGCTTGAAGTCGCGCACCAGCACCGAGCCCTGCTTGACCTGCGTGAGCGTGCCGTCGCAGCGATCGGTCACGAGCCATTTCGTGCCGCGCACGGTCGCCGAGCTGTAGTTGCCCGAGGTGCGGAACGCCCCTTTGCCCTCGCCCCAGAGCTTGCGGGTCTTCTTCTTCTTGGCCGACGCGGTCGCCTTCTTGGCCTTCGCCTTCGGGCACTTGGCCAGCGTCTCGGCGAGCGCGAGGTCGGTGATCGGCTTGGCGCCGGTCGTCTGGCCGATCTTGAAGATGCCGTCGTAGAACCAGGCGAGCTGGGTCTCGGTGCCCTTGCCGGTCGTGGAGACGAGGTTCACGCGGCCCTTCGTGGCGTCGATCGTCGCGCCGACCGGGATCTGCATCGCGCCCTTGAGCTCGACGAACTTCTTCGAGGGCGGGATCTTGATGAAGATGCGGCCCTTGCGGACGCTGACGTTGACGGTCTTGCCGGTGACGGGCGGCGGGAGCTGCTCGATGACCGGCGCGACGGCGCCCGGGTTGCCGTTGCCGTCCAGCGCGGTCGGCGTGACCGTGCCGGGCGGAGCGGGCGCGGCGAGCAGCCAGCGCACGTCGAGGTCGCGCCGCTCGCCGGGCTGCAGGTTGTCGACCGCGAACTCGACGCCGACGCCGTTGTCGGGCGCCGCGGAGTCCACCGTGTTCAGGAGCCCGTTGGCGCCGAAGTTGGCGAAGACGGCCTCGAAGTCACCCTCCTGGAAGGCGCGCCAGGGCGTGACCTCCTGCAGGCCGTAGACCAGGCCGCTCGTCTCGTCGCGGCCGCCGACGAAGCGCGGGGCGGTCGAGGCGATCGCGCCGTTGCCGCTGTCGTTGCTGCCGACGTAGAGGTCGGCGAGCGCGCCGGCGCGCAGCGAGGTCGGCGCGGCGGACACGTTCTCGATCCCGTAGCGGACGTTCACCTGCGGAACGCCGTCGGTGTAGGTGATGACCTCGGTCACGCGCAGGTTCGGGCCGACCGTGTAGGCGCTGGCGATCGACTTGGTCGCGCCCTGGTCGGAGAGCGTCGGCGCGACGACGGCGGTGCGGCCCGGCGTCGTGTCGAAGCCGACCTCGAGCGGGTAGTAGCTCGCGCCCTCCTTGATCTCCAGCCCCGCGTGCGCCGGGTTCTCGTCCGGGTTGTAGAAGAGCCCCGCGGCAACGCCGTCCTGGCGGACCTGGATCGCCCCCAAGCCGTCCGCCATGACGTTCAGTGGGTTGCCATCGATCTGCGCGCTCGCCCCGGAGGGTGCGCACAGCGCAGCGACGCCCGCGAGGGCGGCTGTGACCAAGATCCGAATGCCGCCCTGTGTGACCAAACCAACCCGATCGTCTCCCGCGAAGGCTGCCGCTGTCAAGTCCGTCTGGACGGGTGGACGGGCGGCCCTTCGGGCACTCTGCGCCCCGGTCCTACCCTGCTAGGCCGTGCGCTGCTATGTCGAGCCGAGCCCTGCCGGCGGGTACTTCGTCCGCCTGCGCGGGGAAGCCGCGCCGGTCTCGCGCCACGACACCGAGGAGGAGGCCGAAGCCGCCGCGGCCGCCTACCAGCGCGGCCTCACGCGCGACGACACCGCCGACCTGGTGAGCCTGAGCGACGGCTCCGAGGTCCTCATCCGCACCGTCCAGCCCGCGGACAAGCCGCTCTTCGTCGCGGGTTGGAAGCACCTGTCCGGCGAGTCGGTGCGCCGGCGTTTCCTGCAGCCGCGCCCGGCGCTGAACGTGCACGAGCTGACCTTCTTCACCGAGATCGACCACGTCGACCACGAGGCCGTCGGCGCGCTGGACGGCGTCACCCGCGAGGGCGTGGGCGTCGCGCGCTACGTGCGTGAGCGCGAGCGCCCGCACGTCGCCGAGGCCGCGGTGACGGTCGTGGACGCGTGGCAACGGCGCGGCCTGGGCGGCAAGTTGCTCAAGCAGCTACGGGCGCGGGCCGCCGCGAACGGCATCCGTCGCTTCACCGCTTCGCTGTTCGCCGACAATGACGTGATGCTCAGGCTCTTCCAGCAGCTCGGCGAGGTGACGGTGATCCGCCGCGACGGCGCCGTGATCGAGATCGAGGTGGAGCTGTGAGCAGCGGCTTCGGGCTCGACCATCTGCCCTACGGCGTCGTCGACGGGCACTGCGTCGTCCGCTACGAGGACCACATGCTGGACCTGAGCCGGGTGCCCGGGCTGCCGCCCGTGTTCGACCACGCGTCCCTGAACCAGTTCCTCGCGCTCGGCCGCCCGGTCTGGGAGGACGTGCGCGAGAAGGTCACGCGCGTGCTCGAGGCGGGCACGGTCGAGCTCGACGCGCTCTACGAGCCCGAGCTGCCGGTCGCGGTCGGCGACTACGTGGACTTCTACTCGTCGATCGAGCACGCCACGAACGTGTCGCGCCGGTTCCGCCCCGACGACCCGAACCCGCTGCCGGCCGCGTGGCGGTCGCTGCCGATCGGCTACCACGGCCGCGCCGGGTCGATCGTCGTCAGCGGCACCGAGATCGTCCGCCCGCACGGGCTGCGGCCGAGCTACGGGCCGACGCAGGAGCTCGACTTCGAGCTCGAGCTGGGCTTCGTCACCGGCCCGGGCCGGCAGCTCGGCTCCCCGATCGCGGCGGGTGACGTCCGCGAGCACGTCTTCGGCTTCGTGCTCGTCAACGACTGGAGCGCGCGAGACCTGCAGCGCTTCGAGTACCGCCCCCTGGGACCCTTCCTGGGGAAGTCGTTCGCGACGTCCGTGTCCGCCTGGATCACGCCGCTCGCCGCCTTGGAGCCGTACCTCGTGCCCGCGCGCGAGCAGGAGCCCGAGCCGGACGCGTACCTGCGCACCACCGGCGACTGGGCGCTGGACATCGCGCTCGAGGTCGACCGCAACGGCGAGACGATCACGCACGGCAACGCGCGCCACCTGTACTGGACGTTCCCGCAGCAGCTCGCCCACGCGACCGTCAACGGCGCGACCGTCCGGCCCGGCGACCTGTTTGCCTCCGGCACGATCAGCGGGTCCGAGCCGGGCACGCACGGCTGCCTGCTCGAGTCGGGCGCGCCGTTCCTGGACGACGGCGACACGGTCACGCTCCGCGGCCGCGCCGGCACGATCGAGCTCGGCGCCGTGCGCGGGACGATCGTCAGCGCGCCGTGATCGCCGCGACCGCGCCGGGGAGCGCGATCGGGTCGAACGGCTTCGCGATCACGCCGGCCGCGCCGAGCGCGAGCAGATGGTCGGTCTCTCCCCTCGCTGTGAGGAAGATCACCGGGACGCCGTCGCCGAGCAGCGGCCGCAGCTGCGCGAGCGTGGCCGGGCCGTCCGTGTCGGGCATCATCACGTCCAGGAGGACCACGTCGGGCAGGTCCGCCCGCACCGCCGCGATCGCCTCGCCCGCCGAAGCCGCGGCGGTGACGGTCCAGCCGCCCACGCGCTCCAGCGCCATCGTCGCGATCATCCGGATGTCGGGCTCGTCGTCGACGAGCAGCAGCCGGCCCGCGCTCACTTGAGCGCCTCGACCACCGCGGCGTCGACGTCCTCACCCTCGATGCGGATGACCGGCACGCCCGGGTCGACGTCCTCGAGGCCCGCGCCGGCCACGAGCACGAGCACGAAGCCGTCGGCCTCCGCGAGCGTCTCCGGGTCCGAGAACGTGAGCACCCGGCGCCCGATCCGGCGCGCGGCGCGGGCGAGCTCCTCCCGTCGCGGGGCACGGCGGTCGTAGACGGCGATCGGCGGCTTGGCGAGCGGGAGCGGGAGCGTGATGCGGAACGTCGAGCCCTCGCCGGGCACGCTCTCGGCCCAGATCCGCCCGGCGTGCTGCTCGATGATCGCGCGGGAGATCGGCAGGCCGAGGCCCGTGCCGCCTTTCTCGCGGTGGTCGGAGGCGTCGACCTGGCGGAAGCGCTCGAAGATCGCGTCGAGCTGGTCGAGCGGGATGCCGCGGCCCTGGTCGCGGACCGTGAACAGCGCCTCGCTGCCGTGGGCCTTGACGATCGTCCGCACGGACGAGCCTTCGGGAGAGAACTTGATCGCGTTCCCGATCAGGTTCACGAGCGCCTGGACGATCCGGTCGGGGTCGACGAAGAGCTGCAGGTCGGCCGGGGCCTCCCAGACGAGCTCGATGCCGGCGTCGTCGGCGACGCGCTGGACGACCTGCGCCGTGCTCTGCAGCAGCTCCGGCGGCGTCACCGACCGCACGTTGAGCTCGACGCGGCCGGCCTGCAGCCGCTCGAGGTCCAGCGTCTCGTCGACGAGCCGGGACAGCCGCTCCGTGTTCTGGCGCGCGATCGCGACCATGTCGGCGGCCTCGGCCGGCAGCTCGCCCGCGATCCCCGCCTCGAGCAGCCCGAGCGACCCGCGGATCGAGGTGAGCGGTGTGCGCAGCTCGTGGCCGACGATGGAGACGAGCTCGTCCTTCATGCGCTCGACCTCCTTGCGCTCGGTGATGTCCTCGATCATCCCGATCGAGACGTCCGGCCGGCCCTCGCGGTCGCGCAGCATCGACGCCGTCAGCGCGCCCCAGAACCAGGTGCCGTCCGGGCGCACGTAGCGCTTCTCGCGCCGGTAGCGGTCGATCTCGCCGGTGAAGAGCTCCTTGATGTTGTCGTTGTCGCGGTCGGCGGGGTGCGTCAGGGTCATGATCGGGATACCGCGCAGCTCGGCCGGCGGGATGTTGACCATCGCCGCGAACGCGAGGTTGGCCTCGACCAGGCGGCCCTCGCCGTTGACCATCGTCATGCCGATCGTCGAGTCGTGGAAGACGGCGCGGAACCGCTGCTCGCTCTCCCGCCAGGACGCCAGCGCCTCCGACAGCTCCTTGTGGTTGAGCTCGTCCTCGGCAATCCGGGCGAGGTCTTCCAGCAACCCGACGTCAGCAGCGGAGAACGTTCGCGGGCGCGTGTCGGCGATGCACACGGTGCCGACCCGGAACCCGGTCGCGGTGGCGATCGGGATGCCGGCGTAGGAGCGCAGGAACGGCTCGTCCGTGACGACCCGCATGTGCGCGACCCGCGGGTCGAGCAGCGTGTCCGGGATCAACAGCGGCTCCGGCTTCTCGATCGCCACCGAGCAGAACGAGACGTCGCGGTCATCCTCGCGGCCGTCGAGACCGACGCAGGACTTGAACCACTGGCGATGCTCGTCGACGAGGGTCACCGTCGCGATCGGCGCGTCCAGAGCCGCCGACGCGATGCGGGTCAACCGGTCGAAGCGCGCCTCTGATGGTGTATCGAGAATGTTCAGCGCATGCAAAGCGCTGAGTCGGTCAGACTCCAAAGTTGCTGCGTTCGCCACGTTTGCACGGTACCCGCCTACCATCGATCACGTGCAGGAAACGGAAGAGCTGCAAGCCGTGATCGCGGCCCTGTGGACGGGCGCGCGCCCCCGGTTGCTCGCTCGCGTCGAGGCGCTGGAGGCGGCCGTCGCCGCTGACCTACGCGAGCCGGAGCGCGGCGTGGCGCTGGTTCAGGCGCACACGCTCGTCGGCACGCTGGGCACGTTCGGCCGGCCCGAGGCGTCCGACGCGGCACGCCGCGCCGAGGCCGGCATCGAGGCCGGCGACCGGGCAGCGGTGAGCGCCGCGGTCGAGCGCCTGCGCGCCGAGATCGACGCCGACTAGGGTCGCTTCGCCTGGCGCGAGGCGACGTAGTACTGGCGCACAAACACCACGACGATCAGCCCGAGGCCCAAGTACAGGCCGTAGCGAGAGATCGCTTTCGCGGTGTCCACCGCTTCCTGCCCGATCGCGTAGCCCAGCCCGATGCACAGCGCGATCCACAACCCTGAGCCGATCGCGTCCAGCAGCAGGAACTTCCACAGCTTCATCCGCGTCCAGCCCGCGGCCGCGTAGATCAGCACGTTCGGGACCGGCTGGAAGTAGGCGATGATGATCGCGAGCCAGCCGAACCGCCTCGTCAGCCGCTCCAGCTGCGCCGTGCGCTTCTCCGCCTTCGGGTGGCTGCCGATGAACACGTCGATCGCGCGCCGGCCCCACCGCCGCCCGGCCCACCAGTAGAGCCAGTCGAACATCATCATCCCGGGGATCGAGACCAGCACCACCAGCGGCAGCGACGCCTCGCCGATCCGGATCATCCCGCCGAGCGTGACCATCCCGCTCATCGAGCCCTTGAGCAGCACGAGCACGTACGGATGCGCCAACAGCCCCGGGGTCAGCGGCATCAGCGCCAGCAGATAGAGCCCGCTGAGCACGATCGCGCCCATCAGGAACTTGTCCGTGGGCTGCGCCTTGCCCTCCCACGGGAGTGGCGACGGCTGCGCGTTGCGCGGGACCGCCGCGTCGTCACTCATCTACGCGAGGGTACCTCGCGTTGGTGAACGCGCGGCTAAACGGCGAGCACACCCGCGCCCAAGTGCGAATGAGCCGGGTTCCCCGGACTGTGGAACGCGTTGCGTTCCCTTCGAGCGATTCGCGAGGGCTCGTTCCGCGATGCAAAACGAGCACCGCCGCCTGCCACGCGAGCGTTCACTTTCTCCCCGCATAGGGGGTAAAAGTGAACGCTCGCGTGGCGAGGGGACCCTCCTCACCTGCTCATCCCACATCCGCCGCGACGGGTCAACGGCTCGCCGCGAAGCGCGAGTTGCTTGACGCGGCGCTAGTGGATGTCGGTGGCAGGGTCGCCGGCGTGCTCCGCGAGGTACGGCACGAGGAACGGCCAGCGGATCAGGCCCAGGAGTTGGACGGCGGCGGCGAGGACGCCGACCGTGGTCGTGAGCGCGGTCGCGTCGTAGGCGTCGGACGTGAGCACGACGAGCGGGACCATCAGCAGCGCGGTCATCGCGAACGCCCACCAGGTGAGGACGAGCGCGCGGCCGCCAGCGGTGAACTTGGCGAGGACCTCGTGCGTCGGGTGGTGGAGCACGTCCGGGTAGTCGAACGTGGCCGCCAGGCGGGCGAACGCGACGTTGAAGGCGATCGGCACCGCGACCAGGAAGACGCCGGCGGCGATCATCGCGCGATCTGCAGCCTCAGGACGAGGCCGGTGAGCAGCGTCGCCAGCACCGCGCCGCTGGAGCCGAACACGGCGTAGCCGCGCTCGAGGTCCACGATCACGTTCGACGTCACGAACCAGCCGAGCGCCCAAGCGGCGGAGCTCGTTGCGATCCACGCCGGGCGCGAGCGGCTCTCGAGCAGCGCGGACTGCGCCGCGCCGACCGTCGCGCCGGTGATCAGGCCCGTGACGATCGGACCCGCGCCCAGTGCCGCGGCGAGCGCGCCGCCCGCGCCGGTGGCCGCCGCCGTGTAGGCGATCCAGCGCGTGTCCGTGCGCAGCGCGAGCCACTGGGCGGCCCCGATCGCCGCGCCCGCGACCACGCCCGCCGCCGCACCCGACAACGGCCCGGTGACCGAGCCGACCGTGTTGATCGCGATCAAACCACCCAGCGGGAAGCCGAGGAACGTCGGGAGCCAGCGCTTCAGGGACATGCGAGCCTCGTTCTGTACGGTGTACGTTACGTCCATAACGTACGTCGTACATAAGCGCCTGTCCAGTGCGGCTGACCACACCCTTAACGACGAACGCCGCGGCCTCCCGGGTGGGAGACCGCGGCGCGCGCGAACTTAAACGTCCAGGACGTTTAAGTTCGGAGCTACGGGTTGGTCGTGCTCAGCGTGAACGTGAGCGTCTTGGAGTACGTGCCCGTGCGGAGCGCGTCCGTCGAGCCGATCTCCTGCGTGAACGTGGCGTTGACCTTGTCGTTGCTGACCGGGCCGGTGTACGTCTTGATGACGCCGAGGCCGCCGAGCGGCTTGGGCAGCGCGAACGTGTTGTTGACCAGGTAGCCCGGGGCGGTCGTGCTGTTGTCGGCCACCGTGAGCGTCGCGTCGCCGGCCGTCGAGATGACGGTCGCCTCGGTCGTCGCCGTGTAGGTCTTCGCCACGCCCGGGATGAACGGGGCGAAGGTGCCGGGCGCGCCGAGCGTCAGCGACAGCGTCGCCGCGACGGTCCCGCCGGGCGTGCTCGTGGTGTCGGTGCCGTACGGCAGGCAGCCGCCGTTGGCGTCGTAGAAGCCGGGGCCGGCGAGGCCGGGACCCGTGATCTGCGGCTTGTTGCCGGCGGCGGGCGAGCCGGTGTAGGCCGTGTCCCACCACTGCGTGAAGAAGACGTCGAGCTTGTTCAGGCAGCCCTGCGTCTTGATCGGCATCCACTTCTTGTAGATGTCGATCTGCTGCTTGGCCGTGATCGACGAGCCGCCGAACGTGGTCTGGATCTCCTTCGACGCGTTGTCGAAGTTGGCCTTGCCCATGATCGCCCGCAGCGCGATGTACGCGCGGCCGGAGCGGGTGTACGTCTGCGAGCCGAAGAGGTTCGCGTTCGTCGGCTTCGACGGCGCGACGCTCCAGCTCGCGGTCGTCGAGTTGTAGGTGTTGTTGAAGCGCGTGACCAGCGAGGCCTCGAAGGCCGCGTCACCGGCCGGCGTGCCGAGGCCGCCCGCCGTGGTCGCCGCCGTGCGCGCCGTGTTGTAGCCCTCGGACAGGTCGGCGTAGCCCTCCTTGAAGAAGGTGCGCTCGTAGACGTCCTCGGACACGTTGTCGCCCCACCACTGGTGCATGTTCTCGTGGTGGAAGGTGCCCAGGCTGATCGAGCCGCCCGGGAACGTGATCTTGGTCTGCATCTCCTCCGCGAAGCTCACGGACGGCAGGCCGATGACGACGCCGTTGGTCGAGAACGGGAACGGCCCGTTGAACGGGATCTGGAAGTTCGTGATGCTCTCGTGCTGGCGCATGATCCCGAGGTTGGTCTCTTTGCGGGCGGCCGTGATACCCGTGGCCTGCGCCATGTAGTAGACGGTGCCGCTCGGCGAGACCTGCTCGGTCATCTCGTAGTTGCCGATCGAGTTCTCGACGAGGTAGTTCGCGATCGGCTCGGGCGACTTCCAGTGCCACGTGCGCGAGCCGCCGGGGAAGTTCGTGTCCGCGGCGTTGTCGGTGAAGCCGATCAGGCGGCCGTTGGAGATCGCCGTGCGGCCGGTGCCGGTCGCGGAGTCCCAGTTGGTGGTGCTCCAGAACTCGTAGGTCGGCTTGACCGTCGGGTGGTTGTTGAGCGGCATCCACGCCATCGAGCCGACCGGCTCGGTCGTCATGAAGCCACCGTCGCCGACCGGCGTGTTGTTGCGGAACCAGCCCTCGGTCGCGCCGTCACCGTCGACGTGGACGCCGGGGCGGCCGACGTACTTGACCTTGACCGTGAAGTCCGTGCCGGCCGGGATCGGCGCGGACGGCGTGATCACGAGCTTGGTCGCGGGGCACTGCGCGCCCTGGAGCGCCGCGGACGTGCCCGTCGGGGCGCACGCGGGCGGGTTCGGGTTGGTCGCGCTGACCGGGTTGGAGTTCGACGCGGCGTGCGCGGCCGGATCGGGATCGTCCAGGCCCTTCGGGTTGCCGGGGTAGGTCGGCTGCTTGAAGGTGTACGTCGCCGGGACGCCGTTGATCGTGATCTCCTGGACCGTCAGGTTCGGGCCCGGGACCGTGGTCGACGTGACGCCGTTCGTGCGCTCGAAGTCGAGGCTGAACGACGTGAGGCACTGCGTCGCCTTCTGCTGCAGGTCCACGTACGTGCCGTTGAGGAACAGGTTCGACGGCGCGTCGTAGACGAGGTTGATGTCAGTGTGGAGGCTCTGGTAGCCCGTGTTGCCCGTCTCCGGGTACAGGCGCGAGCCGGCCGGCTGCAGCGAGTAGCCGCCGGCGGAGCACTCGGCGGGCGCCTGCGCGGCGCGCGCCAGCGCGGGCCGGACGGGCGTGCCGCCCTTGATGAGCACCTCGTCCTGCGCGGTCGCGCAGCCGAGCGAGCCGTCGCCCTTGCCGTAGGACGTACAAGCGCCCAGGTAGTAGTTGCCCTTCGCCAGCGTCGACGGCAGCGCCACCTTCACGCTGTAGTCGGCCTTGCCGTGCGCCGCGACCTTGACCGAGGTGCGACCGATGACGGCGGCGTTCGTGCCACGGCGGAAGATCCGCACCGCGACGTCCGCGCTCTTCGCGGCGCCGGTGTCATTGACGACCGTGCCCTTCAGCGTCCCTGCCGTGGCTCCCGCCTTGAGCGAGCTGAGCGATGACACCGAGACTCCCGGCGCAGCCTGCGCCGGTGCCGCGGCGATGCCCAGCGCAACCAAGGCGACGCCTAGGGCGCGCCTGCTTCGACGATCCATGTCTTTCTTGACCCCCTCGAACTGAACCCAGTGAGACGCCCGACCATCCCGGCGCTCGATTAGGGGACGATGAGAAAGGGGGTCTAGGTCAGGTCAAAGTGGCCAAATGTCCGGGGTGCTCCGGACCTCGACGTCGGAGGCGCCGCGCCAGGCCGCCAGCCGCTCCAGCTCGCGCCGGATCGCCTTGGGGAGCCGCGCGCCGCGCGGCACCTTCGGCTCCGCGTGGACGGCGTGGGCGACGAGCACGCCCCGCTTGCGGTCCATCGCCAGATCGGCGCGGCCGACGAGCCGGTCGCCGTCGAGGATCGGGAGCACGAAGTAGCCCCACCGCCGCTTGGGCTTGGGCACGTAGATCTCGAGCCGGTGGTGGAAGCCGAACAGCGCCTCGGTCCGCGCGCGGTCGCACAGCAGGTTGTCGAACGGGCTCAGGAGCACGGTGCGGGGCTTGAAGTCGTCGACGTTCTGGAGCGCCTCGACGTCCTCGCTCAGCACCCACCAGTCCTCCCCCAGCCCGTCGACGGCCAGCGGCTCGATCACGCCGGCGGCGTGCAGCTCGGCGAGGACGATCGGCAGGTCTGGGTAGCGGAAGCGCGTGAAGTGCTTGCGGATGTGCGGTGGGCGCGCGGCGCCGAGGGCGCGGATCGCGTGCACGACCGCGCGGCGTTGGACCTCGAGCGGGTCGAGCTCCTCCCGCGGCGCATCCGGTGGCCAGCAACGCTCCATCAGGTCCCACACGCGCTGGGTGCCGTCGCGGCGCGAGATCCCGGTCTGCCCCGCGACCCACAGCATGTCGAGCATCCGCGCGACCGTGCGGCCGTTCGTCCAGCCCCCCGTGGACTCCCAGCCCACGGTCGCCTTGTCCTCGATCTCGCGCGCCCGCAGTGGCCCTTCCTCGCGCAGCCGCTCGAGGATGTGCGCACGGAACTCGGGCTCGCCGTCCCACCACGTGCGGTGGCCGCGGTACCTGGGCTCGTGCATGGCGAAGCGGTGGATCGGCAGGTCCTCGCTCAGGACGTACGACGCCTCGTGCGCCCAGTACTCGAACAGCGCCCGGTCCTCGTAGGCGAGCTGCTCGAACGCGCGCTCGTCGAACGCGCCGTGGCGGCTGAAGAGCACGAGCAGGTGGTTGCGGGCGACGACCGCGGTCGGGTCCAGCTGCAGGCAGCGCAGCGCGCGGACGGTCTCGAGCAGGTCTTGCGCCGTCGGCTTGCGGCGCGGAGCCGGGCCTTCGAGGCGCTGGTTGCGGATGGCGAGGCGGCGGACGGCCTGCGGTGTGGCGCGGAGCACCGCCTCAACTTTGGCGGAACAGTCGGCTGGAAGCGACGCGCCCGAGCACGATCCCGGCCGCGCACCAGGCGAACGCGATCCACAGCGAGTTCCCGACCGGCGTGCCCATGAGCAGCGCGCGGACGCTGTCGACGATCGGCGTCACGGGCTGATGCTCGGCGATCCAGCTCAGGCCGGCGGGCATGCTGTCCGCAGGCACGAACCCGCTCGACACGTACGGCGCGAACGCGGCGATGAACGTCATCGCGTTGGCGCCCTCGACGGTCTTGGCGAAGAGCCCGAAGGCGGCCGCGACCCAGCTGATCGCGGTCATCAGGCAGAGCAGAAGCGCGGCGGCGGCCAGCCAGCGCAGCGGGTCGACCTCGGGCCGGAAGCCGGCGATCAGCGCGACGCCGATCACGAGGCTGGTCGAGACGACGTTGCGTGCGACGGACGCGGTGACGTGGCCCGTGAGCACGGCGCTGCTGGCGATGGGGAGCGTGCGGAAGCGGTCGATCACGCCCGTGGTCATGTCCAGCGCGACGGCGACCGCGGTGCTCGCCGCGCCGAAGCCGACGCACAGGACGATGATCCCCGGCACCACGTAGTCCACGTAGCGTCCGCCGGCGTCGATCGCGCCGCCGAAGACGTAGACGAACATCAGCAGGATCGCGACGGGGAGCAGGATCGCGGTCAGCAGCGCGTCGACGGAGCGGACGCTGTGGCGCAGGCTGCGGCCGACGAACGTGAGCGACGCGGTCATCGCACCGGCTCCGCGATCTCGCTCGAAGCGCCCGTGAGGGCGAAGAAGACGTCGTCGAGCGACGGGCGGTGGAGCTCGATGCGCTCCGCGTCGGGGTGCTGCTCGAGCGCGCGGCGCACGTCGTCGGGGGCGTTGACCGGGACGCGCTGCGCCGGCTTGTCGGCGAAGTGGATCTCGAGCGTCTCACTCGCGACGCGTGCCTTCAGCTCGGCCGCCGTGCCCTGGGCGATCACGCGGCCGCCGTCGATCACCGCGATCCGCTGCGCCAGCCGGTCCGCCTCCTCGAGGTACTGCGTCGTCAGGAGCACGGTCACGCCTTCGCTCGCGAGCGTCTGGACGGCGTCCCAGACCGCGCGGCGGCTGCGCGGGTCCAGCCCGGTGGTCGGCTCGTCGAGGAACAGCACCTGCGGGCGCACGACGAGGCTCATCGCCAGATCGAGCCGGCGGCGCATCCCGCCGCTATAGGAGTCCACGCGCCGATCGGCGGCGTCGGCGAGGTCGAAGCGGTCGAGCAGCTCGTCCGCGACGCCCGGCTTCACGCCCCGGAGCCGGGCCATCATCCGCAGGTTCTCCGCGCCGGTCAGGATGCCGTCGACCGCCGCCTCCTGCGCCGTGAGGCTGATCGCGGCGCGGACCGCGTTCGGGTCGTTGACGACGTCGTGCCCGGCCACGCGGGCGGTCCCGCCGTCGGGCGCAAGCAGCGTCGTGAGGATGCGCACCGTGGTCGTCTTGCCCGCGCCGTTCGGGCCGAGCAGCGCGAACACCTCGCCCGCGTCGACCTGCAGGTCCAGCCCTTCGAGCACGCGCGTGTCGCCGAAGGCCTTCGTCAGGCCCTCCACCTCAATTGTGTATGCCATACACACGAGTGTACGCCATACACTTTCCATATGGCAAGAGGGCTGAACGTGGATCTCGTCGTCGAGGCGGCGGTGGCGATCGCGGACGCGGAAGGGCTGGCGGCGGTCTCGATGGCGACCGTGGCGAAGCGCTGCGGCTTCACGACGATGTCGCTCTACCGCCATGTGGCGAGCAAGGACGAGCTCGTGTGGCGAATGCTCGACCGCGCGCTCGGGCCGGCGCCCGAGCTCGTGTTCGACGGCTGGCGCGACGGCCTCTCGCAGTGGGCGCACACGTTCATGGCGATGCTGCGCGCGCACCCGTGGGGCGTCGACATCCCGATCAACGGCACGCTGCCCACGCACGCGCAGCTGTCGTGGCTGAACCGCGGGCTCGAGGTGCTCGACGGCACCGGGCTCGAGGACGGCGAGGGCGCCGACCTCGTGCTGCTCGTCAACGGCTACGTGTTCTGGGCGTCGCGGCTGGAGACCTCGCTCGCCGCCGCGCCGCCACAGCCGCTCGTCCCGCCGCAGCACGACCTCTCCGAGTTCCCGTACGTGCAGCGCGCGCTCGCCGCCGGCCAGTTCGAGGACGACATGTCCCCGGACGAGAACTTCCAGTCCGGCCTGGATCGCGTGCTGGACGGGATCGGCGTGCTGATCGCGCGCCGCGGTCCCGTAGGCTGAGACGAGTGCCGAACGTCGTCGTCGTCGGTTCGATCAACGTCGACCTCGTCGTCGTCAGCGAGCGCCTGCCCGCGGCCGGCGAGACCGTGGCGGGTGGGACCTTCGCCTCGTACGGCGGCGGCAAGAGCGCCAACCAGGCCGTCGCTGCCGCGCGGCTGGGCGCTTCGGTGCGCTTCGTCGGCGCCGTCGGCCGGGACGCGATGGGCGACGAGGCCGAGGCCGCCCTGCGCGCGGAGGGCATCGACGTGTCGGGCCTGGCCCGCGTGGACGCGCCGACCGGGGTCGCGCTGATCGTGGTCGACGCGGCGGGCGAGAACCAGATCGCGGTCGCCTCGGGTGCGAACGCGGCGCTCGACGCCGACGCCATCACGGCGAGGCTGGACGACCTCCTCGCGGCGGGCGGCGAGGGCCGCGCCGGCGAAGCCTCCCCGCCCCGCCCCGCGGACACGCCGGCCGCCGCCGCAGGCACGCCGCCCCACCGCGCGGACT
>NZ_JAPDDP010000139.1 GCF_027587195.1 Solirubrobacter phytolaccae | reverse complement strand
GACCTCGGCCGCGGCCGCCGCCGCGCCGACCGCCGACGCCACCGCCGCGCGCCAGTCCGCGCCCGCGTCCCGCGCGGCCACCAGCGCACCGAGCGTCACGTCGCCGCAGCCCACCGGGTAACGACCGCGGGTGGGCGGCGCGGCACGGAGGACGAAGCCGTCGCCGGCGAGCTCCAGGCCGGCCGCGCCGTGAGTGATGCACGCCACGCCGTTCGACGGCCGCAGGGCCCGCACGTCGAAGCCCACGTCGCGCGCTTCGTGCTCGTTGATCTTCACCAGGTCCGGCGCGGCGCGCAGGCCCGCGCGCAGGTCGTCGTCCCGCGAGTCGAGCGCGACCCGAGCGCCGGCCGCGCGGGCCGCCCGGAGGAGCTGCTCCGCGCCGTCGGCGGGCGAGCCCGGGGGCAGCGAGCCCGACAGCGTCACCCAGCCGGCGCCGACCGCCGCTGCCCGCACCGCCGTGAGCAGTGCGTCCCACTCGTCGGACCGCAGCTCGGGCGCGCCCTCGTAGAACTCCGTCAGCTCCTGCCCCTCCCCCGCGACGGACACGCACACGCGCGGCTCGGCGCCCGTCACCACGCGGCTGACCGCGATGCCGGCCGCGTGGAGCTGCGCCTCGATCCAGTCGCCGGCGGCGCCGCCGAGTGGAGCGACCGCACGCACGTCGGCGCCGAGCGCAGCGGCGGCACGGGCCGCGTTGAGCCCTTTCCCACCCGCGACCGCGATGACCCGGCTCGGCCGGTGGATCGTCCCGACGACCACCGGCCCCTTCACCTCATGCAGGCGGTCGACGGCGGGCGTCGCCGCGATGCAGACGATCATGTCAGCGCCGCCGAACCCACTCCGCCAGCAGCGGGTCCACCGGCGTGGTCGTCCGCGCTGCGCGGCTCAGATGCCCTTGGGCGGCCAGTCGGTCAGCAGCGTCGTTCAGAGAGCTCCGCGCAACGCTGTGCTGATCCGCGAGCTGCTGCGATGAGACCGCCACGCCGTCGGCCACGGCCGCGAACGCCACACGTTCGATCGCGCTGAATGTCTGCCAGACCGCCTGATGCGCTGGATCGGTGATCTGGATCGCCTCGTCGATGATCTCATCCGCCACCGCCGCTGTCGGCTCGTCGCCGGAGCTGACCCGATCCGCCAGCAGATAGGCGAGCAGCATCGTCCGCTGCGGATGTCCCGCAGCGAAGACGACGAGCGGACCGAGCGCGGTACCCGGGTCCAAGTCCTCGCTGACGAAGCGTCGCGTCAGCTCGGCGATCACGACATCCAGCGGCAGAGGCGTGAGCGTCAACGGAATCGCTTGGCCGAACAACGGCCGTTCCTTGGTATCGAAGAGCTCGCGCATCATCGACGGCTCCGACCCCGCGAACACGTACGCGGCCGCATCGGCGTGGTGCTGGATGCGCGAGCGCAACACGCCATCGAGATCCTTGTGCGCGACGAGCAGGTCCTGGAACTCGTCGAACACGACGAGCGTGGGCAGCTGATCGGTCTCCCACAGCGCCATCGGCAGATCCAAGAGCGGCAGCAGGACCGACTCGGCCGCGACCCCATCCGGCTTCGACGGCCGCGGGCCGACCGTCACACCTGGTCCAGCGGCCGTCATCGAGACGCCGACGCGGCTCAGCACGCCCGACAGGTGCGCTCTCACCCACGACTGGTCGAGCTCGGCGTAGGCCTGAGCGAAGCGGCGCGCGACGTCCGTGATGTCGGTGACACGCGACAGGTCGACATAGACGGCACGCCAACCCGTCTGCCGCAATTGCGCCGCGAGCGCATGCAACACGCTGGTCTTCCCGAACCGACGGGGCGCGACCATCCGCACGTGCACACGGTCGGCTGCACGGCGCATCAGCTCCGTCAGCTCGATTTCGCGGTCGATCAGCAGTGCCGGCGGCACCGGACCCTGAAACGGGAACGGCGTGCCCTGACGTTCCGTCACGCTGCGAGTTGTAGTGCGATTCCGTACATGTCCGTAGGGCTAGACACTACAACGTTGCCCGGCGGAGCACTACTTACTCGCGGCAGGCGGAGCCTCCGGTGTCCACCGGCCCGTTGAGCAGGCCGCCCAGCGAGGGGCGCGGACGCGGGTCGGGATCCGGGAGGACGTAGCCGTTGCGTTCGACGTAGTTCCACTCCGCGCCTTCGCGGGCAATGCGCTCGACGGCGCCGAGCAGGCGGTCGATGTCTTCCGCGCTCGTGCCGACGCCGATGCTCGCGCGCACGGCATGGCGGGGGCCGCGGTCGCGGGCGGCGAAGTGGTCCATCAGCGGGTGTGCGCAGAAGGCGCCGTCGCGGACGCCGATGCCGTGCTCGGCGCCGAGCGCCGCGGCCAGCAGCGCCGGGTCGAGGTCGGCGACGTTGAAGCTCACGACCCCCACGCGGTCACAGGTGCCGCGCTCCCAGAGCTCGTAGGTGCGCACGCCGTCGATCGCGTCCAACCCGGTGAGCAGCTGCTCGAGCAGCTCGAGCTCGTGGGCCACGATCGCCTCCCAGCCGGTCTGCTGGAGCGTGTTGACCGCGGCGGCGATCGCGAACGCGCCGAGCGCGGCCGGGGTGCCACCCTCGTGGCGGGCCGGGCCGGTCGTCCACTCGACGTCGTCGGCGGTGACGCTGCGGACGGCGCCGCCGCCCGCGAGGTGCGGGCGACCCGCATCCAGCCAGTCGGCGCGGCCGGCGAGCACGCCGGCGCCGTAGGGCGCGTAGACCTTGTGGCCGGAGAACGCGACGTAGTCCACGTCCCAGCCGGCGATGTCCAGCGGGCGGTGCGCGGCGAGCTGGGCGGCGTCGAGCGCGACCCGTGCGCCGTGCGCATGCGCGAGGCGACAGATCTCCGCGATCGGCCACACCTCGCCCGTGACGTTCGAGGCGCCCGTGACGGAGACGAGGGCGCGCTTGCCGCCGAGGTCGCGCAGGGCGACCTCGAGCGCGTCGAGCGCCTCGGCGGCGCTCGACGGGATCCCGATGTGACGCACGTCGCCGCTGCGCCACGGCAGCAGGTTCGCGTGGTGCTCCCCCGTGAAGGTCAGCACCGTCGTGCCGGCGGGCAGCGCGCCCGCCAGCAAGTTGAAGGCGTCGGTGGTGTTGCGCGTGAACAGCACGAGGTCGTCCTCGCGCGCACCGACGAACCCGCGCACGACTTCACGCGCGCGGGTGTAGGCCTCGGTGCTGACCACCGAGGCGAAGCCGGCGCCGCGGTGCACGCTGCCGTAGTACGGCAGCAGCTCGTCGACGGCGTCGGCGACCGGCTTGAGCGCGGGAGCGCTCGCCGCGTTGTCGAGGTTCGCGTAGCGGACCCACTCGCCACCGACGAGCGGGACCGTGAGATCGTGACCGACGAGCTCCAGCAGGCGATCGCCGTTGCTGGTGTGCGTCTGCGTGGGGGCCATGCTGGAGCTCATCGTCATCGCGTCTCTACTTCTTGACCTTGATCGAGGTCCCTGTCGCCTTGCCGGACTCGTACTTGCTGTCGCCGGGCCACGTGATCGCGACCTTCCAGGTGCCCTTGGCCAGCTTCGGCACCGTGACGGTCACCGTGCCGTTCTTGAGGGTGCCGGTGACGGTCTTGGTCGTCTTGCCCTTGGTGAGCTTGAGCGTGACCTTGCCGCTGGCCTTGGTCTGGCCCTTGGCCGTGGTGATCGTGACCTTGTACTTGCCGGCCTTCTTGCTCGTCGGCGCCTTGGCGATGGCGCCCGCGACCTTGCTGACCTTGGCCTTGACGATCGGCGTCGGGGTCGGGGTGGCCGTCGGAGCGGGGACGACCACGGGCGGCGTGGGCGTCGGCGTCGGATCCACGACCGGGGCCGGGTTGACCGTCAGCGTCCCGGACTCGGTGAACCCGTCGATGTCCTCGGTGCCGCCGTACGTCAGCGTGTAGGCGTACGTGCCCGCCGGCAGCGCCGGCAGCGCGAACGACGCGGCCCCGCCGGAGATGGCGGACGTGACCGAGGCCACCTCCGTCGCGTCCTGCTTGACGGAGATCGTGACGTCGCCCGTCACGGCGCGGCCCTGGGGGTTCGCGATCGTCAGGCTCACCGACGGCGCGGCGGGCGCCGTGACCGTGTTGGCGGTGACGGTACGCGTCGTGAATCGCGGGCCGCCCGGCAGGCCGCCGAAGAAGACCTCCAGGGCGCGCTTGGCGGCGGCGCCGCCGGCGATGCTGTTCGGGGTCGTGGGCGCGCCGAAGGACGAGCCGACGTTGTCCTTGCGGGCGTCGACGGTGCCCCAGGCGCCGGCGATCGTCGTGAGGTTCGCGTCGGTCTTGTTGGCGAGCCACGCCGTGCGCGCCTCGGTGAGGGTCTTCGGCGCGTTCGCCCCCAGCGCCGCGAGGGCGGCGGTCAGGGCCGGCTGGCTGATGTCGGTCGGGCCACCGGAGGTGACGGTGACGGCACCGGTGCGCGAGTCCACGCCCACCGTCGCCGTCTCGTTGATCAGATAGTCAGCGGTGTCGGTGTAGATCGCCCGGTTGGGGATCAGCGGGGTGACATCGGTCTTGTAGGTGAAGTTGGTGATCGCCTGGTTGATCTTCTGCCACGCCGGGACCGTCGACGGGAACGTGATGGAGACCTTGCCCTGCTGCGGATTGGTGTAGTACCAATTCGACATGTACTCCCTGAACGTCCCGTTGGCGTTCTTGATGATCCACTGACGGGTGATGCCGGCCTGCGGCCCCGTGGTGCCCTTGGCCTTGTAGCCGAACAGGTAGGGCACCTGCAGGCGCGCCTGCGACTTGGCCGTCTTGCTCGTGTCGCCGTACGGGAAGTACGTGATCGCGTTGGTCGCGGTGGGCAGGTACTCGGTCTGGAAGTTGCTGAGGTACTGGCTCACCAGCTCGCCGTAGACGTAGCTGGGGAACGTGCGGAAGTTCGCGTCGGCGCCCGTGCCGGCGTTGCCGTGCCCGTTGCGCGTCTGCAGCGGG
The DNA here is from genome assembly GCF_027587195.1 of Solirubrobacter phytolaccae. Lineage (GTDB taxonomy): Bacteria > Actinomycetota > Thermoleophilia > Solirubrobacterales > Solirubrobacteraceae > Solirubrobacter > Solirubrobacter phytolaccae. The sequence goes on along the minus strand of NZ_JAPDDP010000139.1, from coordinate 2,633 downwards.
TTGGCGCCGCCCGTCGGGTTGCCGGCCACCTTGCCACCGTCCAGGACGGTGTCGAAGTTGTAGACCGTGACGTCGTTCTTCTGGGCTTCCTTGTTGACGAACGGAAGCACGGCGCGGGTGTTCGGGCACCAGGTGCCGCCGAACAGGATCGCCGCGTCACCGTCGGTCGAGTGGTCGAGCAGGTCGACCAGCTCGGGGTAGGTGATCTGGTTCACGCGCCAACCGCCGTCGGCGGTCGCGTTGTCGGCGTCGGTGAGCACCGGGACGTCGGGGTTCTGCGACGGCGTGTTCTGCGTGCCGACGCGCTGGCGCTCGTTGGCCTCTTCCTTCCACCACGCGAACTGGTCCACGCGCGCGAAGGTCTTGCCGGCGATCGCCGCCGTGACCTTCGTCGCCGAGGCGGCGTCGTCGGTCAGGTTGACCCAGGAGACGATCTTGTCCTTGGCCGCCTCGGTGCCGCCCTCGGTGTTGTAGACCAGGAAGTAGCTGTCCGTGAGGTTCGCGGGCGTGGTGGTCGTGTAGTCGAAGATCGGGTCGACGGTGTCGTTGACCGGAGCGCCGGCCTGCCCCGTGGTGGTGGTGACCGACTGGCTCTGGGCGCCCGGGTTGCTCGGGGTCGCGATGACGCCGTTGCCGAGCGACTGCGCGACGACGTTCTGCCACGCGTCCTTGTACTTGTCACGCGAGCTCTTGACCAGCCCGATCGCCTCCGTGTTGCGGATGTCGAGGTTCGGGAGCTTGGACTCGCCGACCTGGACACCACCCGTGAGGTTCGGGTTGAACCAGTAGACCTTCGCGATCCCGGCAGCACGCGCAGCCGCGTCGACGCTGACGGCCTTGGCCTTGAAGGACGGGTCCGTCGCGGGATCACCGATCAGGATCGCGAGGTTGCCGGTGTGACGCAGCAGGTTCTGGAAGCGGTCGTAGGTGACCGAGTCGATGACCGTGTTGGCCGGCACGCCCAGCGCACGCTGCAGGAAGTCCGAGCGCTGGTACTTGGTGGTCTCGGTGCCCGCCGCCTGCGCGGTCGCCGCGAACGGCACGAGCGACGCGACGGCGACCGTCGCGGCCGCTGCACGCCTCCATCGGGATGAAAGGGTCACGCTCTTCCTCACTTGCTGTGTTGGGTGGAGTTCACCCCTGCGCGGACGTACGCAGGGGCTATCCGCACTCCCCTCTGCCTGGATGCCCTATCAGCCAGTGAGGAGCAGCGGGTGCTGCGATATTCGATTTACGGTGAGTGACTCACCTCGCCCGCGTGTGTCACACGGGCGAGGTCATGTGTCACTTACCGGCTGCGGCCGAACAGGTGCTGACGCACGCCGCCGAACGCGAGGCAGAAGAACCCGACGGCCGTGAGCGCCACCAGGATCAGGATGCCGGCGAAGCGGGTGTCACCCACGTTGCCGGCGGTCTGGCTGGCCAGCTGGTACTGCTCCGCCGACTCGCCCGTCCCGGCCGACACCGGAACGTTCTGGCCGGCGGGAGTGACCGTCTGGCCGTTCGGGGCGACCACCGCCGTGGTGGCGGCCGGATCGGCGACGCCGGTCTGGACCGCCGGGTCCGTGCCGGCGCCCGTCGTGTCCGCCGCGACGGCCGGATCGGTCGTGGCGGCCGGATCGACCGCGGCGTCGGCCCCGCCGTCCGGCGCGGAGGAGGACGTGTCCGTGCCCGTCGAGCCGTTCGTGGTCGAGCCCGAGGAGGACGACGACGAGGACGACGAGGACGTGGACGTGCTCGTCGGGGTCGGAGTGGCCGTGGACGAGCTCTTCGTCGTCGAGCTCTTCGTGTTCGAGCTCTTGTTCGTCGTGCTCTTGGTCGTCTGCGACTTGCCCGACGAGTTCTTGGTCGTCTGCGTCTTCGTCGTCGACTTCGTCGTGTTCGTCTTGCCCGTCGAACCGGTGGTCGTGGACGTCTGGTTCGTCGTGCCCGTGTTCGTCGTCTGGGTGGTGGTCGTGCCGCCACCCGCCGAGGCCGTCGGGGTCGCCGTCGCCTGGGTCGTCGCCGTGGGCGTCGCGGTCGGCGTCGGCGTCTTCTGGTCGTCCAGCCAGTTCTGGTACGTGGTGGTGCGCGACCACTCCGTCCACTTGGCGGTGTCCAGGATCTGGCCGTCGCTGTCCTTGTAGATGACCAGGTTCTGGCCGAAGTCGTACGAGACGTACGGGATCGCGGTGCAGGCGATGTCGTCGAAGCCCGGCAGGGTGTCCCGCCCGTCGGTGTAGGTCTGGCCGTCGATCGTGACCGTGACCGGGAACGGATGGTCGGCCGGGTTCGTGACGGTCTGGGCGTGCGCCGTGGGAGCGAGGCTCAAGCCCAGCGCCGCGGCGCTGAGGACGGCGGTCGCGATGTGCTTGCGACCGCGGGATACGTGCACTGTCGGGTTCTCCTGTCTGATCATCAGCTACGCACCAGGTCCTGGGTGGGGGCGGGTGCGGGGACGGTCTGGGTGGGCGCCGTGGCGGGGACGCCGTGGGCGGGGTGCGCGGCGGCCGGCGCCGGCTGGGCCGGCCACTGGCTCGCGACGGGCTGTGGCTGCGCGGGCCACGTCGCCGTGGGCTGCGGCTGCGGGCGGTCGTTCGCGCCCGGCGGCTGCGCCGGCCACCCGGTGCCCCGGGGCTGCTGGTGCCGCGGCC
>NZ_JAPDDP010000138.1 GCF_027587195.1 Solirubrobacter phytolaccae | reverse complement strand
CTGCCAGATGCCGTCGATCACCGGCCGCCCGAGCCGCCGGAACGCCCGCCGCCGGAGCCGCCCGAGCGACCGCCGGCACCGCCGCGGCCTCCCCCGGCTCCACCGCGGCCACCGCCGGACCGGCCGCCGCCGCCACTTCCGCCGCGCCCGCTCATGACGCCGGGACGAGCTCCGGCCCGTCGGGTCCGTCGCGCACGATCCAGCCCATCGCCAGCAGCTGGTCGCGGAGGCGGTCGGCCTCGGCCCAGTCCTTGTCCTGGCGCGCCTGCTCGCGCTGCTGCGCAAGCTCGGTCGCCTCGGCGGTCGGCGCGTCGCCGGCCACCATCAATCCTTCGAGCCCAAGCACGTCGAGCATCTCCTTGAGGTCGGCGTTGCCGACCGGTTCCTCCGAGCGGTTCGCGTCGCGAATCCACCCGTAGAGCGAGGCCAGTGCCTCAGCGGTGTTGAAGTCGTTGCTCAGCGCGGCGAAGAACGCGTCCCGGTGCGGGCGCAGCGCCTCGGGCGAGGCACCCTCCACCAGGCGGCGCGCCGCGTCGCGGATGCGTTCGGCCGAGCGCTTCGCGTCCTCGAGCCGCTCGTCCGAGAACGCGAGCGGCTGCCGGTAGTGGCCCGAGCTGAAGTACAGGACGAGCACGTCGCCCCCGACCTGGTCGAGAACCTCGTGCAGCCCGCGGATGTTGCCCACGGACTTGGACATCTTCTCGCCGACGAGCTCGAGCATCCCGTTGTGCATCCAGATCCGGGCGAGCGGCGCGCCCCGCGCGGCGAGCGTCTGCGCCGCCTCGTTCTCGTGGTGCGGGAAGACGAGGTCGACGCCGCCGCCGTGGATGTCGAACTCCACGCCCAGCAGCGCCTCGGCCATCGCCGAGCACTCGATGTGCCAGCCCGGCCGGCCCTTGCCCCAGGGCGCGTCCCACTCGGTGTCCTCGCCCTCCTTCCACGCCTTCCACAGCGCGAAGTCCAGCGGGTCCTGCTTGAGGTCGGCGCCCTCGACGCCCTCGCCCTGGTCCATCTGGTCGAGGTCGCGGCGGGAGAGCTCGCCGTAGTTGTCCACGGCTCGCACCCGGAAGTACACGTCGCCCTCGGCCACGTAGGCGGCGTCGGTGTCCAGCAGCCGCTGGATCAGCTCGATGATGTGCGTGACGTACTCGGTCGCGAGCGGCTCCGCGTCCGGCCGGCCGAGGCCGATCCGATCCGTGTCCGCGCGGTAGTGCGCGGCCATCTCCTCCGCGAGCTGGCCCGACGGCACGCCGGCGGCCTTCGCGGCGGTGTAGATCTTGTCGTTGATGTCGGTGATGTTGCCGACGAGCGTGACCCCGTAGCCCTCGTGCTGCAGGAAGCGCTTGAGCTGCGAGAAGACGACGAACGGCCGCGCGTTGCCGACGTGCACGCGCGCGTAGACCGTCGGGCCGCAGGCGTAGATCCCCACGCGCGCGGGGTCGCGCGGCTGGAAGGGCTGGAGCGAGCGGGTTCTGGTGTCGTAGAGCGTGACGTCGGGCACGAAGTGAGCCTAGCCGTCCGCGCGACGGGTCACGGCTCCACGGCGGCGACGAGGACGTTCCCGCAGCAGTCACGGAAGTGCAGCGAGGTCGCGCTCGTGCCCCACGTGTCCACCCCGTGCCGCTCGAGCGACTCCGAGATGTCGGTCAGGTCGTCCGCGAACAGGACGAGCAGCGGCCGGTCGTGCTCGGCGGCGCCGGGCATCAGCCAGATGCCGGTGTCGGGCTGGCCGGGCACGCCCATGTGCAGGTAGCGCAGCCCCTCCTCGTCGGAGTCGTGGAGGACGATGAAGCCGAGCACGTCGCGGTAGAACGCGAGCGCCTCGTCCTGGTCGGACACGCCGACCACCATCCGCCCGATTCCCTGGAGCATGCAGGGAAGCTACACCAGCCGCTCGCGGGCGTCGTCCCATCGCCACAGCACGCGGCTGTCGACGTGCACGCCGCCGACCCAGCGGTCGGTGATGAAGGTCGCCTTCCCGTCGAGCACACGGTCGCCGAGGGCCGTGCGGCGCAGGACCCCGTCATCACCGGGATCCAGCAACGGCGCGAGCCGCTCGAGCGCGCGGAACGCGAACGTGTCGCCCATGAACGGGCGGATCTCCTGCCGCCACGCGCGACGGAAGAGCTCGACGCGCGTGCCGGGCGCAGCGGCCAGCAGGCGCCGCTCGGACAGCGCGAGCCCGTCCCGGCGCCACGGGTGCTCCTGCGCGAGCCGGATGAAGGCCTCGCGCACGAACCGGAGCTCGGTCGAGTCGGGCAGCTCGGTCAGGTCGTGCGGTTCAGGCGCGGTCAGCGCGAGCCAGGCGCGGCGGGCGAGGTCACGCGCGCCGCTCGTCAGCGTGATCGTGGGGAGCGCGGCCAGCTGCTCGGACGTGAGCTCGCCCAGCCCGCCGAAGTGCGCGATGCCGACATGCTCGCCGACCTGGCGCAGCGTGATCGGCTCCAGGTCGGGCCGGCGCGCGAGGATCTCGACGAGCTGGAGCTGGTCGTAGAGGTCGGCCTCGAACCACAGCTCGAGCGGGCCGTCGTGCTCGTCGAGGACGCGGTCGCGCGCTTCGAACTCGGCTTCCGTCGCCCCCATCGCCTGCGCGCGCAGTGCCCGGCCGCCGGGCACGACCGGCCCCTCGTGCAGCGCGTCGCGCCAGGCCAGCGCGTCGATGCCCAGCTCGGCGAGCGTCATCGCCGTCGAGTCGCCGTTGGTGATGTGGAGGGTCATGCCGTCGGGATGTCCTGCTCCTGCGCCCAGGCGCCGACGTCGCGGCCCTCGAGCGCCGCCGCCAGCATCTCAGGGAACTGGTCGGGCGTGCAGGCGAACACGGGCGCGCCGAGCCCGGCGAACGCGGCGGCGTGCTCGCGGCTGTAGAACGGCGCGCCGTCGTCGGCGAGCGCGAGCAGGACGATCACGCGGACGCCGCTCCGGATGAGGCTCGCCGCGCGACGCAGCATCGACTCGGGGTCGCCGCCCTCGTACAGGTCGGTGACGAGCACGAGCACGGTCTTGGCGGGGTGGCTGACGAGCGTCTGGCAGTACCCGAGCGCCTGATCGATGTCGGTGCCGCCGCCGAGCTGGATGCCGAACAGCAGCTCGACCGGGTCGTGGAGTTCTTCCGTGAGGTCGACGACGCTCGTGTCGAACGCGATCACCTTCGTGTCGAGCGCGGGGATCGAGGCCAGCGCGGCGCTCAGCACGCCCGCGTGGACGACGCTCGCGCCCATGCTCCCGCTCTGGTCCAGCGCGAGGATGAGGTTCGCGGCGAGCGATCGCCGGCGTCGCGCGTGGCCGACCAGCCGCTCCGGCACGACGGTGCGGTACTGCGGCTGATAGTGCTTGAGGTTGACCTTGATCGTGCGGTCCCAGTCGATCTCGGACGGCCGCGGGCGCGACGTGCGTGCGCTGCGGTCGAGGGCGCCGCGGGCGGCGGAGCGCGTGCGGTCGGCGAGCCGCCGCTCGATGTCCTGCACCACCTCGCGCACGATCCGGCGCGCGACCGTGCGGCTGGACTCGGGCAGCGCGTCCTTGAGGCTCATCAGCGTCGCCGCGAGGTGCACGTCGGGCGTGACGTTGTCGAGCACCTCGGGCTCGAGCAGGAGCCGGTGCAGGCCGAGCCGGTCGATCGCGTCCTGCTGCACCACGCGCACGACCCCGGACGGGAAGTGGCTGCGCAGCTCGCCGAGCCAGCGGGCGACGTTGGGCGCGCTGCCGCCGAGCCCACCGCGCCGGTCGCCGTAGACGGCGTCGAGCGCGCCGTCCATGTCGCGCTCCTGCTTTCCCAGCTGGACCTGCGTGCCGTCGGCTTCGTTCCCGCCCAGCACGAGCCGCCAGCGCTTGAGCCGTTCGTCAGACATAAACGTCCTGGACGTTTATTGACACGTCAACAACCTCGCGACGGTCTCGAGGGCGGGACGGGCACGGTCGAGATCGATCGGCGCCTGCTCCTCGGGCGCGGCCTGGGCACCGCGCTTGAGCCGCTCTCCCAGCCGTCGGCGCTCGCCCGCGGGCAGGACGGAGAAGGCGCGACGCAGGAGCGGGAGGACGTTGGTGAAGGCGTCGGGGCCGACCGCGTCGATCCAGTCGTCGAGGACCTTGAGCAGCTCCGGGTCGTGGACGAGGACGAGGCCGCTCGTGCCGATGAAGCCCTCGATCCAGGAGGCGCCGCGCTCGGGCTCCTCGCCGGGTGAGAGCGCGCGGGCCATCGCGTTCGCGACGTCGGTCGAGGTGAGCTCGCCGGTGTCGTGCAGGAGCCGCGTGGCGCGGCCGGCGAGCGTGCCGGGCAGGCGGTCACCGGCGGACACCCGCCGCAGCGACTCGCGCCACGCGCGCGTGAGATCGGGGTCCTCGAGGATCGCCAGCGCGCTGTTGACGCCGTCCACGAGCTCGGCGAGCTTCGTGCCGGTCTGCTCGTCGCCGCCGACCCCCGCGCCCGGCAGGCCGACCGCACTGCGGAGCACGATCCCGCGCAGCACGCCGGCGACCGCGCTCGTGTCGCTGCCGCGCACGTCGCCGTAGCGCAGGATGCCGGCGAGCGGCGGGACGGCGGCCATCAGGTCGGCGGTGTCGCGGTCCAGCGCGGCGAGGTCGGCGAGCGCCTGCAGGACCGCGGCCAGGGCGGCCGGGAGGTCGGCGAGCAGGACGGCGTCGGCGAGCGTCGCCAACGCCGCCACGCTGTCCTGATCCTTCGCGGCGGCGCGCGCCCGCGCGCCCGCCGCGTCCTCGACCGTCGTGCCCCAGCGGCCGGCGTGGATCAGGTCGACGGCGAGCGACGGCTGCCACTCCAGGTGCCAGGCCTCCTTGAAGGTGCCGAGCCCGCGGGCCTCTGTCGGCTCGCCCCAGTGCACGTCGAGCACGTTCAGGCGGTGCAGGAGGCGGCTGCGCTCGCGGTCGTTCTCCTTGCGCAGGTCGAGCGTGATCTCCTTCGGCTGCGCGTCCGGCTTGAGCCGCAGGCGCCGCTGCAGGCGGCTCACGTCCTGCTGGAGCGGGACCATCGGCGTGTCCTCGGGCACCTCGCCGAGGCGGTGGCCGACGACGAGCTCCTCGCGCACGATCTTGAGCGGGAGCTCGGAGCCGAAGCAGAGCACGGAGCGGGTCGCGTCCAGCAGCTCGTCGAGGCCCGCGAGCGGGCGGTTGCGGATGCCGGCGAGCGCGGTCGCGAGGCGGGTGGCGTCGACGACCTGCGCGGCGCTGGCGTCGAGGCCCTCGGCTCTGAGGAGGCGGGCGGCGCGGGCGAGCCAGCGCGGGACGGGCTCGTCGTCAGTGTCGAAGAGCTGGTCGTACCAGGCGGGCGAGTCGACGCCGGCGCCGTAGCCGGATTCGCGCGCGAGCAGGCCGTAGGTCCACGGCACCCACGTCATCGCCACTTTCACCTTCGGCAGCCCTTTCAGCGTGCGGGCGTCGGGCGCGGCCGGGCCGAGCTGCGTGAGCGCGGGCGCGTGCCAGGCGCCGCAGACGACCGCGATGTTGCTCGCACCGTCCTTGATCGCCTTGCGGATCTGCTGGCGCATCGAGGCCTCACGCTGCTCCTCGCGCGGGTCCTCGTCCGGGAACGCCTCGCGCAGCGCCTCCATCGCCTCGATCAGCGCCTCGAACGCGCCGAGCCCCTCTCGTTGCGACTCGACGACGTCGTCCCACCAGCGCTCGGCATCACCGTGGCCGGCGATCTCCGCGAGCGCGCCGAGCGGGTCGTCCTGCACTTTGCCGCGGCGCCGGCGCTCCTGCACGAGCGAGTTCGCCGCCGGGAGGTCGTTGAAGCGCACGGGGATGTCGCGCTCGCGCGCGTAGAGGATCGCGCGCCACTCGGGCGAGAAGCGCGCGAAGGGCCAGAACGCGGCGGTCCCCGGGCGGTCCGGGACATAGGCGAGCAGCGCGACGGGCGGGGCCATGTCGGTGTCGGACGCGAGCGTGAGCAGCGCGTCGGCTTCCGGGGGGCCTTCGATCAGGATCGTGTCGGGCTCGAGCTGGTGCAGGGCTCGCTCGAGCGTGCGGGCGGACCCCGGGCCGTGGTGACGGATCCCGAAGACCGTGTGGGTCACAGCGCCCGGCAGGCCCGGTACAGCGCGCCCCAGCCGTCACGCTCGCGCACGACGGCCTCGAGGTACTCCTGCCACACGACCCGGTCCGCGACCGGGTCCTGCACGACCGCGCCGGTGAGCCCGCCCGCGACGTCCTCGGGGCTGAGCTCGCCGTCGCCGAAGTGGGTGGCGAGCGCGAGGCCGTTGGTGACGACGCTGATCGCCTCGGCCGTCGAGAGCGTGCCGGACGGCGACTTGAGCTTCGTGCGGCCGTCCTCGGTGACGCCGCTGCGCAGCTCCCGGAAGATCGTGACGACGCGGCGGATCTCCTCCAGGGCGGAGGTCGCGGGCGGCAGCTCGAGCGTCTGGCCGATCGAGTCGAGACGCAGGCGGACGATCTCGACCTCCTCGTCCGCGCTGTCGGGGAGCGGGAGCACGACCGTGTTGAAGCGCCGGCGCATGGCGCTGGAGAGCTCGTTGACGCCACGGTCGCGGTCGTTCGCGGTGGCGATCACGTTGAAGCCCTGGACGGCCTGGACCTCGTCGTCGAGCTCGGGGATCGGCAGCGCCTTCTCCGACAGGATCGTGATCAGCGCGTCCTGTACGTCCGACGGGATGCGCGTGAGCTCCTCGACGCGGGCGAGCTTGCCGCCCTCCATCGCGCGGAACACCGGGCCGGGGACGAGCGCGTCGCGGGTCGGGCCTTCGGCGAGCAAGCGCGCGTAGTTCCAGCCGTACCGGAGCGATTCCTCGGGCGTGCCCGCCGTGCCCTGGACGATCAGGGTGGAGTCGCCGGAGATCGCGGCCGCGAGGTGCTCGGACAGCCACGTCTTCGCGGTGCCCGGAACGCCGAGCAGCAGCAGCGCGCGGTCGGTGGCGAGCGTGGCGACGGCGAGCTCGATGAGCCGGCGGCGGCCCACGTACTTCGGCGTGATCGTGACGCCGTCGGCCTCGCCGCCCAGGACGTAGGTCGTGACCGCCCAGGGCGAGAGCCGCCACTGGGGCGGGCGCGGCCGGTCGTCGACGCGCTCGAGCGCCGCGAGCTCGTCGGCGAACAGCTGCTCGGCGTGCGGGCGAAGAAGCTCCGTCATACGAACTCCTTGAGCATGGCAGCCCGGATCGCGGCGACGTCGCACAGCCGCCCGATGTCCCGCCCGCCCAGCTCGCGCAGGTGGTCGACCTCCGTGCGCGGATCGATCCGGTACCCGACGAACGCGACGTCGAGATCGCGATGGCCGGCCTCGCGCCGCCGCTTGATCGCCGCAACGACGGTGTTCGACAGCGCCGCACCCCACGTCCAGCGCAGCGGCTCGGCGGCGCGCACGGGATCGTCGGCGGCCGCCGCTCGCGCTTCCGCCTCCTCGTGCGGCAGCAGCTCCAGCAGCCCGAGCGCGCGGCCCCATGCCTCGTCGCCCTGGTTGACCGCCGCCTCGGCCCAGCCCGCATGGACGGCACGACCGAGGTCGTCCGCGACGGGCAGCGCGACCAGCTTGGCCGGCGACAGCCCGAGGCCGCCATCGTCGCCCGCCGCCGCCGCGGCCCGGCCAACGTCGCCCGCCGCCGCGGCCCGGCCAAC
>NZ_JAPDDP010000137.1 GCF_027587195.1 Solirubrobacter phytolaccae | reverse complement strand
CGCCGCGCCGGCCGTCGTCGCGCCCGGCGACGCCGCCGGGCCGGCCATCGTCGCGCCCCCCGTCGCGACCTCGCGCGTGGACGAGTCCGTGCTCTACGGCGTCGCCCCCGAGGACCCCCAGCTCGTCGCGTGGGCCGCGCGCGCGTTCGCGGTCGACGTGGCGCGCGACTTCACCGTCGTCGTCGCGCACGGCGCGGTCGACGCCGTCGAGCGCGTGCTCGCCGCGCACCTCACGCGCGGGGACGCGGTCGCGGCCGAGGACCCGTGCTTTCTCGCGCACATCGGGACGCTCCGGCTGAGCGGGTTCGAGGCGGTGCCGGTGCCGGTCGATGCGGCCGGGATGACCGCGGACGGGCTCGAGCGCGCGCTGCTCGCCGGCGTGCGCGCGGTGGTCGTCACGCCGCGCGCCCAGAACCCGACCGGCGCGAGCGTCACTGCCGAGCGCGCGGCGGCGCTCCGCGACGTGCTGGCCCGCTTCCCGCACGTGCTCGTGATCGAGGACGACCACTTCTCCGCGCTCGCCCAGGCCGCCTACCACCGGGTCACGCCGCCCGAGACGGCGCGGTGGGCGCTGGTCCGCTCGATCACCAAGTTCCTCGGACCCGACCTGCGGGTCGCGGTGCTGGCCGCCGACGAGGTGACCGCCGCGCACGTGCGCGCCCGGCTCGCGCCCGCCTGGGTCAGCCACCTGCTGCAGCGGCTCGCGATCGCGCTGCTCGAGGACGAGGCGACACAGCGGATGGTCGCGGCCGCGCGTGCCGCGTACGCCGAGCGCGCGGCGTTGCTTGTCGCCGCGCTGGAACGCCACGGCGTCGCAGTCACGATCCCGCCCGACGGCCTCAACGTCTGGGTCGACGTGCCCGCCGACGCCGATCGGGTCGCCGCGACGCTCGCCGAGCGCGGCTGGCAGGTGCGCCCGGCGAGCGCGTTCGCCGTCGGCGGCCCGACCCGCCACGCCCTGCGTGTCACCACGTCCACGCTCACCCCCGAGCAGGCCGAAGCCTTCGCCGCCGCCCTGGACGCCGCGACGAGATGACCCGCGCCCCGGCCGCCGCCTGCCGCGCCCTCGCGCTCTCCCCACCCACCGCGACGAAATGAGCCTCCCCATGTTCACCGGACTCAGCGCCTTCCCGCTCACCCCGCTCGACGAGGACGGCATCGACGAGGGCGCGTTCACGCGGCTCGTCGCCCGGCTCGCGACCGCCGGCGTGGACTCGATCGCGCCGCTCGGCAGCACCGGCAGCTACGCCTACCTGCAGCGCAAGGAGCGCGCCCGGCTCACGCGGCTCGCGGTGGAGGCCGCGGCGGGCGTGCCGGTGATGGTCGGGATCGGCGCGCTGCGGACGAAGGACGTGCTCGCGAACGCGGCGGACGCGCAGGCCGCGGGCGCCTCCGCGGTGCTGCTCGCGCCCGTCTCCTACCAGCTGCTCACCGACGACGAGGTGCTCGGCCTGTACACGGACGTCACCGCCGAGCTGTCCGTGCCGCTATGCGTGTACGACAACCCGACGACCACGCGCTTCACGTTCAGCGACGACCTGCACGCGGAGATCGCCCAGCTGCCGAACGTGGGCGCGATCAAGCTGCCCGGGCCGGGAGCGGCGGAGCGGCTCCCGGGCCTGCGCGGCCGCGTGCCGGAGACGGTCGCGCTCGGCGTGAGCGGCGACTGGTTCGCGGCCGAAGCGCTCGCCGCGGGCGCGGACGTCTGGTTCAGCGTGATCGGCGGCCTGTTCCCGGAGGCGGCGCTCGCGATCGTGCGCAGGGAGGCGCTGGACCTCGAGCCGCTGTGGGCGCTCTTCCGCACCTACGGCGGCATCCGCGTGATCGCCGCCGCGGCCGCGCTGCGCGGGTTCACGGGCGAGCCGAACCTGCCGCGTCCCCTGATCCCCGCGCCGTCGGCCGAGGTTGCCGCCGCGCTGGATCAAGTCGGTCTGTAGATGCTCATCGTCCTCGTCATCGCGCAGGTGATGAGCGTCGCGAACGCGAACCTGATCGCGGTCGCGCTGCCGCCGCTCAGCGCGGACCTCGGCGCGTCCGCCACGCAGGAGCAGTGGATCGTCGACGCGTACGTGCTCGTGCTCGCGGCCCTGCTCGTCGCCGGCGGCGTGCTCTCGGACCGCTACGGCCGGCGCCGCGCGCTGCTCGCCGGGCTGGGGATCTTCGCCGCCGGCTCGCTCGCGTGCGCGCTGGCGACAAGCCCGGGAGTGCTGATCGCGGCGCGCGTGGTGCAGGCGCTCGGACCGCCGCTCGTCCTGCCGGCCTCGCTCGCGATCCTCACCGCCAACGTCTCCGACCCGCTCCAGCGCGCCCGCGCGATCGGCTATTGGGGCGCGGGCTCGGGCTTCGGCGTCGCGGTCGGGCCGCTGATCGGCGGCGCGGTCGTCGCCGGGCTGGGGTGGCGGTGGGCGTTCGGCGTCAACGTCCCGGTGGCGCTCGTCCTCGCGGTGGCCGCGGCGCGGTTCATCCCGAACGACCGCCCGGTGCGCTCCGCGCATCGCTTCGACGTGCTCGGCGCGCTGCTCGTGACGGGCGCGCTGGGCGCCCTCGTGTTCGGCCTCATCGAAGGCCCCGCACGCGGCTGGGCTTCGCTCGAAGTGCTCGCGAGCTTCGCGGTCGCGGCGCTCACGGCCGCCATCTTCGTGGCCGCCGAGCGCCGCCACCCGGCACCGCTCGTCGACCTCGAGCTGGTGCGCCGCCCGGTGTTCGCCGCCGCCAACCTCGCGGCCGCGGCGATCCTGTTCGCGACCCTCGCCGTCAGCGTCTACATCTCCGCGTTCCTGCAGACCTTCCGCGAGCTCTCGCCGCTGGAGACGGGGCTCGCGTTGCTGCCGCTCGGCGGTGCGGTCGCGCTGCTCGCGCCGGTCTCCGGCCGGCTCACGGCGCACGTCCGGCCGCGCACGCTGATCGCCGCCGGGCTGCTGTGCTCGGCGCTCGGCGCGCTCCTGCTCAGCCGGGTCGGAGGCGCCGACGGCCCCGGCGACGTCTGGCCCGCGCTGCTCCTGCTCGGCGCGGGCGCGGGGATCGCGCTGCCGCCGACCACCGCCACCGCGGTCTCCGCCGCGCCGGCCGCGCGGACCGGGATGGCATCCGCGATCCACAACGCCGGCCGCCAGGTGGGTGCGACGCTCGGCGTGGCCGCGCTAGGCTCGATCGTCGTCTCCCACGCCGCCGACGGCGGCGCCGCGGCCTACGCGGACGGCCTGTCGGTCGCGCTCGTCGTCACCGCGGTGCTCCTCGCCGCGGTCGCCGCGCTCACGCTGCGGTTGATTCCGCGTGGCTGACCACGGGGTAGGTACCGTCTCCTGGTGAAGTCCGACCGGCTCTTCCGGCTTCTTTGGCTGTCCGTCGCCGCCGCGCTCGCGACGATCACGCTCAAGACCGTCGCCTATCTGCTCACCGGCTCGGTCGGTCTGCTGTCGGACGCCGCCGAGTCCGTGGTCAACCTCGTCGCCGCGGTCGTCGCGATCCTCGCGCTGCGCTTCGCGCTCAAGCCGGCCGACGAGGACCACGCGTACGGGCACCAGAAGGCCGAGTACTTCTCGGCGGGCGTGGAGGGGACGCTCGTGCTCGTCGCGGCGGTCACGATCGGCATCACCGCGTTCGGGCGACTGCTGGACCCGCAGCCGATCGACAGCGCCGGAATCGGCCTCGCCGTCTCCGCGGGCGCGACGCTGATCAACCTGGCGGTCGGCGTCGTGCTGCTGCGCGCGGGGCGCGAGGAACGCTCGATCGTGCTCGAAGCCGACGGCAAGCACCTGATCACGGACGTCTGGACGTCGGTCGGCGTGATCGCCGGCGTGGCCGCGGTGGCGCTCACCGGCTGGGAGATCCTGGACCCGCTGATCGCGCTCGCGGTCGCGGTGAACATCATCGTCGCGGGTGGCTCGCTGGTCTGGCGCTCGGCCGACGGCCTGATGGACCGCGCCCTCGACGGCGACGACCGCGCGAAGATCGACGCGGTGCTGACCGAATTCCGGGAGCGCGAGGACATCGACTTCCACGCCCTGCGCACCCGCCAGGCCGGCTCGCGCGCGTTCGTGTCGGTGCACGTGCTCGTCCCGGGCGCCTGGACGGTCCAGCACGGCCACGACATGGTCGAGCGCGTCGAGGACGACCTGCGCGCCCGGCTCCCGCACGCGACGATCTTCACGCACCTGGAGCCGGTCGAGGACCCGAAGTCGTTCACGGACATCGACCTGGACCGGGCGATGAGTTCCAGCCCGCCGCATCGTCCTTAGCTGCATGCCTCTGAGAGAGCTCTCGACGGTCGTCGTCCCCGTGCGCGACCAGGACGCCGCCCTGGCCTTCTACACCGAGGTCCTGGGCCTGGAGAAGATCAGCGACTTCACCTACGACAGCGGCGAGCGCTGGCTCGAGGTGGCGCCGCCCGGTCAGATCATCTCGTTGTGCCTGGTGGCGTCCGGCTCCGTGGGGGTCGAGACGGGGATCGCGCTGAGCAGCGACGACGTCCCCGGGGATCTTGCGGCGTTCCGGGCGGGCGGCGCACGGGTGGACGACGCGCCGCTGGCGGAGGGCGAAGTCGTGCTCTGGGCGGGCGCGCCGCTCGCCGGTCGCCCGCCGCAGTTCCGGGTCTGGGACCCGGACGGGAACTCGCTGCTGATCGTCGCCCAGTAGCGTGACGCCCGTGGCCGGTGAAGTGGAGATACTGGAGCTCGGCGGGCGCGAGGTGCGCATCACGAGCCCGGGCAAGGTGCTGTTCGAGGGGCGCGGCGAGACCAAGCTCGACCTGGTGCGGTACTACGCCGCGGTCGGTGACCCGCTCCTGCGCACGATGGGCGGGCGGCCCGTGCTCATGCAGCGCTTCCCGCAGGGTGCGAGCGGCAAGTCCTTCTTCCAGAAGCGCGTGCCCGACAACGCGCCCGAGTGGCTGGAGACCACCACGGTCCAGACCGTCAACGGCACGCCTTCGCGGGCGCTGGTGATCGCCGACCTCGCGCACGTCGCGTGGGCGGTCAACCTCGCCTGTCTCGGCTTCCACGTCTGGCCGTCGTTGGCGGACGACCAGGAGCACTCGGACGAGCTGCGACTCGACCTGGACCCGATGCCCGGATGCGACTTCGCGATGGTGCGCGAGGCCGGCCGGGCGCTGAAGGCGCTGCTCGACGAGGTCGGGCTGGTCGGGTACGCGAAGACGACCGGCAACCGCGGGCTGCACGTGTACGTGCGACTGGAGCCGCGCTGGGACGCGTACGAGGTGCGGTCGGCCGCGGTGGCCGTGGCGCGCGAGCTCGAGCGCCACCACCCGGAGCTGCTGACCGCCGCGTGGTGGAAGGAAGAGCGCGGCGAGCGCGTCTTCGTCGACTACAACCAGAACGCGCCGCACAAGACCGTGTTCGGCGCGTGGTCGGTGCGGGCGCGCAAGGGCGCGCAGGTGTCGGCGCCGATCGCCTGGGAAGAGCTCGACGAGGTCCATCCCGACGAGCTCACGATCCCGGTGGTGCTGGAGCGCTTCGCCGACCGCGGTGACCCGTGGATCGACATGGCGCCGCAGTCGCTCGAGCCGCTGCTGGCCTTCCATGAGCGCGACATGGCGAGCGGGCTGATGGACGCGCCGTGGCCGCCCGTGTATCCGAAGATGCCGAACGAGCCACCGCGCGTCGCGCCTTCACGTGCGAAGGCGGTCGAAGAGGACTAGACGCGCACGGTCTGGCCGACGCGCAGCACGCCCTTCGGGTCGTGACGCTCGGCAAGGCCGGTGAGCCACATGCGTGTGTCCTCGTCGTAGACGCGCATCATCCGCGCCACGCCGGTGGTCGCCCCGAAGTTCGGGAACTCCCCGCCGGTGAGCCACGGCGCGAGCGCCGACTGCACCGTCGCGTTGTGGCTCGCGACCAGCTCGGCGATCTCCGGCACGGCCGCGCCGATCACGAGCAGGCTGTAAGCCGCATCGCGGTGGCAGAACGCGCTGGCGTGCTCGGGCTCACGGGCGAGCGCGCCGCCCATCAGCCGCAGCTCGACGATGAACTGCGGCGAGCCGGAGCCCTGGCCCGCGGCGTCCAGCAGGGCGTCGACGGTCTCCGGCGCGAGCTCGCGCAGCAGGCCGCTCGTCTCGTACACCGGCATCGGGTCGGTCGGGTCCATGTGGACGGCGCCGATCGCCGCATACGGGAGCAGCCCGAGCGTGTCGATGATCGGATCGGCGACGGCGCGCATGGGGGCGAGCAGCTGCTCGCACTCGATCTGCGTCGCCGTGCTGGTGAAGCGGACCGAGACGGTGAGCCGCCCGGCGAGCGGCGCCGGCACGCCCGGCATGTCCGGCAGCTGCAGCAGCGCGATCGACGTGTTCGCGTGCTCGGGCAGGTCCTGCGTCCACTCGCGCCACATGTGCAGCACGCCGGACGCGTCGGTGCCGTTGAAGAACAGCGCGCCGCCGTAGACCTGGGCGAGCGGGAGGAGCGTGAGCTCGACCGCGGTGACGACGCCCAGCGTGCCCTTCCCGCCGCGCAGGCCCCAGAAGAGGTCGGCGTGCTCGGTCGGCGTGGCGCGCAGCAGGCGCCCGTCGCCCGTGATGACCTCGAGGGCGAGCACGGTGTCCGACGCGAGCCCGTACGTGCGGGTCAACGGGCCGATGCCGCCGCCGGTGAGGAAGCCGACGACGCCGACGCCCGGCGCCGAGCCGACCAGCGGCGCGAGCCCGTGCGGCGCCGTCGCGTCCAGCACCTGCTGCCAGATGACGCCGGCGCCGATCCGCGCGCGCCGGTTGACCGGGTCGACCTGCAGCTCGTCGAGGTTCGCGGTGTGGACGAGGAGGGTGTCGTCGAGGTCCATGTGCACCGCGCCGTGCCCGGTGCGCTGCGGCAGGACACGGAGACCGTGGTCGTTGGCGAAGCGGACGGTGGCGGCGACGTCGTTGGCGTCATGGGCCGCCACGACGGCGGCGGGAGTCATCGGAACGGCGACGTTCCAAGGGGTGGCGAGCTCATAGCCGGGCTCGCCGGGGAGGGCGAGCGTTCCGGTCAGCAGGGAGCGGAGCTCGGTCAGAGGTGGGGAGGAGACCGACATGGCCGGAGTGTCCGGGCCGCCGCTTGGCGTGGGCTAGGAGTGCGCTTGGAGTCCGACGGCGCCCTGCCGCCGAGCGCTGGATTCCTCGTCGCTGGGCCGAGAAATCCGGCGCTCGCGTGGCGTTCGCGCTATCGGGGCGCCGCGTCGAGCTCGGCGAGCGCGCGTTCGCAGCGCGCCACGGTCGGCGCTCCGCCTGTGGCGCGCGCGAAGGCCAGCGTGCCCTCCAGGATCTCGCGGGCACGGTCCGTCTCGCCCATCAGCGCGAGGAGCCGTCCGCGCGCGTAGTCGACGGTGTTGATCACGCCGATGTGGCCGACGACGGCGATCCGGCCCGCGTACGGGTCGAGCAGCGCGAGCAGTCGGGGCGCGACGTCGACCAGACCGGCCTCGACCGCGGTGTCGGCGAGCAGGGTGACGTGGCCGAGCGTGATCCAGATCCAGGCGTTCTGCTCGTCCAGCCAGGAGGTCAGGCGCTGCTCGGCGGTGACGGCGTCGTGGCGGGCGGCGGCGATTGCCGCGTCCCACGGCTCCCACTCGAAGGTGCCGGCGGGGTCGGCGGTCGCGAGGTCGTCGCGCTCACGGCGGAGGCTGAGGCGGGCCAGCGCCGCAGAGCCCGCGTAGTAGAGCTCGGTCTGCAGGTGCACGCGCGTGCCGATGTCGTAATGGCGGTTCGCCTCGTCGAAGTCGCCGCGCCAGGTGGCGAGCGTGCCCTCCATCCAGCGCAGCTGGACGCGGATCACGGGCAGCTGGAGCACGTCGGTCTCGGCGACCGCGAGGCGCACGGCCTCGGTGGCCGCGGCGACGTCGCCCAGCGACAGGTGGGCCATGCTCGCCACGGCGCGGGCGATCGCGGCGTCCACGCGCGCCTCGCGATGCGAGAGGCCGATCAGGCGGTCCGCCAGCACGATGATCTCGTCGGCGTGCGCGGCGACGCCCGAGTAGGTGAGCAGCCGACCGAGCAGCGCGTCGGCGATCGCGTCCTCGTCGCCGAGCGCGTCAGCGATCGCCAGCGCCCGCGCGGAGAGCCGCTCCGGCACGGTCGGGTCGGGGTCGTAGCAACGGCCGATCGCGGTCGCGGCGAGCAGCCGCGCGTGCGCGGCGGGGTCACGTTCGACGAACGGCTCGAGGCTCCGCAGACGCTCGAGCAGCGGGCCGGGATCGTCCCCGTAGGTCGGCCACGGCCACGCGCCCGCGCTGCGCAGGAGCGAGCTCGCGAGCCGGCCGACGGTGCCCGCACGCCCCGCCCGCGCGGCGTCGAGCAGGGCGGCGTCGAGCACGTCGAGCACGGTCTGCCCACGCCCGGCGCGAGCGAGCGCCGCGACCTGCGCGACCAGCAGCGCGTCGCGCAGACTGCGCCCGCGCAAGGCCCCGAGCGCGGCGCCGGCCGCGCCTACCGGAGGCGCGGCG
>NZ_JAPDDP010000136.1 GCF_027587195.1 Solirubrobacter phytolaccae | reverse complement strand
CGAGCCCGCGGCGCCTCCCGCGTCGGGCGCGCCGCCCGGCCACGCCCCCGACGGCGAGGCCTCGCCGGTCGCCCCCGGCGGGCCGCTCGCGCGGTTGCGGCGGGCGCCGAAACTCGTCCTTTCCGGCGGCGCCGTCGCGCTCGTCGCCGTCGTCGTCCTCGTGGTCGCGCTGGTGTCGGGCGGCGCCGGGCCGTTGCCGGACGTCACCGCGCCCAAGGCCGCTTCTCTCGCCGATCCCGTGCCCTACGACGGGCGGTCGCCGCTGCAGGCGCGCGGGTCCGAGCAGCGGGTGCTCGTGCAGCTGAACCGGGACGCGCTCGGGGAGCTGGAGAACGCGCGCACGATGGGCTCCGACGAGCAGCGCAAGTACGTCGACGGGCTCAAGCGCGAGGCGATCTCCACGCGGTCGGCGCTGGAGGCCAACGGGGTCGTGCTGCGCGACGTCGTCGCCTTCTACCGGGTGTGGAACGGGTTCGCGGCGACCGTCCGCACGCGCGATCTGCCCAAGCTCAACGCGCGCCGACTGAACGTGCGGACGGTCCGGCGCGCGTATCCGGCGTCGGGCGAGCCGGTCCCGGTGCCCGACAAGCCGTCGCTCGCGCGGGCCGGGGTCAGCGGGCAGGCGCCGATCGCGGTGCTCGACACCGGCGTCGACGCCAACGCGCTCGCGGGCCACGCCGACCCCGGCTACGACGCGATCGACCGCGACCGCGATCCCGCGCCCGGCACCGATCCCAGCGGCAAGAAGCGCCGGGAGACGAGCGGGACCGCGCTGGCGAGCATCCTCGCGCAGGCGGGGGAGCGCGTGATGCCGATCCGCGTCGCGAGCCTGCGCGCGGCGGGCGGCACCGTGAGCGCCGAGACCACGACCGACCAGCTCGTCGCCGGCCTCGAGCACGCCGTGGACCCGAACGGCGACCAGGACACCTCCGACCACGTGCCGGTCGCCCTGATCGGCGTCAACGCGCCGTACGCGGGCTTCAGCAACACGCCCGAGGCCCAGGCCATCAAGGGCGCCGCCGGGCTGGGGACGCTGACGATCGCGCCCGCCGGGAACGAGGGCGCGGCCAAGCCCGGCAGCGGTACCGTCGGGTCGCCGGCCAGCGCCCCCGACGCGCTGGCGGTCGGCGCCCTCGCCGGCCCCGAGCCCGCCGCGCGCACGGAGCTGAACGCCGACGGCACCAAGCTCGACGCCGCCGTCCTCTCCGGCACACCGCCGCGCGACGGCACGACCGCCGGTCCGATCGAGGACACGAGCCCGGAGGCGCTGACCGCCGTCGCCACGCGCCTGCGCGGGAAAGTCGTGATCGTCAAGGCGGGAGCGAACCCCGCGGCGCAGGCGTCCGCCGTCGCCGCGGCAGGCGCGCGCGCCGTCGTCCTCGCCGGCGAGAGCGACGAGCAGGCGCTGCCCGCGATCTCCGCCGGGCGCGCCGCCGCGCCCGTGATCGGCGTCACGGGGGAGGCCGCGGAGAGCCTGCTCGAGCTCGAACCCGGCTCCACCGTCACCTTCGGCACCCCCAAGCGCGGCCCGCGCGGCGAGACCGAAACCACCCGCGCGTCCAGCTTCACCGCGCAGGGCCCGTCGGCGGGCGGCCTGCCCAAGCCCGACCTCGCCGCTCCCGGCAGCGCGCTCACCGTCGCCGGCGTGACGGGGGGAACCGCGGTCGCCGCCGCGAACGTCGCGGTCGCGGCCGCGCAGCTCAGCCGCACCCGCACCGAGCTCACCCCGCAGCAGCTGCGCGCGACCCTGATCGCCGCCGGCCAGCCCAACGACCTGCCGGCCGACCGCGCCGGCGCCGGCGTCGTCTCCGAGCCCAGCTCCGGCATCACCGCCGATCCGCCGACGGCCCGCTCCGGCGCGCTGGACCCGGTGACGATGGAGCTGAACGCGACCAACACCACGCAGGTCGACCTCAGGGCCACGGGCGGCGCCACGGCGACCCCGAACGCGCTCACGCTGACGCCCGGCGCGCCCACCGAGGTCAGCATCCGCCTGCCCAAGCCCGGCACCACCACCGGCCGGCTGGAGGCGATCGCAAACAACAAGGTCGTGGCGAGCGTCCCGTGGCTGATCCACCCCGACGCCGTCGAGCCGATCGAAGTGGGGGACCCGCGGATCGACCGCGACGGCCGCCGCGTGCGCTTCACGCTCGGCCGCTTCCAGCGTGGCGCGCAGACCGAGGTCCAGGTCGCCGAGAAGCTCATCCTCGACCTCGTGGACGCCGGCGGCAAGGTCCGCCGGACGCTGACCGTGGCCGGCGGTGCCCGCGAGCTGATGCCCGCCGAGTACGCCTACACGCTCCCCGCCGGCACCCGCGACGGCCTCACCTTCCGCGTCCGCGCCTGGGCGCCGAACCAGGACGAGCCGACCACCAAGACCGCCAAGTGAGGGTCACGCTCTACGGCCGTCCCGGCTGCCACCTGTGCGACGAGGCCCGCGAAGCGCTTCAGCGCGTCCAAAGGCATACGCCGTTCGAGCTGCACGAGATCGACATCGAGACCGACGACGAGCTGCACAAGCGCTACCTGGAGCGCATTCCCGTGATCACGCTCGACGACGAGCATCTGTTCGACTACGAGGTGGACGAGCAGGCCCTGGCGCAACGCATTGTCTATCGTGAGGGCAGATGAGTTTCGGCGACGTCGCCACGAAGGCCGACGGCGGCGGCTTACCTCCGAACGACGGCGGGCTCGGACCTTTGTCCGACCGCCTCTCGCTCGGCGTGGCCGCCCGCCTCTCCCGCTATCTCCAAGTCCTTACCCAAGCCCGGAAGATGGGTAAGGAGACGATTTCCTCTCAGGAGCTCTCGGAGTACACGCACGTCAACTCGACGCAGATCAGGCGTGACCTCTCCGGGTTCGGCAAGTTCGGCAAGCGGGGGGTCGGCTACAACGTCGACAGCCTCGTCAGCCAGATCCGCAAGATCCTGCGGACGAGCGGCCAGCACAACATCGCGCTGTTCGGCGCGGGGCATCTGGGCCGCGCGATCGCCGGTTCGGACATCTTCGCCGACCACGGCTTCCGCGTCGTGGCCGTGTTCGACCAGGACCCGGCCAAGATCGGTGACCAGGTCGGGCCCGCGAAGGTCCTGCACGTCGACGATCTGAAGCTGGTCGTCGACGAGGAGGACATCGTCGTCGGCGTCCTCGCGGTGCCCACCGCGGCCGCGCAGGAGCTGGCGGACAAGCTCGTCGACGCGGGCGTGAAGATCATCTTCAACTACTCCGAGGCCCTGCTGCAGGTGCCGCCGGAGGTGACGGTCCATACTTCGAGCCCGGCCGTCGATCTTCTGTACGCGCTGTACTTCTACCTGACCTGAGCCCTGATGGATCTGAATGCGGCACGCGAGATCTTCGAGACCTCGCAGGATTTGACGGTGGGCATCGAGGAGGAGTGGGCGATCATCGACCCGCAGACCCTCGAGCTCGTCCCCAAGTACGAGGCGCTCCGCGCCGACGGTGACCTCGACGACGTCCTGAAGGTCGCGATCTCCGGCGAGCTCATCTCGTCCGAGATCGAGATCAGAAGCGGTCGCGGCGAGGACGTCCAGCACGCGCTGCAGTTGCAACGCGAGGCGCGCCGGCGGCTGTTCGCGCTCGCCGACAAGCACGGCGTCGGCCTGGCCAGCACGGGCACGCACCCGCTGAGCGACTACCGCGACCAGCACATCATCGACACCGAGCACTACCGGCGCGTGCAGGACGGGCTCCAGTACGTCGCGCGGCGCAACAACACGTTCGCGCTGCAGGTGCACGTCGGCGTCAACGGCCCCGATCGCGCGATCCAGGTCTGCGATCGCCTCCGCCCGGTGCTCCCGCTGCTGCTCGCGATCAGCGCGAACTCGCCGTACGTGGACGGCCAGGACTCCGGCCTGCACACGGCGCGCACGCAGACGTTCACCAAGTCGTTCCCGCGCTGCGGCGTCCCGGACCCGTTCGGGACCTGGCAGAGCTGGGAGGACTACGTCCAGCTGCTGCTGCGCACGAACTCGATCGTCGAGTACACCCAGCTGTGGTGGTCCGTGCGCGCGCACCACGCCTACGGCACGATCGAGGTCCGGATCTGCGACGCGCAGACCACCGGCCCCGAAGCCGACGGGCTCATCCAGCTCATCGTCGCCTGCGTCGCCCAGGCCCTGCGCGAGATCGACGCGGGCGAGGTTCCGCCGGCGGTCCCCGGTCGCCTGATCGAGGAGAACATGTGGCGGGCGATCCGCTACGGGCAGGACGGCAAGCTGCTCGATCTCGAGGCGCCGACGATCACCGAGTTCCCCGCTTCCGAGGCCGTCGACCGGCTGAAGGCGTGGACCGGCGTGGACGTCGCGCTGCCCGAGCTCAACGGCGCCCAGCGCCAGCGCCGGCTGATCGACGGCGGCGCCTCGCCGTACGAAGTGTTCAAGGTGTGCGTGGACGAGACGCGCGCGACGTACCCCTCCGAGGAGAAGATCGCATGACTCAGCCGCCCCCTCGCGAGTTCAGCGACGAGGAGATCCGCCAGATCGAGGCGGAGATGGACAAGCTGCAGGTCGAGGATGTCCTCCTGCAGACGCTGGTGACCCTGATCAACCTGGGCGCCCGCAAGGCCGGCCTCGCGGCGCCTCCCGGTGAAGAGCCGGCCGGGCGTGACCTCGCGCAGACCAAGCAGGCGATCGACGGCGCCCGCGCGCTGTTCGGCCTGTTGGAGGCCGAGCACGGCGAGCAGCTCGCGCCGATCAAGGACGCGCTCTCGCGCCTGCAGATGGCCTACGTGCAGCTCTCGGGCGAGTCGCCCGCCCCCGAGGTCACCAAGCCGGCCGCCGAGCCGCAGAAGCCGGAAGGTCCGGGCGCGGGCCAGAGCTCCGGCCGCCTCTGGGTTCCCGGTCAGTAACCCCCGGTGTAGACTCCCGCCTCGCTGATACGGCGGCCCTTACAGGCCGTCGTTTCGCGTTCCTGAGGAGAGAGAAGGAGAGGGGTTAGGTTGTCTGACTTTCTGTCTGACCACGGCGTACTCGTCGCGGTGGTGTGCGCGTTGCTCGCCGTCGTGTACGGCGTGGTGACGACGAGACAGTTGCTCGCGTTGTCACCCGGCAACGAGGTGATGCAGCGGCTCTCGGCCGCCATCCAGGAGGGCGCGCAGGCCTACCTCCGCCGCCAGTACACGACGATCGGCATCGTCGGCGTCGTCCTCTTCGTCGCGCTCATCCCGCTGCAGGACATCTACGTCGCGGTCGGCTTCGCGATCGGCGGTCTGGCCTCCGCGGCCGCGGGCTTCATCGGCATGAACGTGTCCGTGCGCTCGAACGCGCGCGTCGCCGAGGCCGCGCGCGGCGGCATCAGCCCGGCGCTGGCCGTCGCCTTCCGGGGCGGCGCCGTGACCGGCATGCTCGTCGTCGGCCTGGCGCTGCTGGGCGTCGCCGGCTACTACGGGATTCTCGTGAACCTCTTCGACCGGACCTCGCAGGAGGCCGTGTACGCGCTCGTCGGCCTCGGCTTCGGCGGTTCGTTGATCTCCGTCTTCGCCCGTCTGGGCGGCGGCATCTTCACCAAGGGTGCTGACGTCGGCGCCGACATCGTCGGCAAGATCGAGGCCGGCATCCCCGAGGATGACCCGCGCAACCCGGCCGTGATCGCCGACAACGTGGGCGACAACGTCGGCGACTGCGCCGGCATGGCCGCCGACCTGTTCGAGACCTACGCGGTCACCGCGGTGGCCGTGATGCTGCTCGGCGTCCTCACCTTCCAGGACGAGGCCGTCGTGCTGTTCCCGCTCGTCATGGGCGCCGTCTCGATCGTCGCGTCGATCATCGGCGCGTTCTTCGTGCGGACCTCGAGCGGCAACGTCGAGCGTGCGCTCTACCAGGGCACGCTCGTCGCGGGTGTCATCTCCGCGCTGCTGTTCATCCCGATCACGAACTGGATGATGAGCGACCTGGGCGGCGACGCCCCGTCGTGGACCGACATCTACTTCTGCTCGCTGATCGGCCTCGGCGTCACCGGCGCGCTGTTCGTGATCACGGACTACTACACGTCGACGCGCTTCGCTCCGGTGAAGTCCACGGCGAAGGCGTCGGAGACCGGCCACGCGACCAACATCATCCAGGGGTTGGCGCAGGGCCTGCAGGCGACCGCCGCCCCGGCGATCGTCATCGTGCTCGCGATCTGGGGCGCGTCCGAGCTGGCGGGCATCTACGGCATCGCCGTGGCCGTCATGGCGCAGCTGTCGCTGTGCGGCTTGATCGTCGCGCTGGACGCGTTCGGCCCGATCACCGACAACGCGGGCGGCATCGCCGAGATGGCGAACATGCCCGAGGACGTCCGCAACGTCACCGACCCGCTCGACGCGGTCGGCAACACGACCAAGGCCGTCACCAAGGGCTACGCGATCGGCTCGGCCGCGCTGGCCGCGCTGGTGCTGTTCGCGGCGTTCAAGATCGAGCTCGAGGAGAAGGGCGATCTCGTCGTCCAGTTCGTGCTCGACGATCCGCACGTCCTCATGGGCCTGCTGATCGGCGGCATGATGGTCTGCCTCTTCGCCGCTCTGTCGATGGAGGCCGTCGGCCGCGCCGGCGCCGCCGTCGTGGAGGAGGTCCGCCGCCAGTTCCGCGAGAAGCCGGGCATCATGGACGGCACCGAGGAGCCCGAGTACGGCCAGTGCGTGGACATCGTCACCAAGGCCGCGCAGCGCGAGATGATCATCCCGTCGCTGATCCCGATCGTCGTCACCGTGATCGTCGGCGTGCTGTCGGTGACCATGCTCGGCGGCATGCTGATCGGCGTCATCGTCGTCGGCCTGTTCTTCGCCGTGATGATGACCTCGGGCGGCGGCGCCTGGGACAACGCCAAGAAGCTCATCGAGGACGGCGCGCACGGCGGCAAGGGCTCTGACGCGCACGCCGCGTCGGTGACCGGCGACACCGTGGGCGACCCGTTCAAGGACACCGCCGGTCCGGCGATCAACCCGATGATCAAGGTGGCGAACATCGTCGCGCTGCTGATCATCCCGCTGATCACCTGAGTTCGCGGATGGCCCCGCCGAGACGCGGCGGGGCCGTCGCCTCCTACGTGAAGAACTGCGCCTCGCCGGAGATCACCTCGTCGGTGGTGACGATCGTCGCGAACTCGCCATTGAGGTTCGTGGCGGTCGCGTGGACCAGCTGGTCGGCGTCCAGGTCGCCGCGGTTGAACGTGTGCGTGGCGTCCAGGACGAACTGCACGTCGTAGCCGAGGTTGCCGCCCATCCGGGCCGTGGTCTCGCAGCAGTGGTTGGTCGTGATGCCGCAGATGACGAGGTTCTGGACGGCGCGCTCCTGCAACCAGGCATGCAGGTCGGGCTCCCCGTAGAAGCACGAGTTCGTGTGCTTGGTGATGAGCACGTCCGGTTCGCCGGTGATCACGTCCTTGAACGCGTTGCCCGGCTGGCCGGGCCGCAGCGGCGACTGCTCCTCGGTCGAGTCGTGACGGATGAACACGACGGTCCCGCCGGCGTCGCGCCAGGCCTCGAGCAGGCGCCCGATGTTCTCCTCGCACTCAGGGTTGTTGCGCGGACCCCAGTAGTCCGCGTCGTCGAACCCCTTCTGCACGTCCACGACCAGCAGAGCAGCGTCAGCAACGTTCATACGAGACATGTTGCCCGCCTCGCTGCCCTTCCTGCCCTTTCGGTTGACGTGATCGACATGTAGGTTCGCGCCGACGTGGCGGAGGCAGCCGAGCGCGAACCCCAAGTCGAACCTGCCGTCCCGACCGCCGCGGGGCCGGCGCCTGCCATCTCCGGCGGCACCTCCGACCTCGCCGGAGCGGGCCAATCCCGCCCTCCACTGTCCCGCGGCACGGTCATGCGCCTCCAGGGCAGCGCCGGCAACGCCGCCGTCAACGGCCTGATCGAAGGCCGCCGCGGCGACTCCGCGGTTCGCACGATGACCCGCCCGGCGCCCGGCGACGCCGACCTGATGCGCGCGATCGTCGCCCGCGCCCCGGCCGTCCTGAACGAGGACCGCCCGGTCGTCGCGCCCGAGAAGGACAAGGAAGACGCGACGCCACCCCCGGCGACGGCGGACGTGGACGCGGCCGGCGCGGCGACGCCAGGTGGAGCCACCGCCTCACCGGGCCCGGCCGGCACGACGCAAGACGCGGGACGGCGGCCGTCCGTCGCGGCCGGCGAGGCGGCGCCCGAGGTCGCGGGATCCGCGCCGGGCGTTGCCGGGTCCGCTCCGGCGGCGGCCGGGATCGCGGGGGCCGTTCCGGGTGTTGCTGGGTCCGCTCCGGCGGCGGCCGGGATCGCAGGGGCCATGTCGGGTGTTACCGGGAGCGCTCCGGCGGCGGCCGGGATCGCAGGGTCCGCGCCGGACGTTGCCGGGGTCGTGCGGGCCGCGGCCGGGATCGCGGGGTCCGCGCCGGGTGTTGTTGCCGGGGCCGCTGCGGCGGCGGCTGGGGTCGCGGGGTCCGTGCCGGGCGTTGCCGGGTCCGCTCCGGCGGCGGCTGGGGTCGCGGGGGCCGTGCCGGACGTCGCCGTGGCCGCGCAGGCCGAAGTCGGAGG
>NZ_JAPDDP010000135.1 GCF_027587195.1 Solirubrobacter phytolaccae | reverse complement strand
GTCGCGGTGGTCGGCTCGGCCGCGCCCGTGGCGCCGCGCGGTGAGGTCGCGGTGGTCGGCTCGGCCGCGCTCGCAGCCGCGCTCGTGGCGGCGGGGGCGCGCACGGCGGCCGGGTCCACGACGACCGCGCGGACGCCCTCGCGCAGGCCCGCGCCCGTCACGTAGGCGACGCGCCCGCCCGCGGTGGCCACCCGACCGAGTCGCGAGCCGCCCGTGCTCAGCACGCGCACGGCCGACGCCCCGGCGGGCGCCCAGACGAGCACGCCCGTGCCGTCACCGGCGGGGAGCGTCGCGGCCACGTCACCGGTGGCCGACAGTGCGAGCCCGTCGAGGTTCACCGGGTCGTACGCGCCGAGGGACACCTGACGGACCTCGACGCCCGAGCGCAGGTCGAAGACGACGAGCGCGCCCTCGGGCACCGGCGCGACGCCCAGGGTGCCGGCGACGGCGACGACCTGCGGGTCGGCCCCGGGCGGCAGGGCGATCTCCACGCGCCGCCCGTCGCGTCGCAGCCACACGCCGCCGTCCTCGAGCGTGACCACGCCGAGGGCGGAGACCTGGACGGGATCGACGACCGCGAACGGCGAGGCGTCCCCGAGCGGGGGCGAGAGGGGAGCGAAGATCCCGGCCGGCGCGACGGCGCCGCGCGGGCCGCCCCAGAGCGGCTCGGCGAACACCGTGCCGCCGGATTCGAACCACACCTGATTCCCGTTGAGCACAGGGCCCGCACCCGCGGGCGCGAGCGCGCGCACGGGCGCGCCAGAAGCTGAACTGCAGAGCGCCGCGAACACCAGCAGCGCGGCGATAGAAACCCGCATCCAGCCTCAGTTCTAGCGGCTGAAACCCGGTTGGCGCCGCCGCGTCGACCCCCTGCTATATTCGACTGCCGTCGCGAGGCCTGAGTGCCTGTGCGGCGAACCCCGGTCCTTCACATGGAGTCACGCGAGACATAGCCCACCGAGTCTTCGGGCCGCCTCGCAGCATGTGAACGACACGGGCCCGGAAGGGCCCGTTTCTTTGCCCGCTGTCGGGGCACCCTACGCAGGAAGACCGTAGAGACAGAGAAGAGATCTGCATGCCGCGCAAGTTCACACTCGAAAAGACCCGAAACATCGGGATCATGGCCCACATTGATGCGGGTAAGACGACGACGACCGAGCGCATCCTCTACTACACCGGAAAGTCCCACAAGCTTGGCGAGGTGCACGAAGGTGCCGCCACGATGGACTGGATGGAGCAGGAGCAGGAGCGTGGCATCACGATCACGTCGGCCGCGACCACGTGCGAGTGGGACAACCACCGCATCAACATCATCGATACGCCGGGTCACGTCGACTTCACCGTCGAGGTGGAGCGTTCCCTGCGCGTGCTCGACGGTGCTGTCGCGCTGTTCGACTCTGTCGCTGGTGTAGAGCCGCAGTCCGAGACGGTCTGGCGTCAGGCCGACAAGTACCAGGTCCCGCGCATCGCGTACATCAACAAGATGGACCGCATCGGGGCCGACTTCGAGCGTGGCGTGCAGACGATGATCGATCGCCTGGGTGCCCACCCGGTGCCGATCCAGCTGCCGATCGGCGCTGAGTCCGAGTTCCTCGGCATCATCGACCTGATCGAGATGAAGGCCGTCGTGTACAACGACGACCTCGGCAAGGACGTCGTCGTCAAGGACATCCCGGAGGACCTGCTCGACGAGGCCAACCAGGCTCGTGAGCACCTCCTCGAAGAGGTCTCTCATTACGACGACGAGCTCGTCGAGATGATCCTCGAGGACACGGAGATCCCGCCGGCGCGCCTCGTCGCGGCCATCCGCAAGGCGACGCTCTCCTCGCAGCTGACTCCGGTCCTGTGTGGTTCCAGCTTCAAGAACAAGGGCGTGCAGCCGCTGCTCGACGCCGTCATCGCGTACCTCCCGTCCCCGCTGGACGTTCCGCCGGTCACCGGCCTGGAGCCCGTCCGCGGCGGAGAGGACGTCGAGGCGACGCGCAACGCTGACGACTCCGAGCCCTTCTCGGCGCTCGCGTTCAAGATCATGGCCGACCCGTACGTCGGCAAGCTCACCTACTTCCGCGTCTACTCGGGCAAGCTCGAGGCCGGCTCACGCGTCCTGAACGTGTCGACCGGCAAGAACGAGCGCATCGGCCGCATCCTGATGATGCACGCCAATGACCGTGAGGACGTCACCGAGGTCTTCTCGGGCGACATCGCGGCGGCGGTCGGCATCAAGCAGGTCGTCACGGGCGACACGCTCGCGGCGCCGGACAAGCCGATCAAGCTCGAAGCGATCACGTTCGACGACCCGGTGATCTCCGTGGCGATCGAGCCGAAGACGAAGTCCGACCAGGAGAAGATGTCCGTCGCCCTTGGCCGCCTGGCCGAGGAGGACCCGACCTTCCAGGTCCGGACGAACGAGGAGAGCGGCCAGACCGAGATCTCGGGCATGGGCGAGCTGCACCTCGAGGTGCTGGTCGACCGCATGATGCGCGAGTACAAGGTCGAGGCCAACGTCGGCCGCCCGCAGGTCTCCTACCGCGAGACCGTCCGCGGCACCGCCGAGAAGGTCGAAGGCCGCCACGTGCGCCAGACCGGTGGCTCGGGCCAGTACGGCATCGTCTACATCAACATCGAGCCGGCGCCGGGCGAGGGTTTCGACTTCGTCAACAAGATCAAGGGCGGCTCGATTCCGACCGAGTACATCCCGTCGATCGAGAAGGGTGTCGAGGAGTCTCTCTCCAACGGCATCCGCGCCGGTTACCCGGTGGTCGACGTGCGGGTGACGCTCGTGGACGGCAAGTTCCACGACACGGACTCCTCGGAGATCGCCTTCAAGATCGCCGGTTCGCTCGCCTTCAAGGAAGCGGCCCGGCGCGCGAAGCCGGTCCTGCTGGAGCCGGTGTTCGCGGTCGAAGTGGTCACGCCCGAGGAGTACATGGGCGATGTCATCGGCGACCTCAACCGTCGCCGCGGGCGCGTGAACGGCATGGAGCCGCGCGGTAACGCCCAGGTCGTCTCGGCGCATGTGCCGCTGAGTGAGATGTTCGGTTACGCCACCGACGTGCGGACGATGTCCCAGGGTCGCGCGACGTACACCATGCAGTTCGACAAGTACGAGGAAGTGCCGCCCAACATCGCCGAAAAGGTGATCGAGGGTCGCACCGGCGAGCCAGTCCCCGCGTGAGCGCGGTAGTCTGGATGGGTTCGCCTGAGCACGGGTTTCGAGATAGGAGCGAGTAGAAAGTGGCGAAGGAGAAGTTTCAGCGGGACAAGCCGCACGTCAATGTCGGCACCATTGGTCACATCGACCATGGCAAGACGACGCTGACGGCGGCCATCACGAAGGTCCTCTCCGAGAAGTGGGGCGGTCAGGCTCGCTCCTTCGACGAGATCGACAACGCTCCTGAGGAGAAGGCCCGCGGCATCACGATCGCGACGTCCCACGTCGAGTACGAGACGGAGGCGCGTCACTACGCCCACGTCGACTGCCCGGGGCACGCGGACTACGTGAAGAACATGATCACGGGTGCCGCCCAGATGGACGGCGCGATCCTCGTGGTCTCGGCGGCCGACGGCCCCATGCCCCAGACGCGTGAGCACATCCTGCTCGCCCGTCAGGTGGGTGTGCCGTACATCGTCGTGTTCCTCAACAAGGCCGACATGGTCGACGACGAGGAGCTCCTGGAGCTCGTCGAAGTCGAGGTTCGCGATCTGCTCAACGAGTACGACTTCCCGGGCGATGACGTCCCGTTCGTCGTGGGCTCGGCGCTGAAGGCGCTCGAGGGCGAGCAGGAGTACATCGACAAGATCATCGAGCTCGGCAACCAGCTGGACTCGTACATCCCGGAGCCCGAGCGTGCGCTCGACAAGCCGTTCCTGATGCCGGTCGAGGACGTTTTCTCGATCACGGGTCGCGGCACGGTGGCCACGGGCCGCATCGAGCAGGGCATCGTCAACACGGGCGACACGGTCGAGATCGTGGGCATCCACAAGGAGACGTCCAACACGGTCGTCACAGGCGTCGAGATGTTCCGCAAGATCCTCGACGAGGGTCGCGCGGGCGACAACGTCGGCTGCCTCCTCCGCGGCATCAAGCGCGAGGAGATCGAGCGCGGGCAGGTTCTCTGCAAGCCGGGCTCGATCACGCCGCACACGAAGTACAAGGCGGAGGTCTACGTCCTCAAGAAGGAGGAGGGTGGCCGCCACACTCCGTTCTTCAACGGGTACCGGCCGCAGTTCTACTTCCGCACGACGGACGTGACCGGCGTCGCCAACCTGCCCGAGGGCACGGAGATGGTCATGCCGGGCGACAACATCGCGATGGTCGTCGAGCTGATTCAGCCGATCGCCATGGAGGCCGGCCTGCGTTTCGCCATCCGTGAGGGTGGCCGCACCGTTGGCTCCGGCGTCGTGACGGAGATCGTCGAGTAACACCGCTTGTAATTCCGCGGCGGGCGCCCAAGCGCCCGCCGCAGCGCACGAAGTCGACCGATACGACCTTGGAGGGCGGGCCCCGTAGCCCGGGGGCCGCCCTCATTGCGCGCAAGAAGCCAGCAAAGATTTCACTCCAAGTACCGGACAGAACGTGGCCATAGCCCAGAACAAGATCCGCATTCGTCTCAAGGCGTACGACTCGTCGGCCATCGAGACCGCGGCCAAGGAGATCGTCGAGACCGCGACGCGGACTGGCGCCACTGTCTCCGGCCCGGTGCCGCTCCCGACCGAGAAGAACGTCTACGCCGTCGTCAAGTCCCCTTTCAAGGACAAGGACGCGCAGGAGCACTTCGAGATCCGGACGCACAAGCGTCTGATCGACATTCATCAGCCCACGCCCAAGACGGTCGACTCGCTTCAGCGCCTCGATCATCTTCCCGCCGGCGTGGACATCGAGATCCGACTCGCCTTCAACTGACATGCCCGCCATCCTCGCCAAGAAGCTTGGGATGACCCAGCGATTCCTCGACGATGGTCGTGTCGAGCGCGTAACCGTGCTCGAGGCTGGTCCCTGCCCCGTGACCGCTATCCGCACCTTTGACGCCGACGGCTATGAAGCTGTTCAGCTCGGCTTCGGCACGGTGCGTGAGAAAGCGTTGAACAAGCCGAAGCTCGGCTACCTGAAGAAGGTCAACGCTTCCCCCGTCCGCACGCTCGTGGAGTTCCGCGACGAAGCGGGCGAGCTCGTCGTCGGCGACACCGTGACCGTGGAGGCCTTCGAGGTCGGCCAGAAGGTCAAGATCGCCGGCAAGGGCAAGGGCAAGGGCTTCCAGGGCACCATCAAGCGCCACAACTTCGCCTCCGGCCCCAAGTCGCACGGCTCGCACAACAAGCGCGCCCCGGGCTCGATCGGTGCCTCCGCCACGCCTTCACGCGTGTTCAAGGGCATCCGCGGCCCCGGCCAGATGGGCGGCAAGCGCGTCACCCAGAAGGGTCTGACGATCGTCGATCTTCTGCCTGAGCAGAACCTCATGCTCGTCCGTGGCTCCGTCCCGGGCTCCAAGGGCGACACCGTGGAGGTCCGTACGGATGCCTAGCTCCGCTCCCACCCTCGGTGGCGGCAACGCCGTCACCCTCGACGCCGACGTGTTCGAGCAGCCGTTCAACGGCCCGCTCGTCCACGAGGTCGTGATCGCCGAGCTCGCCGCACGCCGGCAGGGCACGCACGCGACCAAGACGCGCGGGATGGTCTCCGGCGGCGGCGCGAAGCCGTGGCGCCAGAAGGGCACCGGTCGCGCCCGTGCGGGTACGAGCCGTTCCCCGATCTGGACCGGCGGCGGCACCGTCTTCGGCCCGAGCCCCCGCTCGTACGTGGTCAAGGTCAACCGCAAGGCCCGCAAGTCCGCGCTGCGCAGCGCGCTCTCGGTTCACGCCGAGCGCAGCACGATCCACGTGCTGGACGCGGCCGCGTTCGACGCGCCGTCGACCTCCAAGGCCGCCGACCTGCTGAGCACCCACCGCGGTGGCTCGGTCCTGGTCGTCATCGCCGACGGCGAGGTCACGACGCTGAAGTCGTTCCGCAACCTCGCGCGCACGAACGTGCTGCACGTCGACGACGTCGGTGTGGCGGACCTGGTCCGCGCCGCGACGCTCGTCGTCAGCCAGGCTGCGCTCGATTCGCTCACGACGCGTGCCCGCAAGGAGGCGAAGTCCTGATGGACCACAGCCAGGTGATCATCCGCCCGGTCGTCTCCGAGAAGAGCTACGTCCTGGCGACCGCCGAGAAGTACACGTTCCGCGTGCACGACAAGGCGCACAAGACGCAGATCAAGCAGGCCGTCGAGGCGCTGTTCGACGTCACGGTCGTCGAGGTCCGCACGTCCAAGGTCCCGTCCAAGCCGAAGCGCCGCGGCGTCACCGCCGGTCGCACCCGGGCTTGGAAGAAGGCCGTCGTGCAGGTCGCTCCCGGCCAGTCCATCCCGATCTTCCAGGGCCTCGAGGCCGACCTCTAGCCATGCCGATTCGCAAGCCCAAGCCCACCTCCGCCGGTCGACGTTTCATCACGTTCCCGGATTTCGCGGAGATCACGAAGACCGAGCCGGAGAAGAGCCTCGTCGAGGGGCTCAAGAAGTCCGGCGGGCGTAACGCGCGCGGCCGCAAGACCGCTCGTCACCGCGGTGGTGGCGCCAAGCGCCTGTACCGCAAGGTCGACTTCAAGCGGACCAAGGACGGCGTGCCCGCCAAGGTCGCCGCGATCGAGTACGACCCGAATCGCACGGCGTACATCGCGCTGCTCCACTACACGGACGGCACGAAGGCCTACATCATCGCCCCGAACCGCCTCAAGGTCGGGATGAACGTGATCTCGGGCGCCGGCGCGGACATCCAGGTCGGCAACGCCATGCCGCTCTCGGCCATGCCGGTCGGCACCCTGGTCCACAACGTCGAGCTGCAGCCGGGCCGTGGTGCCCAGCTCGCGCGCTCGGCCGGCGTGGGCGTCCAGCTGATGGCGAAGGAAGGCGACTACGCCACCCTCCGCCTCCCGTCCGGCGAGATGCGCCAGGTGCGGATCGAATGCCGCGCGACGGTCGGCGTGGTCGGCAACTCCGACCACCAGAACGTCACGATCGGCAAGGCAGGCCGCAAGCGCCACCTCGGCGTGCGCCCGCAGACCCGCGGCAAGGCCATGAACCCCGTCGACCATCCGCACGGCGGTGGCGAGGGCGGTGGCTCGCTGGGCAACCATCCGAAGACCCCGTGGGGCGTGCCGACACTCGGCTACCGCACCCGCAAGAAGGGCAAAGCTTCAGACCGATTGATCGTCCGCGGCCGTCGCCGTGGCAAGAAGGGTGGCCGCTGATGAGCCGTTCCTCAAAGAAGGGGCCGTGGGTCGAGGATCGTCTCTACGCCCGCATCGAGGCCATGAACGACGCGAACCAGCGCACGATGATCAAGACGTGGTCGCGTGCCTCGACGATCTTCCCGGAGTTCGTCGGTCACACGATCGCCGTCCACGACGGTCGTAAGCACGTGCCCGTGTTCGTTTCAGAGTCGATGGTCGGCCACAAGCTCGGCGAGTTCGCGCCGACGCGTACGTACCGTGGCCATGACGCGCGAGGCAAGGTGCGATGAGCCCCGACAACGAGAACCAGAAGGACCAGGTCGACGAGAACGTGCCTGAAGACGCCGTGGAGGAGACTCCGCAGGCCGAGGGCACGTCCGACGAGCCGGTGGACCAGCAGGAGCGCGCCGACGAGGCCGCCGCCGCCGCGACCGCCGCTGCCGAAGAGGCTGCGGAGGCTGCGGACGAGGCGGGCACGGATACGGCCGTCGCTGCCGCTGCCGAGGCCGAGGAGGCCGCGGAGAAGGCTGAGGCTGCCGCCGAGGCCGCCGCGGACAAGCCCAAGCGCGAGAAGTCGCGCAAGGCTCGCGAGGCCGAGCAGGCCGCCGAGCAGGCCGAGGTTGCCGCCGACGAGGCGAAGAAGTCCGCGACCCGTGTCCGCAGCCGTCGCCAGTCCGAGGAGCCCAAGGCCGTGCCGGTCGGGCTCAAGGTCTCGGCGCAGGCCAAGTACGTGCGCACCTCCGCCCGCAAGGCGCGGCTCGTGTGCGACCACATCCGCGGCAAGGACGTCGTCGAGGCGCGCAAGATCCTTGCGTTCGCCACGCGCGACGCCGCCAAGGCGTGGAGCAAGCTGCTCGAGTCGGCCGTGGCCAACGCCGAGCACAACCACGAGCTGGTCGGTGAGGATCTGAAGATCTTCGCCGTCACCGCTGACGAGGGTCCGACGCTGAAGCGCTACCGGCCGCGCGCCATGGGCCGCGCCACGCGCATCCGCAAGCGCACCTCGCACCTGTCCATCACGCTCACCCCGAAGGAGTCCTAGCCCCCCATGGGTCAGAAGGTTCATCCCGAGGCCATGCGCGTGGGCTACATCCACGATTGGAAGTCGAACTGGTTCTCTGAGCGCCAGTTCAGCGACTTCCTGATCGAGGATGTTCGGATTCGCGATCACATCACGAACAAGCTCGCGCACGCCGGCCTCTCCGACATCACGATCCGCAAGGACGCTGCCGAGGTGGAGGTCAACATCCACACGGCCCGTCCGGGCATCGTGATCGGCAAGTCGGGTTCGGAGGTGGACGCGCTGCGGCGCGATCTGCACCGGATCACCGGCAAGTCGATCAAGGTCAACATCCTCGAGATCAAGCGCCCCGAGCTCGACGCCAAGCTCGTCGCGCAGTCGATCGCCGAGCAGCTGCAGAACCGCGTGGCCTTCCGCCGCGCGATGAAGCGCGCCCTCACGAGCGCCATGCGCTCGGGCGCCAAGGGCTGCAAGATCCAGGTCGGCGGCCGCCTCGGCGGCGCCGAGATGGCCCGTACGGAGATGTACTCCGACGGCCGCGTTCCGCTGCACACGCTGCGCGCCGACATCGACTACGGCTTCTACGAGGCTCGTACGACGTTCGGTCGCATCGGCGTCAAGTGCTGGATCAACAAGGGCGAGATCATGCCCAAGGGCTTCACCGGCCAGGACCTGACGTCGCTCGACGAGCCGGCGCAGAGCCAGACCGATCGCGACGACGACCGGCGTGGCGGCCGTGGCCGTGACGGCCGCGGGCGTGGCGATGGTCGCGGCGCCGGTGGCGGCGGTGGCCGTGGCCGCGGTGGCCGTGGCGGTCAGGGCGGCGGCCCGGGC
>NZ_JAPDDP010000134.1 GCF_027587195.1 Solirubrobacter phytolaccae | reverse complement strand
CCGCGCGGCACGAGCGGCGGCGGCTCGGCCTGCGCCACGCCGGTGACCGGCGGGCCGGCTGGGGGCCGCCGCGCGGGCACCCTGCGCGTCACGCTCGCCAAGGGCCGCAAGGTGGTCGCGCGCAGCGGCTCGCGCACGCTCAAGCTGTCGAAGCGGCTCAAGCCCGGCGCCTACACGCTGACCGTCACCTACGGCAGCGCGAAGCGGGCGCTGCGGGTGACGTTCAGCCGATGATGCGCTCGGCCTCGTCGGCCGCGCGGCTGATGAGGTCGGCGACGTCCGCGTTGGACTGGCGCCACTTGCCGAGCACGTAGGCGGCGACGATGTCCGGGTCGGTCGAGTCGGGGCGCCCGACGCCGATCCGGACGCGGTGGAACTCCGCCGCGCCGAGCTCGCGCTTGAGCGACTTGAGGCCGTTGTGGCCCGCCAGGCCGCCGCCGAGGCGGGAGCGGATGTCGCCGAACGGCAGGTCGATCTCGTCGTGCAGGACGAGCACGCGATCGAGGTCCAGTTTGAACGAGCCGCGGGCGGGACCGGCCGAGCGACCGGCCTCGTTCATGTACGTCTGCGGCTTGAGCAGGGCGATCCGGGGACCGCCGGGGCGAGTCCGGCCCTCGGCCAGCTCGCCCGCGAACTTCTTCTTGGCGCGGGGCAGATCCCAGCGCCGGGCCAGCTCGTCGGCGACTTTGAAGCCGACGTTGTGTGGCGTCTCGGCGTAGCCGGGCCCGGGGTTGCCGAGCCCGACGATCAGCCAATCAACGGGTGTGGAGCCGAAGACCTTCAGGACTCGTCGGAGGAGTCGGCGGCGGGCGCATCGCCCTCGCCGGCGTCCGCGTCGCCCTCGGCCGCCGGGGCGTCCTCGCCCACGAGCGCCGTCTCGACCTCGATCTCCGGCTCGACCGGCTCAACGGTCGGCGGGGTGACCGTCGCGATGACGGTCTCCTCGAGGTCGTCCAGGAACGTGACGCCCTTGGGCGCGGTGATCTCGCTCAGGTTCAGCGTGGCGTTCATCTCGAGCGCCGACACGTCGTGCTGGATCGCGTCCGGGATGTCACCCGGCAGCGCCTCGATGTTGACCTCGCGCGTCTCCTGGTTGAGGATGCCGCCCTGGACGACGCCGGGAGCGACTTCCGCACCCACGAGATCCACGACGACCGTGGCCGTGATGGCCACGCTCATGTTCACGCGGAGGAAGTCCACGTGCATGATGTCGCCGCGCACCGGGTGGCGCTGGACGTCCTTGACCTGGACGGGGGCCTTGGAGCCACCGTCGAGGGCGATGTCGAGAATCGCGCCGGAACGGGCGAGCGTGTTGCGCAAGATGCGCGCGTCAACGGCGAAATGCGACGGCTCACCGTCGCCGCCGTAGATGACGCCGGGAACATTGCCCGCGCGACGTAGACGGCGGGTGGCGCGCGAGCCCTCGGGGTCGCGCGCAGTCAGTGAGAGAGTCGTATCGTCGGCCATGATCTTTAGGGTCACCGCGGGCAGGGTCCTTCGGCGCGGCAAGCGGCCGAGGATGGTAGCGAATCGCTGTCTGAGGGCTCGGGCTGAGGGGTATCCAGAGAGCAATGTCCCCCGACGCGGAGCTGCTCGTGATCTTCGGAGTCCTCCATCTTGTGGCCCTTGTTCTAGGCGGTGCGCTGTTCCTGCTGTTCCTACGGTCGGACAACGCATCTTCATGGTCCCCTGACGACGAGGACGACTCCGGAGGCGGCGGCAACGACCGCGTCTCGGACAAGCCGAAGACGTCACCGAACGGCGGGATCCCGCTGCCGTTCGCGATTCAGTCCGACAAGCGCCTGCGCGGTGCGCACGACAAGCTCGCCGATCCCGGCCGGCGTCAGGTCCGCACGCGCAAGACCCTCGAGCCGGCCGGACCGTCGCGCCGCCGGATCACCAACCGCTAACCGGCTGGTGGGAACTGGTTCGTGGCCTTGAACCAGCGCTGGATGTCGAAGAACGCGGGCTTCTTCACGCCGTCATAGGTGACGAGGCCCTTCTGGTGGATCGGGGCCGCCGGGCGCGGGTTGCCACCCTCCCAGCCCGGCCGGACCCAGAACTCGTTGAGCGCCCAATAGACGACGCCGCTGAGCCACGGCTTCGTGTTCATGACGTTCATCTGGTAGTTGATCCAGTCCTGCTGGAACGCCCAGGTGCCCTTCTCCTCGATCGGCCCGTCACGGTTGGCCTCCGCGCCGAACTCGGTGACCATCAGCGCCTTGTCCGGGTAGCAGGCGCGGACCGCGTCGAGGTAGCCCGAGAGCTTCGTGCGGTCGAAGATCTGCCCGCTCGGGCCGGGGTACCAGCCGAAGTAGTTGTTGAAGCCGATGACGTCGAGCGACTTGTACTGCGTCGCCTGGCACAGCGAGCTCGGGTACGCGGCGACCGCG
The DNA here is from genome assembly GCF_027587195.1 of Solirubrobacter phytolaccae. Taxonomy (GTDB): domain Bacteria; phylum Actinomycetota; class Thermoleophilia; order Solirubrobacterales; family Solirubrobacteraceae; genus Solirubrobacter; species Solirubrobacter phytolaccae. Next base: position 7,362 of record NZ_JAPDDP010000134.1, on the reverse strand, counting down.
AGGCCGACCGGGCGCGTCGGGTCCATCTCCTTGGCGAACTTGACCGCCGAGTCGATGTAGGCGACCTGCACCGGGCCGGGCTGCGACGAAAGCTCGTTGCCGATCGACCACAGCATCACGGACGCGTGGTTCTCGTTGGCGCCGATCATCCGCTCGAGCTCGTGCACCGCCAGCCGGCGGACGGACGGCTCCTTCAGCACGGCCGTGGAGACGCTGTAGACCGGGATCTCCTCCCAGATCAGCAGGCCGAGCCGGTCCGCGAGCTCGTGCGTGTACGGGTGGAACGGGTAGTGCGTGCGCAGCACCGTGCCGCCCGCCTCACGGGTGAGGTTGACGAGCTCCTCGCGGCGCGCGTTGTCGATCGCGAAGCCGGCCGCCTTGGACTCCTCGTGCAGGCCCATGCCGCGCACGTTCAGCGGCGCGCCGTTGAGGAACAGGCGCCCCTGCGAGACCTTGATCGAGCGGACGCCGCTGTGCAGGTCGTAGCCCGCGACCTTCTTGCCGTCCACGCGGACGGTGAAGCTCACGTCGTAGAGGTTCGGCGTCTGCGGCGACCACAGCTTCGGGTTGCTGATCCGGATCGAGTCGCTGAACGCCGCGATCCCCTTCGGGCCGAGTGACTTCGTCCCGAGGTTCACCTTGCGGTCCCCGAACTTGCCGGTGATCGAGACGCGCTGGCCGCGATTGGTGACGTTGCGCAGGTTGATGTTCATGCGCACCGTCGCGTCGCACGTGCCGCAGTCGATCTCGGGACGGACCTGGACGCGCTGGAAGTCGACCGTGTCCAGCTTCTTGAGGTAGACCTCGCGCTGGATGCCGGAGTAGTTCCACCAGCCGCCGGACGGGACGCCGTCGGCGTTCGTGCGGGCGGGCGGGAAGTCACGGTCCAGGCGCTTGGAGTCCACGCGCACGACCAGGCGGTTCGTGCCCTTGCGCTTGAGGCCGGCGGCCTGGATCTCGAACGGGATGTAGGCGCCGGTGTTCTCGCCGATCGGCTTGCCGTTCAGCCACACCCGCGTGCGGTAGTTGACCGACTCGAAGCGGAACGCCCACGCCAGCGCGCTGTCCGCGCTCGGGAGCTCGAAGTCCTTGCGGTACCAGCCGATCCCGCCGGCCATCGACTCGTTGGAGGCGTCACCGAGGTTCCACACGTTCGGGACCTTGACGGTGTTCCAGCCGGCGGTCGACGTCGTGCGCATCCAGCGCTGGTTGATGCCCTGGTCGGCGTCGTCCTTGCGGAAGAGCCAGTCGCCGTCCAGCAGGTACCGACCCTGGGGCCCGTCCTGGTAGAGGGCTTGCTCGTTGGGCTTGTCGGCGGCGTGCGCGCTGCTCGGGACGCAGAGCAACAGCGCGAAAAGTGGCAGGAGGAAACGCAGGCGGACCATCACGGCGAATCTCAACACGGGATCCGGCGGCAAGTTGTGCTGTTCACGGACAGGCCTCTTCGTTGCCGATCGGCGCCGAGATGGAGAGCAGCTCGACCTTCGCGCCGGAAGCCGGGCCGTCGCGGCGCACGCGCACGCACTGCACGATCGGGCCGGAGTTGCCCGCGCGCCACGCGACGCGCCCCGTGCCGGTCACGGTGGTGAGTGGCGCCTGGACGCTCGGCTTGTACTGGAGGATCTCGACCTCGCCGCCGCGTTTGAGCTTGTTCACGAACGCGGTCGTCGCGGCCACGCAGGCGGACTGGCGCGCGCACGCGGGGACGGCGTTCAGGACCGCGCGAACGTCACCGCGGGCCTCGGCCTGGGCGACTTCCAGCACGCGGCTGCGCTCGGTGCCGGTGGCCGCGAGCGTACGGGCCAGCAACGCGCTGATCCCCACGAAGAAGAACAGCGCGAAGCCGAGGACGATGAGAACGCGGGTCCGGCGCAGAGGCCGGGAAGTTAGTACACGCGGCCGAAGGACCACGCATTCCGGCGGGCCCCGCCCGCCGCTGCCGTGCGGCGGCCGCCGCACACGTACCACCAGTATGCGAGCGGCGACCGCCGCGGGCAGCGACGACCGGTGCAGTCGCCGGGTTATGCGCGGTCCTCGCGGCCGCGCGTACTATCCGGTCTGGTGGAAGTCGTCGCCCGACAGCTCGAGGAACCGCTGCACCGAGGCCTCTTGGCGGCCCAGCTGCTCGGCCAGCGCGTGGGCGTGCTCGGCGGCGAGCTCGAGGAACTCCGTCAGGCAGCGCTCGGGGTCGTCCGGGAGCGGATACACGCGCACGACGTCCTGCTGGCCGACCGCGATCCCCATCGGCGGGCGCCCCGCGGTGAGCGAGCGGGCGCTGCACACGGGCGTGACCACGATCTGCTTCTCCGGGCTGACGAGCGCGGTGGGCAGCAGCCGGTGGGCGGGCAGGCGGATGTCCAGGCGGATCCGGCGATCCACGCGGACGCGGTCGTGCGCGAGATCCTCCAGCGGCTCGCGCCAGACGTCGAGCACCGTGTCCGCGCCGATGAGCGCGTCGCGCAGCGCGGCGGCCTGCTCCTGGAAGAGCCGCTCGGCCTCCTCGCGATCTCCGGCCTCGGCCAGATCGAGATCGCAGGGCACGCGCATCAGCTCGTCCTTGCTGACGGCCTCGCCGGCGCCGCGGCCGCCGTGGGCGACGTAGGTCTGGATCGTCCCGAGGTCCTTGCGACCGTGGAACACCACCGTCAGGGCCTCGGAGAGGGCGAGCGGCGTGACGCGCAGCGCGACTGAGGCGGCAGCCTCGGCGTCGAGCAGGGCTCGCTTGAGCAGGTCGTCAGAGTGATCTTCGTTCATCGCGTCCGTCCTTGAGCGAAGTATCGGCGTTCGTGCTGAACATCATTACCGCCCGCCGGTCGGAATAGGCCACCGCCGATTGGCCAGGCCGTCGGAACGGGTAAGGTCGGCCACCGATGAAGTTCATCTACAAGCCGATCGGCATTTTTCTGGGCATCGTCGCCGGCCTGTTGGGCAAGCGGATCTTCAACTTCGCGTGGACGAAGATCGACGATCAGGAGCCGCCCAAGGGCACGACCGAGCAGGCGCCGTGGGTCAAGATCATCGGCGCCGCGGCGCTGCAGGGCGTGATCTTCAAGACCACGCGGGTCGTGGTCGACCGCTACGGCGCCATCGGGTGGAACTACCTCACAGGTTCGTGGCCGGGGGAACGTCGCCCCGACCCGGACGACGACTGATCAGTCGCCGCGCTTCCTGATCCTGAAGCCGCGTTCGCGGTAGTCGTTCAGCTCGTCCTCGAAGCCCGCGAAGTCTCGCTGCAAGAGCAGTTGCAGCGGGCGCCCGCGCACCCACGCCTTCGGCGGCGGCTCCTCGCCGATCAGCTGCAGGAGGGTCTGGACCTCCGGCCGGTAGTCCTCGTCGCCGGTGATCACGGCGAGCGGGTCCGAGTCCAGGATCTGCAGCAGCTCCTCGTCGGTGAGGCCGAGGAGCAGTTGCAGGCGTTGCGTGCTCAGAACAGCTGGTTCTCGCCGCCGAACACCTCGGCGACGGAGTCGTCGGTGAAGATGCGGCGGACGCTGTCGGTCAGCAGGTCGGCCACCGAGAGCACCGTGATGTTGTCCGGCGCGTCCTTGGGGACCGGGATCGTGTCCGTGACGACGATCCGCTCGAACGGGCTCGCCGCGAGGTTCTCGAACGCGTTGCCCGAGAGCACGGGGTGCGTCGCGGCGGCGAAGACGCGCTTGGCGCCCTCGTCCTTGACGGTCTCCCCCGCGGCCCGCAGCGTGCCGGCGGTGTCGATGATGTCGTCGACGATCACGGCGGTCTTGCCCTTGACGTCACCGATCACGTAGGAGATCTCGGCGACCTGCTGGGCGGGGCGTTCCTTGTTGAGGATCGCCAGTTCCGCGCCGACCTTCTCCGCGAACTTCTTGGCCAGCTTCACGCGGCCCGCGTCCGGCGACACGACGACGAGGTCCTCGAGCTGCTGGTCGTTGAAGTACTGCGTGAGGATGAACATCGCCGTCATGTGGTCCACGGGCTTGCTGAAGAAGCCCTGGACCTGGCCGGCGTGGAGGTCCATCGTGAGCACGCGATCCGCGCCCGCGGCCTCGAGCATGTGCGCGACGAGGCGGGAGCTGATCGGCTCACGCGGAGCCGACTTCTTGTCCTGGCGGCTGTAGCCGAACCACGGCGTGACGGCGATCACGCGGTGCGCCGACGCGCCCACCGCCGCGTCGATCATCACCAGCAGCTCCATCAGCGCGTCGTTCGCGGTCACACCCGTGGCGGCGTTGCCGCACGTGGGCTGGACGATGAACACGTCAGCGCCTCGGATCGACTCCTCGTAGCGGCAGTAGACCTCGCCGTTGGAGAACGTCTTGAGGGTGACTCCACCCAGGCCCAGCCCGAGTTTGTTGGCGATCTTCGCGGCCAGCTCCGGATTGGAGCGACCCGAGAAGAGCATCAGCCGCTTGTCATAGCCGCTGAGCGGCAGTGACGTGGCCGATGAGGGGCGAGATGACAAGGCACTCACGGCATGCGGAAGTGTACGAGGGGCGCCGGTCGTCACGGCTTGCGCCGGTCCGCATAGTCCGCGATATTCGTTTGGCGGGCGCGGGCTACGCCGAGGGCATTGGCCGGAACGTCTTCGGTGATGACGCTACCCGCTGCTGTGAACGCGCCATCGCCCACCTCGACCGGGGCCACAAAGGCCGTATCGACGCTGGTTCGCACGTTGCTCCCGATTCTAGTGCGGTGCTTCTTGCGTCCGTCGTAGTTCGCGGTGATGTTCGAAGCGCCGATGTTCGTGTTCTCCCCGATATCGGCGTCGCCGATGTACGACAGGTGCGGGACCTTCGAACCTCGGCCGATGTTCGAGTTCTTGATCTCCACGAACGCGCCGGCCTTGGCGTTCTGGTGCAGGTGCGCGTCGGGGCGCAGGTAGGCGAACGGGCCGATCGTGCCGAAGTCGTCGACGCGTGCGGACACCAGGTAGGAGTGCGGGACGGACACGCCGTCGCCGAGCTGGGAGTCGATGATCGTCGTGTGCGGGCCGATCGCGCAGTCGGCGCCGATCGACGTGTTGCCCTTCAGGGACGTGCCCGGCTCGACGACCGTGTCCTGCCCGATCGTCACGTCGGCGTCGATGTGCGTGGACTTGGGGTCCAGGATCGCCACCCCGGCGCGTTGCAACTCGTCGTGGATGCGCTGCTGCGCGATCTGGCGGACCTCCGCGAGCTGCACCCGGTCGTTGACGCCGAGCGTGAGCGTGTGGTCCGTGATCAGGTGCGCGGCGATCGTCTTGCCGGCGGCCTTGAGCTGCGGGAGGACGTCGGGCAGGTACAGCTCGCCCTGCGCGTTGTCGGGCTCGAGCCGGTCCAGCGCGTCGAGCAGCGCCGCGCCCTGGAAGGCGTAGATGCCCGTGTTGACCTCACGGATCTCGAGCTGCTCGGGGGTCGCGTCGCCCTCGCCGGACTTGGCCTCGACGACCTTCTCGACGTTGCCCGTCTTGTCGCGCACGACCCGCCCGTACTGCCCGGGGTCGTCGAGCTCCATCGTGGCCATCGTGCCCGCGGCCTCGCTGTCCTCGTGCGCTTTGACGAGCGCATCGATCGCCGCGGCGGTGATCAGCGGCACATCCCCGGCGAGGATCACGACCGTCGTGTCCGGGTCGATGTGCTCCGTCGCGGCCTGGACCGCGCCGCCGGTGCCGTTCGGCTCGGGCTGGACGGCGATCTCGACCCCGTCGGGAAGACGATCCTCCAGACGTCGCTTGGGGTTGTCGACGACGACGACCTTGCCGGCCCCGGCCTCCTGCGCGGCGGTCACCGGCCACAGGATCAGCGGGCGACCGCAGAGCGGATGCAGGACCTTCGGCAGCTTGGAACGCATGCGCGTTCCCTCGCCGGCGGCGATGATGACGACGGTGGGCGCGGACACCGCTCGCATCGTAGTATCTGCAGTCAGCTCGATCCCTAGACCAAAGGGATATCTTGAGTGATGGGGGGTCGTCCAACTGGTCAGGACACGGGGTTTTGGTCCCCGGGATCGGGGTTCGAGTCCCTGCCCCCCAGTCCATCCGAGACGCGTGCGAACATACGTTCGTGCCGCGCTACTCGGAAGCAGAGGTTCGCGAGGTCGTCGCTCGAGCTTCGACCCTGACGGAGGTGTTGCGCCACTTCGGGCTGCGCCCCGCGGGTGGCAACTTCCGCCTGCTCAAGCGCTGGCTCGAAGCGTGGGAGATCTCGACTGCGCACTTCGAGGGCACGCCCGCTCCCCGCCGGAGGGCACCGATCCCGCTGCCGGAGGTGCTCGTGCCGAACTCGACCTACCAGCGCACGCAGCTCAAGAAGCGCCTGTACGACGAAGGGCTGAAGGATCGGAGGTGCGAGCTGTGTGGCCAGGACGAGGAGTGGCACGGCCGGCGCATGGCCTTGATCCTCGACCACATCAACGGCGTGGCCGACGACAACCGGCTCGAGAACCTGCAGATCGTCTGTCCGAACTGCGCGGCGACGTTGGACACGCATTGCGGCCGGGCGAACCGTCGGCCGCTGGAGGAGCACGCGTGCTTGCGCTGTGGCGCGGCCTTCAGGCCGCAAAGCCCACGCCAGCGCTATTGCTCACGCGAGTGCGGCATGCGCTGGGACCGCTCGGGACGCCCCATCCCTGGCGCCCGGCGAGTGGAGCGGCCACCGTACGAGGTACTCGTGGCAGAGGTCGCGGCGGACGGGTGGAGCGCCGTCGGGCGGCGGTACGGGGTGAGCGACAACGCCGTGCGCAAGTGGGTGCGGGCGTACGAGCGTGAACGCGCCGCGTCGGATGGTGAGGTCGCGCCGCGGGGCGTAAGAGTTTCGTCGGGAGACGTCGATTGATTGCTTCGAACCCCTAGGCTGGCGCCTTCATGCGTTTGCTTCCGGTTGCCGCCGCGGTCGCGGCTCTGCTTGTGCCCGCCGCTCCGGCGTTTGCGGGTGATCCGACGATGCCGCTGTGGCAAGTCCATGCGGGCATGCGCTGCACGGGCTATTCCGTCATCCAAGGGACGGCGATCAGCACGTTCGACGTCGACGTGCTGGACGTGGCGGCGGGTGAGGCGACGGGCAGCAGCGGCCGGATCCTGATCGGCGTGTCCGGGCCGGCCGTGGACGCGACCGGGATCGGGCCGGGCTTCTCCGGCTCGCCGATCTACTGCGCCGACGAGGCCGGTGTGCAACGGGTGATCGGCGCGATCTCCGAGTCGATCAACGAGTACGGCGGCAAGGCCGCGCTGGCGACGCCGATCGACGCGATCATCGGCACGCCGGTCGACGTACCGGGCCGGACGAACGCGACGAGCACGAAGACCGCGAAGGCGAGCGGCGCGGCGCACGCGGCCACGGCCGGCGGGGCGAAGGCGAGCGGCGCGGCCGGGGCGGGCGGCGCGAAGGCGCGCGCGAGCAAGTCGGA
>NZ_JAPDDP010000133.1 GCF_027587195.1 Solirubrobacter phytolaccae | reverse complement strand
CTGGACCGGGGCGTCGCGGGCGGCGGCAGCGGCGGCGGTTCGGGTGGCGGCAGCGGCGGCGGCGCGGGTGGTTCCGGTGCGGGCGGCGGCGGTGCGGCCGGTGGCTCCGGTGCGGACGGCGGCGGGTCCGGCGCGGGCTCGTCCGACGACGCGACCGGCGGCGACGCGCGTGAGAAGTCTCCCCGCGGACCCTCCGCGCCCTCCAGCATCGATCTCTCGCCCGAGCGGCGCGTCGCCGCGCGCGAGCAGAAGCTGCGCGACACCGTCGCCCGGGCCACAACCTGCCTCGACGAGCTCTCGTCCGACCAGCGGCGCGTCCTGACGCTGCGCGCCGGCGTGGGTCCGCGGCCCGCGCGGACACGGACCAGCGTCGCCCGCCGACTGGACGTCAGCGTGCGCAAGGTCGCGCGGATCGAGAACGCCGGCCTGCGCCGGCTGCGCACCCTCGCCGCCGGCGGCGCGTGCGGCGCGCCCGCGACGGGGAGCGTCGGCGAGCACGGGGCGCCGGTCGTGGGCGCCACCCAGGTCGACCAACCGCGCGGCGCGGGCCAACGCGATCGCGACGGCAAGCGCCCGCGGGACAAGGACGAGGACGAGCCTCCGGCCACCGGCGGCGTCGACACGTTCCCGAAGCCCGGCGACGGCGGCGTGCAGGGCGTGACACTGACCAACCCGGCGGGTCCCGGCGGCTTCGATCTCTTCCTGCCGGCGATCCTGCTCGCCATGGCCGTGATGGCCTTCGTGGTCGCCCGGACGGTGCGGCGCGAGGCCACGGACGGACCGCCGCCCGAACCCGCCCCGGCCGACCGCCCCGCTCGCTGGGACGATCCACCGGCTGGCCTCTGATTGCATGCAAAACCGCACGGTTCTCGCTTGCGCGAGGGCTGAAAGCGTGATTTCGTATGCAAGATGGCGTCGCCGCGGGTGCGCGATCTGCTGGAAGAGGCGATCCTCGAAGGGGATCTGAAGCCTGGCGAGCGCCTGCGCGCGGAGGCGTTGGCGCAACGGTTCGGCACGAGCCGCACGCCGATCCGCGAGGCGCTCCTGCAGCTCGAGGCGCAGGGCCTGGTCGACGTCGAGCCCAACCGCGGCGCGGTGGTGCGCACGTTCGACCGCGACGACTTGCGGGACCTCTATGAGCTGCGCGCCCTGCTGGAGCCGCACGCGGCCGCGCTCGCCGCCACGCGGATCAGCGATGACGACGTGGATCGGCTCGAGGCGCTGTGCGAGCACGAGGACCAGATCGTCGCCAACGAGGCGTTCCACGGGATCATCCTCGAGGCGGCGCAGAGTCCCCGCCTGCTCGTCGCGATGCGCGCCGCGACCGGCATCCCGCGCACGTTCCGCAGCGTCTTCTGGCACGACGAGGCCCAGCGCGAGGAGTCCCTCATGTGCCACCGCAGGCTCGTCGCGGCGTTCAGGGCCCGCGACCCCCACCTGGCCGAGGCCGTGATGCGCATGCACATCCTCGGCGCGATCGCCTTCTTGGAGGAGACATGGCCGAGCCGTTAGCAGGACTCCGCGCAATCGAGTTCGGGCAGCTCCTCGCCGGCCCGTTCACCGGCACGCTGCTCGGGGACTTCGGGGCGGACGTGATCAAGGTCGAAGCGCCGGGCGTCGGCGACGCGATGCGCGACTGGGGCCGCCTGCGCCACAACGACCGCTCGCTCTGGTGGTCGATCCTCGCCCGCAACAAGCGCTCGGTGGGGCTGAACCTGCGCGAGCCGGAAGGCCAGCGGATCGCGGCCGAGCTCGCCGCCTCCGCCGACATCGTGCTCGAGAACTTCCGCCCCGGCACGATGGAGAAGTGGGGCCTCGGCCCCGAGGGTCTGCACGCGCGCAACCCGGGCCTCATCTACGCGCGCGTCTCCGGCTACGGCCAGACGGGCCGCTACCGCGACCGTCCCGGCTTCGCGTCCGCCGGCGAGGCGATCTCCGGCCTGCGCCACATCAACGGCTACCCGGACCAGGCGCCGCCGCGCTCGGGCATCTCGCTCGGCGACACGCTCGCGGCGCAGTCGGCGTTCCAGGGCATCCTGCTCGCCCTCATCGCGCGCCAGAACGGCGCGGAGGGCCAGGTCGTGGACGCGAGCATCGTCGACGCCTGCTTCGCCATGAGCGAGTCCTCCACGCTCGAGTACGAGAAGACGGGCTTCGTGCGCCAGCCGACCGGCCCGCGGCTGCCGCGGATCGCGCCGAGCAACGTCTACTGCTCCAAGGACGGCAAGTGGGTCGTGATCGCGGCCAACCACGACACGCTGTGGCGCCGGCTGGCGAAGCTCATGGGCCAGCCGGAGCTGGGGGAGGACGAGCGCTTCGCCACCCACCACGCGCGCGGCGAGCACGAGGACCTGCTGGACGAGATCATCGGCGCGTTCGCCAAAGAGCACACCGCCGACGAGCTCGACGAGATCATCAACGGCGGCGGCGTGGTGTGCGCGCCGGTCTACACCGCCGAGGACGTCTTCAAGGACCCGTACTTCCGCGAGCGCGAGCTGCTCGTGGAGACGCAGGACGAAGTGCATGGCTCGGTCACCGTGCCGGGGGTCGTACCGAAGTTGAGCCGGACACCCGGCTCGATCCGCCAGGCCGCCCGCTGGACGGTGGGGGCCGACACGGACGCAGTGCTGGAGGAGCTCGGGGTTACCGCGGAGCAGCGCAAGCAGCTCGCGGACGACGGCGTCATCTAAGGAGACGGCATGGCATACCGCTTGGGGGTGGACGTCGGAGGGACGTTCACCGACCTGTTCCTCGTCGACGACGGCGACCACCGGCAGTGGCGGGTCAAGACCCCGTCCACGCCCTCCGATCCCTCGCAGGGCGTGCTCAAAGGCGTGAGCCGGATCTGCGAGGAGGCGGGGATCAGCCCCGCCGACCTCGCCAACGTCGTCCACGGCACGACCGTCGCGACCAACGCGGTCTTGGAGTCCAAGGGCGCGCGCGTGGGCCTCATCACGACGCAGGGCTTCGGCCAGATCCTGCACCTGGCGCGCTCGCAGACGCCCGGCCCGCTGGCCGGCTGGATCATCATGGTCAAGCCCGACCCGCCGGCCTCCTTGGCGGACACGCGCGAGGCGATCGAGCGGATGGACGCGCGCGGGAACACGCTCGTCGCGGTCGACCACGAGCAGGTCACGCGCGTGATCAACGACCTCGTGGACTCCGGCGTGGAGTCGCTGACGATCAGCCTCATCAACTCCTACGTCAACGGGGCGCACGAGCAGGAGATCGCGGACCTGGTCGAGTCGCTGCATCCGGGCTTCCCGGTGACGATCAGCAGCGCCGTCCTGCCGGAGTTCCGCGAGTACGAGCGGACGCTCACCGCCTGCATGAACTCCTACGTGCGCCCGCAGGTCGCCCAGTACGTGGATCGCCTGCAGTCCTCCCTGTCGGAGATGGGCGTCAAGACCGAGGTGGACATCCTGCGCTCGGACGCGGGCGTGATGACGCCCGCCGAGGCCGCGCGCAACCCGGTCTACGGCGTGCTGTCCGGCCCGTCCGGCGGTGTCGCGGGTGCGCTGTACGTGGCCGCGCGGGCGGGCTTCCCGAACGTGCTCACCTTCGACATGGGCGGCACCTCGACCGACGTGTCGCTGTGCCAGGCGGGCGAGCCGACGATCGGGCGCGAGACCCTCATCGGCCAGTTCCGGATCAAGGTCCCGAGCGTGGACGTGCACACGGTCGGCGCGGGCGGCGGGTCGATCGCGCACGTGCCGGAGCTGACGGGCGCGCTGCGTGTGGGCCCGCAGAGCGCCGGCGCCGAGCCCGGCCCCGCCGCGTACGGCCAGGGCGGGGAGGAGCCGACGGTCACGGACGCCAACGTCGTCCTCGGCCACCTGCCGGCGAACCTGATCGGCGGCGAGATGACGCTGGACGTCGACGCCGCGCGGGCCGCCGTGCAGAAGGTCGCCGACGCCATGGACCTGTCGCTCGAGCAGGCCGCGGATGGCATCCTGCGGATCGTCAACGAGAACATGGCGGGCGCGCTGCGCGTCATCTCCGTCCAGCGCGGGCACGACCCGCGCGAGTTCGCGATGGTCGCGTTCGGCGGCGCCGGGCCGCTGCACGCCAACGCGGTCGCGGAGCTGATGGGCTCGTTCCCGGTGATCGTGCCGCCGTCGCCCGGCCTGCTGTGCGCGCTCGGGGACCTCGTCGCCGGCTTCCGCAACGAGTTCGCGCAGACGCTGATCCGGCGCACCGCCGAGACGACCGACGACGAGCTGCAGCTCATCCTCGACGGGCTCGAGCAACGCGCCGTGGAGTGGATGGACGCGCAGGGCATCGCGAAGGCCGACCAGCAGGTCGAGTTCGTCGCCGACATGCGCTACCACGGCCAGGGCTACGAGATCCCGGTCCCCTGGGGCACGGGGCTGGAGGCGACGTTCAACGACCTCCACGAGCAGCTCTACGGCTTCCGGATGCCCAATACGGCGTCGGAGATCGTCAACCTGCGGGCCGTCGGCACGGGCGACCGGCCGCAGCCCGAGCTGCCCGAGGAGGACCCGCGCTCGGAGACGTTCGCCGCCGGTACGTACGCCCGTGCGGACCTCCATCCGGGGGCGACGATCGCCGGCCCGTCGATCATCACCGAGTTCGACTCCACGACGGTCGTGCTCGAGGGCTACGTCGCCGAGATCGACCGCTACTTCAACATCCTGATCCGTCCGGAGGCCGCGCGATGAAGGTTGCCGAGATCCCCGACCTCGAGGTCGATCCCGTCACCGTCGACATCATCGAGAACGCGCTGCGCCACGCGCGTTTCGAGATGGACGCGGTGCTGTTCCGCAGCGCGATGTCGCCGGTCATCCGCGAGCAGCACGACGAGTTCCCGATGATCACCGACCCGCAGGGCCGGATGGTCGTCGGCCAGTTCGGCGCCTACATCAACGAGATGATGGAGGACTGGGACCAGGGCGTGTACCCGGGCGACGTGATCCTCACGAGCGACCCGTACAAGTGCTCCGGCTCGATCTCGCACACGAACGACTGGCTGGTCCTGGTGCCCGTCTTCTACGAGGACGAGCTCGTCGGCTGGTGCTCGCAGTTCGGGCACCAGATGGACGCGGGCGGGCGGCTGCCGGGCTCGTTGCCCACGGGTGCGACGACGATCTTCGAGGAGGGCCTGATCATCCCGCCGCTGAAGATCGTCGAGCGCGGCGAGGTGCAGGAGCAGGTCCTCAAGCTCATCCTCAACAACATGCGCCTGCCCGAGATGAACCGGGCGGACCTGTTCGCGATCATCGCCGCCTGCCACGCGGGCGAGAAGCGCGTCATGGGGCTGTGCGAGCGCTTCGGGAAGGACGTCTACCTGGCGACGCTGCAGGCGCTGCTGGACCGCACGCACGAGGCGATGCGCAAGCTCATCCTGCTCGCGATCCCCGAGGACAAGCAGACCTTCGAGGACTACATCGACGACGACGGGCTCGGCAACGGCCCGTACAAGATGAAGCTGACGATCTGGCGCGAAGGGGAGGAGGCCTGGTTCGACTGGTCGGGCACCGATCCCCAGGCGCTCGGGCCGATCAACTTCTACCTCTCCGAGGGCATGTTCAAGATGTTCATCGGGGTCTACCTGATCATGGTCAACGACCCCGACATTCTGTTCAACGACGGCTTCTATCCGCTGCTGCACGTCGTGATGCCGGAGGGCTGCCTGCTGGCTCCGCGCTATCCGGCGGCGCTGGGCTGTCGCACCCACGGGCTCGCGCGGCTGTTCGACGTGCTGGGCGGCGCGCTGACCAAGCAGGCGCCGGAGCTCAACACGGCCGCGGGCTACGGCACGTCGCCGTACATGCTGTACAGCGGGTGGAAGGAGTCCGGGGAGTTCTTCTACTCGATGGAGATCCTCTACGGCGGCATCCCCGGCCGGCCGATCGGCGACGGCATGGACGGGCACTCGTGGTGGCCGCTGTTCGAGAACATCCCGACGGAGTACTTGGAGGCCTACTATCCGCTGCGGGTCGACGGCTACACGACCGTCACGGACAGCGGCGGCGCCGGGCTGCACCGCGGCGGCAACGGCGTGGAGAAGCGCTACGTGTACCTGGAGCCGGGGCACGTCTCGATCCATGACGACCGCTGGCTCACGCGGCCCTGGGGCGTGCTCGGCGGGTTGCCGGGCGCGCGGTCGGAGAAGCTGCTGCGGCGCGCGGACGGCACCGAGCAGGTGCTGCCGGCCAAGTGCGACGAGGTCGCGGTGGAGCCCGGCGACATGCTGATCTACCGGACCGCGGGCGGCGGGGGCTGGAAGGACCGGTTGGATCGGCCGGTCGAGGCCGTCGAGCGGGATGTCGCGTTCGGGCTGGTGTCCGTCGAGGGCGCGAAGGAGAACTACGGCGTGGTCGTGGGGGATGCGGAGGCGACCTCGGCCGAGCGCGAGCGGCAGCGGGCGGAGCGCGGGGACGCGCTCGCGTTCGACTTCGGGCCGTCGATCGAGGAGGCGATCGCGAACTGCGAGGCCGAGACGGGCCTGCCGGCGCCGTCCCCGGCCGCGCCGCTGCGCTGGTCGCCGCTGGAGAGCGCCGAGTCCGCGATGGAACGGGCGCGTGGCTGATTTCGGCGGGGCGGTGGGCTTCGGCTCCCGCCCCGCCGTGGTCGTCGTCGACCTCAACCGCGGGTTCACGGACCCGTCGTCGCCGCTCGCGTGCTCGCTCGACGAGGTGCTGGTCGCCACCCGGTCGCTGCTGGACGTGGCGCGGGCCGTCGGCGTGCCCGTGTTCTTCACGACGGTCGTCTACGACGACGTGGGGGAGGCCGCCGCGGCCGTGTTCCTGCGCAAGGTTCCCGCCCTGCGTACGTGCGCGCCGGGGACGCCGTGGGTCGAGATCGACCCGCGGCTGGGCCGGGTCGCGACGGAGCCGGTGATCGAGAAGTCCGGCGCCTCGGCCTTCTTCGGCACGCCGTTCGGGGCGATGGTCGCGGGCCGGGACACGCTGGTCGTCTGCGGCGCGTCGACCTCCGGCTGCGTGCGCGCGACGGTCGTGGACGCGATGCAGCACGGGCTCGCCCCGATCGTCCCGCGCGAGTGCGTCGGGGACCGGTCGGCCGCGGCCCACGACCAGTCCCTGGCGGACATCGCGGGCCGCTACGGGGACGTGCTCGGTCTAGCCGAAGTTACCCGCGCGCTGCACGAGGCCGGGTAGGTCCTTGCCCATGGTGCTCGAGAGCCAGTGGGCGACCTCGATCAGCGCGTCGAGGTCGATCCCGGTCTCGACGCCCTCGTTCTCCAGCAGGTAGATCAGGTCCTCGGTGGCGATGTTGCCCGTGGCGCGCGGGGCGAACGGGCAGCCGCCGAGGCCGCCGACGGAGGCGTCGAAGACGGTCGCGCCGTGCTCGAGGCCCGCGTAGGCGTTGGCGTAGCCCGTGTTGCGGGTGTTGTGCAGGTGCAGGCCGAGGGGCTTGCCGCCCTTGAGCGCCTCGGGGACGAGGTGTTTGACCTGGTGGGGTGTTCCGACCCCGATCGTGTCGGCCAGGATGACTTCGTCCGCGCCCGCCTCGGCCATGCGCAGGGCGTGCTCGATCACGAGGCCCGGGTCGACCTTGCCCTCGAACGGGCAGCCGAACGCGACGGAGATCGTGGCGGTGACCTTCAGGTCGGTCGCCTGGATGATCTCGGTCGCGATCTGCGCCGCCTGCTCGACCGTCACGTTCTGGTTGCGCTGGGCGAACGTGTCCGTGACGGGGTAGGCGACGTGGATCTCGGTGGTGCTGGTCTCGAGCGCCCGGTCCAGGCCTTTGCGGTTCAGGACGAGGGAGGAGTACGCGACGCCGTCGTCGGTCGGCAGGTGCGCGAAGACCTCCTCCGCGCCGGCCATCTGCGGGACGAGCTTCGGGTGCACGAAGCTCACCGCCTCGATGCGCTTGAGACCCGTCGCGGCGAGGCGTGTGCACAGCTCCGCGCGGGTCTTCGGATCCAGCGTCACCTTGTCGTTCTGGAGGCCGTCCCGCGGCCCCACGTCACAGATGCTCACGGGCACGGTTGGAGTGTGGCGTATCGGTTCCGACTACCGCCCCGCCGTCCCGCGTGCTTGACTAGCCGGGGCCATGGACCTTCGTGAGCTGCTCGGAATGCTGGACATGCCGCCCGGCGAGAGCTATTACCGGAGCCGTATCCCCTGCCCCGAGGACGAGCGCGTCGCCCGCGTGGTCCGCGCCTTCAGCGAGTCCTCGCCGGGCCGTCAAGCGGTCTTCCGCGAGGCGATCGACGGCGTCCGCGCCGGCCTGCTGCTGGTGTTCAGCGAGCGCATGGCCGCCCTGGCCGTGCGGATGGAGAGCGCCGAGCCTTGCGTGCAGGGCCTGGTCG
This sequence comes from Solirubrobacter phytolaccae, assembly GCF_027587195.1. Taxonomy (GTDB): domain Bacteria; phylum Actinomycetota; class Thermoleophilia; order Solirubrobacterales; family Solirubrobacteraceae; genus Solirubrobacter; species Solirubrobacter phytolaccae. The sequence continues at coordinate 1,779 of NZ_JAPDDP010000133.1, read as the reverse complement.
CCGCTTCTCTGGCCCAGGAGGGCGACCCGCGGGAGGCTTTGGCCGTCCCGGCGTTGCACCGCCGGTCGGCTGAGATCCTCGGCGTCGACAACGCCCGCCTGTTCGACGAGGCCGCCGGCCGCACCGATCTGTCCGGCGCCCACTGGCTGCGCGACGTCCGCGACGCCGACGACACGCCCGAGGACGTCGGCTACGAAGAGGCCGACGACGGCGAGGGCTTCCGCTACGAGCGCGCCATCGCCCGCCAGCCCCGCCACCGCTACTAGCTCCCCGTCTCGCATCGAGCGTCGGATTTCTCGGCGCAGCGCCGAGAAACTCGACGCTCGCGCACCCGTCGGCGCCCCGCGTGCCTGCCCGCGCAGCGTGACGGGTAGGGTGCGGCCATGTTCTACTCGCTGCTCGGCCGGGTGGTCTGGTTCGGACTGAAGTTCGTGCTGCGCCGCAAGTACGGCCCCACCTATGTGCCCAAGTCGCTGCTCGCCGGCGGCACCATCGCGGTCGCGATCGCCGTGACGCTCGCGGTACTGCGCGCCACGCGCGACTCCGACTAGCCTCGCGAACGTCGTCTCGCCGCTCCCGGCGGGCGCCGCCGATGCCGCGCGACCTTCCGAGTCGCTCCGCGGCGCGATTCCCCCACGGTGCGGGGCGCCGTTTCCATAACGGCGCGCCGCCGATTTTGCCGCCGGTCCGCCTGTAAGCATCAGGCGTCGTGGCCGAGTCACCTTCATCAGCCCTGCCCGGAGGCGTCCAGTGGTTGCCCGCGCTCGGCGGCGCGCTGCTGCTGCGGGCGGAGATCGGGCGCGGCGACCCGCCGGCGCTGGTCCTGCAGTCGCGGGGCGGCGAGCACCGGATCGAATCGGGCCCACAGACGCGCTTCAACCGCTCGGCCGACTTCCTCGTGCCCGCGGGCCTGCGCTGGGCCGTGGCCGTGCTCGTGTGGCCGGACGGCACCCGCGCCGTGTTGCCGGGCCCGCCGGCCGGCCGCGCCGAGGTCATCGACCTCGCCTCGCGTCGCCCCGCGCCCGCTCCGTCCGAACCCGCCACGGAGTCCGGCCCGGTCCCGCTGTCCTGGACGGCGCCGCCGGCCGGAGCGCCGACAGACGCGCAAGCGCCCGCCCGCGAGGTCGAGCGCACCCCGGACGCCCGCGCCTCGGTGCTCACCGCCGAGTCGCAGCTCACCGCCCTCCGCGTGGAGCTCCGGCGCGCCCGCGAGGAGATCACCGAGCTGCGCACCGCCCTCGAGACCGAGCGGATCGCCCGCGCGGCCGCCGAGTCCGTGCTCGGCAGCCTGGTCCCGCCCGGCCCCCTGACCGAGCTCGCGACTGAGCAGGCCGCCCACGCGGCCGCGGCCGCACCCAGCCGCCCCACCGAGGAGGCAGACCGCCTGGTCGCCGCCCTCGAGGCCGCCGCGAGCTCACTCCGCGCCACGATTCCGGCCCCGCTCGAGTCCAAACCGGCCGAGGCGACGCCGTTCTCACGCCTCATCGCCGCGGCGGCATCCGCCTCGATCACGAACCCGCCCGCGCCCGACACCGCGTCTCCACCCGAGGCGGCGGCCGCGCCCGGCCTCGCCGCGCCGTTCGTCGACGCGCCGGCCCCGTTCGCGCCGGGCCTCGTCGCGCCGCCCATCAACGTGCCGCCCGCACCGGGCGTCCCCGCGCCGTTCGTCGACCCGCCCGCCCCGGGCCTCGCTGCGCCGACCGGGGGTGTGCCGCCCGCGCAGGGTCTCGCCGCGCCGCCCGCCCTGGTCGCCAGCGAGGAAGGCGGTGTCCGCGTCCT
>NZ_JAPDDP010000132.1 GCF_027587195.1 Solirubrobacter phytolaccae | reverse complement strand
CGCCGGAGCGGCGGCGGTCGGCGGGGTCGCCCGGGCGCGCCGCTGTGGCGCCCCCGTCGGCGGCCGCGGCGGCCACTCTCCGCGCGTGGCGGTTGGCCTCGCGGCGCCGGTTCGCGAGCACGTGGCCCGCGGTGGAATAGAGCCATGGGAGCGGCTCCTCCGGCACCTGGTCGAGCTTGCGCCAGGCGACGAGGAACGCCTCGTTGACGACCTCCTCGGCCAGCGGCGGCTCGGCGCGCCGGAGCGCGTAGCGGTGCACCGCCGCGTAGTGCTCGGTGAAGAGCGCTTCGAAGCGGGCTTGACGGCTGGGGTTCACACCCCTATCTGTCCGCCTAGCCCGCGGGGTTCACTACGCGATGTAAATGGGAGCGCCGACGGGAACCTCTTCATAGAGCTCCTCGACGTCCGGGATGTGCATGCGCAGGCAGCCGTGCGAGGCCGCCGAGCCGATCGAGGCGTCGTCCGAGGTGCCGTGGATGCCGACACCGTCGTAGATGCCGAGCCAGCGGGCCTTGATCGGGTTCGACGGGTCGTCGCCCGGGATGACCTTGCCGGCCAGATCGCCCGCCCAGTCGGAGTTCGGCACGTGCCAGGCCGGGTTGATCGCCTTGTTCTGGATGTTGTAGAGCCCGGCCGGCGTGTCCATGCCGACCTTGCCCACGGCGATCCCGTACGTCTTCTGCAGCTTGAGGTTCTTGTAGAGCTTCAGCTTGAAGTTCTTGCGGTCCGCGATGAGGATCGCCGGGTACTTCTCGGCGATCTGCTTCGTCGAGACCTTGGGCTGGACGACGGTGGTCTTGACCGCGACCTCTTCCGTCGCGCCCGGCGTCAGCAGCGTCTTCTCGAGCTCCTTGGCCAGCGTGTTGTACTTCACGCGGACGCCGGTGCGGGAGGTCGTCGGCTCGACCTTGCCCTCCGTCAGGTCAAGGTTCGCGTCCTTGGGCTGGCGGTCGATCGACTTGCGCACGCGCTTGACCAGCTTGTCGATCGCGGGCTTGTTCCAGCTCACGTCGGCGGCGAGCTCGGTGTTGATCGACTCATTGCGCAGGTTCCGCCACGAGCGGGAGAACATCCCGCCCTGCTGGGAGCGCTCGAGCGCCTTGTCGACGGAACCGCGGATGTCGATCCCGATCGACGCGGCCTTCTGGGTCAACGTGAAGGTGCGGTCCTTGTAGGAGACCTTCACGGGGCGGTCGAGCGGCGCGAGCAGCGTGTCCGAGAGCTTCTTCTCCGCTTGCGCGCGCGACATCCCACCGATGGGGACACCGTTGACCCTCACGCCCTCTGCAACCAGGTCCTGCTTGGACTGGTCGTAGAAGTACGTGGCGCCGACGACGCCAAGGCCGAGGACGACGAGCAAGGAGGCAATGACGATCAGGCGAGTACGCATGGGGCCCCGCAATGGTAAGACCAACCCCGGCGGTAGGAGTACCCCTGCAACGCCGCTGGCCTGTCAGGCAGATTACTCGTCGCGTCGGACACTCGGTGACCAGCGCAGAAACTCCTCGACTTCACGCTCGTACCGATATGGCGCCTCGCCGCTTTCCCTCAGCGGTTTGAGCCGCTGAGCGGCGGCGAAAGCCTGCACGGTCTCCCTCGTCGTGAGGCCGAACCGGAAGCCGGATTGCTTGAGCTTGCGGTTGTCGAGGCCGCGTCCGTAGCGCAGCTGCTGACGGACCTCGTCGGGGACCTTGACGCCCACCAGACCCGCGGCGGCGGTGCCGAGGCTCGTCCCCCACGGCGGCAGCAGCGGCGCGTAGAGCTTGCCGAGCAGGCTCGCGACCTCGCTCAGCACCAGCACGCCGTCGGGTGCGGCGTTGTAGATCCCCGGGAGCTCGGTCTTGGCGGCGTAGTGGAGCGCGCCGACGATGTCGTCCTCGTGGATGAACTGGTAGCGCGGGTCGAAACCCAGGATCCCCGGCACCGCGGGCAGGCCGAGCAGCCGGCTGTGCGAGTTGTGCAGATCCGGGCCGAGGCCGTTGCAGAAGCGCAGCGTGGTGACCGTGACCTTCGGGTTGCGCTCCGCGAAGCCGCGGACGGCGTCGTCGGCCTCGACGATGTCGGACTCCAGCCGCGTGCGCGGCGGGTGCGGGCGGCGCATCTCCTCGGTGAAGAAGCCCGGGTCGTCGCGCTCGCAGCCGTAGTAGTGGGCGCTCGACTTGAAGACGACCTTGGTCACGGGCGAATCCGGCCCACCGCACGCGGCGAGGATGTTCATCGTCCCGATCACGTTCTGCTCGTGGGCGACCCGCGGCGGCGCGGTCGCGGAGTCCACGATCAGGCGGGTGTCGATCACGGTGTCGATCTCGGCGGCGTGGACGATCCGGCGCAGCAGCGCGTGGTGGGTGCCGACGCGCACGAACTCGGTGCGTTCCAGCGGGAGGCTCGGGTCGTCGGTGGAGACGCCGATCAGCACCTCCACGGCCTCGTCCTTCTCCAGCTCCTGCGCGAGGCGGCCGCCCCAGTAGCTGGAGAGGCCGGTGATCAGGACGCGCCGGCTCATCCGAGCCACACCGACTTGCGCTCGGCGAGCATCGTGTACAGCTCCTCCTGGATGCGGGCGCGGACCTCTTCGGCGACCGTCTGCACGAGCCCCTTGTCGTTCCACGGCTCGTCGCCCCACTGGTCGGTCGGGATCGGCTCCAGGAAGCGGATGAAGAACTTCGCGGGCAGGTAGCCGGGCGCCGGGATGACCGGGAAGTAGATGAGCCCGGTCAGCTTTTTGAGCAGGCGGACGTGCGCGAAGATCGGCATCGCCTCCTCGGCACCGACGAGCGCGATCGGGACGATCGGGGCGCGCGCCTTCATCGCCGACTCCACGAAGCCGCCGCGGCCGAAGCGCTGAAGCCGGTAGCGGTCCTTGTAGAGCTTCTCGGTGCCCTTCGCGCCCTCGGGGAATACGAGCACGAGCTCCTCCTCGTCGTGCAGGAGCCGGTGGACGTTGGCCGGGTGCGCGGGCACGCCGCCGAGCTTGGAGACGAGCAGGGACAGGCCGGGATAGCCCTTGAAGAAGTGCTCGACGGTCAGATGCAGGTTGCGCGGGCGCGCGTGCTCGGTCTTGATCGCCTTGGCGATCATCGAGGCGTCGGGCGGGAGCGCGCCGGAGTGGTTGGAGACGAGCAGCGCGCCGCCGGTGGACGGGACGTGCTCGATCCCGTCGACCTCGACCCGGAACCAGTAGTGGTAGAGGAACTCGTAGATCGTCTTGTCGAAGAAGCCCTCGACGCGCTCGGAGCGCCCCCAGTCCGTGACCTGGCGCTCGGGCTCGATGGCCGGGAGATGGGCGCGGTGGTCGGGTGGGGGTTCGAGCGCTTTCAAGACAGATGCGACTCCAGCCGCTGCGCGAGCGTCGGCCAGTCGGGGGCGGAGATGACGCCGGGCAGGTCCCGGTTCCACGGGTGCTCGAGCGTCGCGGCGGTGATACCCACTTCGGCCGCGCGCCGCAGGTTGTCCGGTGAGTCGTCGATGAGGACGTCGATCTCGAGCTCCACGCAACGGGAGATCTTGTCGGACGAGCAGTACAGGTCGTCGTGCGGCAGGGCGATCGTGTCGAGCCACTGCGCCGTGTGCGGGTGCGTCTCCGCGGCCCGGTGGCTCGTGATGTGGATGAAGTGCCCCTGCTCGTGCCAGTGCGTGATCGCCTCGACCGCGCCCGGATACGGCTCGGCGGCGAGCACGTGGTCGGCGCTGTGGGTCTCGTCAACGATCGTCTTCAGCTGCTCGGGCGTGAGGCGGTCGATCGCCCACGTGTATTGGGTGTCGTAGGGCAGATCGACGCCGTAGCGGCGTTTGGCGATCTCCGCGAGCTGGTCCCAGTACGGGTGCAGCGTCGAGTCGATGTCGATCGCGAGGCGCACGAGCGTTGGTACGGTAGCGGCGTGTCGGGGTTCCTCGGGCAGGTTCGCGCGCTCCCGCTCAACGCGTTTCTCCGTTCCCGGCCGGACCCGGACTACGCCGACGGCGACGACTCGAGCTGGATCTCGGTCGACTGGCCGTCTCTGACGCGCAGTGAGCTGATCCTCGGCAAGCGGATCAACGTCATCGACACGGGCGGCGACGGCCCGCCGCTGCTGTTCCTGCACGGGCTCGGCGGGCTGTGGCAGAACTGGCTGCTGAACATCCCCGCGTTCATGGGGCGCTTCCGCGTGCTGGCGCCGGACCTGCCGGGCTTCGGTGGGTCGGAGATGCCGGCCGGGCGGATCTCGATCCAGGGGTTTGCGCGGGTGATCGACGCGCTCTGCGACCGGCTGGAGATCGAGTCGCCGGTGGTCGTCGGCAACTCGATGGGCGGGTTCATCGGGGCGGAGCTGGCCTTGGCCTTCCCCACGCGCGTGCGCAAGCTCGTGCTGGTGTCCTCGGCGGGGATCTCCGCGGAGAACATGTGGAAGGAGCCCGTGATGGCGGTCGGGCGGCTGATGGCCGTCGGCGCGGCGCGGGCGGGCGTCAAGCAGCTGCCGGTGGCGTCGCGGCCGCGGCTGCGGCGGGCGGCGCTGCAGCTGGTCGTGCGGTATCCGGAGAAGCTGTCGGTGCCTTTGGCGAGCGAGCTGGTGGTGGGCGCGGGGACGCCCGGGTTCGTCGGCGGGCTGGACGCCGTGCTCGGCTACTCGTTCCGCGACCGGCTGCCGGAGATCGAGATCCCGACGCTGATCGTCTGGGGCCGCAACGACATCCTCATCCCGGTCGAGGACGCCTACGAGTTCGAGCGGCTGATCGGCCCGAACGCCCGTGTCGAGATCTTCGACGACACGGGCCATCTGTCGATGGTCGAGCGCCCGTCGCGGTTCAACGGGCTGCTCGACGCGTTCATCGCTGAGTGATCGCACCCTCGCTCGCGCTCGCGACGAGCGCGGCGTACTTGCCGAGCACGCCGCGGGTCATGGTCGGCGGCGGCACGTAGTCGGCGAGCCGCTGCCGGATCTCCTCGTCCGGCACGTCGAGGTCGATCCGTCGGGCGTCGACATCGATCGTGATCGACTCGCCTTCGCGGACAGCGGCGATCGGGCCCTTGTGGACCGCCTCGGGGGCGATGTGGCCGGCCATGAAGCCGCGCGTGGCGCCGGAAAAGCGACCGTCGGTGAGCAGCGCGACGCTGTCGCCCAGGCCCTCCCCCACGATCGCCGCGGTCACGGCCAGCATCTCGCGCATGCCCGGGCCGCCGGCGGGACCCTCGTTGCGGATCACGACGACGTCGCCGGGGTTGATCTGGCCTGACGTGACGGCTTGCATGCACGCCTCCTCGCCCTCGAAGACACGCGCCGGACCCGTGTGGTGGCGCCGTTCGTGGCCGCTGAGCTTGACGACGCTGCCCTCCGGGGCGAGGTTGCCGCGGAGGATCGCGATGCCGCCGGTCTTCTTGATCGGGTTGTCCAGCGGGCGGATGACTTCCTGGCCCGGCGCCTCGTCCGCCTCCTGCGCGTGCTGGCCGATCGTCTTGCCGGTCACCGTCGGCGCGTACTCGTTGAGGAGCCCCAGGGCCTGGAGTCGCTGGGCGAGCACGGCGGTGCCGCCGGCCGCGTGCAGGTCGGTGGCGACGAACCGGCCGCCCGGCTTGAGGTCGCAGAGGCTGGGTGTGGACTCGGCGATCCGGTCGAAGTCGTCGATGTCGAGCGGGACGCCGGCCTCGCGCGCCACCGCCAGCAGGTGCAGGACGGCGTTGGTGGAGCCACCGGACGCCGCGACCGCGAGGATCGCGTTCTCGAGGCTCTCCTTCGTGATGAGATCTGACGGGCGCTGGCCTCGTCGGAGGACGTCCATGACCAGCTCGCCGGCCGCGTAGGCGTGGTCGGACTTCGTGGCGTCCTGCGCCGGCGCGAGGCTTGGGCCGATCGGGCTGATGCCCATCATCTCGAACGCCATCGCCATCGTGTTGGCCGTGTACTGGCCGCCGCACGCGCCGGCGCCGGGGCTGGCGGCCGCCTCGATGTCGGCGAGGTCCTGGTCGGTGATCTTGCCCGCCGCGTTCGCGCCCACCGCCTCGAAGACGTCCATGATCGTGATGTCCTTGCCCTTGTAGTGGCCGGGCGGGATCGAGCCGCCGTAGAGCATCACGCCGGGCACGTCGAGGCGGGCGAGCGCCATCACCGTGCCGGGAATCGTCTTGTCGCACGCGCACAGGCAGATGACGGCGTCGAAGAGGTGGCCGAGCGTGACGAGCTCGATGCTGTCCGCCACCACCTCGCGGCTCACCAGGCTCGTCTTCATGCCCGACGTGCCCATCGTGATGCCGTCGGAGATCGCGACCGTGTTGAACTCCATCGGGGTTCCCCCGGCGGCCTTGATCCCGTCCTTGACGAACTTCGCGAGCGCGCGCAGGTGGAAGTTGCACGGCATCGTCTCGGTCCACGTGTTCGCGACGCCGATGATCGGCTTGCTCAGGGCCTCGTCGTCGTAGCCGATGCCCTTCAGGTACGCGCGGGCGGCCGCGCGGTCACGGCCCTCGGTCAGTGCCCGAGAGCGGTGCTTGAGGTCCATCCGGCGATGTTACGCCGCGCCGGAGGAAGCGCGTCGCGTACGTTCCAGCCGCTCGCGCTCCCAGCGCCCGATGCGCCAGATGTCACGCTGGATCGTCTTCTGATCGACCTGGCGGCCGGGCAGGTGCATGTTGGCGCTGTTGATCAGGCGGCGTTCGTCGCCCTTGAGCGCCATCCACTTGGCGAGCACGTCGTCGGAGTCGGGCAGCCGGCTGCTGCCGTACGGCTTGGACTCGTCCGGGAACTCGACGCAGTACTCGTTGAGCAGGCGGCCGGTCTGCGGCAGGTAGGCCACGATCGGCTTGTGCGGGTAGATGAGGTACGCGTACGGGACGCCGCGGAGCTCCTTGTCCAGGCTCTCCCCGCCCCAGACCCGGATGAGCCCCAGGTCCCGGTACATCTCCCACTCCTCCTCGTTCACGCACGAGCGCAGGAGCTCGCGGGCGCGCTGCTCGGCGCGGCGCTCACGGCCCGGGTCGAAGTCCCCGATGTGGCCGGCCTCGAGCGCGGCCTTGCGCGCCCGGCGTGCTTCTCCGCGACGCTCGAAGTACGGCAGCATCACCTCCCACAGCAGGGCGATGACGACGATCGCCGTGGCGCAGAGCGCGACGAGCACGGGTGTTACGAAGCTCCCCCCGCGGCGCGCGGGAAGAAGATGACGCGGTCGGCGGCGCGCGGGATCTGGTCGAAGCGGTGGACCATCTCCGCCTCGCGACGGCCGCTCTCGGACTCCACCGGGATCGCCGCCCACATGCCCAGCTCCAGCTGCTTGCGGAACTCGGTGACGAGACGCTGTTCGTCCTCGGCGACCTCAGGGTCACCTTCGGCGATCAGCTGCTCACCGTATCCCGGGCGCATCCGCAGGAACTTCATGGCCGCATTATGTCACGTGCGCTGAGGTGTCCTTTAGGGTCGGTCGCGCCAAGCTGACGCGCCGTCAGGGCACGGACGGCGACGTTGAGCACGTCCACGGGTCCAGCTCCCTTGCCGATGTCGCGCAGGCCGTGCTGCACGGCGCGCGACGCGGCGCTGCGCGCGGCCTGCGCGGCCTCGAGCGGGGTGGCGCCCAGGGCCAGGTGGGCTGCCAGCGTGCTCGAGTGGGTACAGCCGGACCCATGCGCAGCCCCATCCGGGAATCTTTCCCCGGTCAGCGTGTGAATTTCGATGCCGTCGTAGAACACGTCGACGATCTCGTCGCGGTGCCCGCCGGTTATGACGACGTGCGCCGGGCCGAGCGCGTGGAGCGTGGTTGCGAGGTCGGCGACGTCGTCGCTTGCGTCGCCGGTGTGCGCCCAGGACGCCGGCTCGCTTTGGTGGCTCCCGGCCAGCACGCGCGCCTCCGGCAGGTTCGGGGTGATCACGGTCGCGCGTGGCAGGAGCTCGGTGACGATCGCCTGGCGCGCTTCGTCGTCGAGCAGGACGGCGCCGCTCTCGGAGACCATCACGGGGTCGATCACGATCGGCGTTGTCGGTGGGAGGAGGTCCAGCGCTCGGCTGACTGCCCGGACCGTCGCCGCGGTGCCGAGCATGCCGATCTTGACCGCGTCGACGCCGATGTCCTCGTGCACCGCCCTGACCTGCTCGACGATGAAGGCTGCCGGGACCGGGTGGATGCCGGTGACACCCACGGTGTTCTGGGCGGTGAGCGCGGTGATCGCGGTCATGCCGTGCACGCCCGCGTACGCGAACGCCTTCAGGTCCGCCTGGATGCCGGCGCCGCCGCCGGAGTCCGAGCCGGCGATGGAGAGGACAGCGGGTGGGGCCATCCGCGTCAGGTTAGGCGGTCCTGCGGACCTGGCCCGAGTGTCGAACGTCCGCGTGTGAACGGTGTGTCAGGCTGGTGCGCCTGATGGCCTCGACGCCCGCCGACGAGCTGCTGGCCGACTACCCCGTCACCGAGGGGTGCTTCGACGAGGCGTTCGACGCCGACGCTTCGTTGCGCCCCGCGGCGCGCGCGGGCGTGGAAGCGGTGCTGCGGGCCGGCGCCGACGGGCTGCCGCAGCGCGTGTCACGGTCGCTCCGGCGCGCGGGTGTGCGCTTCTCCTCGGTCGAGGGCGACCTGGAGTTCTACGTGGACCCGGTCCCGCGCGTGATCACGGCCGCGGATTGGGAGCCGGTCAAGCGCGGCCTCGCCCAGCGGGTGCGGGCTTTGAACGCGTTCGTCGCCGACGTGTACGGCGACCAGCGGATCGTCGCCGAGGGCGTGGTCCCGCCGGAAGTGATCTCGAGCGCGGACTACTACGAGGCAGGCCAGCGCGGCTTGAAGCCACCCGGGAACGTGTGGATCGGCGTCGCCGGGCTCGATCTCGTGCGTGACGGCAACGGCGAGTGGCTCGTGCTGGAGGACAACGTCCGCACGCCCTCCGGGTTCGCCTACCTGCACGCGACGCGGCGCGCGCTGCTCGAGCACATCGACGTGGCGCCGGAGGCCACGCCGCGGCCGTTGGACGGCGAAGTCGACCTGCTGGCGGACACGCTGCGGACGGTCGCGCCGGACAGCGTGCGCGGTCGCCGAGCGCCGGTCGCCGCGCTGCTGACCGACGGGGAGCACAACTCCGCGTACTGGGAGCACGCCTGGCTCTCGCGCCACCTCGGGATTCCGCTGGTGGAGCCGCACGAGCTCGAGGTGCGCGCCGACGGCTTCCTGTGGCTCAAGCCGCGTGGCCTGCGCGAGCCGCGCCGGATCGACGTGATCTACCGGCGCACCAACGCCGACCGCCTGGACAGCGACATCGGCCGCCTGCTGATCGACCCCGTGCGCCGCGGCGTGCTGGGTCTGGTGAACCAGTACGGCACCGGCGTGGCCGATGACAAGCTCACCCACGCCTACGTCGAGGAAATGATCCGCTTCTACGTCGGCGAGGAGCCGGTCCTGCGTTCGGTGCCCACCTACGACCTCGCCCAGCCGGGCCAGTTGGAAGAGGCGCTGGACGTGTTCGACGAGCTCGTCCTGAAGCCCCGCGCCGGTCACGGCGGCGTCGGCGTGCTGATCGCCCCGCGCGCCTCCCGCGAAGAGATCGAAGCGACCCGCAAGGCCGTCATCGAGGACCCGGGCGCCTGGATCGCCCAGCGCATGGTCATGCTCTCCACGCACCCGACCGTGGTCGAAGGCGGCCGTCTGGCGCCGCGCCACATCGACCTGCGCCCGTTCGTCTTCCTCGGCGAGAACTGCGCGCCGCGCGTCCTCCCGGGCGGCCTGACGCGCGTGGCCCGCTCCGAGGGCGCGCTGGTGGTGAACTCGTCCCAGAACGGTGGGGCGAAGGACACCTGGGTCCTGCCCTAGCGGGCCCGGCCGCGGCCGCCGCGGCCTTGAGGTTGTGTTCCGCGTGGCGTTCCGCTCGGGTGGCGTGCGGCGGGTTGGGTTGGCGCCGGGGAGCGCACCGTCGGGCGCCGCGTCAAGAAATTCATGCCCGAGCGGCTTCGGGGCTCGAGGCCGCTCCAGGAATTTCTTGACCCGTCGCGGCCGGTGCGCTCTTGTGCGGGTGAGCGGCTGCGCCGGATTGCGCCCGGGCGCGGACCTGCGCGCAGACCACTGACCTGGGGTGATCCGTCAGTTGACGCCCGTGGAGGGCGTTAAGTGACGGATGACGGGATTGATCCGTCAGTTGGGGCCCTGTGGGGGCCCAAAGTGACGCATGACTCGCGTATGGGTGGCAATGGCGTGTTGGCCCGTGTGCGCGGGCGTTTCCGGCGCAGCCGGCTCATTGGGACGTCAGCGCAGCGGCGCCGGGTCTGTCAAGCCCGACCCGAAGGGCGGCGAAGCCGTCGCGCAGCGATCGCCTTGACAGGCCCGGG
>NZ_JAPDDP010000131.1 GCF_027587195.1 Solirubrobacter phytolaccae | reverse complement strand
CGCCGCCGTCGCCGTCGCGAACTCGTGCGGCGGCGCCTCACGGCGCGGCGCGGCAGCCGCCGCCGTCGCGAACTCGTGCGGCGGCGCCTCACGGCGCGGCGCGTCCGCCGGCTCCTCGTCGTTCTCGACGCGCAGCACGGCCGCGGCGACGGCAAGCACCAGCGCGATCGCGAGCGGGCCCGTCGCGGCCTCGCCGGCCGCGACCAGCGTCAGCGCGTACACGATGAAGCCGACCACCGACCAGGTGCTCAGCGGTTCGAGGTGCTGGCGGGCGATCCGCTGCCAGCGCGGGTCGTCGAGCTGCGCCCAGAGCACGCCGCGCGCGGTCGCGCCGAGCAGGAGCAGGACGATCGAGACGGGGAGGGCCGCGGTCGCCGCGGCGGAGAAGACGTCGTTCATGTCTGGGTGCCTCCGCTCGTGCTGGGCTCGGTCGGTGTGCTCGGCGCGCTCGGGTCCGGCGCGCTCGGCGTGCTCGGGGCGGGCGCGGTCTGGCCGCTCCCGTCGTCGCCTCCTGGTCCGCCGAAGCCACCGCCGTCGCCGCGACCGCCGCGGGGCCCGCCGAAGCCGCCGTTGTCTCCGCCGCGCCGTCCACGGAAGCCGCCGTCGTCGTCCTGCGGGGACGCGCCGCCGGGGACGCTCGGGGTCGTCGTGGGCGCCGAGGTCGGGGACGCCTCGGCCGGGCCGCGCACCGCGGCCACGAGGAGAAGCGCCAGGAACGCCGCGACCGCGGCCGCGCCGACGCGGCGGTGCGCGCGGCGGCGTTGGGCCGGCGCGGGATGGGTGCTGTCCATCCCGACAGGGTCGATCGGCGGCCTAAGAACGAGCCGCAGATCGCCTGGGAGGTTCCTGAGCGTGCGTCGCTACGCGGCGATAGCCAGCAGCGCCTGGGCCACGTGCGAGAGGTGCGTGCGCATCGCGGCTTCGGCCGCGGATCGGTCGCGCGCCGCGATCGCCTCGACGATCGCCGTGTGCTCGTCCAGCGAGCGCGTCGAGCGGCCGGGGGCGAGCACGGTGCGGAACTGGAAGCGCACGACCTGCGAGTTCAGCCGCGCGCAGATGTCGCGCGCCACGGTGTGGCGCGAGATCTCGAGGATCCGGCGGTGCATGACCGCGTTGCGCTCGGACATCGCCAGCAGCTCGCCCTCGCCGTGCAGGCGGCGCATGTCGGCGACGATCGCGCGGAGCTCCTCGGCTTCCTCGTCCGTGCGCCGGTCGGCGGCGTGGCCGGCCGCGAGCGACTCGAGCGCCGCGCGCGCCTCGAGGATCTCGACCGCCTCCTCGGCGGTCACGCGGCGCACGCGCGCCCCGCGGTTGCGCTCGCGCAGGACGAGCCCGTCGTGCTCGAGCCGGAGCAGCGCCGTGCGGATCGAACCGCGGCTCTCCCCCAGCTGCTCGGCGAGCTCCTCCTCGACCAACCGCTCGCCGGGTGAGAGCTCACCGGCGACGATCCGTCCATGGAGCATCTGGTACGCGTCGATCTCGCTCACACCCAGAGCTTAAGTGCGCCGAACCTAAAGAGGGACTGTCCCTCTTTAGGTTCGACACGCTCGCGCCGGGGTGGGCGAGGTCTACGGAGTGGGTGCGGGAGTGGCGTTCCCGGACGGGCGCTCGCCGCGCGGGCCGCCCTTGCCGCCGGGCCCGGGCCCGAACTTGGCGTCGCCGAGGCGGGAGACCTGCTCGTCGAGGCGCTTGACGGCCTCGTCGTACTGGGCCTGCGTGAGCTTCTTGGCCTTCAGCTGGGTGTCGAGGCGCGCGACCGCGGCCTTCTTGACCGCCGCCTGCACGTCGGCGAGCGTCTTGCCCTCGGCCTTGACGATCGCCTCGAGCGTCTTGCCGTCCCGCAGCTGCGCCTTGAGCGACTCCTCGGTGATGCCGATCGCCTTCGCGGCGTCCTCGAGCAGGAACCGCCCGCCGCCCGGGCCGCCGTGCCCGCCGCGGCCACCCGGGCCGCCGTGCCCGAGCGACAGCACGGTGCCGTCGGCGGCGCGCCGCGCCTTGATGTCGTCGGCCTGCGTCTGGGTGATCGTGCCGGCCTTCACGGCCGCGTCGAGCTGCGCGTCCTCGGCGCTCGACAGCGCGGAGCGCAGCTCGTCGGCGGTCACCCCGAGGCGCTTGGCGGCGTCCGTGAGCACCGCCGTCTCCTCGGCCTTGCGGTCGGTGGTCGCGGCGATGGCGGACGCGCCACCGGCGAGTACGGCGAGCGTCGCCGCTCCGGCAATAAGTCTCTTCCTGGACATGCCTTGAGCATCGGCGCCCACCCTGAGCTGGGGCTGGGAGTTCCCTCAGAGTGCCCTTATGCGGACTTGACGCTGAGCGCGACGACGGCCACGTCGTCCGTGGCGCCGGGCTTGACCATCCGCTCCACCAACGTCTGGCACAGGTGCTCCGGATCGTCCGGCCCGTGCTCGACCAGCCAGCGCAGCTGCTCCGTGCGTTCGGTCGCCACGGCGTCCCGGCGCTCGACCAGCCCGTCCGTGTACAGCACCAGCGTCGTGCCCGGCTCCACCACCTGGACCGTCGTCGCGTACTCGGTCCCGACCGGGTCGCCTGCGAGCAGGATCCCCTCCGGCCCGAGCTCGAACGCCGTCACGGTGGGCGTGCGCACGAGCATCGCGAGATGGCCGGCGCGCGCCCACGTCCACGTCCGCGCGCGCACGTCGAACACGCCGTACACCGCCGAGCTGAACGCGGCCAGCGGCGCTGCGTGCGCGAGGTCGTTGAGCCGCCCCATGACGCGGCCGGGGTGCAGATCCTCGAGCGCCGCGCCCCGCAGCGCGTTGCGGAGCTGCGCCGCGGTCGCGGCGGCCTCGATGCCGTGCCCGACGACGTCGCCGATCGCCACCCCGAGCCGCCCACCGGGCAGCCGGAACGCGTCGTACCAGTCGCCGCCGATCAGGTGCTCGGCCGGCGCGTACCGCGCCGCGATCTGCACGCCCGGCATCTCCGGCAACGCGCCCGGGAGCAGGGAGAGCTGGAGCGTCGCCGCGACGTGGTGCTCACGCGCGAGCGCCTCCTCCGCGAGGATCCGCGCCGCCCGCCCCTCGAGCTCCGCGACGGCGGCGTCGGCGAGGTCGTGCAGCGTGTCCAGGTCGTCCGCCGACCACGTGCGCGGCTTGGTGTCGATCGCGCACAGCGCGCCGAGCGCCTCCCCGCCCGCGGTCACGAGCGGCCAGCCGGCGTACGCGATCGCGCCGAGGTCGCGGATCGCGAGGTTGCCGGCGAACCGAGCATCGAGCCGCGCGTCCTCGGTCGCCACGGCCGCGCGGGTCGCCACGACCGTCTTGCAGAACGAGTGCGACAGCGGCGTCCCGCGCGCGAACGGGCTCTCGGGGTCCAGCCCGCTCTGCCCGGGGAAGCTCTGCGCGTCGACATCGACGAGCGAGACGAGCGCCACCGGCACGCCGAGCAGCCGCGCCGCGAGCCGCGCGAGCCGGTCCAGCGCGGGATCTCCGGTCGTCGCGTCCAGCCCGAGCGTCCGCCGCACCCGCCCGACGGTGCTGCCGACCAGCTCGAGTGCCGACCACTCCGCCACCGACCCACCGTACCGCCCGGCTCTCATCGGCCGGTATTCGGGTCCCCTAATCTCGAAGGATGCCTCCCCGCGTTCCCCGCCGCGCGTCCGTGGTCTCCACGGAGCGCCTGACTCCCCACATGGTGCGCGTCGTCCTCGGCGGCCCGGCCTTCGACGGCTTCGCGCCCGGCGCGTTCACCGACCACTACGTCAAGCTCCAGCTCCCCGATCCCCAGGACGCGGAGAAGACCCGCACCCGCACCTACACCGTGCGCGCCTGGGACGCCGACGCCCGCCAGCTCACGATCGACTTCGTCGTCCACGGCGACACCGGCGTCGCCGGCCCGTGGGCCCAGAACGCCAAGCCCGGCGACGAGCTCGACCTGCTCGGCCCCGGCGGCGCCTACACGCCCGACCCCGAGGCCGACTGGCACCTCCTCGCCGGCGACGCGAGCGTCATCCCCGCGATCTCCGCCTCGCTCCCGCGGATCCCGGCCGGCACGCCGGTGCACGTCGTGATCGAGGTCGACGGCCCCGAGGAGGAGCAGCCCCTGAGCACCCCCGGCGACCTGCGCCTCACCTACCTGCACCGCTCGGCCGGCCCGGGCGAGGAGCCCGACCTGCTCGCCGACGCGATCAGCGCCCTCGAGCTGCCCGACGGCCGCGGCCACGTCTTCGTCCATGGCGAGGCGAGCAGCGTCCGCGCGCTGCGCAAGCACCTGATCGGCGAGCGCGGCCTGGACCCCGCGACCCTGTCGATCTCGGGCTACTGGAAGCTCAAGCGCACCGAGGAGGGCTGGCGCGAGGACAAGGCCGAGTGGGCCCGCCTCGTCGAAGCCGACGTGGCCACGGTCTGACATGACGAGCCTCGGCCGCACCGCGTTCAGCAAGGCGCACGGGGTGCGCTCCGAGGCCGAGTACAAGCGCCGGCGCCGTGACGCCGGGCAGCTGACCTACCACGCCCACCTCGGGCTGAGCGACTGGGCGGCGACGGAGACCGCGCTCGAGGAGATCGTCGCCGGGCTCGCCGAGCATGACCAGACGCTCGACCGCTTCGGGCTCTGCCTGTCGCGGTCGATGGGCGTCCCCGCCGCCGAGAGAGACGGCGCCGCGAAGGAGACCGGCCCGCGGCTGGAGCCGGAGGACTGGGCGAAGGTCGCCGCCGCGCCCGTGCAGCCCCACCTGGGCGACTTCATGATCGGCACGCCCGCCGGCCTGGAGAACACCGAGCACGCGCTCGCGGCCGGCATCACCACGATCGGAAACCTGGGCCAGCACTTCGCGTTCGAGCCACCCGGCGGCTACGACGACCGCGCGCTCACGAGCATCACGGTGCAGGCGATCGGCGCGATGGCCGCGCTGCGCGAGGAGGGCGCGCTCGTGCACGCCTACCTCGACGACGGTCCCGCAATGCAGTTCGAGCACTACGGCGGCTACCTCGGCTGGGCCGCGCTGGAGCTCTACGTGGTCGAGGAGCTGCTCGGCGCGCGGCTCGCGCACTGCTACGGCGGGCTCGTCCCCGATCCGAGCCACCGCGCGATCGTCGGCCTCGCGCTCGACCACCTGCGCGACGGCCACTCGCTCGGCTCGATGATCTACGGCAACACGGTCGAGTACGGGCGGGACCGCCAGCAGAACCTCGCGGTGCTCACGACCTCGGTGATGATCGACGTCGCCACGCAGCTGCGGCGGCCGACCGGCCACGCGATCAACCCGGTCCCGCTGAGTGAGGCCGAGCGGATCCCGGACGCGGCCGAGATCCTCGAGGTGCACCTGATGGCGCGGGCGATCGAGCACGAGGTCCGGCGCGGCCCGGCGCTGCTCGACTGGGCCTGGGTGGAGCGTCGCGCGGCCGAGGCCGCCGCCTACGCCCGCGCGTT
The DNA here is from genome assembly GCF_027587195.1 of Solirubrobacter phytolaccae. GTDB lineage: Bacteria > Actinomycetota > Thermoleophilia > Solirubrobacterales > Solirubrobacteraceae > Solirubrobacter > Solirubrobacter phytolaccae. Next base: position 5,887 of record NZ_JAPDDP010000131.1, on the reverse strand, counting down.
CCGCGACGGCGTGCTCGCCACGCTGAGCGACGACGGCGTGAACATCGACGACGCCGCCGCGCTCCTGCTCGCGCTGCGCCGCACGACGCCGGCCGAGCTCGAACGCCGCGTCCAGCCTCCGGCGCCGCCGGAGCTGCTCAAGCTCGAGACCTGGAAGCACGGCGTCGTCGCCACCGTCGCCCAGCGCGCCCGCACCACGCTCCCGCGCCTGGACGGCCTGCGCGTCGTGCTCGCGGCGCTCGAGGTCCACGACGTCGTCCGCGACGCGCTCGCCCGTGAGCTCCCGCAGGCCGGCGCGCAGGTGATCGTGCTGCCGAGCTCGGTGTCTCCCGCACAAGTCGCCCAGGCCGCCGCCGACGAGGACGCGCACGCGGTGATCGTCGCCACCTACAACGGCGGCGCGCTCACGCTCGGGCGGGAGCTGAAGGCCGCGCTGCCACCCGACGTCGCGGTGATCTTCGGCGGCGTGCTCAACGAGGACGACGGCGGCCCACTGCCCGTCGACGCGCGCCCGGGCCTCGAGGCGATCGGGATCCGGTGCGTGGACGACATCGAGGAGCTCGGCGCGAACCTAAAGGCCCTGGGTCTTTAGGAAAGCGCGTCGACCGCGAGCCGCGCGAGACGGCCGAGCAGCGCGTCGTCGCCCGGCGTGGGTGACGCGCCCTCGGCGGCGCGCACGCTGATCGCCACGGCGTGCCGGCGCCCGTCGCGCTCGACCACGCCGATGTCGTTGCGCAGGCCGGGCAGGGTGCCGCTCTTGGTGGCCGTGCGCCAGTCCGGCTCGAGGAACCCCGCCGCGATCCGGGGGCGCAGCGCCTGCCCGCGCAGCCAGCCGCGCAAGGCGCCGCACGCCGCGGGCGAAGCCGCCTCGTCGCGCCAGATCAGGCCGAGCAGCCGGGTCAGGTCCCGCGGGGTGGCCCGGCTCACCGGCCGAGCCTCGTCCCCGACCACGGCCGCGAACAGGTCGCGGCAGCAGCCGTGAAGCGTCGTGGACCGCAACCCGAGTGGGTCGAGCGGCTCACGCAGCGCCGGCTCCCCGCCGAGCGCGTCGAACAGCGCGTCGGCGGCGGCCACGTCGGACACGGTCAACGCGAGCACCGCGAGGTCACGCAGGGACAGCTCGACGGGATCGGCCAGCATCGCCAGCCCGGGCGAGCCCGGTGTGCGCTCCTCCCCGACCCGGACGCGCTCGCGCAGGTCACGCCCCGCATCGCCCGCGCGCAGCATCGCGAGCACGAGGTGGACCTTGAACACCGACGAGAGCACCACCGGGGTGTCCGCGCCGACCGACACCTCGCGCGACGGATCGTCGACGTCGACGACGTGCACCTGGCCCTCGGCGCCGGCGGCGGCCAGCACCGACACGATCGTGCGCTCGACGCTCATCCCAGCCAGCCCTCCGCCGGCGGCTCGGCGCGCCGTGACGGCGGCGTCCACCCACCCGCGTCGACCAGCGCTTCCCGGGCGGCGCTCGCGAACGCGGCAGCGCCGGGGAGCGCGGGATCGGCCAGCAGGACCGAGCAGCGCGCGGTCAGCGGCGCGGCGAGCGGGCGCCAGCGCAGCCCGGCGGGCTCCGCCGGCGGCTGCTCGGTCAGCAGCACCGCGTCACCGGCGAGGACGAGCCCTCGCGCCCACTCGGCGTCCGGCGCGGGCGCCGTCTGCGCGGGCACCCAGCCGTGGGCGGCGAGCCCGGCCAGCAGGTCCTCGGTGCCGGCGGAGTCCTCCGGGCGCACGAGCACCCGCTCGCCGAGCTCGGCCGGCGCCACGTCGGTCTGCGCGGCCAGTGGGTCGTCGGCGCGCAGGAGCGCTCCGAGCCGCGCGGTCACGGTGAGCGCGACCTCGCCCGTGGCGACGCCGGCCGGCTGGCGGACCACGGCGGCGTGGAGCTCACCGCCGCCGAGCTCGCGGCGCACCGCGGCCGGGCTGCGCGGCGTGAGCTCGAGCAGCGCGTCACCCCCGCGGAACGCGCGCTGCAGCGCCGCCACGACCTCGGCCGGGAAGTCCGGCGTCACGGCCGCGCGCAGGACGGGCCGGGTGGCTTCGGTCGCCGCGTCGGCGACCAGCTCGCCGAGCGCGTCCGCACGGGCGAGCAGTGCCCGCGCCTCCGGCAGCAACGCGCGGCCCGCCGGGGTGAGCGCCACCCGCCGGCTGGTGCGCTCAAGCAGCCGTGCGCCGAGCGCCGTCTCCAGCGCGCGCACCCGCTGCGAGAGCGGCGGCTGGGCCATGTGCAACCGCGCCGCCGCCCGTCCGAAGTGCAGCTCCTCGGCCACGGCGACGAAGCAGCGCAGATGACGCATCAGGTCCATCGAGACCAGAACGGTATCGATCCGTCCGGACCATCTTGATCTTGGAAGATGACGATCTTGGTGTTGCCCCGGTCGACCCTCGCTGATGGGGTGATGGGCATGCATCGGTTCCGCAAGCTCCTGTCCACGCTCGCGCTGACGCTCGCCGTCCCCACCGCCGCCGCGCACGCCGCGCCGGTCCAGCGCCCCGACCTCGAGCGCCACTTCACCGCCGCGGGCACGACCGGCACGATGGTCGTGCAGCGCTCCGGCCACCGGCCGCGCACCTGGGTGGTCGGCGAGCGCAGCGCCCAGCGCTTCCTCCCCTCGTCCACGTTCAAGATCCCGAACGCCCTGCTCGCCATCGACCGCGGCGTCGCTTCGGGCGCCGACCAGCCCTACCCCGGCCCGAACCCGAACGTCCTCGTCGACGGCGCGCCGTTCCTCCCGGTCGTGTGCGAGGGCGACCTGACGCTCGCCACCGCGCTCGCGAACTCGTGCATCCCGATCTTCCAGCGAATCGCGCGGCAGGTCGGACTGCGCACCTACACTCGGGAGCTCGCGCGCATGGACTACGGCAACCACGACATGGCGGGCGCACAGGTGGACCGCTTCTGGCTCGACGGGCCACTCGCCATCTCGGCCCGCGAGCAGGTCGAGTTCCTGCGCCGCCTCGAGCGCGGTGCGCTGCCGGTCTCGCGCCGCGCGGTGCACGAGGTCCAGGACATGCTCGTCCTCGAGCGCGACAAGTGCGGCGTCCTGCGCGGCAAGACGGGCTACGTCTTCACCACGGCGCCACGCGTCGGCTGGTGGGTCGGCTGGGTCGAGCGCGGCGAGGACACCTACACCTTCGCGCTGAACCTGGACATCACCCGCCCGGAGCACCCCGCGGCGCGCATGACGATCGGGCGCGCGATCCTCGGCGAGCTCGGCGCGCTGGGAGCTTCATGCTGAGGCGGCTGGCGCTCACGGTCGCGGCTTCGGCGCTCATCGCCGCGCCCGCGCAGGCCGCGACCCTGTCCAAGAAGGACCGGTCGCGGGTCGAGCAGCTCGCCCGCTCGCTCGGGTCCAACACGAGCCTGCTCGTGACCGACACCCGCGGCCGCACGCTCGCGGCCGTGCGTCCCTCCACGCGCCGCTCGCTCGGTTCGCTGACCAAGCTCTACACGTCGAGCGCGGTCGCGCTCGGCCTCGGCGGTCCGCCGCGGACGGCGGTCGAGCTGGCGGGCACCCTGGGGCCCGACGGCACGCTGACGGGCGACATCGTCCTGCGCGGCGGCGGCGACTCCGGGCTCGGCGACGTCGGCCTCACCCGCCTGCGCGACGCGGTGGTGCAGGCCGGCGTGCGGCGCATCACCGGCCGCGTGATCGGCGACGGCTCGCTGTTCGACGGTGCGGTCGGCGGCCCGGCGACCGGCGGGGCGTTCGACCCCGAGTTCGAGGGTGCGGTCGGCGCGCTCACGTTCGAGCACGGGCGGTCCGTGCCCGGCGGGCCGTTCCAGGTCGATCCGGCCGCTGCCGCCGCGGCGCGCTTCGACGACCTGCTGGAAGCGGTCGGCGTCGTGCTCCCGAACGGGGCGGTGTCCGCGCCGACGCCGGCCCGTCCCCCGCTGGCCGTGGTGGACGGCGATCTCGACGCGCTGCTGCGCGCGATGAACACCGACTCGAGCGCCGTGACCGCCGAGACGCTCGGCAAGCTGCTCGCCACTCGCTCAGGCCAGCCGGGCACGAGCGCGGCGGCCGCGGCGACGATCCAGTCGCTGGTGCGCAGTCGCTTGAAAGTGCGGCCGCTGATCGCCGACAGCGCCGGCTTCGTCGCGGGGTCCAAGGCGACCGCGCGGGACGTCACCACGTTGCTGCGCCAGATGGATCGCCGGCCGAGCTTCCGCCGGTCGCTCGCCCGCCCCGGCCAGGGCACGCTCACCAACCGCAGCGTGGGCAGCGGCTGCCGGGCCAAGACGGGCACGCTGCGTTCCGCGAAGGCCACGACGCTGGCGGGGATCTGCAAGGGCCGCGTGTTCGCGATCCTCAGCGTCGGGCCGAGCGCCGAGCGCGCCCGTGGCGTCCAGGACGACATCACCCGCGTGCTCGCCCCATAGGATCCGTCCCGTGAAATACCTGGCGCTGATCTACGGCAACAAAGAGATCTGGATGGGCGATCCCAACCGGCCGGGCGTGATCGCCGCCGTCAACGAGTTCAACCGGCGCCTGACCGAGTCGGGCGAGCTGATCTCGGTGAACGGCCTCGCCGCCCCGGTGGTCAACGTCCGCCACACCGACGGTCCGCCCGTCGTCTCCGACGGTCCGTACCTGGAGGTCAAGGAGCACGTCGGCTCCTACTTCATGCTCGACGTCGAGAGCCACGAGCGCGCGCTGGAGATCGTCCAGTCCTACCCCGGCGTCACGAGCCGGGGCGGCGGTGTCGAGCTGTGGCGCCTGATGAACCAGGGCTGAACGCGACCCTGCGCGAGCACGCGCCGCGCGTGCTCGCGACGCTCGTGCGCCGGCACGGCGACTTCGCGCGCTGCGAGGACGCCGTGCAGGAGGCGCTGCTCGAGGCCTACCTGAAGTGGGACGCGGTGCCGGAGCACCCGTTCGGCTGGCTGCTCACGGTCGCGTCGCGACGCCTGACGGACGCGCGGCGCGCAGACGCCTCCCGCACCGCCCGCGAGGAACGCGTGTTCCGCGAGGCCGTCGCAGTGGACGCGCCGGAGGAGGACGACACGCTCGCGCTGTTCTTCCTGTGCTGCCACCCGTCGCTCGCGCCGTCGGCCCAGATCCCGCTGACGTTGCGCGCGCTCGGTGGCCTGACGACGGAGGAGATCGCGGCGGCGCTGCTGACCACGCCCGCGACCGTCGCGCAGCGGATCGTGCGCGCCAAGCAGCGGCTGCGCGACGTCGCGTTCGGCGTCCCGCCCGAGCCGCCGATCGCGGGCGTCGCCCAGGTCCTGTACCTGATCTTCAACGAGGGCCACATGGCGACCGCGGGCGCCGAGCTCCGGCGCGACGACCTCGCCGCGGAGGCGATCCGGCTCACCCGCGAGCTGCGCCGCGCGCTGCCTGACGACGCCGAGGTTGCCGGGCTGCTCGCGCTGATGCTGTTGCATCACGCGCGCCGCGCCGCCCGCGCGACGCCGGGCGGCGACCTGATCCCGCTGGAGGAGCAGGACCGCGGGCTGTGGGACCCCGCGCTGATCGCCGAGGGGATCACGCTCGTCGAGTTCGCGGTGACCGCGCGCCGGCCGCCGGGTCCGTACGCGCTGCAGGCGGCGATCGTGGCCGTGCACGCCGAAGCGCCGGACGCCGGGCAGACCGACTGGCCGCAGATCCTCGCGCTCTACGACCTCCTGCTCGCCGCGCACCCGAACCCGGTGACCGCCTTGAACCGCGCGGTCGCAGTGGGCGAGGTGCAGGGCGCGACGGCTGGGCTGGCCGCGGTCGACGCGGTCGCGGAGGACCCGCGCATCGGCGCCAGCCACCGCGTGGACGCGGTCCGCGGCCACCTCCTCGCCCGCGCGGGGGAGACGGCGGCCGCGGCCGCCGCGTACGAGCGCGCCGCCGCGGCCGCGACGCAGGACGCGGAGCGCCGCCACCTCGCGGCG
>NZ_JAPDDP010000130.1 GCF_027587195.1 Solirubrobacter phytolaccae | reverse complement strand
CCGCCTTCGGCAGCGGCGTGAGTCGCAGGGCGGCCACCGCGGCGAGCTTCGCCGCGGCGACGATGCGCGGCGCGGGCGCGGCGACGACGAGCGCAGGTGCGGCAAGCAGGCCGGGCGCCGACGACGCCGCTGGGCTGGCCGTGGCGACGGCCGCCGGGTCGGTGGCGGCGACGACCGGCACGTTCGCGGCGACCAGGTTCGTGGGGGCGGCGACCGGTGCGGCGGCGCGGGTCGGGGCGTGCTGCTCGATCGCCGCGACCGCACTGGCCACCGCGCGTTCGATCTGGCTCGGGAGGAGCTCGACCTGCACGCGCAGCTCCTCCAGCACGAGCTCGCGCTCCGAGCCCACGCGGCGCTGGGAATCGCGGAAGCGCTCGAGCAGGGGGAGCCCGAACAGCATCACGGCGCCGCCGACGAGCCAGATGAGGCCGAGGGTGCTGCCGAGGAAGCCGAAGACCTGCCCGGCGGCCGGGATGTGCGTGAGGACGCGGGTCTCGATCGCCGTGCGCGGCACGGTGAACGGGTCGATCTCCTTCTTCGCGTCGCCCTTGGTGGTGACCTGGCCGTCGGGCGAGATCGAGACGACGCGGTGGATCACGACGGGCGGGTAGCCGTAGCGGGCGCGGGCCTCGTCGGGCACGCGGACCATCACGACCTGGCCGACGGCGGCGGGCGCGTCGAGCTGCTTGAGGACGACGACGTCGCCCGTGTTGATCGTCGGCGCCATCGAGGCCGACATCACCGTCGCGAGCGGCGGCCAGGTCCCGAGGAACCCGAGGCCGCCCGCGAGGGCGATCAGCAGCGTGACGACGAAGATCCAACGATGGCCGCCGGCCCGCGCCTCCCTGACGACCGCGCGCTCATGGCGGCGGTACGGTCCGACCCGGAGGCCGGGCGTCGCAAGGAGGTGGGTCGGCGGCATCGCCGCGAAGGCCTACGTGGCCCGGTCGACCGTCGCGATGAACGACGGGAAGCTGGACGGCGGGGTGTCCTGCGCGGAGCGCAGGAAGGTGCCGGCGACGTCGTCACCGGTGCTGGTGGAGATGCCGAGGCAGTAGACGGCGTCGCCGGCGAGCGCGTTCCAGTACACGGCGGCGTCCTGGTCGTCGACGTTCAGGTTCTTGGCGTTCTGGGTGCCGTCGAAGTCGCCCGCGGCGCAGGTGCCGGCCGCGGCCTTGTCGACGCGCTCGAACTCGAGCTGCAGCGACGCGAAGCCGGTCAGCACCGACGTGTTGGTCAGCAGCATCGCGACGTTGTAGGTCTTGCCGGCGAACGACGTGCCGCTCAGGTCGACCTTGAACATGACCTTCTTGGTCGTGATCTTGCCCCAGCGCCCGTCCCAGTCGAACACGATCGGGTCGACGGCCGTGACCGTGCCGGTCAGCGCGGACGTCGAGGGCGACGGAGCGGTCTTCGCCATGGCGGGGGACTCGCCCGTCGTGCCGTTGCCGGCCGAGACAGAAGCGAAGCCGGTCGCCCAGACGGCGCCGGTGGCGAGGCCGGTCGCGCCGAACGCGAGCCAGGCGGCGAGGCGGGGGCGGGGGATGAAGTTGGAGAGCCTTGACACGGGCACTCAGTCCTTTCGTGGCCGTGTCTGCCGGCCGAACGAGGTTTGGGACCACGTTCATCGGCCATTTGGAGGAAACTTTGAATCAGCTGGTCGACCGAGGAATAGCTGTCGCTGCCCCCTCACGCGTCCGTGCGAGCGCGGCGTGCCCGCCCGTCACAGCGCCGCCCGCGGCCAGCGCGACCCAGCGACCGTGGGCGAGCGCACGTTCGTCGTCCAGCACGAAGAACATCGTTCCTGGCGCGCCGGCACCCCCATACCACCCGGTCAGCGTCCGTTCCTCCCACACGCGCAGCTCACCGCTCCAGCCCCGGCCCTCGACCGCGAGCAGGTCCGGCGCGCGCCGCCGCAGCGTCACCGGGACGGTCGCCACCAGCGCGCGTCCGTCCACCTCGATCTCCCGCGCGCTCCACCAGTCCCCGTCGAGCGGGCTCTCACCCACCCCGGCCAGCTCGTCCAGCGTCACCCCGAGCGTCTCCGCGAGCTTCGCGGCCACGCCGAGCACCGGCTGCTGCTCCCCGCGCTCGTAACGGCGGATCTGCCGCACGTGCACGCCCACTTGGTCCGCCAGACCGGACTGCGAGAGCCCAAGCTCGTCGCAGCGCCGCCGAATCACGTCACCGAGCATGATTTTCGGCACTATACGCCCGCTGGCGGGCTGAAACGTCCGCCGGTAACGTTCCTCGGCGTGCCACCGACTCCCGCGCCGGTTCCCCTCACGCTGTTGCGCACGAGCGTGCGCGCGCTCCGACTCCCCGGCCACGCGCTCCGCAGGCCGGCGGCGCCGGTCGACTTCGACGAGACCCCGCGCGAGCTGCGCGTCCGCCTCGCCGGCGGCCTGGCCGGCGCGCTGCTGCGCGGGCCGGTGGGCGCGGGCCTCGCGGCGCCGATGACGGGCCTCGGGCTGCGGATCGTCGTGACCGCGATCGACGACCAGGTGTCCGCGCTTTTCAACCCCGTCATCGAGGAGGCCACGGGGCCGGAGGAGGCCGGGCCGGAGGGCAACCTGTGCCTGCCGGACGTCCGCGCCGAGGTCCGGCGCCCGCGCTCGGTGACCGTGAGCTGGCAGACGCTCAACGGCAAGCCGCGGACGCAGACGTTCCACGACTGGCACGCGCGCGTGCTCCAGCACGAGATCGAGATCCTCGACGGCCGGTTGTTCCTCGACCACGAGGGCGCGCAGCCCATCGGCACGACCGTTCTCGCGGACGCGCGCGCGGAACAGGCGCTCGCCGCGCTGTACGCGGAGGAGCCGCCCACGCCGCGCCGGATCGAGCCGGTGGCCGTCGCCACCTTCGACCCCGACGCCTGGGCGCTGGACCCGATCGTCGTGCGCGGCACGGCCCACCCCGTCGGCCCGGAGCTGCACCCGAACCTGGTCCGCGCGCTGGCCGCCGGCCTGCTGCGCGAGCAGTACGAGCGGGGCGGCGTCGGGCTCGCCGCGCCGCAGGTCGGGCTCGGCATCCGCATGGCCGCGATCGACGACCGCGTGAACCCGCCGATCCTCCTGCGCGACCCGGAGATCGTCGACCGCTCCGACGAGACCGCCGTCGTGCCGGAGGGCTGCCTCAGCCTGCCCGGCTGGCGCGCCGACGTCGAACGGCCCGCGGCCGTCAAGGTCCGCAACCACTCGCTCGAGGGCGAACCCGTCGACCTGGAGCTCGACGGCTACCTCGCGCGGATCGCCCAGCACGAGATCGACCACCTGGACGGCGTGCTCTTCACCGACCGCGCCACGCCCGACACGACCCTCACCCCGGTCGCGGGCCCGGCGGCCGCCGAGCAGGCGCTCGCGTCGATCCTCGCCGACGCGGGGGAGGCGCCGCCGAAGGCCGGCAAGCGTCGTCGCTAGTGGCGCGAGTCGGAAGTTCGCGCGTCGATAGCGGGCCCGATCGTCGTGGCTGGGCCCGCCGGTGATTCCAGCGCATACCGGGTGTACGTGCGGGATCGCCGGCGGCCGCCAGGCGCGGCGAGACGCCCGGTAGCGGCCCGCGAACTTCTGAATCGCGACACTCGGAACGACGAAGGCCCGCCGTGGGCGGGCCTTCGTTGAAGTGGAGCTAGCCGGGCTCGAACCGGCGACCTCCTGGGTGCGATCCAGGCACTCTCCCAGCTGAGCTATAGCCCCAAGTGGTCGGAAGGAACTTCGGTCCTACCGTCCAATGCCGATTATAGCCGCCGTGGATAGATTGCGGTAGCCCGGCGCCCTCTCCTTATGCCCCTCCTCCAGCCATCGTTCCGCGGCCGTCTACGGCTGTTCTTCGCGGTGATCGTGATCGTCCCGATCATCGCGGTGGGCGTCGTGCTGTTCCAACTTCTCGGCGCGACCGACAACTTCCGCCTGGATTCGGGGCTCGGGAAAGCCCAGGTGGGCGCCCGGAACACGTACACCGAGGACCGTCGCGAGGCGATGGCCGCGATGAACCGGATCCGCGGCGACGTGCAGCTCGCGCAGGCGATCGAGGAGCGCGACAAGCCGGCGGTGCAGCGGCGGCTCGCCGCGCTCGCACGCGCGAACGGCGCCCAGGTGACGCTCACGGTCGACGACCTCGACACGTTCCGGACGCCGGGGGCGGCCGCCGCGGTCGCGTCGGCGTCCGCGGAGCTGCAGGACGCCGGCGGCGCGCCGCTCGGCCGGATGACCGTCTCGACGACGACCGCGAACGAGTACGCGACCGCCGTGGCCCGCCAGCTGGACGTCGGCGTCCGGGTCGAGCGCGACGACGGCGTGCTCGCCAGCACGATCGCGCGCGCCGCGAACACGGAGATCCCGAACGAGTCCGGTGCCGAGGTCGAGGTCGGGCCGACCGCCTACCGCACGACCTCGTTCACCGCGCCCGAGCCCAACGACTCGACCGTCCGGGTACGCCTGCTGGGCGAGGTGCCGCCGCCCGACCGCTCGGCGACGGCGATCTTCGTCGGCGTCCTGATCGGCTTCCTCGGGCTTGCGCTCGTCTTCGCGGTGATCGTGAGCCGGACGCTGTCCTCGGAGGTCCAGCGCCTCCTGTACGCCGCGCAGCGCCTCGGCCACGGCGACTTCTCCGTTCAGGTCCCGGCCGAGGGCAACGACGAGTTCGCCGCGCTCGGCCGCGAGTTCAACAAGATGGCCGCCGAGCTGGAACGGCGCCTGGAGGAGCTGCGCCGCGAGCGCAGTCGCCTGCAGGACGCGATCCGGCGCGTGGGTGAGTCGTTCGCGCGCGGCCTTGACCGCGTCGGCGTGCTCGAGATCGTCGTGCAGACCGCGGTGGACGGCGTCGGCGGCGACTGCGGGCGCGCCACCATGCGCCGGCGCGCCGACGCGCCGATGGAGGAAGTGGCGAACACGGGCGATCCCGGGCTCTATCACCGCGTCCTGCACGCCGCGGAGGCGGCCGTGATGGACGCGGGCGAGGCCGCCGAGATCAGCCTGGGCGGCACGAGCGCGCTCGCCGCGCCGCTGTCGGCCACCGAGGGCGGCGACCGTGTGCTGGCGATCGTCTCCGTCGCCCGCGGCGACCGCAACTTCTCCCACGCCGAGCGCGAGCTGTTCTCCTACCTGACCAGCCAGGCGGCCGTGTCGGTCGAGAACGTCGACCTGCACGAGACCGTGCAGCGCCAGGCGGTCACGGACGAGCTGACGGGCCTCTTCAACCACCGGCGCTTCCAGGAGGTCATGGACGCCGAGGTCGAGCGCGCGCGCCGCTACGACCAGGAGATGGGGCTGATCATGCTCGACATCGACAACTTCAAGCGCGTCAACGACACCTACGGGCACATGCAGGGCGACGAGGTCCTGCGCGCCGTCGCCCGCGTCCTGCGCAAGGAAGCGCGGGAGATCGACGAGCCGGCCCGCTACGGCGGCGAGGAGATGGCGGTCGCACTGCCGCAGACCGACCTCGACGGCGCCTATAACTTCGCCGAGCGCGTTCGCAAGCGCATCGAGGAGCTCGAGCTGCCGTTGCTGGACGGCGAAGGTGTTCTGACGGTGACGGCTTCGTTCGGCGCCGCCTCACTGGCCTCCTCGCCACAATTGGACAAGGAGGGCCTGGTGGCCGCGGCGGACGCCGCGCTGTACCGGGCAAAACGCTCGGGTAAGAATCGGACGGTCAAGGCCGAGTAGGCTGTGAAGGGAGCGGCGCCCATGGGACTTCTCGACGACGCCATCCGCGAGCACCTCGAGCTCAAGCGCAAGCACGGAGCAAATCCGGACGATGTCGCGCGCCAAGAGCGCGAGGCGCTTGGCCCGAGTCCGCGTAACGAGTTCGCGCAGACCGAAGAGCCGGAGGCCGAGGCGATCGCGCCCGCGGTCCCCGAGCCCGAGGTCTCCGCGCCTGAGCCGGCCGCGGGCGAGCCGGACCCGGAGCCCGCGCCGCCGCACCAGGAGGCGCCGCCGGAGCCTCAGCAGCCCGAGCCGGGCTACGAAGAGGACCCGTGGCTCGCCGACGAGCGCGACGAGGTCCCGGCCGAAGAGGCGCTCGAGAGCAAGCCGGGCAGCGACGAGGACGTGCTGGAGGAGACGCCCGAGTTCCTCCAGGAGACGCCCGAGCACGACCGGCTGTGGTTCGAGCAGAAGCCCCCGAAGGATTTCGACTGGGACAAGTAAGCGGACCGCGGCGGCTCAAGTTGCCGCCGACCGGTCCGATTACTGGGGAGCCTCATTCCCCCGATTGAGGCTCAGACGCACGACGTTCTTGGCGAAGCGCGGGCCCCACATTGTGCCCCGGATCCCGCGCTTCGCCGCGTCCGACTTATCCCTACGGGTTCGTGGTGGAGAGCGTGAACGTCAGCGTCTTCGCGTAGGTGCCCGTGCGCAACGGGTCCCGAGCGCCGATCGCCTGCTTGAACGTGACGTCCACGGGCTCGCCGGAGGTCGGCGCGTCCCACGTGGTCTTGCTGAGCGTGACCTTCAGCGGCTGCGCCAGCTTGAAGGCCCCGTTGGTGAGGTAGCCCGGGTCGCTCGTGGTGAGCGTCGCGTCACCCGCGGATGACGTCACGGTCGCCTGCGTCTGCGCCGTGTACTCGCGCTCGGTGCCCGGGACGAACGCCTCGAAGCGCGGCGGCGTGCCGAGCGAGAGCGCGAGCGTGGCCGGGACCGAGCCGCCGACCTCGGCGGTCGCGACCGCCGTCGGCGTCGGCTGCGCGGCAGCCGTGGAGTCCAGGACCAGCAGGTCCAGGCCCCCGAGCCAGTCCGTCGACGCCTCGTTCTTGCCCACGACGGTCATCGTGAGCATGTGCTTGCCCTCGGCCAGCGCGACCGTGCCGAGCAGCTTCGCCGGCTCGACGCCGAGCGCGGCGGCGTAGGCGTCGAACGGCCCGCCGAGCGGCCGGCCGTCCAGCTCGAGCTGCACGACGCCGAAGTTCGGGCCCTTCACGAAGGCCGCGTGGATGCCGTACAGGTCACCGGCCTCGACCTCGATCGGGAACGTGGCACGGCTCTGGTCGCCGTTGTGGTTGTCGAGCTGGGCGTAGGCCTGGCTCGAGAACGTCACGCCGGAGACGCGACGGACGATCGACGTGGTGGCGGTCCCCGCGGTCACGCCCGCGAAGGACTCCAGGTACGGGGTCTGCTGCTCGACCTCGATCAGCTGGACGCGGCTGTTCGGCGCGTCGTCGACCGCGTTGGCCGGCTGGAGGGAGAGGACGGCGGCGACGAGCGTCGCCGCCAGGACGATGGCGGTGGCGAGCTTCATCAGGCGCCCTTCAGGCCGGGGTTGCCGGCTTCGACGATGAACGACTTGTGGGTCGCGATCGGCGCGCCGGGACGCTTGACGTACGGCACGGTGCGGAAGTCCGCCCGGGCCTGCTGCTGGTCCAGCGACACGCGGACGTAGCCGCGGCGCTGGTTGTTGTACTTGATGTGCGGGTTCCCGGGCAGCCAGGCGGAAGTCGCGTCGCTGCCGTCACCGGACGTCGAGATCGACGTGCAGACGAGCTCGGAGCCGAGGATCTTGGACGCCGGGTTGCTGAAGTCCTGCAGCAGGTCGGCAGCCCAGTTGGCGTGGACGTCGCCGGTGATCACGATCGGGTTCGCGATCTTGCGGGTGTCGATGAAGTCCAGGAGCTTGTCGCGCGAGACGCGGTAGCCGTCCCAGGCGTCCATGTTGAAGGTCTCGCCCGGGCCGTTGTCGTAGTCCTGCTGGGCCATGAAGACCTGCTGGGCGAGGATCTGCCACTTGGCCTGCGAGTTCTGCAGGCCGTCGTAGAGCCACTGCTCCTGGGCCGCGCCCATGATCGTGCGCGCCGGGTTCAAGCGGTCGTCGCAGTTGGCCTTGGTGCCGTCGTTGCACGCCTGGTCGGAGCGGAACTGGCGCGTGTCCATCACGTGGAAGCTCGCCAGGTCGCCGTAGGTGTTGCGCTTGAAGATCTGGATGCCGTTCCCGGTCGGGCGCTGGGCCTTGCGCAGCGGCATGTGCTCCCAGTAGGCCTTGAAGCCGGCACGGCGGCGACGCGCGAAGAAGTCCTTCGGCATCCCCTCCTCGGGGATCTCACCCGCCCAGTTGTTGTCGACCTCGTGGTCGTCGAAGGTCACGAGCCACGGGAACGCGGCGTGCGCGGCCTGCAGGTCCGGGTCCGTCTTGTACTGCGCGTGGCGCTCGCGGTAGTCGGCGAGGTTGACGATCTCGTGGTTGGAGTTCGCCCGCACGTTGCCGCCCGACACCGTGTACGAGTTCGTGTCGTACTCGTAGATGTAGTCCCCGGTGTGGATCACCAGGTCCAGGTCCTCCTGCGCCATGTGCTTGTAGGCGGTGAAGTACCCGTGCTCGTACTGCTGGCAGGACGCGAACGCGAACGCCAGCGCGCTCACCGCGCCCGCCGGCGCCGTCTTCGTGCGGCCGACGGGGCTGATCTCCCCGTTGGCGCGGAAGCGGTAGAAGTACTCGTAGCCCGGCTCCAGGCCACGCGGCTCGGCGTGGACCGAGTGCGCGTCCGCGTACGTGGCGATCTCCTCACCACGGGCGACGACGTTGCTGAACTGCTCGTCCTTCGCGATCTCCCACTCGACCGGGATGTCCCGGTCGGGCATCCCGCCGTTGCCGGCGAGCGGCGCCGGCGCGAGGCGGGTCCACAGGACCACGCTGTCCGGCGTGGGATCGCCGGAAGCGATCCCGAGCGTGAACGGGTACCCGAGGAAGCGCGCGGGCGCGGTACGCGCCTTCGCGAACGGGATTTGTGACACCACGACGGCACCGGTCGCCGTACCGGCGACCGTGAGGAACCGCCGGCGCGACACGCCTTCTTTTGACATTCGACCCCAGACCTCGAATTGCTTGGCGGCCGGAGCCTTCCGCCGTTCGGGCGTGGGCGCGTGAAAAACCGGTGTCTTCTTAAAGGTCCTCTAAGCGACCTTTGCGGGAGCTAGGATCGCGCGCCCATGCTGCTGTGCGACGCACCCGAGCTCGTGCGCTGGCGACCGGACTTCTCGTCGTCGGGACAGCCCGAGCCCGAGTGGACGCGGGTGCGGTGCGCCGGCGAGGAGGTGGCGAACGCGCTGGAGTGGATCGAGTGGGACGAGCGCCCGGTGCAGGTCGTGCTGTGCGAGCAGTGCGGCGTGACGGGCTGTGCGGTCGGTGGGCGGGCGCACGTCACGCGGCTTGGCGAGTACGTGCTGTGGACCGTGCCGGAGCCGGGGGACGGCGAGCTGGACGAGCGCGAGCACCAGCCGACGGTGCTCCTGCGCAGGCACGGCGCGTTGGCGATCCCGGTCGACGTGTGGTCCCGCTGGCCCGGGGTGCCGACCGCGCTCGAGCCGACCCGCCGCCGCGACCTGCACGCTGCCTGGCAGGCGTCAGCTCCGCCACGTGCGGACGCGTTCGCCACCGACCTGGGCGCGCTGGACGACGCGTTCGCGGCCGTCGAGGCCGCCGAGCGCTGGTTCGCGGCCGACCCGGACGCGGAGGTCGAGGGGCTGGTCCCGCTCGGCGAGGGTGGCGTGACGATCTTCTATGACAGCCCGCGCTTCACGGAGTGGACGCCCGTGGCGCTGGTCGGCGACGGCGTGACGCCGGTGCTCGGCAGCCGCTTTACGGTGGGTGTCACGAGCTCGGGCAGCGGCTGACCGCCGCCGGGTCACAGGCTGGCCGGTGCGAACCGCGGCCGGCACGCCGGGAGACTGCTGCGCATGCTTCGCGCCGCGCTCTTGACGCTCCTCATCCTCATCGTGGTCCCCGCGACCGCCTCCGCCGCCTGTCGCACCGCTCCGGTGGCCGACGTCTGGTACGACTCGCCCGCCGTGCAGGTCTGGTTCGACGACAACGACGGCATCGTCGCCTGCGTGCGCGCGACGGGCGTCGAGCGGGTCGTGCCCTATCCGGCCGAGGACGACGTCCATCTCGAGTTCGAGGAGGTGCAGGGCGACCGCTGGCTGCGCACCCTGACCTACAAGGGCGAGGACTCCGACACGACCACGGCCGAGAACCTGACGGACGACCTGATGGACCTGTGGACGGGCAAGACGCTGAGCGAGGGAGGCTTCCTGGTACCGGGCGGGTACGTCCTCGGCGACGAGTCCGGTGTCCGGGTGCGCTACACCGACGGGCGCACGCAGGTGCTCTCCGTGGACCCCGGCGACGACTTCGCGCGCCAGGGCCGGCGTCTGTACTGGCGGGCGAAAGGTGGGCCGCGCACCGCGCTCCTGACGTTCCCGTCCGGCACTGCGCCGGCGAAGCGGCCGCTGCCGCGCGCCCGCCGGATGACGCGTTGCACCCCGCGGCCGGGCGCCCGCCTGGTCGTCCGCTTCCGCCGCATCGTGATCACCCGCGTGGGCACGTCCGCCTACGCGTGCTTCAACGGGCGGACGACCGCGCTCGGCCAGGCCACGGGCTTCCGGCGGCTCAGCGCCGGAGACATCGCCTACACCCGGCCGGGCTTCTCCGCCTCGCTCGACGTCGCGACGGGCGTCAAGCACGAGCTTCCGCGCGCGAGCGGCCCGCTGGCCGCGGAGCTGTGGGCACTCGCCGCGCGTGGCCCCGACGGCGTCCTGCGCGTCTGGGGCGATGCTCGCCGCCCGCGGGTCCTGAGCCGTGAGCCGGCCACGGAGATCGCGGTCGACACCTACCACGCGTACTGGCTCAACGCCAACGGCGCCCCGCGCCACGCGTACGTCACCCCTTTGTCGTGAGGAGCGGCTCCAGGCGCGCCACCCGTCGCGCCGCACCCGCCGCGACGACGGCGTCGACGACCGGGCCGATCGGCTTGTACGCGCGCGGGGCCTCCTCGCGCACGCGGCGGTCGTGCTCGGCGCGCACGTCGCGGCGGGCGAGGACCGGGTCGATCGGCGTGACGACCTGGAGGAGCGCGTCCGCGGCGTCGTCGCGCGTGCGGGCGGCGCGACCGCGGGCGAGTACCCGGCCCGCGCCGTGGCTGGTGGACGACAGCGCGGCTTCCTCACCCGTGCCGGCGAGCACCCACGAGCTGTCGCCCATCGAGCCCGGGATGAGGACGGGCTCGCCGGTGTAGGCGAACGGTCCGCTGCCGCGCTCGGCCGGGCACGCGCCCTTGCGGTGACGCCAGCGGTCGTCCTCGCGCCAGATGAGGTTGTGCGGCGCGTCGCCCACCGTGACCCAGCGCGGCGCGGCGCCGAGCACGTCCGCGATCGCGCCGACGGCCATCGCGGTCAGCGCGAACCGGTTCGCCCACGCGAGGTTCGCGGCGTTGCGCAGGGCCCGCACGTACGCGTCCTGCTCCGGCCCGTCCGGGAGGACGGCAGGCGCGCCGCCACGCGGCACGGCGTCCGGCCGGCGGCCCACCGCGTGAAGTCGGATCGTAGC
>NZ_JAPDDP010000012.1 GCF_027587195.1 Solirubrobacter phytolaccae | reverse complement strand
CGAGCCGCGCCCCGAGCGCGGCGCCGTCGCCTCCTGTCGTGCCGCCGCTCGCGCGCGGCGTGCCGTCGCGGCCCACCGCGCCGTTGCCGGCCGCCCTCAGGCGGCGGCCCCCACGCCGTTGCGCTCCGCCACGAGCGCGACGATCGCGTGCATGATCCGGTCGAGCTCGAAGTCCTTCGGGGTGAACACGGCGGCGACGCCGGCCGCCTTGAGCTCCGGGATGTCCGCGGTGGGGATGATGCCGCCGACGACGACCGGGATGTCCGCGCCATCGAGCGCGGCGATCACGTCCGGGATCAGCTCGCGGTGGGAGCCGCTCAGGATCGAGAGGCCGATCACGTGCACGCCCTCGTCGACGGCGGAGCGGGCGATCTGGGCCGGGGTCAGCCGGATGCCCTCGTAGACGACGTCCATGCCCGCGTCCCGCGCGCGCACCGCGATCTGCTCGGCGCCGTTGGAGTGGCCGTCCAGGCCGGGTTTGCCGACGAGGATTTTGATCGTGCGTCCCAAAGCCTCGGACACTCGAGCGACCTCGTCGCGCAGCGCCTCGTCGGCGGCGGGGGAAGCAGCCTCGCCCACGCCGGTCGGCGCGCGGTAACTCCCGAAGACCTCGCGCAGCGCGCCCGCCCACTCGCCCGTGGTCACGCCCGCGCGGGCGGCGGCCAGCGTGGCGGGCAGGATGTTCTCGTCGCTCGCGGCGACGCGGCGCAGCTCGTCCAGCGCACCGGTCACGTCGCCGCGCGCCGCTCGCCACGAAGCCAGCGCTTCTCGCGTCTCGGCCTCCACACCCGGATCGACCACGAGGATCCCGCCGTCCTCGCCAACCATGGGGGAGGGCTCGGTCTCGACGAACCGGTTCACGCCCACCAGCACCTGCTCGCCCGACTCGATGCGCGCGATCCGCGCCCGGTGCGACTCGACCAGCGCGGCCTTCATGTACGGCACGGCCTCGACCGCGCCGCCACGCTCTTCCACGCGCGCGAGCTCCTCACGCGCGCCGTCCAGCAGCTCTCCCACCAGCCCGTCCATGACGACGGAGCCCTCGAACAGGTCGGGGTACTCGAGCAGGTCGGTCTCGAACGCCAGCACCTGCTGGATGCGCAAAGCCCACTGCTGGTCCCACGGCCGCGGCAGCCCGAGCGCCTCGTTCCAGGCGGGAAGCTGGACCGCACGCGCCCGGGCGTTGCGCCCCAGGGTCACCGCGAGCGCCTCCAGCACGATCCGCTGCACGTTGTTCTCGGGCTGGGACTCGGTCAGCCCCAGCGAGTTGACCTGCACGCCGTAGCGGAAGCGCAGCGCCTTCTGATCATCCACCCCGTAGCGCGACCGCCCCAGCTCCTCCCAGAGCACGGACATCGCGCGCAGCTTCGCGTGCTCCTCGACGAACCGCACGCCGGCGTTGACGAAGAACGAGATCCGCCCGAACACCGCGGGCATGCGCGAAGCCGGCACCCGCTCGGCCACCGCGTCCAGCACCGCGCACGCCGTGGCCATCGCGAAGGCGACCTCCTGCACGGGCGTCGCGCCCGCCTCCTGCAGGTGGTACGAGCAGATGTTGACCGGGTTCCAGCGCGGGACGTGCTCGACCGCGTACGCGACCATGTCCGCGATCAGCCGCATCGACGGCTCCGGCGGGAACGCGTATGTCCCGCGCGAGAGGTACTCCTTGATGATGTCGTTCTGCGTCGTGCCGGACAGGGCGGACTCGTCCACGCCCTGCTCCTCGGCGGCGACCACGTACAGCGCGAACAGCCACGCGGCAGTGGCGTTGATCGTCATCGACGTGTTCATGTCGCCGAGCGGGATGCCGTCCATCAGCGCCGCCATGTCCCCGCGGTGCGAGATCGGCACGCCGACCTTGCCGACCTCACCGCGCGCGAGCTCGTGGTCGGCGTCGTAGCCGGTCTGCGTCGGCAGGTCGAACGCTACGGAGAGCCCGGTCTGCCCCTTGGCGAGGTTGCGCCGGTACAGCTCATTGGACCTGGCCGCCGTGGAGTGGCCCGCGTAGGTGCGCATCATCCACGGCCGGTCGCGCTCGGGGAGGCGATGCGTCATGCACCCACGATATTGACCCGCGAGTCAGCGAGGGGGAGCTTCGTCACGCAGCGCGGCGGTACGCGACCGTGCGCACGATCCCCCACTTGCCGTCCTCGCGCACGGCGAGCAGGTCCGGGCCTTCCTCGCCACCCGAGTCGCCGACGGTGGAGATCCGCGCGCGGTCGCCGTCGAGCGTGACCACGCCGGCGCGCCAGTCGCCGGTGCCCTTGCGCTGGGCCGCGGTGAAGTTGAACGCCTTCGGGCACGAACCGAACTTGCGCTCGAAGTGCTTCTGCTCGGACGGCGTGAGCAGCTCGCACGCGGCCTTGGAGTCGTCGTCGGCGACAGCCTTCCAGTAATCCGTGGCGAGCTGCATGATCTCGACGCGGTCACTCGTCGCCGTGGTGGTCGGCGACGGGGTGGGCGTGGCCGAGGCGGACGCGGTCGCGGCGGCGGGCGCCGCACCGGCCGACGGCGCAGGGTCCTCGCCACCGCAACCGACGACCAGCACCGCGACGATCCGGACACAGGAGGGCAGGAGGCGCATGACGCCCTAGTGCCCTGAATCTCCACTATTCGATCAATCCGCGGCGCATGCCCTCGGCCACCGCGGCCGCCCGATCACTCACCTCGAGCCGCTCGTAGAGCCGCTGCAGGTGCGTCTTGATCGTCGACGGCGACAGATGGAGCTGCGCGGCGATCTGCGGCGCGGAGAGCCCGTCGGCGAGGAACTTGAGCACCTCGGCCTCGCGCGGGGAGAGCACGGTCTGCGTGCGTTCGCGCCGGTCGCGCACCTCGCGCATGAGCGCCGCCTGCACGGACGGCGCGAGGACCGTCTCGCCCTGGGAGATGCGGATCAGCGCGTCACCGATCTGCTCGGGCATCGCGTCCTTCTCCAGGACGCCCGCCGCGCCGGCCTCGATCAGGTTGTAGGACTTTGTCGGGTCCAGGCTGCCGGAGACGAACAGCACGCGGCATGCCAGGCCTTCGCGGTTGATCGCGTTCAGCACGTCCAGGCCGTCGAGGTCGGGCATCTCGACGTCAAGGACCGCGAGATCGGGGCGCATGTCCAGCGCGGCGGCGATCGCCTCACGCCCCGTGCGGGCCTGACCGATGAGCTCCAGCTCCTGCCGCGCGTTCACGCTGTGCGCGATGGCGAACAGGAACAGCGGATGGTCGTCCGCGATGAGGACGCGCAATGGATCCCTCATGCTCAACCATTACATACACATCAGTTGAATCTTCAAAACCACTATCAGCTTCGAACCGGTTCCGTGAGGTTCCCCCGATCGGGGGAACCGGGGATCCCCCGCAACTCTCTCCGGCAGGGCCATCGACCCGCCGGCGGCGCGGGCCGATCCCCAAACCATGATCAAGCTGCTCTCCCTACGCCTCATGCTTTCGGCCGTGGCGGTCGGCGGCATCATGTCCGTCGGCGCCTACGGCACGTACTCGTCGTGGACCGACACCACTTCGGCCCAGGCGTCCACGCTCAAGGCCGGCACGGTCAAGCTGACCAACAGCGACACGGGCTCCACCTCGCTCTTCGCGCTCACCGGCCTGCTTCCCGGCTTCAGCACCACCAAGTGCATCAACGTCACCAACGCCGGTGACGTGCCGCTCACCAACGTCGGCCTCTCCGGCACCGGCACGGGCCAGCTCGTCTCCGCGCTGAGCGTGAAGATCGACCGCGGCACCGACGCCGTCGGCGGCACGAGCGGCTCCTGCACGGGCTTCAGCGAGGTCGACGCCGGCATCGTCGACGGCCTGTTCTCCGCGCTGCCCTCCGTGGGCAGCCCGCTGGTGGACAGCAGCACGTGGGCTCCGGGCGTGACCAAGAGCTTCCGCGTGAAGGTCTCGTTCGCGGCCAACGCCGCGGCTGCCCTGCAGGGCAAGACCGCCGATCTCGGCCTCACCTGGACCGCGACTTCCTAGTTCCCCAAGCTGATGAAGCGCACCGCCGTCCACCTCCGCCGGCTCTGGTCCTTCGCGTCCTGGGTCGGGACGGCGGTGCTCTTCATCGTTCTCGGCGGCCTGCTGGTCGCGCGCGTCACGCACGTCGTCCCGCTGGTCGAGCAGACCGAGTCGATGTCGCCGCGGCTGATGCCCGGCGACCTGCTGCTGGTCAAGCACGTGCCCGCCGCGGCCGTCGCGCCGGGCGACATCGTCACCTTCGCCCACCCCTCGCACCCCGGCCGCACGCTCACCCACCGCGTGCGCAAGATCGAGTCCAAGGCCGGGCTGCTCCAGTTCGAGACCCGGGGCGACGCCAGCCACGCGTCCGAGCACTGGGCGATCCAGCCGAGCGGGCAGATCGGCACGCTCGCCTTCCACGTCCCGGACGCCGGCCGCGTGACGCGCCCGATCAACGACCCGAAGCTGCGCAGCCTCCTGATCCTGCTGATCTCGGTCGCGAGCTCGATCGGCATCGTGATGCGGATCTGGCGCCGGGTCCCGAAGACCGAGCCCAAGCTCCCGCGCCTGTCCGGGTTCGTCCCCGCCCGCGAGTACCGATGAGCCGCCGCCGCACGATCCTGTTCGCGACCGTCGTCGGCTTCCTCGCCGGCGCCGCGAGCGCGACCGCGGCCTGGACGGCCAACACGACCGCGACCGGCACATTGACCGCCGCGCTCGAGTTCCCGCCCCTCACCGTCACGATCCCGACGATCGTCGGCGTCGCACAGGACGGCCAGACGCTGAAGGTCGATCTCGGCACCTACAGCCCCGCCGCGACCTCCGCCACGTACGAGTGGCTGCGCTGCGACAGCGCGGGCGCGAACTGCACCGCGATCGGCACGTCGGCCACGCAGCTGCTCGCGCTCGCGGACATCACCAAGACGATCCGCGTCCGCGTCACGCCCAAGAACGGCGCGATGCCCGGTCCGGCGGTGCTGTCGGAGGCGACCACGCCCACGAACGCGATCATCGGCGGCGCGCCCACGCTCGCCCTGGTCGCGAGCCCGCTGCCGGCCATCAGCGGCACGCTCGCGGTCGGCCAGCTGCTGACCGCGAACGACGGCCAGTGGCTGAGCCTGCTCGGCATCGGCTCGCGCCAGTGGCTGCGCTGTGACGACGTCGGCGCGAGCTGCGCGGACATCGCCGGCGCCACCGGCATCTGGTACACGCCCGTCGCCGCGGACCGAGGCAAGCGCCTGCGCCTGCGGGTGACGGCCACCGGCGTGCTCGGCCTGGGCGGCAAGAACGTCGCCACCTCGCTCGCGACCGAGAAGGTGACCTGATGGCCGACATCCTCGTGGTCGAGGACGCGCCCGAGTACTCGATGGCGCTCAAGCTCCTGCTCGAGCGCGCCGGGCATGACGTCCGCACCGCCGGCGACGGGCTCGCCGCGCTCGACGCGTTCCACGCCGCGGCCGCCGACCTGGTCGTGCTCGACCTCGGCCTGCCGCTGCTCGGCGGCTGGGAGACGCTCGAGCGCCTGCGCGACGTCAGCGACGTGCCGGTGATGATCCTCAGCGCCACCAACGACGAGCTGGAGAAGGTCCGCGGCCTGCAGTCCGGCGCCGACGACTACCAGGTCAAGCCGTTCTCCACCCCGGAGTTCCTCGCGCGCTGCGCCGCGCTGCTGCGCCGCACCCGCACCGAGACGCGCGCGGCGGCCTACGAGGACGGCTACGTGCGCGTGGACTTCGCCGCCCGCGCCGTCACCCTCGCCGACGGCAGCGCCGTGGAGCTGACCGCGACGGAGTTCCGGCTGCTCGCCACGCTCGTCCGCCAGCCGGGCGAGGTGCTCACGCACTCGGATCTGCTGCGCCTCGTGTGGCGCGACGCCGTCGGCACCAAGGACCAGGTCAAGACCTACGTCCGCTACCTGCGCCGCAAGCTGCCCGAGCTCCCGGTGGAGTCGGTGCGCGGCGTGGGCTACATCTTCAGCGCTTCGCCAGCTTGACGACGAGGCGCAGCGAGGCGCCGCGGACCGTCGTGACCAGCGCGACCGACTTGCTCTTCTTCTTGAGCGTGACCGGCACCGTGACGCTCGTCTTGGTGCCCGCGTTGAGGTTGTAGCTGATCGAGCGCTTGTTGCCGACGGCCGCGAGCTTGCCGTTGCAGCCGGCCTTGCCGCTGCAGCTGAGCTTGACCACGATCGCCTTCGAGCCCTTCTTCTTGGCGGTCGTCGCGACCTTCAGCGTGCCCGCCGGCGTCGGGGCGACGGCCGTCGTGGAGGCGGTCGTGGGCGTGGGCGCGGTCGGCACGGCGGTCTCGCCATCGCCGGCGGAACCGGTCGGGGCGTCGGCGTTGTCGCTGCGCCCGGTCAGCGCGGCGAGCGCGGCGTAGGCGTTCAGGCGCCCGCCGCTGACGGTCTTGCCCGCGAGCGAGGCGGCCGGCGTGGCGGTGTTGAGCAGCGCGGCCTTCACGCGTGCCACGGTCGCGCCGTGGTCGGCGGCGAAGCCGAGGGCGGCGGCGCCGGCGACGATCGGGGCGGCGATGCTCGTGCCCGACCAGCCGTTGGAGTAGCCGTTGAGGTTGAGCGTCGCGATCCGCACGCCGGGGGCGGCGAGGTCGACGCTGCCGGCGCCGTAGTTGGAGAAGGCGGCGAGCGCGCCGGCCTGGTCGACGGCGCCGACGCAGAGGACGTTCGGGGCGGGATCGGCGCACGGGTAGGCGTTGCCGCCCGCGTCGTCGTCGGCGCCCGCGTTGCCCGCGGCGGCGACGAACAGCGCGTCCGGGTGTGAGCGGATCACGTCGGTGACGGCCTGCGAGGCCGGGCCCGTGATCGAGATGTTGATCACGCGGGCGCCGCGGTCGGCGACGTAGTCCAGCGCGGCGGCGAGGCCCGCAGTGGTGCCGTAGCCGTCGGCGTCGAGCGCGCGGGCCACGATCAGGGAGGAGCTCGGGGCGATGCCCGCGTACTTGACGGTCCCGCTCCAGGCGGCGGAGATGATGCCGGCCGTGGCCGTGCCGTGGCCGTTGCGGTCGGTCGGGTCGCCGTCGCCCTCGACGAAGTCGCAGCCGTGGATGTCGTCGACGCAGCCGTTGCCGTCGTCGTCGACGCCGTTGCCGGGGTCCTCGGCGCCGTTCGTCCACAGCGGCGCGCCGGCGAGGGCCGGATGGGCGAAGTTCACGCCCGAGTCGACGTTGGCGACGAGCACCGACGGCGCGCCGGCGCCGGCCAGGTTCCAGGCGCGCGTGAGCTGGGTCGAGTCGCGCAGGTGCCACTGCTCACCGAAGCTCGGGTTCGGCGGCGTCGCCGTCGCCTGCGTCCGGTAGACCGGCTCCGCGTAGGCCACGCGAGCGGACCGCTCGAACGCCGCGATCGCCTGCTCGGCATCCGCCACGCGCACCACGGTCGGGGTGGAAGCCCCCTCGTAGCGCACGAGCACCTGGCCCGGGACCGTGTCCGCCGCATGGGCGCTGCTCGCGGGGAGCAGCGCCAGCGCCAACGTGAAAATCGCGATCAACCTACCCATGGTTAGGTTGATCGGCCTAACGGTCGTTAGTCCGGACCCCCGTTCGGTGAGAGGACGGGAGGAACTAGCGCACGACGAACGTGCTCGCGCTCTTCAACCCGCCGGAAACCACGACGCGGAGCGCGATCGGGGCACTTCCGGACGGCAGCTTGACGGCGAGTGTGAACGCGCCAGTCCGCTTGTTGAGCTTCAGCCGTCCGTCCAACTTAAGTGCCTTGCCGCCCCCGCGGCAGGCGCCGGCGCCCCGTCCACCGCGGACCTTGACCTTGACCTTCTTGCCCTTCTTGACGCCGGTGAGCGTGCCGTCGAGCTGCGCGAAGGTGCCCGTCACGCTGACCGCGTCGATCACGGTCGCGCGGCTGAGCTTCATCGCCTTCGAGCTCGTCGAGCCGGCGACCGCGGTGTAGCGGGTGGACTTGCGCGCGCTCGCGGCGGGCAGCGCGGCGGTCGTCGCGAAGCGCCCGGTCGCACCGGCGGTCGCGGTGGCGACGACGCGGTTCTTGGCGTCCCGGATCGTGATCGGGGTGCCCGGGGCGAACGCGGTCAGGCCGCTGATCGAGACGGTCTTGCCGGTCGGGCGCACGTCGGTCAGCGCCAGGTTGCCGCCGTAGCAGTCGGTGAGCAGCGAGCCGAACGCGCCCGGGTCGGTGGCCTTGGGCTCGGAGACCGACGTCGGGCCGGCGTCGCCGCCGCCCGTGCCGGTGCCCGTTCCGCCGCCGCCGTCCGTGCCGGTCCCGGTCGTGGAGTCGTCGTCGGACTCGTCGCCGCCCGTGCCGCTGGTGTCGTTGCCGTCACCGTCGGTGCCCGTGCCACGCAGCAGCGTCACGCGGGTGTTCGCGGACGTGGCGGAGTTGCCGGCGAGGTCCGTCTGGCGGACGTGGACCTCGTAGTCGGAGTCCATGTCGGGCAGCGTGATCGTGGCCTCGTCGCCGTTGGCGACGTCGAAGTTGGCCGCCCAGTCGCCGTCCTCCTCGAAGAGCTCGATCCGCGCGAACGCGGCGTCCGCGGCGCGGGTGAAGACGACGTGGCGGGCCCGCACGTTGCGCGGACCGGTGACCGTCGGCGCGCCGCCGGCCTGCGGGGGCTGGCGGTCGAGGACCACGGTCGTGGTCGCCGTCACGGCGCCGTTGCCGGCGGCGTCGAGCTGGCGGACGCGCACGCGGTAGTCGCCGTCGACGTCCGGGAGCGTGATCGCGGCGCTGGGTCCGACGGCGAGCGTCGACCCGAGCGTGTTCCCGGCCTGGTCGAGGATCTCGACCGCGGCGTAGCCGGCGTCGATCGCGCGGGTGAACGAGACGGTGCGCGCGCGGGTGTTCATCGCGCCCGCGACCGTCGGCGCGGGGCCGGCGTTCGGGGGCGTCGTGTCGAGCTCGATCTCGCGCTCGGGCGAGGTCACGACCGTGCCGGCGCCGTCATCCTGGGTCACGGTCACGCGGTAGACGCCATCGACGCTGGGGAGCGTGACCTGCACCTGGTTGTCGGTGCCCGGCACGACCTGCGTCACGACGACGGTCCCCGCGGCGTTCTTGACCTTCACCGTCGCGGTCGCGGTGTTGCCGTCACGCACGAAGCGCACGAGGCGGGCGTAGGAGTTCAGCGCGCCGTTGACGACCGGCGCGGCGCCATGGGAGGGAGCGGTGCGGTCGAGCACGACCTGCGTCGTCGGCGTCAGCGCCTCGTTGCCGGCCACGTCCGCGACCCGCACGCGCACGGCGTACGTGTCGTCGGCGTTCGGCAGCGTGATCGGGGCGGTCGCGCCCGACGGGACCGGAACGGAGTCGACGAGCGCGCCGCTCTTGAGGATCTCGATGGTCGCGGTCACGACGCCCGGGTTGCGGGTGAAGGAGACGGTGCGGTTGCGGTCGTTCATCGCGCCCGCGACGGTCGGCGCGATGCCGGCGGTCGGCGGGGTGCGGTCCAACGTCGTGGCCGTCGGCGCCGTGAGCGAGGCATTGCCGACCACGTCGGTCTGGCGGGCGCGCACGTAGTAGGTGCCGTCGAGATCCGGGAGCGTGATCGACGCGTCGCCGCCGCTGGACGCGGTGGCCGTGGCGACGATGTCGCCGTTGCCGTCGACGACCTCGACCGCGGCGGTCACGGCCGAGCCGTCACGCGTGAAGTGCACGCTGCGGGCGCGCTGGTTGAGCGCGCCGGTGACGGTCGGTGCGCCGCCGGCGGTGGGCGCGGTCTGGTCGAGCGTCAGCGCGTCGCTGAGGACGGAGGCGGTGTTGCCGAAGGCGTCGCGGATCGTCAGCCGCACGCGGTAGGTGCCGTCGCTGGAGCCGAGCTGGACCGACGCGCGGCCGCCCGTGGCCTGCTGCAGGCCGCCGACGGCGTTGCCATTGGCGTCGAGCACCTGGGCCTCGGCGGAGACGACGTCCTCGGGCACGTTGAAGGTGGCGGTGCGGACGACGTCCTTGGAGACGACCGGGAGGACCTTGAAGTTGAGGTTGGTGGTGGCCGGCGGCGTGCGGTCCAGGCCGACGGCGATCGTGGCGCTCGTGGAGTGGCCGCCGGCTGAGTCGCGCACGATGCGGACGCCGTAGAAGCCGTCGGCGTCGGGCAGCGTGATGGCGCGCGTGCCGTCGAGGTCGCCGTCCGGGAACGTCCCGACCACGGCGCCCTGCGCGTCGAGGACCTCGATCGTGACGCCGGTCGTGCCCGGGACGCGGTCGTAGACGACGGTGCGGATCTGCGAGGAGCCGGAGCCGTTGACGGTGGGCGGCGCGTTCATCGGCGTCGCGGGCGCCACGAACGTGCCGTCGGCGGTGCCGAGCGTGCCGTCGGCGTTGATGGCGTACGCGCGGAAGTGGTAGGTCTGGCCGACGGTCAGGCCGCTCAGCGGGATCGTGTAGCTCTCGACGCCGCCGGAGCGCAGCACGACCGAGTTCGAGTTGGTGCCGTACGAGGACGTGGCGCCGTACTGGACCACGACGGCGGTCGGCAGGCCGTTCGTGTTGACCGAGCCGCTCACGGTCACGCCGTTGCTGGTGGAGACGGTGCCCGACAGGTTGGTCGGGTTCTGGAGCGTCGTGAGCTTGAGCGAGACGTCGTCGAGGCCGACGGTGCCGTTCTGGATGATGGTCGCGACGCCGGCGGTGATGCGGACCCGCAGGTCGATCCGGTACGTGCGGCCGGCGGTGAAGGTGCCGGCCGGCACGTCGGCGCTGACCGTGGAGAACGAGGTCGAGTTGGCGAGCGTCGTCGTGGAGACGACGGTGGAGCTCGCGGGCGTGGCGACGTCCGTGATGATCATGCTCAGCTCGGCGTCGCCGCGCAGCGAGTACAGCGCCATCAGCGAGGAGCGGACGGCGACCGACAGCGTCGCCGAGTCGACCTTCGGGGCGACGAAGCTGGGGGAGGACCAGGTGACGCGCGTGTCGTTGGCGACGGTGATGCCGCTCGTCACCTGCGTGCGCAGGTAGCCGTCGCTCGCGCCGCCGGTGCCGCCGGACGCGACGTAGTCGGCGGTGCCGGTCGGGCAGAGGATGCCGACGCAGGTGTTGCCGAACGTGACGGCGCTCGTCCAGCCGCCGGCGGAGGTGGCGAAGGAACGTGCGTCGGTCGCCGCCGGGACCGTGGTGGTGGTAGCGGCCCGAGCGGGGGTGGCTCCGCTCAGGAGGGCCGCGACCGCGATCAGGATGGGGACGAAACGGCGAATCTTCACGATCATGGAGTCGGCGTTTCTTGACCAATCGTTGATCAGACCATGAGGCCAACTTGAGGACGGGTGCTGGTTCCTCCGATCGGACCAATCGTGGGTAGGGTCACGGGCATGCGGGCCATCGATGTACGCCATCAAGGGCGGGAGAAGGTCATCTGCTGCTGGGAGGTCGACGGGGTGCTGATCGACCCCGGACCCGGCGTGACGGAGGAGACGGTGCTGGCGGCGCTGGGCGGCGAGCGCCCGCGCGCGCTGCTGCTCACCCACATCCACTTCGACCACGCGGGCGTGAGCGGCGCGCTCGTGCGGCGCTGGCCCGACCTGCCGGTCTACGTGCACGAGCGCGGCGCGCCGCACATGGTGGACCCGTCGCGGCTGATGGCCTCCGCCGGCCGCCTCTACGGCGGCGAC
This sequence comes from Solirubrobacter phytolaccae, assembly GCF_027587195.1. Taxonomy (GTDB): domain Bacteria; phylum Actinomycetota; class Thermoleophilia; order Solirubrobacterales; family Solirubrobacteraceae; genus Solirubrobacter; species Solirubrobacter phytolaccae. The sequence continues at coordinate 119,198 of NZ_JAPDDP010000012.1, read as the reverse complement.
GCGGGACTGCGCGCGCTGTGGGGCGAGATGGTCCCGATCCCCGAGGCGAACCTGCGGGTGCTCAAGGGCGGCGAGACCGGCGTCGAGGGCGCGTTCCGCGTCGAGTACACGCCCGGCCACGCCTCACACCACGTCTGCTACTTCCACGAGCCGTCGCGCTGGGCGTTCGTGGGTGACGTCGGCGGCGCACGGATCCCGCCGCACGAGTTCACCGTCGCGCCGACACCGCCGCCCGACATCGACGTGGAGGCGTGGAAGGCGTCGGTCGCCCTCGTGCGCGCGTGGGATCCCGTCGCGCTGGGCCTCACGCACTTCGGCGAGGCGCCACCGGAGCAGCTGGACCGCGTGCTGGTGGCCCTTGACGCTCAGGTCGAGCTTGAGGCTACGACGGACGAGGCGGGTTTCGTCGCGGCGATGGACGAGCGCGTCCGCGCCGGCTGCGGCGAGGACGCGGACTCGATGCTGCAGGCCACGCCGTTGGACCAGCTCCACATGGGGCTGGCCCGCTGGCGGAAGAAGTTCAGCTAGACGACGTCGCCGTGCATGTCGGCACTGGTCGTGCCCGCGCTGCCGGCGGCGATCTCCTCGCCGTGCTCACGTGAGCCCGAGGCGATGATGTCGGCGAACGTGTAGAGGACCGGCACCTGGTACCAGCCCGAGTGGGCGGTCTTGAAGGCCGTCATCTCCGGGCCGTACCACCACGCCTCGAAGTCCGCCTTGGACTCGAAGGTCGTGGAGTGGTTGAACTTGTACTGGTCGTCCCGGTTGCGGTAGACGATGTAGTCCAGCGCGCCGTAGCGCATCGCGGTCGGCGCGACCTTCGCCACCGCATCTGCGAACTTGTCGCCCCGGAACAGGGTCGCGTACCACGGGATCTGCGCTACTCCGAGTGCCATCTCAGGCTCCAACCTCCGCCCGGATCGCTCCGGGGCCGTCCGCTGTCTTTCCGAGCCCCTCGGACGCCGCGCCCACGAGGATCGCGATCTTTCCGAGATGCTGGTTCTGGTACATGAGCTGATGTGCCTCGGCGACTTGGTCGAAGCCGAGCGTCCTCCAGAGTACGGGACGGACCTTCCCCGCCTCGATCAGCTCGTTCGCGCGGTGGCATTCCCAGGCGTTCGCGAAGTGCGAGCCGATGATCTTCTTCTGGCGCATCCACAGGTAGCGGACGTCGAAATCGAGCGTGTGGCCGGAGGTCGCGCCGCAGATCACGATCGTGCCGAACGGCTTCGCGACGAGCACGCTGGTCGGGAACGTGGCGCGCCCGACGTGCTCGAAGACGATGTCGGGCTCGCCGCCGAGCTTCTCGGCGACGGCCTTGCCGAAGCGCCGTGACTCCTTGAAGCGCGCCTTCTCGGCGTCGTAGTCCTCGTCGCCGGTGCGCATCATGCCCTTGAACTCGTTGCGGTCGATGTAGTCGACCGCGCCGAGCTGCTTGACCAGCTCACCCTTCTCGGGGCTGGAGACGACGCCGACCGCGTCCGCGCCGGAGAGCTTGCAGAGCTGGTGGGCGAACACGCCGAGGCCGCCGGCGCCGCCCCAGATGAGCACGCGGTGCCCTTCCTGCAGGCGCGCCTGGTCGACGAGCATGCGGTACGCGGTGAAGAACGTCAGGCCGTAGGAGGACGCCTCCTCCCACGTGAGGTTCGCGGGCTTGGGCAGCAGCTGCTGGGCCTGCACCTTGCAGAACTGGGCGAACGAGCCCCACGTGGTCTCGTAGCCCCAGATCTGCTGGCTCGGCGCGGCGAGCGGGTCCAGCCCGTGCACCTCCGGGTCCTCGTAGGAGGCCTGGTTGCAGTGCACGACGACCTCGTCGCCCGGCTTCCAGCGCGTGACGCCCTCGCCGACCTTCCACACGATCCCGGACGCGTCCGAGCCGCCGATGTGGTGATCCTCGGTGCGGTACCGGAAGACCGAGATCGGCTTGCCCAGCGCCGCCCAGACGTTGTTGAAGTTCACGCCCGCGGCCATCACCCGCACGATCACCTCGAACGCGGCCGGCTCCGGTACCTCCATCTCCTCCAGCTGGAAGGCCTCGGTCGGCTCGCCCTCGCGCTCGGCGCGGATGACCCACGCCGCCATCGTATTGGGGAGCTCGCCCGGCTCGACGTCGATCGTGGCGATCTTGGAGGTATCGACGGACATGTCGAAACCCTAGTGCGGATCAGAACCAGTCGCGGCGCTTGACCCAGAACAGTGTGAGCAGGATCACCGTCGGGAGCACGAGTGCACCGATCCCGAAGAACAGGAACTTCTCGCGGCTGTCGATGCTGTCCACCAACCAACCGAAGTTCTGGCCGAAGAAGCCGGTGACGACCGTCCACAGCACGAAGATCGTGCCGCCCACGGTGAGGCGCGAGGCGACGGCGTTCAGGCGGTCGGCGTTCGCGTTGTAGTAGGTCTGCGTGAGCGAGATCAGGTCCTCGGTCTGGCGCAGGAACTCGCCCGAGATCTGCGTCAGGTGGTCGCCGACGTCGCGCAGGTAGGGCTTGGAGCTGGTAGCGAAGCCCGGGAGCGTGAGGATCGCGTCGTGCGCGCTGTGGAACTGGTCGCGCTGGGCGACGGCGAGCCGGTGCAGGTTGCGGACGTCCTGCTTGAGGCGGTAGGAGCGCTCCAGGTGCTCCTTGCGCGGGCGCACCAGCACTTCGGCCTCGAGCTGGTCGATCGTCTGCTCCAGCGCGTCGATGACCGGGAAGAACGCGTCGGTGAGCTCGTCGAGAATCCGGTAGACGAGCGCTTCCTCGTCGTGCGTCGGCGCCTTGGCGAGGTCGTCGTGGAGCTCGTCGAGCGCATCGCAGTTGTCGTGGCGGATCGTCGCGATGAAGCCGCCGGAGATGTACAGGTGGACCTCGAGCGGCTCCGCGGGCACGCGGGCGGTGTAGAAGACGAGCAGGAGCTGGCTGTCGTAGGGATCGACCTTCGGCCGCTGCCCGAACTCGATCGTGTCCTCGAGCGCGACCGGGTGCAGGTCGAGCGCCTGGCCGAGCTGCTCGATCTCCTCGCGGCTGGGCATCGAGAGATCGATCCAGAAGAAGTGATCCTCTGCGCGTAGTCGCGCGATGAGGGACTCGTCGACGCTGGTGAGGACGTGCACCCGGTCTAGGGAAGCAGCACGCGGTTCTGGCCCGACGGGCGCGGCGGGCCGACGAACACGCGCGCGGCGCGGATGCCGTCGTCCCTGACGCTCACCGAGTAGCGGCCCTCGCGGGCGTCGATCGTCAACCGGCCGGTGGCCTTGGCCGGGATGATCGGCGTGCTGGCGGTGCGGCCGCCGCGTGTGCCGCCGAGCTCGTCGGTCGCGAACGTCACGCGTTGCGGGCGATCGGACTGGTTGGAGACGATCAGGACGATCTGCCCGGCGCCGACCGTGCGCGGCGAGACGCGGATAACGCCGTCCTGGACGGCGGCGGTCATGTTCACCAGCGGCGCGGGCCGCGGCTCGTTCACGCGCCGGTCGCTTCCACCGCACCCCGCGAGGAGGACCGTGACGGTCGCAAGGCTGACGGCTCGGCGCATGGATTCGGGACGTTACCGTGAGCCGCGGGCGCAAGCGTCATTGCACCGTCCGACCCGTGTCGGATGCTGTCCGGCCCATGTTGGACCTGCCGCTCGCCACCGCTGAGTTCGTCGCCGTCGACACCGAGACGAACGGCCTGAGCGGGGAGAAGTGCGAGCTGACGGAGATCGGCGCCGTGTTGGTGGGCGGCGGCGAGCTGCACGAGGAGTGGGACTCGCTCGTCGGCGTCGCCCAGCCGCTCGGCCGCTACATCCAGCGGTTGACGGGGATCTCGCAGGACATGGTCAACGCCGCGCCCGCGCCCGAGGACGTGCTGCCGCGGCTGGCGACCATGCTGCGCGGGCGGGTGCTCGTCGCCCACAACTCGCGCTTCGACGTGCGTGTGCTGCGCCAGGCGTTCGCGCGCGCCGCGCTGGAATGGCCCGACCCGCCGGTGATCTGCACGGTCCAGATGGCGCGACGGTTCGCGCCGCTGCAGGAGCGCCGCGGGCTCGCGACGCTGGCACGAGCCCTGGGGATCGAGGTCGACGAGGTCCACCGCGCGCTGCCGGACGCACGGACGTGCGCGCAGGTGTTCTGCGCGCTGTTCGGCCGGCTGTGCGCGAACGCGCCGACGATCGGCGACGCGCTCACGGTCCTCGGCGCCAAGAAGGTGCGCAAGCGGCCGGCGTCCGTGCCGCGCCGGCCGCGCGGCGAGCGGCCCCATCTCGCGGGGTTGCCGCACGAGCCGGGCGTGTACGTGTTCCGCGACGCCGACGGCCGGCCGCTGTACGTCGGCAAGTCGGTCGACCTGCGGGTGCGCGCGCGGTCGCACTTCACGTCCGGCGCGGCCTGGACGGCGCAGGCCGAGCACGTGGACCACACGGTGACCGAGTCCGAGCTCGGCGCCCTGCTGTTGGAGGACCGGCTGATCAAGGCCCTGAAGCCGCCGGGGAACGTGCGCGGCAAGGGCGAGCCCGACGGCTACGTCTACATCCGCTGCCGCCTGGACATCCCGTTTCCCATTTTGGAGGTGGCGCGTGAGCCGGCCGTGGGGCACGCGGTGTGCGTCGGCCCGGTACGCGGCCGGGCCGCGGCCGCGGAGCTGGTCGAGCAGCTGAACTCGCTGTTCGGCCTGCGCCACTGCGGACGGTCGATGCCGGCCCGCGCACACCCCTCGGCCTACGGGCAGATGGGGCGGTGCCTGTCGCCGTGCCTGAACGACCTCGATCCGAACGTGTACCGCGAGCGGCTGGACGCGGCGCTGCGGCTGTTCGTGGGCCGCAGCGGCGGCGAGGCGCTGCTGGGGCGGGTGGACGAGCAGATCCGCGAGGCGTCGGCCGCGCAGCGGTACGAGCGGGCGGAGTGGCTCTCGCGGCGGCGCTCTCGTTTGGAGGCGCTGTTGGCTCGGCTCGGCGGTGTCTTGCGCGCCATCCACACTGGTGCGCGGCTCGTGTTGGCGCCGCATCCTTCGTCCGCCGGGCGGGCGGATGCGATCTGGGTTGCCGGGGGCCGCGTGGTGGACTGGGGCGCGGTGGACGGGGCGTCGCTGGTCGAGCGGTCGGCTCGGGCGTTCAAGGCGGCGCCGCCCGTGGGGCGGCTCGGGGGGTGGCTGTCCGCCGATGCGGTGAGTGAGGCACGGCTCGTGGGGGCGTGGGTGGCGTTGAACTCGCCGCCGATGTTGGAGCTCGGGCCGCGCGTCGGTGGAGCTCAGCTCAGTCGGTTCTTGGGTGCGCACGGGGTCGTTCTGCACCGAGGGGAAGGGGAGCGGAGTTTCGCTCCCGTGGCGGGGTAGGAGCGGCTCCGAGCTCCGCGTGGCGGGGAAGAAGCGCCGTGCAGGCCTACCGTCAAGTTACGGTCATCGAAGATCGTCCCTCGGCCGCCCCGCCCGGGCTCGTCGTGACCGGTTTCCGGTCGACGAACGGGCGTGGGGAGGGGGTGTGTCCCGAAACTCCCGCTATGCGGGAGTTTGTGACCACACCCCCTTTGTTCGGAGCGCGGTCCTGCGCGACCTTGGTCGACCGGACGTGGAGCGGACGAAAGCAACCACAACCGCTCCTCGGCTTCTCCGGTGCCCGTAACTTGACGGTATCCCGGCACGCGGGCACGAGGGAACACCGCGCGGAGCCCGAGCGAGCGCCCACCGAAGCCAGCGCGGGCGGCGCTGCAGCTCCCTTCCCCCTCGGTGGCTGGTGTACCCGCCCCGCACCACCACTTACTAGGTCCGGATCTGCACGTCGCGGTACTCCACGACGTCCGAATCACCGTGGTTCTGCAGCCCGAAATAGCCACCGCCCACACGAGCGGGGTCCGGAGCGACGAGCGTGTTGACGACCACGCCGTTCAAGCGCACCACCACGCGCCGCCCGACCGTGATGTCGAACGTGTTCCACCCGTCCCGCAACGCACGGTCCCGCCGCGCGACCTCAGGCGCCTGCACCCCGTACAGAGCACCCGTCGTGTTCTCAGGCACGTCCGTCCTGTCGATCTGCACCTCATACCCGCGCGTAATCGCGACCTGCGGATCATCGCCCGCTCGCGGGAACCCGATGAACACGCCCGAGTTCGAGTCACCGACCATCCGCCAGGTCGCCCGCACGGTGTACGGCCGCCGCAGCTTCCGATCCCACCAGAGCAACCCCATCCCGCCGCGCGATCGCAGCCGGCACTTGGAGGTCAACTCGAACGACCCCGGGCCCGCCTGCTGCCAGCGGCGGAGCGACTGCGCGGTGCCGTCGAAGGCCATCCGGTAGCCACGGTCGGGCTCGCGCGGGGCTCCCGCGCAGGCCAGGGCGACCGCGGCCTCGACGAGCACTAGGCCGCGATGGCCGCCAGTGCCGAGCCGGAGAGCTCGGCCTTGGGGACGAAGCCGCGGGCGCCGCAGTGGTCGAAGTGCGGCGGGTAGTCGGAGGCGTCACGGCTGGAGGTCAGGACGACCATCGGACCGCCGCGTTGTGCGAGGCGGCGCGTGACTTCGATGCCGTCCACGTCCGGAAGGCCGATGTCGAGGAGGACGACATCGGGCCGGAGGCGCTCGGCGGCGGCGAGACCCTCGCCGCCGGTGGCGCTCTCGCCGACTACGCGGTAGCCGTCCGCCTCGAGCAGCGCTCGCGCCGCGGTGCGGAACCCGGCGTGGTCGTCGACGATGAGGACGGTCTGTGGCATTGCGATAACTATCCCCCGGAAGGGCGGTGCTCAAAAGCGCGGTAGCCCGTGTCGCCGGAGCGGGCAGCCGCACCAAGCACGTGGGAGTACCGCCAGTGTCACACTCGCACTGGCTGGTGCAACTGAGGGGCCGATGGACGTTGACGCTCTCTATCAGCGCCACCGGGACGCGTTGCTCGTGTTCCTGGTGCGCCGCACGGCGGACACGGAGGTCGCGCTCGACCTGTGGGCGGAGACGTTCGCGCAGGCCGTCGCCTCCAGCCGGCGCTACCACGGCAAGACGGACGCGGAGGCCGCGGGCTGGCTGTACGGGATCGCCAAGCGCCAGCTGGCGCTCTACTACCGCCGCGGCCACGCCGAGCAGCGGGCGCTTAGCAAGCTCGGCCTCGAACGCCCGCCCGCGAGCGACGCGCTGCTGCGCGAGGTGGAGGAGCGAGCTGCGCTCGCCGACCTGCGCAAAGACCTCGCCGAAGCGCTCAGCGCCCTCTCCGAGCCGATCAGAGACGCCGTGCAGCTGCGGATCGTCGACGAGCTGCCCTACGCGGACGTCGCCCGCTCGCTGCGGATCTCCGAACCCGCGGCCCGTGCGCGCGTCTCGCGCGGGCTGGCCGCCCTCGCCGACTTCCTCGACCCGATCGCCATCCGGGAGGCGACCCTCACATGAACCTCGACACCTTCATGGACGACTTCGGCCGCGACCTGACCCGCGCGGCGAAGACCCGCTCCCGCCGCCGCCGACGGCTCGCGCTGCGGCTCACGCCCGTGATCCCCGTGGGCGCCGCGCTCGCCCTCGCGTTGACGCTGCTCCCCGGCGGCGGTGGGAGCGTCGACGCGATCGCCGCCGCTCGCGCGGCGCTGGCCCCCGACGGCGAGATCGTCCACATGAAAGTCCAGATGGGCTTCGGTCGCGGCGGGAGCCTGCCGCCCGTCGAGCAGTGGTACGCGGCCGACCCGAAGCGCTGGCGGACCCGCACCGAGGCGCTCGCCGTCCCGGGCAAGGGCCGGCTCCGGCCCACGCAGTTCGAGACCGCGTTCTCCAACGACCGGGTGCGCTTCTACGACCAGCGCCGCGACGTCGTGACGATCTGGCGCGCCGACCAGCACCCGCGGACGTTCGGGCCCGGCCTGCTCGGCGGGGACCCGGCGACCGACCTGCGCGAGCAGCTCGGCAAGGGCGGCGTGCGTGACGACGGCGTCGTCACCGTCGACGGCAAGCGGGTGCGCCGGCTCGTGCAGGACTCCGAGCGGCAGCGGTTCGTCTACTACATGGACCCGGACACGTTCGCGCCGGTCTCGGGCCACATCAGCCTCAAGCGGCCGGACGGCAAGCGCTTTCGCGGCCCGCAGTTCACGGTCGTGCTCTACGAGCGCCTCCCGCTCAACGAGCAGACCGAGCAGCTCCTGAAGTTCGACAAGACGCCGGAGACGAGGTACGTCTGGCGGTAGCTACGAGTGGCGCCCGCCCCACGCCAGCACGCTGAGCGGCCCGAGCGGGGCCCGCTCGTGCGCCGGGGCGGGCGTCGTCTCCACGTGGTCCTCCGGATCGTGCGCGACCACGTGCAGGACGGACACGCCGGTGTAGCGCGCGACCGCGTGCGGGAGATCGGAGCGGATCCACTTCGACGACTGGCCCGGCAGCGTCGCCACGACCACCTCGTCGTGGCGCATCGGGTCCCACACCTCTGACAGGGCCTCGAGCGGGTGCGGGTCGCAGACCATCCCGTCGCACTGCGTGATCCCCGCGTTGCGCCAGGCCATCAGCGCGCCTTCGAGCCGTTCCCGGGCGACCTCGCGCTCCGCCGTTCCGGGGCCTCCCGCCGGCATCACGAGCGTCACCACGATCGACCCACGCTCGGCGCGGTGGGCCAGCGCCTCAATCAGCTCAGGCGCCGCGGCGGTGCGGTTGGCGAGCACGATCACGTGAGCGGCCATCGGGCGGCTCCCTTCATCGGGTGCGGATTGCTACAAGTTACCGCGCGAACGGGATGTCGACGATGAGCGCCGACGCTTCGTCGAGCTGCACCGTGTCGCCCGGGTTCGCCTCGCGCCGCACCAGCGCGAGCCCGATCGGCCCGTGCTCGGGGGAGACGACCACCGAGCCGAGCTTGCCGACAACCTTCTCGCCGAGTCGCAACTCGCTCCCGGAAGGCGCCGGCTCGTCGAGCTTGACGCCCAGCAGGCGCCGGTTCGGCTTGCCCCGGTAGTAGAGCCGCGCGACCGTCTCCTGGCCGACGTAACAGCCCTTGGTGAACGACACGGCCCGCTCGTTCAAACCGGCCTCCTGCGGGATGACGGAGTCGTCGAGGTCCACGCCGTAGCGCGGGCGCCCGGTCTCCACGCGGACCACCTCGGCCTGCGTCTCGTCGCCGTCGGGGAAGGGCAGCGCCGCGCGCACCGCTTCGCGGTCCTCGGCCCAGCAGAACAGGTCGACGCCCAGGTCCGTCTTCACCGCGACCACGGTCTTGCCGCCGAGCTCCACGCGCGCGTTGTCGTGCTCGTCCGGGCCGGTCAGCACGGGCGCTTCCGGGCCGATCACGGACAGCAGCGCCATCTGCAGCGTCCGCTTGTGCAGCTCCACGTCGCGTCCGAGCTGCGTGCGGTGCAGCAGGTTGAACAGCGCCTGCAGCGCGACCCGCTCGCAGTCGATCAGCAACTCGTCCCCGAGGTCGAAGACCCGCAGGTCGCCGAGCATCTTGCCCTTGTTGGTGAGAAAGGCGGCGTACGCGCCGTGCCCGGGCTCGAGCGCGACGATGTCGTTGGTCACCTGGCCATGCAGGAAGTCCTTGGCCTCGGCGCCCGTCAGCGCGAGCTTGCCGCGCTCGGATCGATCGACGACGAAGGTGGTCACTGACGAAACGTTAGCGCTCCTCGAGGCGGGCCAGCCGCCGGCGCACCTCGCGCTCGAGCTCCTCGAGCACGCGGTCGCGCGCATAGCCCGCCGCGAGCGCGCTCCGGACGACCGCCGCCTCCTCGGAGCCATCCAGCCGCTCGAGCAGCGCGAGCAGCCCGTCGAGGTCGTGGGGGAGTGGTGCAGACGCCATCGGTACGCTCTCTCCCAGATCATGCCGCTTGTCGACGACTTCCAAGAGATCCTCGACGCTCTGCCGTCGGACTGGACCGACCTCGAGCTCGACCTGCGCGTCGACGAGGACCACTACGTCGATGCCGCCACGCTGCTCGTGACGTGCAACGCCCAGCCGTACTCCAACCACGACTGGCACTTCCACCTGATCGTGGCGCACCACTTCGGCCACGCGGCCGCTCCGGAGGTCGTCCGCGGCACGCTGCGCCTGCTCGACAACCGCGGGATCGCCGGCGAGCTCATCCTGCGCGAGTCGCGCGCCGGCCGCGTCGAGGTCACCCAGATGTGGGGCCGGCCCGAGTCCGTGCGGCAAGAGTTCCGCCGGATTCGCTCTCAGTGATCCTCGGCGGCGTCCCGCGCCACTGAGGAATCGCGGCCGGGGCCGCGCTCGATCGCCCCGAAGTACGGCTGCCCGGCGGTCCACACCGGCGCAGCCTCGTCCAGCTCCGCCGCCAGCGCGTCCCGGTCTGCGTCCGGCACCTCGGCGGTGATCGCGCTCAGCGCCTCCTCGGGCTCCTTCTGCGCCTGCGTGTAGCCCCGCTGCAGGGCGCGGGCGACCGCGAGCACCTTCGCGCGGTCGTCCTGCAGGATCACCTCGTCCACGCACAGCACGAGCCTGTCGGGCGGCACGATCGCCAGCACGGTGATGCAGCCGGACGGCGGCCTGTCCGTGATCCGGAAGTCCGCGTCACCTTCCCTTGACACGAGGAGCTCGACCCCTTCGCCCTCGTCGTAGGTGCGGTAGGTGGCGAAGTAGACCCCCGCGTCGTCGGCGCTGAGACGCTCCGGCAAGACGATCGGGACCTCGCCGAACTGGCTGGCGCTCTGGGTGCTTCCGCAGCCGGCCAGGATGAGAGCGAGAAGTGGGATGAGGGCGCGCGTCACCCGGGTATGGTGGCGAATCCATGAATCTGCATTTAGGCCCGCTCCTGCGGCACACGACACAGGACGAGGCCACGATCTGGGTTCAGACCGACGGGCCATGCCGCGTCGAGGTACGCCCGGAGGGCGTCGAGCCCAGCTCCGAGCAGACGTTCACCGTCGAAGGCCACCACTACGCGCTCGTGCACGTGACCGGGCTCGAGCCCGGCAGCACGACGCCGTACGAGGTCGCGCTGGACGGCCGGGTCGTCTGGCCCGAGCCCGACACCGAGTTCCCGCCAAGCGTCATCCGCACGCAGACGCCGCAGGACAAGGTCAAGGTCGTGTTCGGCTCCTGCCGGGTGGCCGCGCCGCACGAGCCGCCGTACACGCTGCGCAAGGACGAGGACGAGAGCGGCCGTGAGGTCGACGCGCTGCGCGGCCTGGCGCTCGAGCTGATGCACCAGCCGCCCGAGGAGTGGCCGCACGCGCTGGTCCTGCTCGGCGACCAGGTCTACGCCGACGAGGTGCACCCCGAGGTCGAGGAGAAGCTCGACGGCGAGCACGTCGAGACCTACGACGACTACGTGGACCTCTACACGGCCTCGTGGGGCGAGCCCGTCATCCGCTGGCTGCTGAGCACCGTCTCCAGCGCGATGATCTTCGACGACCACGACGTCCACGACGACTGGAACACATCGGTGGAGTGGCTGGCCGAGATGCGCCAGAAGGGCTGGTGGCGGCGCCGGATCGTCGCCGCGTTCGAGAGCTACCTCGTCTACCAGCACCTCGGCAACCTCTCCTACGACGACCGCGCCGAGTACCAGCTCTACCAGGACCTCCAGCACGGGGACGAGCCCACGGAGCGGCTGCGCGAGTACGCCCGCCGCGCCGACGCGGAGGTCGAGGGCACGCGCTGGAGCTTCTGCCGCGACATCGGGCCGGCGCGGCTCGTGATGGTGGATTCGCGGGCCGGCCGGGTGCTGGACCCCGGTCACCGCTCGATGGTCGACGCCGACGAGTGGGACTGGATCACCGAGCACGCGACCGGCGACCACGAGCACCTGATGATCGGCACCTCGCTGCCGCTGATCATGGGCCCGGCGATGCACTGGCTCGAGGCCTGGAACGAGGTCACGGCCGACGGCGGCTGGGGCAAGCTCGTCAAGAAGCTGGCCGAGAAGCTGCGCCAGGAGCTCGACCTGGAGCACTGGCCCGCGTTCCAGACCTCGTTCCACGCCGTGATCGACCACCTGCGCGCGGTCGGGGCGGGCGAGCACGGCGAGCCGCCGACCACGATCACCGTGCTCAGCGGCGACGTGCACCACGCGTACCTGGCCGAGATCGGGTTCCCGCCGGGCAGTGGTGTGCAATCCGCGGTATGGCAAGCGGTCTGCTCGCCGTTCCGCAACCCGCTCGACGCCAACGAGCGGCGGGTCATCCTCGGCGCCTGGACGAAGGCCGCTGGGCGCTTCACGCGGCTGTTCGCCAAGGCCGCGGGCGTGAAGGACCCCGAGGTCCGCTGGCGCCTTGCGCACGACAAGCCGTGGTTCAACAACCAGGTCGCGTGGCTCGAGTTCGACGGTCCACGCGCCAAGTTCGTGCTGGTCAAGGCGCTCCCGCCGGAGGATGGAACCGGCGACCCCATCATGGAGCGCGTGTTCGAGCGCTCGATCGAACCCAACCGCGTCTTCGCGAGGACTTAAGACACACACTTCGTGCAGGGGTCATGATCAGGTAGCGAACCGCTGGGAGCCGCTACGCACCACGTGACCAGAACCGATGCCGATCTGCTCGCCGCTGCGAGACAGGATCCGGCCGCCTTCCGGGAGTTCTACGACCGGTACGCGGCGTGGGTGCACTCGTGGTTCTCCCGCCAGACCGGGTCAGACTCCGCCGCGCTGGATCTCACGGCGGAGACGTTCGCCCAGGCCTGGAACTCCAGTCGGCGCTTTCGCGACATGGCCGACGGCTCGGGGGCGCCGTGGCTGTTCGGGATCGCGCGCAACCTGCTGCGGCAGTACCACAAGCACAACCGCATCGAGAGCGCCGCTCGCGAGCGGATGGGCATGCCGACGGCGTGGGCCGAGTGCGAGGACTACGAGGCCGTCGACGAGCGGATGGTCGCTTCGTCGCTGGCCCCGCTGTTGCGCATGGCGGTCCGTGCGCTGCCGGCCGAGCAGCAGCGGGCGCTGGAGCTTCGCGTCGTACAGCAGCTGGACTATGAGGAGGTCGCGGGCGCTCTGGGCTGCACCCAGAACGCCGCGCGGCTGCGCGTGTCCCGCGCATTGAGGGCGCTGGGACTCAAGCTGAGGGGAGCACAGGCATGACCACGACCGCATCGCCCCCGGGCGACCATACCCGCGCCCGCCGAGTCACCGAGCGAACGCGCTCGGCACGGCTCATACGGGACTCGATCGGCCTCTTGAGCTCCAAGTGGTCCGTCGACGTCCTGCTCGCGCTGGGCGACGGCACCCGCCGCTACCACGAGCTGCTGGAAGACCTCGCGCCGATCTCGGAGAAGGTCCTGACCCAGACCCTGCGCGCGATGGAGCGCGACGGCCTGCTCATCCGCCGCGTGCACGCCGAGGTGCCGCCGCGCGTCGAGTACGCGCTGTCGTCGCTCGGTGCGACCATGGCGCCGCCGCTCAAAGCGCTCGGCTCCTGGTCGCTCACGCACGGCAAACGCGTCGAAGAGGCGCGTGACCGCTTCGACGCGCGTGCTGCCGCGCGGGTACGAGCCGCTTAGCCAAAATATGGCGCGCCTATGCGCGCTTCTACGTTGGACCGGCTGCTCAGCCTGCTCGGGGACGTCAACGGCCTCGGGGACCTCGAGGCGTTCCGGTCCGGCCTGCTGAACGCGCTCCAGCACGCGGTGCCGTCGCGGTTCGCGTCCTACAACGAGGTGGCGCCGGACGGCGTCCACGCGTTCTCGGAGCCGGAGCTGCCGCCGGAGGCGCCGAGCCGGTGGGCGGCGCTCGCCGACCAGCACCCGGTGCTGGTGCACATGCAGCGCACACGTGACGGGCGGCCGCGGCGCATCTCGGACCACCTGAACGCCGACGCCTTCCACTCGACCGAGCTCTACCAGCGCTTCTACGGGCCGCTCGGGATCGAGTCGCAGGTCGCGTTTGGGTTGCCGGCGGCGGCGCCGACGGTGATCGGCGTGGCGCTGAGCCGGGACGAGCGCGACTTCTCCGACGAGGACGTCGAGCTGCTCGCCCGCGCCCGGCCGCACCTGATCCAGGCCTACCGCGCCGCGCAGGCGGTGACCGAGCGCGAGCGGGTGCTGGCGGCGTTCGAACGCGGGCTGGAGAGCGTCGGCCGGCTCGCGGTGGCCGTCACGCGCGAGGGGGAGATCGTCCACGGGAGTGAGCGGGCGCGCGCGGCGGTGGCGGCCTCCGCGCCGGACGGCCGGCGCGTGCTGCGCGGACCCACGCCGGGCGACCTGGACGTCGTGCTGCTGGACGCCCAGGACGGCGGGCTCACCGTCGAGCGGCTGCGGACGCTCGGCCTGACGGCGAGGGAGGCGGAGGCGCTGCGCTGGATCGCGCTCGGCCGCACGGGCCCGGACGCGGCGGACGCCATGGGCATCGCGCCGCGCACCGTCGCCAAGCACCTGCAGTCGGTCTACGCGAAGCTCGGCGTCACGACGCGCTCTGAGGCGGCGAAGACCGCCTGGGCCGCGGTCGGAACCTAACGTGAGCCTAAGGATAACCTAAAGGCCCTGGGGCTTTATCTAACCGGCCGGCGCGCGCAGCTCGTAGCCTCCGTCCCAGCGGACGCGGTAGTTGGACTTTGACGTGAAGGTCGAGCCCGCCTCGATGAAGCGCACGGCGCGGGCCTCGCCGTCGGGCGCGAACTGGACGGGCGGCGTGGCCGAGCGGGTGAACTCGTTGACCTTGGCGGCGAAGCTGAAGCTGCCCTTGTTGACCCACGTGGCGGTCTCGGGGTGCATGAGGCCGACGACCGAGCTCGCGAAGTCCTTGTAGACCTTCAGGCGCTCGGGGTCGGTCAGCGGGCGCCCGTCGGCGTGGGTGATCTGGAGCAGGTCCATGTCGCCGGTGACCGAGCGCCACTTGCCCTTGTAGGCGAACTCGACGACCTGGAACTCGCCCTTGGCCTCGGAGGAGAGCCGCATCCGGTAGAGCGTCCAGTCGTTGCGGCCGACCGTCGGGTCCATCGCGTTGTCCCACAGGTTCCACTTCAGGCGGATCTCCCTGCCGCGCGTGGAGACGCCGCCGGCCTTCTTGCGCAGCCACTTCACGTAGCCCTCGGCGCCCTCGCCCTTGCGGTACTCCTTGATCCGCGCGGCGTAGCGCTCGAGGACCGCCTGGTGGTCGGGCGTGCCCGCCTCGATCCCCGCGGCCTTCAGCCGGGCGCGGACGAACTTCGCGGTCGGTGGCCTGGTCTTGATCACGATCCGGCCGATGTCGGCCTTGCGGTAGCCGAGGAACTCGACGTCGGTGTGGCTGACGGTCTTGAGCTTGATCGCCTCGTGCTTGAGCACCGCGCCGCGCTTGGTCAACCAGTCCACGGACTCGGCCGCACGGTCACGGGCGACGATCAGCAGCTTGTTGGTCTTCGCGTAGCGCTTCAGGAACGCGACCTGCTCGCTCGTGTAGCCGTACATCCGGCGCAGGTGCGCGTTGGTGAGCTGGAACCCCGGCTTGACCTCACTCTTGAGCAACGCGAGCGACTTCGCGTAGGAGATGACTTTGGTGCAGCAGCCGTTCAGCGCCTTCGTGACGGCGGCGGTGAGCTTCGCGTTGGCGCCCTCCATCAGCGCGCGGCCCTTGGCGAAGCGGGCGAGCACGCCCGGCGCGACGGCCAGGCCGAGCTCGGTGCTCTCGGCCGTGAACTCCTGCAGCGCCGCGCCGTAGTCGCCGGCGTACCAGCTCTTCCACAGCCGCTCGTAGTGCGCAAGCACCGCCGCGTTGACGTTCTTGAGCAGCTCGCCCGCGCGGGCCTTGAGCGCCGGGGCGGCGTCGAACGCGCGCTGCGCCTGGAGGTGGATGGTCGCGAGGAGCTCCTGCTGGGCGGCCGGGTCGCCGCGCAGCGCGTTCCACAGCTCGGCCTGGAAGCGCAGGTAGGCCCAGGCCATGCTCGGCGCCTGCTTGGCGACCTTCCAGGCCAGCACCGGCAGCTCGTAGAAGATCCCGCGCAGCGTGCCCGCGGTGAAGTTGTAGAGGCCCTGGAGCGCCCCGACGCTGAACGCGCCGTACGCGATCGGGTACGCGAACGGCGGCGGCTCGGGCGCGGAGTCGTCGACGCCGACGCGGTACTCCCGGTCGCCGCTGACCGCGAGATCGTCCGTGGTCAGCGCCGCGCCGTCGGAGTCGTCGCGGTTGAGCAGCCGGCCCGTCGGGTCCTTCAGGACCGCGCGCGACTGCGTGCCGCTGACCGCGCCCGGCGCGCTGTCCACCCATGCGTCGCTGCGCATGGTGCGCACGATCACCGACAGGGTCTTGGTCTCCCGCGGCTCGAGCTGCACGTAGGTGGAGCCGGACGCGGCGTCCATCGCCTCGATCGCGGGGACGGCGGCGTCCGAGAGCTGGACGTGCCCGTCGAGCGCGTTCCCGCGTAGGGCGACGTCGATCGGGTCGAGCACGACGCGTCGCGCGTACGAGCGGTTGGCGACCTTGACGTCCACCCGCCAGTGGTCGCCGCCGGCGACGAGCCCGCCCTTGCCGGTGGTCGGGACGAAGCCGCGCGTGTACTCGGCGGCGACGAACCGCCCGGTGATCTTGATCGTGCCCCGGCCGGGAAGCGCGAGCGAGCGGCCGTCGTCGAGCATGGCCTCGGCCATCGCGTCGAGCTCGTACTCGCCGTCGCCGCTCACGCGCACCGGGATCGTGGTCGACTGCTCGCCGCCGGGCGGGATCGCGCCGAGCTGCGTCCGTGCCGGCGGGCCGTCGGCCTTGACCGGGATGAGCGGGTACAGCGGCGTCTCCTTCGTCCCGATCTGCAGGCCCTCGAGCACGCGCACCGTCGTCGCCGTGATCGTCCCGCGGTTGCGCACGGTGACCTTGACCGGAACGACCTTCTCCTCGCCGGCGATGAGGTCGATCCGGGTGTCCGGCGCCTCGACGATCGTCTCCAGGTCGGCCGCCGTCGCCACCGCGTCCACGGTCAGCTCGCTGTCGGACGCTCGCGCCCGCTGGTGCTTGGTGCGGGTACATGGCGAGACGTCGCGCACGCAGGCGTAGTGCGGGAACGTGACGTCCCACTCGCCCGCTCGGACCGGCACGTCGTA
This sequence comes from Solirubrobacter phytolaccae, assembly GCF_027587195.1. Lineage (GTDB taxonomy): Bacteria > Actinomycetota > Thermoleophilia > Solirubrobacterales > Solirubrobacteraceae > Solirubrobacter > Solirubrobacter phytolaccae. Next base: position 102,338 of record NZ_JAPDDP010000012.1, on the reverse strand, counting down.
GCGGCCAGCGGAGCCGGTCCGGGTGCTCCAGCTCAGCGCGTCGCCGTCCGTGCTCGTGCCGCTGACCTGGACCGGCACGTCGGGCATTGGCGCGCCGCCGGACGCCGACAGCACCTGACCGACGATGTGCGGGGAGCGCTCGACGAAGTCGACCGTCATGTCGCTGCGGTAGAGCGTCACCGCCCGGCTGGTCGCGCATCCGCTCGCGCCGGCCACGCAGAAGCCGCCGGGGCCGGTGACCGTGTAGTCGCCGGCCGGCAGGTTCGGGAACGTGACCTTGCCGGCCGAGTCCGTGTAGCGGTTCTGCACGCTCGGCCCGGTCAGCCTGACCTGCACGCCCGCCGCGGGTGTCCCGTCCGCGAGCTTGACCGTGCTGGTGATGACCGGGTCGGGGAAGATCGCCTTGGCTTCAAGCACCTGCCAGGCGCTCATGTAGAACGACGTGGGATCGCCACAGCCCTCAGGCGGGTGCCCGCCGCCGCCGACCGTCCCGTTGAACTGGTGCGTGCCGGCGGGCGCGTCCCACACCGCGTCTCCCACGGTGATGTGGTCCGAGAACGTGGAGGCCGAACTGCCGGACGGGGTGATCGTGAGCCCGCCGGAGTACTGGAACTTGCCCCGGTAGCCGATTGCGCCCTGAATCGGCGAGAAGCGGAACACCACCGCGAACCGGCACTCGTCCGCGTCGCTGTAGGTCAGCACCATCTTCGTGATGGGCAGATCGACCTCGTACGCCTTGGCCGAGGGGACGAGCAGCGCAAACGCGAGAAGGGTCGCGAACCAAAGTCGACGCATCGGTCCGCAACCCTATGTCCCGGTTTCGGTCCGGGTAGACCCTCGACGTTCCCTCTACGCGGGAACCGCGTAGACGCTCAGCGGCGGAAGTTCTCGACCAGTCCGGCGAGCGAGGTCGCCATCTCGGCGAGGTCGGAGCTGGACGCGGCGATCTGCTGCGTGGCGGCCGAGGACTGCTGGGTCGCGGCGGAGACGTCCGCGGTGGCGGAGCCGGCGTCGCGGGCGATCTGGCCGACTTCGCTGGTGGCGTCGGCCATGCGGTTGATGCAGGTGGAGACGCTCGTGATGCTCTGGGACAGGCCGTGGAAGGCGGCTTCGGTTTCGCGCACCGTGCCGTTGGAGGACTCGGCGAGCTTGCGGACCTCGTCGGCGACGACGGCGAAGCCGCGGCCACTTTCGCCCGCACGGGCGGCTTCGATGGCGGCGTTGAGGGCCAGCAGGTTGGTCTGGTCGGCGATCGCGGCGATCTGGGTCGTCAGCGACACGCCCTGGTCGGCGAGGTGGGCGGCGCGGGCGGCGAGCTCGACGGCTTCGCGGTTGATGGCCTCGGCGTCGGCGATGCTCTTGATCTGACGCTCGGCGCCCTCGGCGACGGTCGAGGAGAGGCGCGCGATGTCCTCGATCGCGGAGCCGGTCTCCATCGTGGTCGCGGACATCTCCTGCGAGGCGCCGGAGACGCGCTCGGCGGTCTCGCTGATGCCGCAGATGATCTGGGCGACGCCCTCGCGGGTCTGGTTGTAGAGCTCGAGGCCGCCCTGGGCCTGGCCGAGCATGACGTTGAAGGTCTCGCCGAGCGAGCCCAGGTTCTGGCCGCGAGCGGTCTCGAGCGGGGTCGTCGCCGGGTACACGGCCACGGTCAGGTCGCCCTGCGCCATCGCGCCGAGGCCGTCGCCGAGGCCGGTGAGGCAGTGCTCGGAGAGGCTGTTGAGGCGGTCCTGCAGGCCGTCGAGGCACGACTGGTCGCCGAGCGCGGAGCGCATCGTCTCGCGGACGCTGTTGTAGCCGACCAGCGCGGCCTGCGCCTTGTCCAGCATCGAGTTGAACAGGTCGACCAGCTCTTGCGTCTCAGGGTTGTCCGAGCGCGTCGTGATCGGCTTGGTCGCCGGATCGACGCGCACGGTCAAGTCCCCCTGGTTCATCGCGTCCAGGCCCGCGAGAAGGTTGGTCAGGCAGTGGTCGTGCATGCTGCGCAGGCGGGCGCGCAGCTCTTCCGCGGCCGCGTCTGGCGTGGCGACCGGGGTGGCGGAGGGAGTGCGACGAAAGGGGGACACATCCTTCATTTCGGCGCGACGGCGCTCCTGGTTAAGTCGACCGATCAAGAACTGCTCATCTCGGGAGCTTTGAGCCGGGAATGTCCGATTTGGCTCATCCGCCCAGTCATGGTCTGAACGCCGGCCGATGCCCGCGTGTGAGCCGCCCGGATCCGCGTAAACGCAGGATCTCGTCAGCGTTCTTCGGTTGTCGCCACGTCGTGGGTGTAATCGCCGGCGCTCCCGGCAATGCCAGAAGTGCACCAGAGACCGCGCGCCGAGGGGCAATGGCGCGCACCGCGCATCGACCGGATTACTGGGGAGCGATCCGGCTCGCGCGCTCCGCGAGTTTCCTTGCCGGCGCCGGACCCCCGGTACCCCCGCGATGGTCCGGCGCCCCGCGGAGCTGTCAGTTGAGCTTGATGCCGCGCGCGCCGGACGGCCGCCGGTAGCCCGTCGCGCGCTGGACGCTCGACGGCCGCCACAGGGCGCCTCCGCGGAGTGTCGGCACGCCGTCGTCGTTGAGCGTGTCCGCGATCGCTTGGAGCGTCATCCCGCGCTCGCGCATCCGCGCGATCCGGTCCTGGAGCTCCGGGATGTCCGCGACCGACGTGCGGCCGCGGTCGTGGACCCGCGCGTTGGCCAGCGCCACGAGCTGGCCGCCCTCGGTGGCCGTGTCGAGGGCCAGGTCCAGCGCGATCAGCCGCCGGTGCTCGTCGTTGAACCACGTCAGCAGCGGCCGCAGGTTCGCGGCGTTCGCGGACAGGTCGTGCAGCCGGACGAGCACGAGCACGTCGGCGCGATGCTCGGCGAGCTGCTCGAGCGCCCACACGAGCGACGGCCGCTGATCGCGGCCCTCGAGGTCCACGTCGTGGACGACCTGGGCCAGGTCGAGCCCGTGCTCGGAGCAGCAGCGTTTGATCGCCACCCGCTCCCGCGCGAGCTGATCGTCGCCGGCCCCCGTCGCGCACACGTAGCCGAGCGCACGTCCCTGCCCTTGCCGAGCCGCACTGCCTGCCATCACTGCCACTCCCACCATTCCGTCTCCAGCAACGCAACGCCTACCAGCGGCGCCGCGACGGATCAATGAGCCGTACGCAACGCCCGCTGGTGGGCGACATCCAATGTCAGACAGCTGACACAGGATTTAGAAGCGGATCCGGCTCAGGTACGAGAAGCCGACCTGGGCGGTGTTGAGCGCCACGGCGAGCGCGTCGTCGCGCTCGACGATGTACTCGTGCTCGCGCGGGTCGCCGGCCGCCCGGAAGATGCGCGCGAAGTCGATCACGCCGGTCCCCGGGTCGGTGAACGTGGCGACGTGGCCCGGGTTGAACTTCATGTCCTTGACGTGGAACTGCTTGACGCGGTCGCCGAGCATCGCGATCAGCTGCACCGGGTCGCGGTGCGCGTACCACGCCCAGTACAGGTCGAGCTCGAAGTGCACGAGCCGCGGGTCGGTGTCCGAGATCAGGAAGTCGAAGCCCACGAGCGGCGTGTCGTCCTGCAGCGCCCCGAACTCCCAGTTGTGGTTGTGGAAGCCGAACCGCAGCCCGTACTGGCGCGCCATGTACCCGGCCTGGTTGAGCGCGGCGGCGTAGGCCTTCCAGTCCGCGGCGGTCGTCAGCAGCGAGGTGCCACCGCCCGGGCCGAACGTGGCCGGGCTGACGGGCGTGACGATGTAGCGCTGGCCGACCGTCACCGCGTCCTGCAGCTGCGTGCGCCAGGCGGCGGCGTCGAACGGCCACGGGACCGACTGGTGGCCGGACGTCGCCTTGATCCCCGCCCGCCGCAGCGCCGCCTTGAACTCGGCCGCGGTGCGCCCGTGGAAGCCCGCGTGCTCGACCGTCCGGTACCCGATCCGGGCGAGCGCCCGCAACGTCCCGTCCAGGTCGGCGGCCAGCTGGTCACGGACCGTGTAGAGCTGGATGCTGATCTGCTCGCGGGGGATGCTGCCGCCTCCGCCGTGACCGTGGTCACCACCGCCCTTCGCGACGGCTCCCGGTACGCCGAGCGCGCCCAGTCCCATCGGCACCGCGGCGGCGCCGGCCGCTCCGAGCAGGAAGTCGCGCCGGCCGAGCCCGCGCTGTTCATCGGACATGAACTGCTCCTCTCTGGCTGGAGCCGGCTCTCCCGACCAGCTCCGACGAACCGGAAGCTACACCAGTGCGGCGGACGCCGGAGCGGCGTGCCAGTCCGCGTCAACGTCCATTGGCGCGGCGAAGTAGTAGCCCTGGCCGAGGTCGCAGCCGATCTCGCGCAGCATGTCGAGCTGGGCGCGGGTCTCGATGCCCTCGGCCACGACCTTCAGGCCGACCGTCTTGGCGAGGCCGACGATCAGGCGCACGAACGCCGCGTCGTGGTCGCTGAAGGCCAGGCCCTCGACGAACTCGCGCGCGATCTTCAGCGTGTCGAGCGGCAGGTTGCGCAGGTAGGAGAGGGAGCTGTAGCCCGTGCCGAAGTCGTCGAGCGCGAGCTGGACGCCGAGGTCACGCAGCTGCTGCAGGGTCTCGGCGCCGCGCTCGGCGTCCTTGACGAGCAGGGTCTCGGTCACTTCCAGGACGAGCCGCTCCGGGGCGATGCCGCTGCGCCGCAGCACGTCCTGGATCGTCGGGATCAGGTCGGGGTGCTCGAGCTCGATCGCGCTCAGGTTGACCTGCACCAGCAGCGTGTCCGAGCGCTCGACGACCGACTGGACGGCCTCCTCGAGCACATAGCGGCCGAGCGGCACGATCAGGCCCGTGTCCTCGGCGAGCGGGATGAACTCGACCGGCGGGATGCGGCCGCGCGAGGCGTGGTTCCAGCGCACGAGCGCCTCGACCGAGACCGTCTTGCCGGTCTCGATGTCCACGATCGGCTGGTACTGGACCATCAGCTCGCGCTGCTCGATCGCGCGGGCCAGCTCCTCCTTGAGACCATGGCGGCGGACGATCGAGTCGCGCATCGCGGGGGTGAACACCGCGTGGCGGCGCTTGCCGCCCTCCTTGGCCTCGTACATGGCCACGTCGGCGTCGCGCAGCAGCTCGTCGGTCGCGGTGCGGTTGTGCTGGGAGGCGGCGATGCCGATCGAGAGCGACACGTTGAGCGGCTTGTCGCCGGCCTGGACGGGCGCGAGGAACGCCTCGAGCGTGCGCTCGGCGAGCTCCGCGGCACCCAGCTCGACGTCCTGGTCGCGCTGCACGAGCACGGCGAACTCGTCGCCGCCGAGGCGCGCGACGACGTCCTCCTTGCGGACGGAGCGCACGAGCCGGGAGGCGACGCCGCGCAGCAGCTCGTCGCCGATCGCGTGGCCGAGCGTGTCGTTGACGCCCTTGAAGTCGTCGAGGTCGATGAACATCACGGCGACCTTGTCCGCGCCGCCCTTTTCGAGCGCCTCGCGCACGCGCTGGGAGAACAGCGTGCGGTTCGCGAGCCCGGTCAGCGGGTCGTGGTGCGCCTGGTGGGTGAGCTGGTCCTGCAGGTCGCGCAGCTCGGTCACGGCCTGCTCGAGGCGGTCGAACTGGAGCGCGGCGGACGCGTTCGCGGCCAGCGTCTCGAACAGCGCGCGGTCGCCGCCGGTGAAGCCGCGGGAGAGCCCGTAGCGGTTGGCCAGCATGAGCGTGCCGATCACGCGGTCCTCGCCGCGGAGCACGCCGAGCATGCCGTGGCGGACCCCGCGGTCGGCGAGGTAGGCGGCGATCGTGGCCGGGTACGGCTCGGCGAGCGCGAGCGCGACGTCGTTCTGCTCAGCCAGGTCGCGCAGGGCGACCGCGGCGGCGTGGTCCATCGGCGCCATCGCCTCGCGGGCGCTGCCCGGGCCGAGGCCGGTGCGCAGCGGCGCGCCGCCGTCGCCGGCGAAGAGGATGACCTCGGCCTGCTCGGCCCGGAAGGCGCCGAGCGCGCGCTCGAGCAGCCCCTCGAGCGCGATCGCGACCTCGGGCGACTCCGACAGCGTGCGGTTGGCCTCGTAGAGGAACTTGACCTTCTCGTGGCCCTGGCGCTCGTGCACGTAGGCGCGGTAGCCCATGAAGGCGACGAGGATCGGGAGCAGCAGCAGCGGCGCGGCCTCCGGGCGCTCGATCCAGAGGATCGAGGAGACGAGCGCCATCGTCGTGCCGGTGAGCGTCACGAAGAAGTCCATGCCGAACATCTGGCGCACCTGCTCGCGCGAGACGCTGCCCTCGGTGAGGACGATCGCGGCGAGGATCTGCGCGATCGTGAGCACGCCGCCGAGCTGCGTGGCGGCGAGGACGGCGGCCCACGCGAGCGGGCCGAAGTCGTCGTCGATCCCGGACGCGAGGTGCACCAGGACGAGCATCACGTTCGCCACGAGCGCGATCTGGGCGACGTTGAAGCAGAACTTGATCAGCGGCAGGCGGCGCAGCAGCAGCGCGACCAGCGAGCCGCCGACGATCGCCCAGAAGGCGTGCGAGCCGGTCGTGAAGACGAGCGCGACCGTGAGCGGGATGTCGGTCAGCGAGAACGAGTGCGAGCTGCGGCGGAACTCGAGCTCGACCGGGAAGCGCTCGGTGAGCAGCACGAGCACCGCGATGACGTACCACGCGATCTCGGGCGTCTGCATCGCGTGGAAGTCCCGGACGAACGCGAAGTAGAGCACGACCGAGATCGTCGAGAGAACGGCGATGAGGCCCCAGATCGGCTCGATCTTGCGGATGGCACGGATACCCACGTCCCCTTGATCGGCCGCGAACGTGCCGTTTTGAGCCGTTAAGCGCCGCGAGCGGCCCTGTTTGGCCGCTCGCGGTGTCATCTCTACGCCGGGGGGTTCACTTACCGCCCCAGGTGGCGCGTTCGTCGAGGCTCACCATTCGACGCTCGACCACGTGCTGCGGGACCACGTGGACTTGCTCCACGTCGACTTGCTCCAGGTGGACTTGGTCTGGTCGATCCCGTCGCCGGCGCTCTCGCACGCGGCGCAGGTCCAGGTGGCGCGGGCCCACGGGGCGGTCGTGCCGGTCGCGCCGGCGGTCCACGTGGCCTTGGTCCAGGTCGCGCGGGTCCAGGTCGCCTTGGTCCAGGTCGCCTTCGTCCACGTGGCCTTCGTCCAGGTGGCGCGGGTCGGGTCGATGCCGGACAGCGCCAGCGCGTTGGCGACGGAGGTGTTCGGCGTCAGGCCCTGGTTGGCGCCCTTGGCGGTCGGCTGCGCGGCGAGCGCGGCCGGGATGCTCAGCTCGCCGCCGGCGTTGGCGGTCGCGTTGACGTTGGTGGTCAGGAGCTGCTTGACCTGGTCCGGGTTCAGGTCCGGGCGGGCCTGGAGGATCAGGGCGGCGGCGCCGGCGACGACCGGGGCGGCCATCGAGGTGCCACCGATGCGGATGTACTGGCCACCCTCGAAGATGCTGGTCGCGGGGGCGAGCGTGGAGAACGCGGAGCCCGCGGCGAGCGGGGCGACGATCTTCGCGCCCGGGGCGACGACGTCCGGCTTGTTGAAGCCGTCGAGCGTGACGCCGCGGCTCGAGAAGGACGCGAGCGTGTCGTCGGCGGGGTTGGCCGTCTCGGTCTCGTCGGTCGCGCCGACGGAGATCACGTACGGGTCGTTGCCCGGCGCGTACTGGACGGCGTCGGCCGCGTCGCCGCGGTTGCCGGCGGCGGACACGACGACGATGCCGGCGTGCCAGGTGAACTCGACGGCCGCGTTGAGCGGGTCGGTCAGGTAGGAGCCCGGCGTGTCCGAGGACACCGACAGGTTCACGACCTTGATGTTGAGCTCGTCCTTGTGGTCGACGACGAACTGCAGCGCGTTGATGACGTCCACGACGGTGGACTCGCCGACGTCGTCGGACGTCTTGATCGCGATCAGGTCGGCTTCCGGCGCGATGCCGGTGTACTTGCCCGCGAGGCCGTCCGTGCGGAAGGACGAGTTGCCGCCGACGATGCCGGCGACGTGCGTGCCGTGGCCGACGGGGTCACCCGCGGTCGTGGCGCCCGGGTTCGAGATCACGTTCGTGACGCGCGAGGAGCCGTCGGCGTTCGTGAAGTCCGAGATGTCGCCGTTGATGCCGGAGTCGATGACGGCGACACCGACGCCCTTGCCGGTGATGCCCTGCGCCCACGCCTGGTCGGCGCCGGTCGTCTTCGGGAAGTTGGTGGCGAGCAGCTCCGGGGAGAAGCTGGTCGTCTTGACCTTGCTGTTGAGCGTGACGTTCAGGACGCCCTTGACGCTCTTGAGCGCCTTGGCCTGCTTGGCCGGGAGCTTGACGGCGTAGCCCTGGACGGCGGGAAGCTTGTCCGTGATCTTGCCCTTGTGCGCCTTGACGATCTGCTTCGCCTTGGCCTCGGACACCTTGAACTGGACGATCGCCGTGACCGACTGGTTCGGGGACTTCTTCGCCGTGGAGGCGAGGCGCGCGGCGGCATTCGGCGCGGCATTGGCGGCGGTCGCCGCGGTCAGGGGTACCGCTACAGCTACTAGAGCCGCTACGGCGCTCCGGCGCGCGCGGCTTGAAGTGAATTTCGACACTGTCAGGGCACCTCCGTGTGCCTTGATTGGGGAACTGCTTGCCCCCTACATCGGCAAGTAAACGTTCGGCAAGGGGCGACTGGACGCCTGTTCGACAGGGGGAGACCCCATGTCCCTTGATCAGCGGAACAGGTCGTCTTCTAACTTGCGCACGAGTGGAGCAACCCCGGGTCCGTCGTCCGTCGTGATGTGTCTCTGTAGGCCACGAACACGGACGGCGGGCTCGCGGGAGTCCTTGCCTCGGACCAGGTCCGCCGCCGCGGCCGCCTCGTCGGCGATCGCGATCACGGTCGCGTGCAGCTCACGGCCGGCCGTGTCGGGCAGGCCGCGCCAGTCCTCGAGCGGCTTGAGGCCGGCGACGCCGATCGCGACTTCGCACTGACCCGTGCGCCAGGCGCGCCCGAAGGAGTCGGTGATCACGACCGCGGGGTGGCCCGGGAGCGCGGCGCGCAGCGCGCGGGCGGATGCGTCGGGGTCGATCGGGAGCAGGATGAGCTGGTCCGGCTCGGCCGCGTTGGACTGGTCGACGCCCGCGTTCGCGCACACGAAGCCGTGGCGGGTGCGGCAGATGAGCCGGCCGCCGTCGGCGCGGACGAGCTGCGCGGCTTCACTCAGGACCACCTCGACGTGGCGCGGGTCCTTGCCGTGGTCGGCGGCGAGCTGGCGGGCACGGGGGCCAGGCGTGACGTCGGCGAGGTCGACGAGCCGGCCCTCGGCCTTCGAGACGACCTTGTGGGCGACGACGAGCGTGTCGGCGCTGGTGAGCTCGGTGCCGGTGGCGATGATCAGCTGCGCGAGGTCGTCGCCGGGGCGCACCTCGGGGAGGCCCGGCAGCGCGAGGAGCTCGATCAAGCTGCGACGGCTTCGTCGAGGAGCGCGCGGGTGCGGACGGCGCCGCCCGGGAAGGTCGCCAGCGCGCGCTTGAGCGCGGCGAAGTCGTCCGGCGTGTCGACGTCGAGGCCGAGCGTCCGCACGTCCGCGACCTCCGGCTCGGTGCCGGCGGTGCGCGCGAGCCGCGAGTGGCGCTCGAACGAGCCCTCGCCGAACGCGGGCGTCATCACGTCGGGCGGGCTGAGCAGGAGCGCGTTGGTGCCCGTGCCGTGGCGGTCGGGGACGATCACGACCGGCGCGGTGCGGGCGAGCAGCGCCTCCACCTCTTCGGGGTCGAGCGCGGGGCAGTCGCCGGGGACGAGCAGGACGCGCTGCGCTCCGTCCTCGAGGGCGGCGGCGATGCCGCGCGCGGCGGCGTCCGACTGGCCGGACTCCTCGGGGTCGTGCACGACGCGCGCCGCCATCCTGCCTGCGATGTCGGCGGCGATCGGCTCGGCGGTCACGACGATCACGCCGTCCAGCGACGGCACCGCGGCGAGCGCTTCGAGCACGTCGGCGACCATCGCGGCCGCGAGCGCGGGACGGTCAGGGAAGGCGTGGCCCAGGCGCTGCTTGGCCATGCCGAAGGACTTGACGGGGAGGAGGGCGACGGTCCGCATCGGGCCGTCACGCTAGCGCGGCGGCGAACTCCAGAACTTCGCTCGCGACGCGGCGGCGCGACTCGGCGTCGCTCAGCTCCACGTCCGTCTCGAGCGTGGCGACGAGGTCCGTCCGCTCGTCGGCCACGAGGCCGGCGATGAGGTCGCCGTAGTGGTCGGCGATGCCGTCCGAGTCCAGCGTCTGGCCGGCCCAGGTGAGGCAGTCGGCGGTCGGGCCCTTGAGCACGGCGCCGCGCACGAGCGGGGAGACCGCGACGACCGGCGCGGACGCCTCGCGGATCGCGTCGCCGAGCACGGCGAGGATCGGGTCGATCGAGAGCACGGGGTTGGAGGGCCCGACGATGATCGCGCTCGCCTCGCGGATCGCCTCCAGCGCCTCGGCCGTCGGCTCCGGCGTCTGCTCGACCCGGTACTCGACGTCCTCGAGCGGGCCCTTGACGCGGATCATGAACTCCTGGAACGCGTGCCAGGAGCCGCTGCTGCGGATGAACGTGCGCAGCGGCGCGTCCGTCGGCACGAGCACGCGGGCGGGCACGTCGAACGCGCGCCGCAGCTCGTCGATCGCGTGCGTGAGCCGGCCACCGGCCGCGAGTCGCTGCGCGCGGTGCAGGCCGATCGCGAGGTCGCGGTCGCCGAGGTTGAACCAGATCTCCTCGCCGAGGGCGCGCAGCTGGTCCATCGCGTGGAACGTGTCTTCGGCGAGGCCCCAGCCACGCTCGTCGATCTGGTCCGCAAGCCAGAACGTGATGAGATCGGGGTCGGGGCTGACGTGCGCGCCGTAGATCTCGACGTCGTCGCCGGTGTTGGCGATGACGACCAGTTCGGGCCCGAGCTCGTCCAGCAGGCCACGGGCCAGCTTCGCGCCTCCGGTACCCCCAGCCAGGAGGACGACAGGTGCCACTGGCGGAGCACCTTATAGCCTGAGGCGGCGCATGCGGCTCGCCGCCCTCACCACGCTGCGCCTGGGCGGCTCCGCCGAGCGGGTCGTCACCGTCGAAACCGAGCCGGAGCTCGTCGCCGCCGTGCGCGAGGACCCGACGCTCGTGCTCGCCGGCGGCTCGAACGTCGTCGTCGCCGACGCCGACCTTCCGGGCACGGTCGTGCTCGTGCGCACGAGCGGCGTGCAGGATGAGAACGGGCTGATGATCGTGCAGGCCGGTGAGCCGTGGGACGCCTTCGTCGCGCAGGCCGTCGCCGCGGGGCGCCAGGGCGTCGAGTGCCTCTCCGGCATCCCGGGCTCGACCGGCGCGACGCCGATCCAGAACGTCGGCGCCTACGGGCAGGACGTGTCCGGGACCATCGCCTGGGTGCGCGTGTACGACCGCGAGCGCGACGCGGTGCGGACCATGAGCGCGGCCGAGTGCGAGTTCGACTACCGGCGCAGCGTCTTCAAGTACCGGACGCGCTGGACCGTGCTCGCGGTCGCGTTCCGGCTGCCCGAGAGCGAAGAGTCGGGCCCGCTGACCTACGCGGAGCTGTGCCGGACGCTGGGCGTGCCGGTCGGCGGGCGGGCGCCGCTGGCCGACGTGCGCGAGGCGGTGCTGGGGCTCCGGCGCGGCAAGGGCATGGTCGTCGACGAGGGCGACCCGGACTCGGTCAGCGCCGGCTCGTTCTTCACCAACCCGATCCTCAGCCACGAGGAGTGGGCGCGGATCCCGGGCGATCCGCCGGGCTGGCCGGAGCCCGACGGCCGGATCAAGACGTCCGCGGCGTGGCTGATCGACCGGGCCGGGTTCCCGAAGGGGTACGGAGACGGACGTGCGGGCATCTCCAGCAAGCACACGTTGGCCTTGATCAACCGTGGCGAGGCGACCACGGCAGAGCTGATGGACTTGGCGCGGGAGATCGCCAACGGCGTGCAGAAGCGGTTCGGCGTCGCATTGCACCCGGAACCGGTGCTTGTCGGTCACTCCTGGGAGTGATTGACCTCAGCGGCTGAGTGTGTTCGAGTGCGGGGCGATGCGCATCGCCCCGTCTTTCCTCGCCGCCGCGTTGTCCCTCGCGGCTTTCGCTGCTCCGGCCGTGGCCGCACCGCCGCCGAACGACCCGTATCTCGCCTCCAGCCCGATCGACCGGGCCGAGTTCACCACCACGGTGGACACCACCGAGGCCACGACGCAGCCCGATCTGTTCAACCCGAGCCGTGACGGCCTGCCGCTCGGCGGGGGCACGACCGAGAACACGGCGTGCAAGGGCACGATCTTCGGCAAGACCGTCTGGTACGACCTGCCGCCGAAGTTCTCCGGCGGTGTCGAGCTGAGCGCGACCGCCGCCTTCCCGGTGGCCGTCGCCGTCTACGAGTGGAACGACGCCTCGCAGATCACGCGCATGGTCGACTGCACGACCGCCGCGGAGCCGCTCCGGCTCGTGCTCGCCGGCAAGCGCAACTACACGATCCAGGTCGGCGGCGTCGGTGCCGTCGGCGGGGCGATCGCGTTCAAGGCCGACGTGTTCTTCGACAAGGACGACGACGGGGTCCTGGACGAGCTCGACAAGTGCCCGGACGTGCCCGGCGTGGAGCGCTTCGGTGGCTGTGCGCCCGAGCTGAAGGTCGCGCCGAGCCTGAGCTGGACGCCGGCGGGCGGCGGCATCGAGATCTCGCGCCTGGCGATCGAGCGCGTGCCCAAGGGCGCCCGCGTCGTCGTCAAGTGCAAGGGCTGCGGCTCCCAAGTCGTGACGGCCAAGAAGACCGGCCGGCTCGTGCTGACCAAGCTCGCGGGCAAGACCGTGCGGGCGGGGTCGAACATCGAGCTGCGCGTGACGTTGGGCCGCACCGGCCGGGGCGACTACCAGTTCGGCGCGACCGGCAGCTACTTCAAGTGGCCGGTCAAGTCGAGCGGGCTCGGGGCGCGGCAGACGCGCTGCATCCAGGTCGGGACGGCGAGCAAGCTCGAGTCCTGCAAGTGAGGCTCGTAGTCCTCGCCGTCCTCGCCGCGCTGGCCTTCGCCGCGCCGGCGCAGGCGGCGCTGGCTCCGCCGCCGACGGTGCTCGACTTCGAGGCGTTGGACCCCGAGGCCGAGGCCGTCGACGGCGCGTTCTACCCGGGCGTGACCATGACGACGTCGCTGGACTGCACGTCGGGGGCGGCGTCGTTCGCCGCGCCCGAGCCGCTGGCGTGCGCGGGCATCGGGTCGGGGCACGCGAGCGAGCAGGGCCTGACGGTGTTCTTCGCCGACCTCGACGTCGCGTTCAGCCGCCCGCAGACGAGCGTCGCGTTCTGGCTCTCGATGGACACGTCGTCGGAGTCGAGCCTCGAGGTCACGGCGCGGTCGGGGGACGTCGTCGTCGACGAGGAGACGTTCTTCGGGACGGGAGCGTTCGGCCGTGCGGTCGTGCTGACCGGCGCGGACATCCGCTCGGTGACCATCTCGTGCGGGTGCGTCTTCCGGGTCGACGACATCGCCTACAGCGACGTCGAGCAGCCGGACACGGAGATCCTGTCGTTCGACGGCTCGCGGTTCGTGTTCGTCGGCAACCAACCCGACACGGGGTTCGTGTGCACGCTGGACGGCGCGTCGTCGCCGTGCCGGGCGCCGTTCGTCGCGGGCGGGTTGCCGGTCGGCGATCACACGTTCACGGTCGCCATGCGTGATCCGTACGGACGCGTCGACGCGACGCCCGCGACGTACGACTGGACCGTGGCGGCGCCGCCGTTGCCCCAACCCGCGCCGGTGGCTCCCGACGGTGACGGCGACGGCGTGCCGGATGCGCGGGACAACTGCGTCTCCGCGGCGAACGCCGGTCAGGCGGACGGGGACTCGGACGGCGTCGGCGACGCCTGCGAGGTGGGCCAGCCCGGGACGCTCGACCCGGTCGCGGGCGAGCGCGTGAACCTCGACGTGGTCTCCGGCGAGGTGTACGTGAAGCTGCCGTCGTCCTCGCGGTCCTTCAAGCAGGCCGGCGACGGCTTCGTGCCGCTCAAGGGCCAGGCGTCGGTGCCGGTCGGCTCGACCGTCGACACCCGCAAGGGCACGGTCGCGATGGCGTCCGAGCTCAACGGCCGCGGGGCCGAGCGCAGCGCGAAGCTCTCGGCCGGCATCTTCCAGATCCGCCAGCAGCGCGCCAAGCGCGGCACGAGCGCGTCGGTCTCCACCGACCTCGTCCTGCAGTCGGCGCCGGGCGCCGAGGCGGCCTGTGCCCGTTCCAGTCGCTCCGGCCCGATCAAGGGCCGCTCCCGCAACACCGTGCGCAGCCTCACCGCGACGACCGAGAAGGGCTTCTTCCGCGTGATCGGCGGCGCCGCGATCACCACCGCCCCGGACGCCACCTGGGCCACCCGTGACCGCTGCGACGGCACCCGGACCGACGTCGGCAAGGGCCGCGTCGCGGTGTACGACCGTGAGACCAAGCGGACCGTGCGCGTGCCGGCGGGGCGGTCCTACCTGGTGAAGGCACAGCTGTTCGCGGCGCGGTCGGCGCGATGAGCCGCGTCGTCGTGCTGGTCGTGGCGCTGCTCGGCGTGTTCGCCGCGCCCGCGGCTGCGCAGTCGCCGTACGTCATCAAGTTCAAGGGCGGCCAGAGCGGCTTCTTCGAGGAGGGCGGGGCGTCCGTCTCCAGCGAGTGCGGCGGCACCGGCGTGGCCGCCGGCGGCTGGGACGGCGGCGCGTTCATGCCGGTGAAGTGCGGCTATCCATACATCCAGTTCCAGGCGCCGCAGGCCATCGTCGAGTTCTTCGTCCGCCTGCCCGCGGGCAACGCCGTGACCTTCGGCGCCTGCCCGATGGAGAGCGCGTGCGCGATCCCGGAGCAGACGATCAAGGGGCCGACCACCGGTTGGGTGCCCGTCGTGCTCGCGGACTTCGACGGCAAGCCGACGATCTCGACGGTCTACGGCAACCCCGCCACCGGCAGCGAGGTCTACGAGCTCGACATCGACGACATCGCGTTTTCGACCGTGCGCCAGCCGGACACCTCGATCGCGTCCGTCTCCGGCTCGACCGTCACGTTCGCGTCGACCGTCGAGAACGCGTCCTACATGTGCGCGATCGACAAGGGCGAGTTCGCGCCCTGCAAGAACCCGTCCTCGTTCGCCGGGCTCGCGCCGGGTGCGCACTCGCTGGCCGTGTTCGCGGTCGACGTGTACGGCGCCGCGGACAACCGCTCCCCGGCGCGAGCGGACTTCGTCGTCGATGCTCCGCCGCCCCCGCCGGTGATCGACCGCGACGGCGACGGCGTGCCCGACGCCACCGACAACTGCCCGGACGTCGCCAACAGCGACCAGGCCGACGGTGACGCCGACGGCGTCGGCAACGTCTGCGACGTGCTGCCACCCGGCAACGTGCCGCCCAAGCCGGGGGAGACCAGCGTCGTCCAGGTCGTGGCCGGTGAAGTGTTCGTCAAGCTCCCGACCCGCACCGCGCTCGGCTTCAGCGGCCTCCGAGCGCCCTTCCAGACGGGCACGTTCATCCCGCTCAAGGGCTCCGCCGAGATCCCGCTCGGCTCCGAGGTCGACACCCGCAAGGGCACGGTCAAGATCGAGTCGGCGGCGAACAGCTTCGCGGCCAACGACCGCCGCGCCAAGCAGCAGTCGGCGCAGATGAAGGCCGCGATCTTCCGCATCAAGCAGCAGCGCGCGAAGGCCAAGGCCGCCGCGATCGCGACCGACGTCGCGCTGCTCACGCCCCCGGGCGCGGAGTCGCGGTGCGTGGGGAACCCGGCGAAGGGAACGGTCGTGCGGTCGATCTCGATGGTCGTCAAGGGCTACTACCGAGCGTTGGGCGCGGCGAGTGTGGGGACGGCTCGGTCCGCCACGTTCAACACGACGGATCGGTGTGACGGGACGCTGACCGAGGTGGGGCGAGGGACGGTGTCGCTGGCCGTGAAGGGTCGCAAGCAGCCGGTGAAGGTGAAGGCCGGGAGGGCGTACTTGGTCAAGGCGAAGTTGTTCGCCGCGCGGAAGGGGAAGCGCTCTCCGACGGCCGTTCGCTGAGCGCCGGCGAACGGCGGGCACCGAGGAGGGTGGGCGCGAACGTGGTCGATCGCGCATCGGCCGGAAACGAGCGCAAACCACCGTTCGAGTTGGCGCGTTGGTGGGGGTGTGTCCGGAAACTCCCGCTCAGCGGACGTTTCCGGACACACCCCCTGTCCCTCGCTCGCGAGTTCGACCATCGCGCGCCCCCTTCCCGGCCGCGAGGCCCGTCTCACCCCTATCGGTGCATGCCTTAAACGCCCCGCACCCAGACCAGGCCCACTTACTCGCCGCGCCAAACGGGCGCCCGCTTCTCCAACGCCGCCGCAACCCCTTCGCGCACGTCCGACGTGCGCACGCACAACTCCTGCGCCGCCACCTCGAGCTCCAACGTCGTCGACAAGGCGGGCCGGGCGCTCGCATCGATCAACCGCTTCGCCAACCCGACCGCCACGGGCGCGCACCCGAGCAGTTCGTCGACCAAACCGCTTGCCACCTGCATCCCACCCACCCGGTTGACGAGCCCGTACCGCTCCGCGTCGACCGCCCCGATCACGCGCGACGTCAGGATCAGCTCCTTCGCCCGCCCGACACCCACCACCTGAGGCAGCCGCGAGGACCCGCCGACGTCGGGCACGAGCCCTAGACGCGTCTCCGGGAGCCCGACGACCGCGTCCTCGGCCATCACGCGCAGGTCGCAGGCCAACGCCAGCTCCAGCGCGCCGCCGAGACACACCCCGTGGATGACGCACACCGTCGGCTTGGTCATCTCCTCGCACAGGTTCCAGACCGACAGGCAATCCCGCCGGAACTCACGCAACCGGGACGGCTCGGCGCCGACGCGGCCGAGGGTGGCGACGTCCATGCCGGCCGAGAAGACCGGGCCGTTGCCGCGGAGCACGACCACCCGGACTCCCGGGTCGTCGGCGGCGGCGCGGAGCGCGACGCCCAGCGCGAGGATCAGCTCCTCGTTGAAGGCGTTGCGCTTGTCGGGGCGGTTGAGGATGACGTGGCGGACCGCGTCGCGATCCTCGGTGAGCACGAGGTCGGGCATATAGGCTGATTCTGATGAGCCTGCGCGACTTGTTGCGGCCCCCGCCGCATCGCGGGCCCCTGATCGCCGCGGGTGGGGTGTCGCTGGCGGTCGGGATCACGCTCACCGTGCTGCGCCTGCAGGAGACGCTGCCGATCGGCGTCGACGCGGCGCTGCTGCTCGTTCCCGGCGCGTTGCTGTTCTGGCTCGGCGCGCAGGCGCCCAACGAGCAGGGGGAGCCGCCCGCGTACCAGTCGGTGCTGCTGTGCACGGGCCTGCCGCTGCTCTATGGCGGGCTGCTGGTCGCGCTCGGCGGCGCGCTGGACGAGATCCCGCCGACCTGGGTGCTGGTGACGGTCTCGATCGTCGCGGGCGGCCTCGCGTTGTGGCCCGCGTTCGCGCGCAACAGCGCCATCTCGCTGCTCGTGGCGGCGATCCTCGGTGGGGTCGCGATCGAGGCCGTGGCGGGGGCGACGTTCGCGCGCTGGCTGCTGCTCGCCTACGCCGGAGCGCTCGTGCTGGCGGCGCTCGCGCTCCGGCTGACGGCACGCCGGCACGCCGAGGTGCTGATCGACGCCGCCGGCCTCGCGATCGCGTGGCTCGCGATCGCGTCCGGGGACGGCTTGCCCGGGTTCTTCGAGGTCGTCGTGCTCGGCGCGGGCCTCGGCCTCGTCGCCTTCGGGGCGCTGGACCGCTCACCCGGCCCCGCCTACCTCGGCGCGGCCAACCTGATCCTGTTCATCGTCGCCGCAGCGCGCGGCGAGACGCTCTTCATCTGGCCGCTGATCCTGCTCGCGGGCGGTGTGCTGATGCTCGCCGCCGGCCTGCGCCCGCGCCGCCCGCTCCCGCCCGAGCCCGATCCGTACCGCGCGGGTGAGGCGCCGCTCGCGGCCCGCGCGGAGCCGCCCAGACGCAGCGGCTAACGCGCGACGAAGCGCGTCTTGCCCGCGCGCACGGTGACCGTCTTGCCGGTCTTGGCGTTCCACACCTTCACGCTGCCCGCGTAGACCTTCGTCAGCGTCCCGGCGCAGGTGTCGATCGTGATCCAGCGCGCGCTGCCACCGGTGACCGTCGAGGAGGAGGCGCGCCCGACCACGGTCACGTTCGCCGCCGTCGCGACCTTCAGCAGCCGCCGCGCGCAGCCCTTCGCGCCCTGGGTGCGCAGCGTGATCGCGTTCCCGTGCTCGAGCGTGAACTGCCCGCGTGAGACCGTGATCCGCTCACGGCCCGCGAGGATCCCGAGGAAGCCCTTCGTCGTGTCGACGATGGTCGTCTTGGTGAGCACGGTGCCGTCGCGGAACACGCCGCCGCCCTTGATCGTCACGCGCCCGCCCGTCTTCGCGCCGATCACCGCGTCCGTGGCCGGCTTGGCGACCGGCGGAGCGGGCGTCGGCGCGGGCGGCTCCGGCGTGGGCGTCGGGGCGACCGGTGGCTCCGGCGTCGGAGTGGGTGCCGGCGGCACCGGGGCCGTGTTGGTGAACACGCAGCGCACCTGGTCACCCAGGGCGATCGGCACGTTGACCGGGCCGGCACCCGTGCCCGAGGCGACGACGGCACCCGCACCGTCGTGGTCACGGCACGCGTAGCTCACGCCGTACGCGGACGCGCCGGTCTCGCTGATCACGTAGGTGTCCGGCTCGAGGGCATGCACACCCGTCGCGACCGCGCCGCCGTCGACCGTGAAGCCGAACGTCCCCGCGTCACCCGCGGTGGTCAGCCGCAGCCGGCCCGAGGGCAGCTCGACGCGCCCGTAGCCGTGGACGGAGAGCGCGTTCGCCGTGGTGAACGCGCCGCCGATGGCGACCGACGCGCCGACGCGCGCGATCGTCTGCACGGCGTCGGTGACGTTCGTGTCCCAGCTCGGGTCGAGCGCACCCGACGGCAGCAGGCGCGCGAGGTTCGCGCGGGTGGAGCCGCCGATCGACGTGTACACGCCACCCGCGAGCAGGCGACCCGCGCGGTCGCTGGAGAGCGCGGTGATCTCCGCGTCCGGGGCCGGCGCCCAGCTGCCGTCGACCACGCCGGTCGTGGCCGAGAGCTTCGCCAGGTTCACCACCGGAGTCGTGAACGAGCCGCCCACGTAGACGGCGGCGCCGACGACGTGGATCGCGTGGACCGTCTCGCCGTCGTTGGGGTTCGAGCTGCCGAGCGCGGGCGTCCACGACGCGTCGAGGGTGCCGTCGACCGCGGAGACGCGCACGAGGTGCACGGCCACGTTCGGGTCGCTGACCTGGAACTGGCCTCCGTAGTACACGTGGCCCCCGGCCACCGTGATCGCGCGGATCGGGTAGGTGCTGCCGCCGAGCGGCCCCGTCGGCGGGTTCCAGCCCGTGTCCACCGCACCGGAGCCGTCGACGTCGGCACGGGCGAGCTGACTGCGTGACGCACCGCCGACGGTCGTGAAGTTGCCCCCGAAGTAGACCTTGCCGCCCGCGGCCGTGACCGTGAGGACCACGCCGTTCGCGATCAGCGGGTTCCACGGCCGCACGCTGGCCGTGGCGGCGTCGAGCTTCGCGATCCGCTGCTGCGCCTGGCCGTCGAGCGTGAGGAACGTGCCGCCGATGAAGACGGCGTCTCCGGCCACGTCGACCGTGTTGATCGGTCCGTCCGCCGTCGGCGGGACCCAACCGGTGTCGAGCGTGCCGTCGGCCTTCAGGCGCGCGAGGCCTTCGCGCACCGCCAAGCCCGCGCCGGCCATCTCGAAGGTGCCGCCCGCGTACACCTTCGAGCCGTCCACGGCCACGGCGTACACGAGGTCCGACGTGTTGGGGTTCCAGCTGTCGAGGGCGCCGGTGGTGGTGTCCACCCGCGCGAGCCGATTCCGCGCCGTCCCTCCGACCGCCGGGAAGCGGCCGCCGATGTACAGCGAGCCGCCGTCGAGCGCGAGGGAGTAGACCCACTCGCTGACGTTCGCGTTCCAGCCCGGGTCGGCCACGCCGGTGATCGGATCGAGCTTGACGACGCGGTTGCGGGGCGCGCCGCCGACGTTGGTGAACTGGCCGCCGGCATACACCGCGCCGGAGTCGACCGCGAGCGCGCGCACGGTGTTGTCGGCGTTCGGGTTCCAGCTCGTGGCCGTGCCGCTCGGGTCGAGCGCGGCGATCCGGTTGCGCGTCTGGCCGCCGATGCTGGTGAACGCGCCGCCGGCGTACACGGTCGCGCCACTCACGCTGATGGCGAAGACGGAGCTGTTGGCGTTCGGGTTCCAGCTCGTGGCCAGGCCGGTGGTGGTGTCAAGTGCGGCGATCCGGTTGCGCGTCTGGCCGCCGACGGAGGTGAACGAGCCGCCGACATAGACGGTCGAGCCCGAGACCGTCAGCGTCTCGACGACGCCGTTGGCGCTCGGGTTCCAGCTCGTGGCCAGGCCGGTAGAGGTGTCGAGGGCGGCGATCCGGTTGCGCGTCTGGCCGCCGACGAGCGTGAACGCGCCGCCGACGTAGAGCCCGGTGCCGCTGAGCGCCAGCGACATCACATAGTTGTTCGGACTCGGATCGAACGCGGGGTCGACCGTGCCGTCGGCGAGGATGTGCGCGAGGTTGCGCCGCGGGACGCCGCCGACGTGCGTGAAGAGCCCGCCCACGTACCAGCCACCGCTGCCGTCCGCGACGACCGCGCGGATGTAGCTGCCGGTGACGTCCGCCGAGCGCAGGTCCGGCTGGTCGTCCGTCGTCGTCAGCGCGAGGCCGTGACCGACACGCGGCCCGACCATCGAGAAGCCGCCCGCGAGGTAGCGGCGGCCTTCGGCGTCGACGGCGATGTCAGTGACGGACCCATCGGTGATGGATTCGGTTTCAGCGATGGGTGCGGCGGCCTGCGCGGCGGGCGCGAGGCCCAGCAGCGCGAGCACGACGACGCACACGGTGGTGATGGTCGAGCGGCTCATGTCCGGGTGAATCGGACGCGGGTCCCCCACTTTGAGTGGGATCCATCACTTCCACCGATCGGACTAACGCGTTAGGCCGATCGGGCTAACGCGGCGGCGTGGCCCAATCGGCCCGAATCACGTGCGTTGCGGCGACTTCGCCGGCGCAGGTCACGCCGAGCAGCGCGAGTGTGCGCTCCGTCTCGACGCGCAGCCGCCGCAACGTCTCGACCAGCGCGTCCTCGCCGCCCGCCGCCAGCGAGAGGCACAGCGCACGGCCGATCAGCACGGCCCGCGCACCGAGCGCCAGCGCCTTGACGACGTCATTCCCCCGCACGAACCCGCCGTCCACCGCGACTTCCAGCGCGCCCGCCGCCTCGACCACCTCGGCCAGCACCTCGATCGCTCCGGGCTGCGGATCGAGCTGGCGTCCGCCGTGGTTGGAGACGACGATCGCCGCGGCGCCGGCCTCGATCGCCCGCGCGGCATCCCCCGGATGGGTGATGCCCTTGAGCACGAGCGGGAGCGCGGTCTCGTCGGCGAGCCACGCGACCTCGTCCCACGTCACCGCCGCCTGCAGCTCGCGCCGTGCGCCGACGAGGTTCGGCTGCGCCTGCGCGGCACCTCGGTCGAAGCGCAGGCGCAGCTCGCGCTCGCGCAGCCCGTCGACCGGGCTGTCCACGGTCAGGCACAGCGCCCGGTAGCCGGCCGCCTCCGCGCGCCGCACGAGCTCCAGCGTCCAGCCCCGGTCGCCGCGGATGTAGTGCTGGTAGACCAGCGCCGCGTCCGGGGCGGCCGCCGCGACCTCCTCGAGGCTCGGCGTGGAGAGGATGCTGATGAACGCGGCGCTCCCGGCGCGCGCGGCGGCGCGGGCACAGCTCGCCGCACCGCCGGAGTCGAAGAGCCCGATCGTCCCGATCGGCGCGAGCAGCACCGGCGACGCGAGCGGGATGCCCAGGAACGTCGTGTCCGTGCGCACGCTCGACACGTTGCGCAAGACGCGCCCCCTCAGCAGGAGCGCGTCCAGCGCCGCGCGGTTGCGGCGCAGCACGACCTCGGTCCCCGCGCCGCCGTTGACGTACTCCCAGACCTCGTCCGGGAGCGCGGCACGGGCGGCGTCGGTGACCTCGTCGGCGGTGGCGAACGTCGGCATGCGGGCGGCGATCTTCACAGACATCGGCGGATAAGGTGCGACGGGCATGGAGCACGCCGAACTCGCTTTCGCCGGACTGACCCGCCACGTCGAGCTGATCGCCGCGGGGGAGGTCAGCTCCCGGGAGCTGACGGAGCTCTTCCTGAGCCGGATCGCGCGCCTGGACCCGGTGCTGAACGCCTACCGCGTCGTGCTGGCCGAGCAGGCGCTGGCCGAGGCCGATGCCGCCGACGCGCGGCGCGGGCCGGACGCGCCGCCGCTCAACGGCGTCGTGCTGGCGATCAAGGACGACATGCACGTCGCGGGCCAGGTCACGGCCTACGGCTGCGACGGTGACCCTCAGCCTGAGCTTGAGGATTCCGAGGTGGTCGCTCGCCTGCGCGCCGCGGGCGCCGTGATCATCGGCAAGACGCACGTGCCGGAGCTGATGGCGACGCCGTTCACCGAGTCGCCGACGTTCGGCGTCACGCGCAACCCGTGGGACCCGCACCGCACGAGCGGTGGCTCCAGCGGCGGCTCCGCGACCGCCGTCGCAGCCGGGCTGGCCAGCGCCGCGCTCGGCTCGGACGGTGCCGGCTCGATCCGCATCCCGGCCGCGTGCACGGGGCTGTTCGGTTTGAAGCCGCAGCGGGGCCGCGTGCCCAGCGCGCCCGACGTCGACGCGCACCAGGGCATGGCGGTGTTCGGGCCGCTCACGCGCACGGTCGCCGACGCGGCTCGCCTCATGGACGTGATCGCCGACGGCGGCCCGTCCTTCGCGGACGCGGCGAGCGCGGATCCCGGGCGCCTGCGGATCGCGATCTCGACCGGGCTCCCGCCGATCGGCGTCAAGCCCGACGCCGAGCAGCTCGGCGCCGTGGAGGCGACCGCGGTCGCGCTGCGCGAGCTCGGCCACGAGGTCAGCGTGCGCGAGCTCGACTGGGGCATGACGATGGGCAACCGGATCCTCGCCCGCTTCGTGCGCGGGATCGGCGACATGGCGACGGAGATCGGCCACCGCGACCGGCTGTCGCCGCGAGCGCGCGGGCTGGCGCGGATCGGCACCGCGATCCCCGTGGCCGTCGCGCGGTCGGCGGCCGGCCAGGCCGCCGCGGACGCCGAGCAGCTCAACCGCGTCTTCGAACACGCGGACGTCGTGCTCACGCCGATGTTCACGCGCCGCCCGCCACGCGTGCGCGAGTACGATCGGCGCGGCGGCCTGCGTACGCTGATCGGCATGACGCGTCTCGCGCCCTACAACGCCGCCTTCAACCACACGGGCCAGCCCGCCGTGAGCGTGCCCGCCGGCCTCACCCCGGACGGGTTCCCGCTCGCCGCCCAGCTGGTCGGGCCGCCCGACGCCGAGGCGCTGCTGCTCTCGCTCGCCGCGCAGCTCGAGGGCGTGCGCGACTGGGCCGCCAATCGTCCGGAGGTCGCCGCATGACTCGCGCAGAGCGCTCGCATGCTCCGGTGGGAACTCGCCCAGGGGCTCCTTCCCACGCCGAGTTGAGCGGTGAAATCGCATGAGCGAGCTCCGCCTCCTGGCCGAAGGCATCGCGCGTGAAGCGGGCGCGCTGCTGCGCCAGTCGTTCCGCGACCCGGACCTGCGCGTCTCCGCGAAGTCCACGCCGACCGACCTCGTGAGCGAGGCCGACCACGCCGCCGAGCACCTCATCCGCACCCGGCTCTCCGAGGCGCGCCCGGACGACGGCGTGCTGGGGGAGGAGGGCGGCGACGTCGAGGGCACGAGCGGGATCCGCTGGGTCGTCGATCCGCTCGACGGCACCGTCAACTTCCTCTTCGGCGTGCCGCAGTGGGCCGTGTCGATCGCGGCCGAGGACGCCGACGGCACGGTCGTCGGCGTCGTCTACGACCCGGAGCGCGACGAGCTGTTCTCCGCCGTGCGCGGCGGTCCGGCCACGCTCGACGGGCGCGAGATCACCGGCTCGACCAAGCAGGACCTGCCGACGGCGCTGGTCGGCACCGGCTTCGGCTACGACAGCGAGGTGCGCCGGTCACAGGCTGTGGTCGTCGCCAAGCTGCTGCCTGAGGTGCGCGACATCCGCCGCTTCGGTGCCGCCGCGATCGACCTCGCGTGGACAGCCGCCGGGCGCCTGGACGCCTACTACGAGCACGGCCTGAACCCGTGGGACCTGGCCGCCGGCGGGCTCATCTGCGAGTGCGCGGGGCTCGAGGTGCGGCACGTGCCGCCGGTCGGTGTCAGCAATCCGGGCGTGATCGTCGGACCGCCAACGCTTGTTGACGCCCTGGCGGGCCACCTGGCCTGAACGCCGCGGGTGTTGGGTATGGCGACACCATGCTCATCGCCGGTGTAATCGCCCTCTGCGTCGTCATCCTGATCCTGGCTTTCCTGGCCCCGCGGCTGTCGCAGCACCCCCAACGCGGGTCTCAGAAGGTCTTCGGGATGGGGAGCCGCGGCGCGAGCAAGGCCCCTGGCCGTCTCGGCCGCTGGTTCAGCAAGCCCTTCAACTCCTCGAGCAAGGCCGTCGGCAAGTCCGGCGCCGCGGGCCGCAAGGGTCGCGGGAAGATGCCCTTCTAGAGACAGAACGGGCGCGCCTCGCGGCGCGCCCGTGTAGTGCCCAGGGCGGGACTCGAACCCGCACGCCCTTTCGGACAGAGGTTTTTGAGACCTCCACGTCTACCATTCCGCCACCTGGGCTTCAGCGGCGCGCCTATCTTAGGAGCGCCGCGCGCAGATCGCGGCAAACGTGACGAGTGCGGCGATCGTCACCGCCATCGGGACCGCGGTGTGCTCGCCCGCCAACCCGACCAGCGGAGCCGCCGCCGCGCCGAGCAGGAACTGGCTCGTGCCGAGCAGTGCTGAGGCCGCCCCCGCGTTGCGCGGATGATCGGCGAGCGCCAGCGCCGTCGCGTTCGGGCTCGTCAGCCCGATGCTGGACACGACGAGGAAGAGCGCGGCGAGCAACACGCCGACGGGTGCGTCGGCGAGCACCGCGGCCAGCAGCGTCGCCGCGCCAATCGCCCCCATCGCCACGCCGGCCGACAGCAGCTGCGCGGGCCGCACGCGACCGATCAGCCGGCGCGACGCGAACGACGCGCCGAGGATGCCGAGGCCGTTGACGGCGAACACGAGCGAGTACGCCTGCTCGCTCAGCCCGTGGATCGTCTGCAGCACGAACGGTGAGCCGGCGATGTAGGCGAACATCGCGGCCATCATCAGCCCGCTGCACAGCGCGAGCGCCACGAAGCGCCTGTCCCGCAGCAGCCCGCGCAGGTCGGCCCGTGCCCGCGGGCCGGGCGCGAGCGACTCCGGCAGCGCGATCGCCGCCGCGAGCAACAACAGCACGCCGACGACGGCCAGCACGACGAACACGCCCTGCCAGGTCGTGAACGCGAGCACCTGCGCGCCCCACACCGGCGCGAGGATCGGCGCGATCCCGCCGACGAGCATCAGCGACGAGAACAGCTTCGCCGCGGCGTCGCCGCTGTAGAGGTCCCGCACGACCGCGCGGCCGATCACGATCCCCGCCGCCCCACCGATCCCCTGCAGGAAGCGCAGCGTGATCAGCACGCCGATCGACGGCGCGAACACGCACGCCAGCGAGGCGGCCGCGAACAGCGCCGAGCCGATCAGGACGGGCGTGCGGCGGCCGACCCGGTCGCTGATCGGGCCCGCGGCGAGCTGCCCGAGCGCGAGCCCCGCCAGGCAGGCGGTCAGCGACAGCTGGGTCGCGGAGGCCGACGCGCTCAGGTCCCGCCCGAGCTCCGGCAGCCCCGGCAGGTACATGTCGAGCGACAGCGGCCCGACCGCGGACAGCCCGCCGAGCAGCAGCGCGAGGCTGAGCGTGGATCGCGTCTGCACGGACATCGCCCATCACTATCGGGACGCGCGCGGCAGGTTGGTATGGCGCGCCCGGACCGATGTATGGACTTTCAGCCGCGCTGCCGCGCGCGGTACGCCGTGGGCGCTTCTCCGTACGCGCGCCGGAACGTGCGCGAGAAGTACAGGCGGTCGTCGAACCCGGTGCGGAACGCGACCTCGCCGACCTCGAGGTCGCTGAAGCGCAGCAGCCGCGCGGCCTCCAGCAGCACCCGCTCGCGCACCAGCTCCTTCGTGCCCTTCCCGGTCACCGCCCGCAGCGCGCGGGTGAGCGTCCGTTGCGGAACGGCGAGCGCGTCCGCGTAGTGCACGGCGTCGTGGTGGCGGGCGAAGTCGCGCTCGAGCACGGTCGCGAAGCGCCGGAACAGCTCCGTGTCGGCGTCGTCGCGCTCCGCGGTGTCCGCGTCGTACCAGCGCTCGAGCCACAGCAGGAGCGTGAGCAGCAGGTGGCGGGTGATCTCGTCGCGGCGCGGATCGGGCGGGTGGCGCGTCTCGGCGGCGAGCGCGGCGACGACGGCGTCGACCGCGCCCGCGGCGTCCTCGGGCACGCCGATCGTGCGCGTGCCGCGCCGGGCGAGCAGCCAGCCCGGATCGGCGCGCGCGCCCGTGTGCAGCAGCTCGTCCCCGAAGCGCACGACCGCGCCGTGCAGGCCGACGGCGCGCTCGAAGACGTGGACCTGCCCGCGGCCGACGATCGTCACCGTGCCCGGCTGGACCGGGAACGGCTCGCCGTCGATCAGGTG
This sequence comes from Solirubrobacter phytolaccae, assembly GCF_027587195.1. Classification (GTDB taxonomy): domain Bacteria; phylum Actinomycetota; class Thermoleophilia; order Solirubrobacterales; family Solirubrobacteraceae; genus Solirubrobacter; species Solirubrobacter phytolaccae. Next base: position 75,806 of record NZ_JAPDDP010000012.1, on the reverse strand, counting down.
GTGCCCGACACCCGCGTGCGTCCAGAACAGCTCGTGGAAGTCGTGCCGGTGCGGGTGGCGCGGGACCACGACGTTGTGGTCGTGGAAGCGCTCCACCTCGAGCGCGGACGGGCCGAGCGGGTCGAGGGCGATGCCGCGCTCAGACGGGCGCTGCTTCACGCCGGCGCTCGACCTCGACGTTCCACTGCTGGCGGAAGCCGATCATCGCGCTCAGCACCAGCGCGAGCTGCAGCGCCACGAGCAAGACGCACAGCAACCCGAGCACGTCCGAGGCGATCGCCGGGTCGGTGAAGCCGTCCTTCGCGCGGTCGAACCAGGCGGGGGCGGCGACCGTGCCGAAGATGCCGAGGATGATCGCGAGCGCCGCGATCATCGGCAGCGCGCCGCGGCTCCAGCGCGCGACGAACAGGGCGAAGACGACGTACAGGACGATGTAGAGGACCTGCACGGACTTCGCGCCCTCGATCGTGTCCCAGCCGCCGAGCGACACGATCAGCACCACCGCGGCGGAGACCAGCAGCAGCACGATGACCACGAGGCGGGCGAGCTGCGACGACGCCTTGCGGCGGTTGGGATGCTCGATGACCACGCGGTCTTCGTCGGCCATGACGGCGCGACCATAGCGCGAGGGGCGGGCGGCTTGCGCCGCCCGCCCCTCATGCGGTGGAGTTGGAGTTACGGAGCTACGGGCGCTGCTTGCGGCCCCAGCTGGCGCGGCTGCAGGAGCGCCAGGTGGCGCGGTTCATGGCGTTGCTCACTGGACCACCTCGGGAGCTTCGTCGGTGGTGGGCGTGGGTGCGGTCGCGTCGTCGGCGGGCAGCTCGGTGGCGTCGGTCGGGATCGGCGCGTCGAGCGAGCCGGTGTCCTCGGCCTCCTCGGCCGGCTGCACGTACTGCGCGGCCTCGGCGCTGGCGTCCTCACCCGCGCTGGACCAGGTGCTGCGGCTCCAGGTGGAGCGCTGCGGGTCGATCGCGCCGCCCATGGCGGTGCAGGTGCCGCACGACCAGGTGGAGCGAGCCCACGAGGCGCTGAACTGGCCGGGCGCCGAGCTCCAGGTGGAGCGGGTCCAGCGGCTGATGTCGACGCCCGCGCGGTTCGCGTAGTCGATCAGCAGGTTCTTCGCGAGCCGCACGTTGACCGCGGGGACCGCGTTGAGCTGCGTGTAGAGCGCGCGCTCGACGTCGATCAGGCCGGCCGTCGGGGCGTTGCCCGTGATCGGCTTGTCGGTGCCGGCGAGCAGCGCCTTGACCTGGTCGGGCGTGAGCGTCGGACGGGCCTGCAGGAGCAGTGCGACGGCGCCGGCGACGACCGGGGCGGCCATCGAGGTGCCGCCGGCCTTGAAGTACTGGCCGCCGAGCGAGCAGTTCGGGCACATGATCTGGAACGCGCTGCTCGGGGCGAGCACGGAGACCATGTGGGCGCCCGGGGCGACGACCTCCGGCTTGGCGATGCCGTCCTGCGTGACACCGGTCGAGGACCAGTCGGCGCGACCGCCGCGGCCGTTGTTGGCGCTCTCGTCGATGCCGCCGACGGAGATCACGAACGGGTCGTTGGCAGGGGCGTAGCGGACGGCGTCGGCAGCGGTGCCACGGTTGCCCGAGGCGACGACCACGACGATGCCCTTCTGCCACGCGTACTCGACGGCCGCGTCGAGCGGGTCCGTCTTGTAGGACTGCTGGGTGTCCGCGGCGAGCGACAGGTTCAGCACGCGGAGGTTGAACTGGTCCTTGTGGTCGACGGCGAACGCGATGCCGTTGATGACGTCCAGGACGGTGGAGTTGCCGGCGTCGTCGGAGGCCTTGATCGCGATCAGGTTCGCGCCCGGGGCCATGCCGACGTACTTGCCCTTGAACGGGTCGCCAACGGGACGGTGGCTGGAGTCGCCGGCGATGATGCCCGCGACGTGCGTGCCGTGGCCGAAGCCGTCGCCCGGCGTCTTGGCGCCCGGCGAGGTGATGACGTTGGCGACGATCCGCGAGTTGCCCGCGGCGTCCTTGAAGTCGGGCTGGTCACCGGCGATGCCGGTGTCGATCACGCCGACGCCGATGCCGGCGCCCGTGATCCCGCGCTGCCAGAGCTTGTCGGCGCGCGTGGTCTTCGGATAGCTCGTCGCGATGCGGTTCGCGTCGAGGCCGGTGCTGTGCACGCGCGAGTTGAGCGTGAGGCCGACGACGTGCGCGTCCTTCGCGAGGACCTTCGCCTGCTTGGCCGGCAGCTTGACGGCCAGGCCGTGGATGAACGGGACCTTGCTCGTGACCTTGCCGCCGTGGGCGCGGACCAGCTTCGTCGCCGCCTTCTCGCTGAAGGTCGGCTTGAACTGGACGATCGCGGTGACGGTGCGATTCGGCGTCTTGGACGCCGCGGTCGCGAGGCGCGCCTGGGCCGTCGGGACGGCGTGCGCGGCGGTGCTGACGACCGCGAACGGTAGGACTGCGGCAACTGCCGCCACTGCCCACCGGCCAGGCCGGCGGTACTGCATGAGTTGGGACATTCAGGGCACCTCCATGTGCCACTTTCAAAGTCAATTTGAAAGTTGGCGGCCGAGCTATCTCCCTCCGTGGAGACCTCTAGCTTTGCGTCCCCGCCTCGCGACGGGTTTGCCTTTATCAACCCTGTTGAACCGTGTTGTCGGCACGGGGGTGCTGCGACTTAGGCCGAATGGACAGTCGTTCTAGTCCTCCGATCGGTGTAGGGTCGCTCATCGGCTTCGAGATGGGACCCGGCCTGCTGCGTCGCGCCCCGCGTGGGTGGCTGCCGGCCCGTGCGATTTCGCTCAAGCACAGCGTTCGCTCCCACCACTACGGGAGCGAGGGTGCGCCGGAGATCGAGACGACGTTCGCGCTGAGAGTGCGCTGGCGGATCGAGGTGGCTGGGCGCGAGCCGTACGAGGTCGAGGAGCAGCGCGACGGTCCCGCCTGGCTCGCCGGCGGTGGGGTCGGCGGCGGCAACCGCTGGTACAAGGTGCGCGTCCGCCCGCAGTACGGGCTGATGAAGGACGTGCCGGTGCCGTGCTTCGTCAACCCGGCCGACCCGTCGGACCTGTGGATCGACTGGGACGCGGCGTACGACGCCCACGAGGGCGCGTGGGAGCGCGAGGCGCGGATCCGGCGCGCGGTCTCCGACGCCTCCAACCCGTACGACAAGGTGGTCGGACGCTTGACGAACCCGTTCGCCGGGCGCGTGCGAGCCGAGGATGAGGCCGCGGAGGCGGAGGCGCGGATTGAGCGCGAGAAGCCACCACCGCCGGCGGCGCCCGGTCCGCCCGGGCCGTTCGAGGTCAGGCTCGCCGAGCTGGGGCGCATCAAGGACACGGGCCGCAAGACGCGCGCGACCGTGATGGCCCACACGGCCACGCCACGCTCGATGTTCGGCATGCCCGTGGTCATGCTCACGTTCTTCGTCGAGGGCCGGACCGTGGAGTTCGAGCACTGCTACGGCCCCCGCCATCTCAAGCACTACAAGGTCGGCCGCGAGGTCGACGTGTGGATCGACCCCGACAACCCCGACGCGCTCTGCCCAGGACAATGACGGACATTCACCGCTACGACGACGTCGAACCCGACCACGGCCTGCGGGGCGACCCGCTGCACGTCGCGATCATCGAAGCGCACATCGACAAGCACTACGGGCCGGACTCGAAGGTGTGGCGGCACCCGGTCTCTGAGCGGGAGGGCTCGCCGCTCCACCTGCGGATCGTCGAACCGACGGCGGAGCGGCCCGCGATCACTGCGATCACCGTCGGCATGAGCGAGCGGCCGATGGTCACGCCGGACGGCGAGGAGCTCTCCTGCGAGCTCGTGCTCGTCTTCCCGCCTTCGTGGAGCTTCGACACGGAGATCGACACGTGGCCGCTGATGGCGCTGGACCAGCTCGCGCACTTCCCGCACGAGTACAGCACGGTGCTCGGCTTCGGCCACACGATCCAGAACCCGTTCCCGTGGAGCCCGAGCGGGCTCTCCGGGGCGCTGATCGGCGACCAGGTGCTCGCGCCGTCCGAGGAGGCGACGAGCCTCGAGTGGGAGGGCCGCACGATCCACTTCTACGGCGTGTGGTTCCTCTACGAGGACGAGCTGCAGGTCAAGCTCGACCACGGCGTCGAGCGCCTGTGGGACATGTGCGTGGATGCGGGTATCACGGAAGCCGTAGCCGCCGACCGGCCGAGCTTCGTCCCGCCGCGCAAGCGCCGCGGGCTCTTCCGCCGGCGATGACGACCTCGTAACGAGTCGGCGGCGCGGCGCGACTAGCTTCGCCCGCCGTCTGCCATCGACGAGGGGAACCAGTTGAGAAGATCCGCTCGCGCGCTCATCGCGGCGCTTGCTGTTGCCATGTCCCTGCCCGCCTCCGCACTCGCTGCCGACCCCGTCGTCGACGAGCACTTCGACGCCGGCGTCCTTCCCGCCGGCTGGACTGCGCGTGAGGGCACGTGGAGCGTCACCGACGGCCGCTTGGTCGGTCGTTCGACCTCCTCCGCCCAGATCTCGCGGCTGACCTTCGGGCCGCGGTTGGAGAACTACCGCTTCGAGGCGACGGTGCGCTTCGAGTCGCTGGTCAACGGAGACGGGACGCGCTGGACGGCGCTCGGCCTCGACATGCCGCTGGACGGCTCCACGCCGTGGTGGCACGCCGCCATGCGCTCGAACACGACCGCCGCGAACGGGACCGAGCTCGCGCAGCGCACCACCGCCAACGGCTGGAACGTGCCGTCGACCGCCGCCGCGCCGACCGCCGCCGGCACCGGGCGCGACGTGAAGGTCAAGATCGAGGTCTTCGGCGCGAAGGCGCGCTGGTTCTTCAACGGCGTGCTCGTGCAGGAGGCGAAGGTCCTGCAGCGCAGCGCCGACGGCCGCCTCGGCTTCGTGGTCAACGGCGCGGTCGTGTCCTTCGACGATGTCGTGGTCACGCCGCTGGACGCCGAGCCGCTCGTGCGCCCGAACGACCGCACGACGACGCCCGCGATCATCGCCCACCGCGGCTACTCGGCGATCACGCCCGAGAACACGCTGGTCGCGATGGACGCCGGCTCGCGCGCCGGCGCGGACTGGGTCGAGATCGACGTGGCCACGAGCACCGACGGCGTGCCCTACGTCCTGCACGACGACACCGTCGACCGCACCACGGCCGGCACCGGCGCGCTGAACACGTTGACGTCCTCCGTGCTCGACACGCTCGAGGCGGGCGAGTGGTTCTCCCCGGCGCACAAGGGCGAGCCGCTGCCGCGCTTCTCCGCCGCGCTCGACCAGACGCAGCGGATGGCCGCCGACCTGCTGCTGGAGGTCAAGGGCCCGGAGACCCGTGCCCAGATGGAGACGATCATCGGCATGATCAAGGCCCGCGGCCTCGTCGGGAAGGTCCTGCTGCAGAGCTTCGACGAGCAGGTCCTGCGGGATGCGTACGCGATCGAGCCGCAGCTGCGTCTGGGCTTGCTGCGGGGGTCGATCGACGCCGACCCGGTCGCCGTTGCCCGGGGGCTGCACGCCATCGCCTACAACCCGGACTGGAACGCGCTGTCCGCTCGTCGTTCGGTAGTGGCGGACCTGAACGCGGCCGGGGTCGCCGTGATGCCGTACACCGTCGACAGCCCGGACACGTGGCTGCAGATGCGTGACGCCGGCGTCGACGGCATCATCACCAACAAGCCCGGCACGCTCGACGGCTGGAACGCCCGCTACCGGCAGGGCGGTGTCCCGAACGCGCCGAAGGCCGTCATCTCCGCACCCGTCGACGGCGCGGTCCTGACCCGCGGCGAGGTGCTCTCGCTCGCGTTCGACACCTCCGACTCGGTGGCGACGGCTCTGCTGGACGGCAAGCCGGTGGTGGAGGGCGCGGCGCTCCGCGCCGACGAGCTCGCGCTGGGCGCGCACGAGGTGAAGCTCTCCGCTCGTTCCTCGTCGGGTGAGACGGCCGAGGCCGTCGCGCGCTTCACCGTCGTCCCGTCCGCGACCGGTGTCGCCTCGGTGGTCGCCACCAAGCGCGGCATCCCGAACGTCCAGCGCGTCCTGCTGCTGGAGATGGCGTTGTCGCACAGCTGGAAGCGCCTGCTGGATGCGGTCAAGGCCCACGAGTCCGAGCTGGGGGAGACCGTCGCGGCGCTGCTGATCGCCGACGCGACCGCGCTCCGCGCCGCCGAGGGTGACGGCCCGAGCACGCCCGGCGAGCCGATCCAGGGGCCGCCCGGCCCGGTCGGTCCCGCCGGTCCTTCCGGCACCGACGGCGCGCCCGGTCCGGTCGGCGCTGCCGGTGCGGCCGGCCCGGTGGGTCCCCTTGGCCCGGTCGGCCCGCAGGGTCCGAAGGGCGAGAAGGGCGACACGCTCGACGTCAAGGTCACCTGCGACTTGAGCAGCGACGGCAAGTCGATCGTGTGCACGATCAAGACCGTCGTCCCGACCTCGACCTTCAAGGGCACCGCCCGCCTCCAGGGCACCAAGGCCGCCAAGCAAGTGAGCGGGAAGGGCTCGACCAAGTTCCGCCTGAAGTCGGCGAAGCGCCTCAAGAAGGCCCCGAAGGTCGTGTTGACGCTCAAGAGCGGCACGCGCTCGAAGGCCGTCACGGTCCGCGCCCGCTGACCTGAACCACCGGTGTGCCGGCGCTGCCCATTCAGGTAGCGTCGGCACATGCGCGTCCCGCCCGCCCACATCGAGACCACGCCGCAGGGCAAGGTGCCCGTCGACGGCGGCTGGTTCATCCTCAACCTCGGCGAGATGGCCTGGGAGGCCGCCCCGGGCTTCGGCGCCTGGCGCGCCTTCGACGCCCCGGACGCCGACCCCTCCCAGCCCGGCATGGGCCTGCACGTCCACGTCTTCCAGCCGGGCGAGTCCAACGGCTTCTACCACGCCGAAGCCGCCCAGGAGGGCTTCATCGTCCTCAGCGGCGAGTGCCTCGCGATCGTCGAGGGCGAAGAGCGCCGCATGCGTCAGTGGGACTACCTGCACTCCCCGCCCGGCACCGCCCACATCACCGTGGGCGCGGGCGACGAACCGTGCGCGATCCTGATGTTCGGCAGCCCCGACCCGAGTCGAAAGGTCGAGTGGATCGCCGACGAGACCGCCGCCCGCCACGGCGTCAGCGTCGCCACGACCACGAGCAACGGCACCGAGGTCTACGGCGACCTGCCCGAGATCCAGCGCGTGCCGGCGCCGAGCCCGTTCACCTGACAACCCCGAAATGCGGGCGGAGGGACTCGAACCCCCACACCTTGCGGCACCGGCACCTAAAGCCGGCGTGTCTACCAATTCCACCACGCCCGCGGGGCCGACCATGGTACGCGTCATGCCTTCGGGCCCACGTGCTCGTCGAGCAGAGCGACGCTCGTGCGGTGCGAGATCGAGATGTTGCGGCGGTTCGACTTCGTCCAACGGAGGCCGAGTTGGTCGCAGGTCGCGCAGAACAGGCCGCGGATGTCGGCGGAGACGTTCGAGAAGAAGTAGCGCGTGTAGGAGTACTCCGCGACGCGTCCGCTCGGGAGTTTCGTCTTGAACGTGTTCGTCGTCCGGCAACCGTCGGAGTGGATGAGGCCGCGCAGGAACTCCCAGGGGTACCTCGCGACGATCGCGAGCTGCCAGAGCTCCAGCGCGATCGGCCGCTCGTGCTTGCGGCCCCGGGCATGCTGCGGGAAGGCCTCCGGCCAGTTGACCCAGCCCGATTCGATGCGGACAAAGTTGTGCGTCTTGTGCGGGCGGACGCGCGCACGGCGTCCGGGAACCGCGGCCTCGAGCGCGCGGGCGCACTCTTCGATGATCGCGGGGTACCGGCTGTCGCACGTGATCACGAGCTGGTACGCCCGCCCGACATCCGAGACGCAACCGTCGCCGAGGTACCACCCGAAGAGGTACGCATACGCCGCCTTGTCGCCCGGTTCCCATGGCACGAACGTATGTTCGCATGGGCCTCGGATGGAACCGTCTCGCGAGGTCACTACAATGGGCGCCTGGCTAGTCCGAGGGGGACTGGTGTAACGGCAACATCATGGTCTCCAAAACCATTGCTCGAGGTTCGATTCCTCGGTCCCCCGCTCTTTAGCGCGTACCTGCGCCACCTTTGTTCGCCCCGTCCGTTACGACGGGGTGGATGCTGGTTCAGGGCGACCGCTCGATATACCTCACGCCGATGGCAGGAGGAGAGCTGCAACCGGGAACCGTGTTCGCCGGCCACCGGATCGAGACGGTCGCGGGGCGGGGCGGCATGGGTGTCGTGTACCGGGCGACGCAGCTCGCGCTCGACCGCACGGTCGCGCTGAAGGTCATCGCCGGCGGCCTGCTGGAGGACCAGACGGTCCGGGCGCGGTTCGTACGCGAGTCGAAGGTCGCGGCGAGCATCGACCATCCCAACGTCATCCCGATCTACTACGCGGGCGACGAGAACGGGATCGCGTACATCGCGATGCGCTACGTGGCCGGCGACGACGTGCGGAGCCTCGTCAGACGCGAGGGCCCGCTCGCGCCGCAGCGGGCCGCGCACATCACCGCCCAGCTCGGCAGTGCGCTCGACGCCGCGCACAGCGCCGGGCTCGTCCATCGCGACATCAAGCCCGCCAACGTCCTGCTCGGCCCCGAGGACCACGTCTACCTGACGGACTTCGGTCTGACCAAGCACGCGCTGAGCATCGCCGGCTCGACGAAGCCCGGCCACTGGGTCGGCACGCTGGACTACGTCGCGCCCGAGCAGATCCGCGGCGAGCGGATCGACGCGCGCGCCGACGTCTACGCGCTCGGCTGCCTCCTGTATTTCACGCTCACGGGCGAGGTCCCGTTCAAGCGCGAGGGCGACGAGGCGCGGCTGTGGGCGCACCTGAACGACCCGCCGCCGAAGCCGTCCGACCACGGGGCACCAGAGCCGTTCGACGTCGTCGTCGAGCGCGCGCTCGCCAAGGACCCCGAGGAGCGCTACCCGTCGGCCGGAGACCTCGGCCGGGCCGCCCGAGCCGCCGCCGCCAACGAGCAACCGGCACTAAGAGAACGCTTGGTCGCCAAGGGCGCCGCCGCGCCCGTCGAATCACCCACGGTCAGCGCCGCGAAGCCGCAGCCGAACGTCATAGCTCAACCTCAGGATGAGGCTGAGACAAACTACCTCGATCGCTCGAATCCAGGCGGAAAACGCCGCAGCGCCTTGCTCGGTGTCGCGCTGCTGGCCGCGGTGGGCGTCGGGATCGCCGCGGCGGTCGCCTCCGGCATCGGCGACCCCGAACCGTCCGCCACGCCGACGCCCACAGCGACGAAAACCGCCACCGCCACACCCACGACCGAACCCGGCGAGCTCCGGGTCGCGGACGAGTTCACCGTCGGCCGTCGCCCCAACGTCGTGCGCGTCCACGAGGACAACGTTTTCGTCGGCTCCTTCCGCCAGGAACGCCTGCGCATCGTCTCCGCCGAGACGGGCAAGGTCCGCTCGTACTCGCCGAAGATCGGCCTCGGGGTCGACGACGGCGCGTTCGGCTTCGGCTCGCTGTGGCTGAGCGTGGCTCGCGCGAACCGGCTCGTCCGGCTGGACCAGCGCACGGGCAAGCCCCAGGGCGCCCCGATCACCCTGCCCTTCTCGCCCGCCGCGGTCGAGACGGCCAAGGACGCCGTGTGGGTGGCGGTCGTCCCCGGCAACGACGCGCCGGATCAGCTGCTGAAGATCGACCCGACGACCGGCGAGGTCCTCGAGACCGTCGCGTTCCCGTGGGGGATCATGTCGATGACGAGCAGCCCGAGCGCGCTCTGGGTCGCCGCCCGCCGCCGCGCGCGCGTGCAACGCGTGGACCTGGACACGGGCGAGGTGGAGAAGACGATCCGCGTCGGCAACCACCGCAGCGAGGATCTCGTCTACCGCGACGGCGCGCTGTGGGCGGCGGCGCCGCAGGACAACGTGGTCTACAAGATCACGACGGCGACCGGCGACGTGATCCCGATCAGCGTCGGCCAGCAGCCGCGCCAGCTCGCGATCGGCAAGGGCGTGATCTACGTCACCAACTACAGCTCGAGCGACCTCTACACGATCGACGCGGAGCGCTCGCAGGTGGTCGGCGACCCGCTGCGGCTCAGCGTGAACCCGTTCTCGCTCGCGCTCGACAAGGACCGCGACACGCTGTGGGTCGGCAGCCAGCCCGAGAACACGCTCAGCCGCGTCCTCACAGGTCGCGGCGGGTGATCACGCCCGTCCGCAGCGCCTGAAGCGCCAGCGAGGCGCGCTTCTGGTTCTGCGGGAGCGCGTCGACGCCGAAGACCTCGAACAGCGCCCGCAGCGTCGACTTGACGGCGTCGACGCTCACCACGAGCTCGTCCGCGATCTGCTGGTTGGTCGCGGGCGTCGCGTACGTGGAGTCCTTGAAGGGCCGGCACAGCGCGACCAGCACGCGGCGCTGAGCCGGCGTGAGCAGCTCGCCGACGTGCGGGCCCATCGCCGTGACCGTCGGCCGCGACATCGACTCACCGCCGGGCGCGCGGAACGCCAGGGCGACCTCGCCCACGGTCAGCACGTCGCCGTCCTTCAGGCGCTGCCGTGAGGTCACGCGCGCGCCGTTGAGGTAGGTGCCGTTGTGGGAGAGCCCGTCGTCGACGACCGTCCAGTCGTCCCCCATCCGCTCGAGCGCCGCGTGCACGCGTGAGATCTCACTGTCCCAGTCGAGCACCACGTCGTTCGTCGGCCGGCGCCCGATCGTGAGCTGCTCGCCGCCCGGCGCGAGCTCGACGATCACCTGCAGGTCGTTCGCGTCGCGGTAGACGAGGAAGGGCGTGCCGCGGCGCTCGGCGGCGATCCGCTCCTTGAGGTCCTGGGGCGTGGCGACGTGGGCGTCGAGCGGTGAATCGGGCACGTGACGGAGCGTAACCGTGAGCGCCCCGCGAATGTGGGCCACCAAGGGGTGGGAGCGGGGTCCACCTCGGGGGTGTGCGGTCCCACCCTTGGCGCGTAGGCGACATGCCGCCGGTCCGGGAACGTCTGGGTCACTCCCCAGGCAGACCCCGAAAGGCCCCTCAAAGTGAAGCGCTCCCTCCTCGCCGCGGCCGCCGCGGCGCTGATCCTCGCTGTACCCAACGTGGCGTCCGCCGCCGACTACGACGACGCCGCGTACTTCCAGTTCGCCGACCGCATGGAGCAGACGCTCGACAAGCGCTGGGACGGCGATGCCGGCTACTACAAGCTCGGCGGCGGTGGTGTCGAGCCGATGGCGAACTCGATGCTGCTCCTCACGCACGCCGTGGCCGCGATGAAGGGCCACGAAGGACCGTCCCGCAACGATGCGCGCGCCCGTGCGCTCGCGGCTCGTCTGGTGCATCCCGGCGGTCCCTACGTCACCAAGCCCACCGTCGGGCAGATCCACGCGCCCGGGTGGGTGAACTCCATGAGCGGCCGTGGCTTCCAGCACCTCGTGTTCGACGCCGAGGTGGTCGACGGGCTCGTCTACGCGTACCGTGCGCGCAAGGAGCTCGACCTGCCCGAGTCGACCGTCGAGGGCATCCGCGACGCGATCCACCGCACCGCGCGCGGCAAGTTCTGGCGCTACCCGACCATCCGCCTGAACCAGGTGAACTGGTACTCGCTGATGTACGCCGCCGACGCGGAGGTGACCGGCGACAAGACGCTGCTGCGGCGTGACATGTCCCTCCAGCTGCGCCGCTTCTTCAACGAGGCGCGTGCGGGCAACGGCCGGATCGGCAACTTCGGCCCCGGCATGCGCTTCCACTACCTCCCGCACCTGCCGCTCAACGTCGACAAGAACGTGGACAGCGCCGAGTACGCGAACATCGTCCTGACCTTCACGCGCTTCTACGACCAGGCCCGCCGCGCCGGCATGCCCGCGCTGCCCGCCGGCTCCCGCTCGCTCGCGCACGAGTGGATCAAGCGCGTGATCAGCGGCTACTGGACCCACAGCGGTTACATGAACTGGGACTCCGGCCTCGGCTTCGACCGCTGGCACCAGGGCAAGAAGTTCGGCCTCACGCAGGAGGCGCTGATCGGCGTCGCGACCGGGGCTCAGTCGCTGCTGCCGGGCGCCGAGTGGGCGCGGTACAGCAAGTACATGCTCGACCGCGGGTTCGACTTCTACGCGCGCGTGGCGGGTCGCTCGTCCGGCGGTGTGCCCGACCCGTTGTTCTTCGACGTCAACAAGGTGCCGCAGGGCGTCGGCTCCGCCCGCTTGGCCGTGGCGCGCGTGATGGCGAACGCGGCGCGCGCGATCGACGCCGGCATGGGCTCGATGCGCGGCACCGAGCCGCCCGCGCTCTACGCCTTCGATCCCGACATCGGCCGGCTCGCCGTGACGACCCCGAAGTACAACACCGCGATCGTCGCCGTCAACCAGAACGCGTTCCCCTACGGCGGGCTCGATCTCGCGCGGCTCTTCGACGGTGCGCAGGAGGTTGCCGCGAACGTCGGCGGTCGTCCGCCCGCGTCCTTCGGCCTGATGGTGCGGGACGTGGCCGGACGCCGCGTCGCCGCCTCGCAGGTCGGTCGTTCTCGCGTGGTGCCGGGTGTGCGTCCGTTGACGCTGCTGAAGGCGCCGCGTGGGGTGGGCGCGGTGTCGTCGGCGTCGGTCGGCCGCGCCTACGCGGGCGCGTTCACCGACCTCCGCGCGACCGGAGCCGTGAGCGCCCGCGGGCTGTTGATGCGGGTCACGCATCGCTTCACGCGCGACTTCATCCAGACGGCGTGGACGGCGACACGTCGGAGCGGGTCCGCCCGCTACACCGCGGACGTGTTGTTCCCGTCCTACGGGGGGAAAGCGGCGCGGATCGTGGCCGTGTTGCGTGACGGCTCGTCCGTCGCGGTCGGCTCGAAGCTGGTGCCGCTAGCGTCCGTGAAGTACCTGTGGGTGCGGAGTGAGCGCTCCGGCTACGTCGTCGTGCCGGTAGGCACGCGTCCCGCCGGCGCCGGTGTGCACACGATCCGCGCGGCGGCCCAGTCGTCCGACCCGCGCCCGGGCCCGACCGCCGCCATCCAGATCGCCCGCGCGAAGAGCTTCAGCCGCGCCGCCCTGACCGTCCGCATCACGCCCGTCCACGACGAGCAGGAAGCGGCAGCCGCGGCGGCGCGACTGGACTGACCCGACCCCGAATCAGTGATGGAGCGAAGCCTCCCGCAGCTCCTGCCCGGACTCACCGAACGTCGTCCCCCTCCTCCATTGGAGGGCGACGACGGCGTCCGCTCAGCGCTGCGGCGGCTCGACGAGAACCAGCTTCCCCCGATTCAGCATCTGCGCGATCGCACACGCCTTCTCGATCTGTCCGTACGTGTACCGGACGGGGTTATGCAGGGTCTCGATATGGACGCCAGGGATCTGCATGAAGAGATGATTCCCCGAATCCGACCCCGACCAACCCGATGCGGCGATATCATGGCGCCCGGAGTCGGCCCGCGGGCGAAGTGTTGTGGTTGCACAGGAGCCTTCCAAGCTCTTAGGGCGGGTTCGATTCCCGTCGCCCGCTCTTCACCAACGGACGACGACATAGCCACGGGGAGTGGCGCAGTCTGGTAGCGCACCCGGCTGGGGGCCGGGCGGCCGCAGGTTCAAATCCTGTCTCCCCGACTACACGAAAGGCCCGCTACGGCGGGCCTTTCGGCGTTCTTGGGCTGACCTGAGAACGGCGACGGGCCCAATACGGGCCCATTTCTCGTGCGGGTGCCCATGGCCGCGCATGAAGCGTCCCTACGGCTCCGGCCAGATCTACGAGAAGTGGGGCTCCTACTACGCGCGTTGGCGCGGCCCCGACGGGAAGCGACACAATCGCAAGTTTGGCCCGAAACGTACTGCGGGCAACGCTGACGGCCTGACGCGCTCGCAGGCAGAGCAAGCGCTGCGGCGGGTCATCGCCGAGCGGCCAAGCAGCCAACCGAGCGCCGCGTCGTCATCGACCTCGCCCACGAGCTCGCCGCCACCGGCGGCAAAGAGTCGCCCTCCGTCCAATACGCACGCTCGCGGAGTCGAAGCCGGCCGGAAGGCTTAGCCGGTGGGGGTGCCGTCAATGAGGGGCAGCAGCACCTGGTCGACCATCCGGGCGATCCCCTCGACGTCGAGAACGGCGCCGAGCAGCTCCTCCTGCAGGAGGAGCACCGCGACGGCGGCGGCGATCTCCAACCTGTCCGGCTCGAGTAGGCGCTCGACGCTCTCCGCCGTGATCTCGCCGCGTGCTTGGGCGCGGTGCAGGCTGGAGACGATGGCCTCGCGCTGTCCGGCGATGTAGCGCTCGCGCAGGGTGTCGGCGATCTGCGGGTGGGAAGCGGTGGCGGCGGCCAGTACGGCCGTGAAGCGACGCCTATCGGGCTGCAAGCAAGCGGAACTGTTGGTGAGCGTGGCGATGAGGTCCTCGCGCAGTGTCTCGGCGGCCGTCGCCGCGGCCGGGGGTGCGGGGAGCATGAGGCTTTCCAGGGCGTCGGCGACCAGGTCCTCGCGGGAGGCCCAGCGGCGATAGACCGTGGCCTTGGCCACGTCCGCGCGCGCGGCCACCGCGCCCATGGTGAGGTCCGCGTATCCGCTCTCGACGATCAGGTCCAAGACCGCTTCGATGATGCGCGCATTGCGCGTCTCGTCGCGGGCGGGCCCGAAGGCGCCGCTGGGACGTTGGCGTCCAGCGGGGCGGGTCGTCCTGGTCATGCGCACGACGGTACCGCATCCGCTTTCTGGGACTGACAACCAGATACATACGCGACTCGATACGCTAGAGTCTCTAGTCGCGACGGGGGCATGTTTCCCCGCCGTCATGACGTGAGTAGTCGATCTTCGGAGCAGCAATGACGAATGCCAACACCAAGCGCAAGTACCTGATCACCGGCGCCACCGGGATGCAGGGTGGCGCCGTCGCCCGCGCACTGGCCAGTCGCGGAGAGCAGGTGACCGCCCTGGTCCGCGACCCCGCCTCCGACGCGTCGCGCGCCCTTGCGAGCGAGGGCATCACGCTTGTCGTCGGCGACCTGGAGGACCCTTCCTCGCTGCGGGCGGCGGCCGAGGGTCACGACGCCGTGTTCTCGGTGCAACTCGCCGTGCCCGACTCAAAGGACACTGAGCTCCGCCACGCGCGCAACCTGATCGCCGCCGCCCGCGAGGCCGGCGTCGCGCAGTTCGTGCAGACGACGGTCTCCTCGACGGGGTGGCGCGATCGTCCTGGCGTCGCCCGCAAGTCGCGGGACGACGACTGGTACTGGGACGCGAAGGAGGACGTCGAGGCCGCCGTACGAGCGGCCGGCTTTGCGTCCTACACGATCGTCAAACCCGCCTACTTCATCGAGAACTTCACCAGCCCGCATCACTACACGTTCCAGTGGCCCCACCTGGTGTCATCGGGCGAGCTCGTCACCGCATGCGCCCCGAGCACGCAGCTCGCCCTGCTCCACGCTCCCGACTTCGGCAACCTCGTTGCCGACGTCCTGACCGCGGCGCCGGACCGGTTCGCCGGCGTCGAGATCGAGTTGGCGTCCGACCGACGGACCTTCACCGAGATCGCCGCCGCGCTGAGCGACACCCTCGGCCGCCCGGTCACCGCCCGCCAGGCGCGCCCGGGCGACGACCTGCACCCGTTGCTGCTGCCCGGTCAGATGTGGTGGGCCGAGGTCGGATACGCGGCCCGACCTGAGGACGCAGAGGAGCACGGCCTCGCCATGCCGACCAAGCTCCCGGAGCTCCTGAACGACCACCGCGACGACCTCGCCTGGATCGCCGGCACTGCCGACCCTGCGTAGAAGCACGCCGTCGCAGGCAGATGACCCCGACAAAACGGATATCGGCCTGGGCGGCATGCGGCCCTGACGGCGAGGTCGCTAGCGTCAGCGAACCTATCTGGGTGTCGGGGTCTCGCGTGCGAGCTCGTGGGCGAGGCGGCCGATGGCGTCGTTCACGCGCGGGTCGTCGTCTGGGGTCCAGTCCGCGATGAGCGCGATGAGGGACTCACGGCGTGCCTCGACGAGGCGTTCAACCGCGTCCCGTCCTTGTTCGGTGACGTGCTGGCCGTCCAGGAACCCGCGCTCGTTGAGCACGGCCAGATGGTCGTGTACCCACGTCGTGTCGAACGGACGACCGCGCGCGATCGCCTCGGCGTCGGTGAGGTCGGCGCCGTAGTGGGTTTGGATGAGCAGCCAGGCGGCGCCGCGAGGCAGGTCGACGCCGGCTTCGTCGATCGTGCGCTCGATGAACGCCTGCGCTCGTGGACGACCGACGAGGCGGGCGAGTTCGCGCAACAGCTCACGCAGCGAGTCGCCGCTGGAAGGCGTGGCGAACGCCTCACCCATGCCGGCGGTCTCGACGGTCTGGCGGAGCGGGCGCTCCTCGACCAGCCAGGAGAGCAGGAAGGCGATCGTGATGATCACGGCCGCGACGATGAAGACGGTGGAGAGCGCGTCGCTGAAGGCGCCGGTGTAGATGTCGCGGATCGTCGCGGGGAGTTGTTGGATGGCGCTCGGGTTGGCCGAACCTTCGCCTACGGTCGCGGCAGGGGTCCCGGCCAGTTCGTCGGCGAGGCGGGCGGTGAACACGGCGCCGAGGATGGAGGTGCCGAGCGAGCCGCCCATCGAGCGGAAGAGGGTGGCTCCGGAGGTGGCGACGCCGAGCTCCTTGTAGTCGACGGCGTTCTGGACCGCCAGCACGAGTACCTGCATGACGAGGCCGAGTCCGAGCCCCATCACGAACATGGCGGCGGACGCGTAGAGCGTGGAGGTGCCGGGGTCGAGGCGGCTGAGCAGGAGCATGCCGACCGCGGCGAGTGCGGTCCCGGCGATTGGGAAGACCTTGTAGCGGCCGGTGGCCGTGATGACCGCGCCGGAGCCGATCGAGCCGATGAGCACGCCCGCCATGACGGGGATCAACTGCAGTCCGGATTCGGTCGGCGTGGCACCGTGGACGACCTGTTGGAACAGCGGCAGGTAGGTGAGGGCCCCGAACAGTGCGAAGCCGATCACGAAGCCGATCGCGCTGGTGACGGCGAAGACGCGGTTGCGGAACAGGGCCAGCGGCAGGATCGGCTCGGCGGCGCGCGACTCGGCACGCAGGAAGGCGGCGAATCCGACCAGCGCGAGCACCGCGAGCAGGGCGATCTGCCCGGAGATCCAGTCGTACTGGTTGCCGCCCCACGTGGTCAGCAGCACGAGCGCGCTCAGGCCGACCGCGAGCAGGACGGCGCCCGTATAGTCGATCCGGTGTTGCACGCGCTCCTTGGCCGTGGGCAGCGTGATGGCGAGGGCGATCATCGCAATCACGCCGAGCGGCAGGTTGATGTAGAAGATCCAGCGCCAGCTCAGGTGGGTGGTGAAGAACCCGCCGATCAGTGGCCCGGCGACCGACGAGACGCCGAAGACGGCACCGAACAGCCCCGTGTAGCGGCCGCGCTCGCGTGGGGAGACGACGTCGCCGATCGCGGCCTGTGCGCTCACCATCAGCCCGCCGCCGCCGAGGCCTTGGATCGCGCGGAAGGCGATCAACTCGGTCATGCCCTGCGCCAGCCCGCACAGCACGGACCCGAGCAGGAAGATCACCAGCGCGGCTTGGAGCACGAGCTTGCGCCCGTACAGGTCACCGAGCTTGCCGTACAGCGGCGTGACGACCGTCACCGCGAGTAGGTAAGACGTGACGACCCAGCTGATGTGATCAAGACCGCCGAGGTCACCGACGATCGTCGGCAGTGCGGTCGACACGATCGTCTGGTCCAGCGAAGCCAGCAGCATCACCACCAGCAGCGCGCCGATGACGAGTCCGACACGCGGCTCCGATTCCCGGTTCTCGCTCACGAGGGTTGAGCCCGTGCTGCGCTAGTCCGTCGTGCCGCGGCGGTCACGGCTGAAGGCGTGACCGTCATGGCGACCCATCCACAACGCGACGACGCCGCCGGCGAGGGCGATCACGGCGATCGCGGCGAGCACGTACTGGACCTCACGCGCGAACCACCCGATTGCGGGGCCGCCGACCAGCAACGTAAGCAGGGCGAGGACGGAGAGGCTGAGCAGGATCGCGGCCCAGATCGGCACGCGTTCAGTCATCGTCGCGTTGGGCGTTGAGAGGGACCATGGAGACAGTTGTGCCTTCCCATCGGGTGAGTGGGCGTCATCCGACGAGGACGAGAAGGGACTGATCATCGGGGATCGGGGTCGTTTCCTGCCGTTCCGTGGGACACCCAGTGCTCGGCCTCGTCGTTTGCGCGGCGGATCGTCTCGCCGACCCACTCCGTGCCTCGCAGGACGTTGTCCGCACCGATCGCTCCGAGCGCTCCCGTCACCTGCAGCTGCCGGATCAGCCGGGGGTTGTCGGTGACGACCATCAGGCGGCTGGCTGCCGCGTCCAGCGCTGTCGCGTAGCGAGCGAGGACGTCGGTGAGCGTGGCGCCGACGTCGTCGACGCCACGCAAGCGCAGGATCACCACGCTGCGGTCGGTGTCTGCCGTGACGTCGGGCAGCTGGTCTTCGAGCGCTCGTGCGGTCGCGAAGAACAGACTGCCGTACGGCTGCAGGACGACGATCTCCTGGCGGCCGATCTCGGCGGGAGGTTGCTGCTCGCGCATCCTGCCGTCGTCGCTGAAGACGAGCCGGCGCGTGGCCAGCCGTACGGACTGGCGGGTGATGTGCAGGAGGATGGAGGTCGCCACGCCGGCGACGACCGCGTACTGCACCGGTAGCACCACGGTCAGGGCGAAGGTGGTGATCAACACGGCGAGTTGGACGCGACCGGCCTGTGCGACGTTCGCGATCTGGTTGGGCTTGATCGTCGTCGCGCCGGCGACGATCAGCAGCGCCGCGAGCACCGGCATCGCGACCTGGGTGACCACGTCGCCGAGCACGACGACGACGAACGCCATGACTGCGGCGCCGATGACCAGTGCGAGCCGGGACCGCGCCCCGGCGGTCACGGCAAGCGATGTGGCTGACATCGACCCACCGACCGGCAAGCCCTGGAACACGCCCGAAGCAAGATTTCCGGCGCCTTGGCCGACGAAATCCTGCGAGCGGTCGCCGAACGAGCCGTCGGGGTTCGGCACACCGGCGGAGACGGCGGCTCCTTGGACGAGGCCGACGAACGCGAGCGACAGCGCGGGCACGAGTAGTCCGGGGATCTCGCCGAGCACCGGTAGCGTCGGCGTGGGCAGCGCGTTCGGGAGGTCCGCGACGTCGGCGACGGTGGCGACGTCAGTGCCGAGCGAGTTCAGCAACGCAGCGAGACCGGAACCGACAACCACCGCGACGACGAGGCCAAGCGCGCCGAGCCGGGTGCGACCGAGACCGATCACGAGCGCGACGGTCACCACGCCCACCAGCGTGGTGGCGAGGTCCACCCGCCAGAACGACACCAGGAGCGAGACGGCGTTCTCCAGTCGTCCACCGGCGTCGGGGTCGTAGCCGGTGAACGTCGCGAGCTGACCGAGGATGATGTTGAGCCCGACGGCCGTGACGAACCCGGTCATCACGGAGGTGGAGACGAACCGCAGAATCCGCCCCAGCCCGAGCGCGCCGGCGGCGATCATCACGACACCGGTCAGGACGGTCAACGTGAAGAGCGCGCGCGACGGGTCCTCTCGGCCCGCGAGGTCGACGTCGGCGACGATGATCGCCATCGCGCCGGTGCCCTGGATGGACATGAGCGCGGTACTCGTCAGCAGCGAGCCACCGAGCATGCCGAACAGATAGGCGTAGACGCCCGACACCGGGTTCACGCCCGCCAGGAGACCATTCGCCAGGCCGTCCGGCACGCTCTCGACACCGAGGACCACACCCGCCGTGGCGTCCTGTCGCAGCGTCTTGCGGCGTACCGAGCGTCGCAGGTCGCGCAGCGGGGCAAGCTGGCTCTTGAGCGGGAAGTCCACGTGCCTCAGCCGCGCCGCCGGCGGTCGGCCACGACCGGTCTCCGCGTCGTCCAGCCGTTCAGCACGGCCACATCGTCGTCGGGCCCGGCGCGCGCGTCCTCGCCCGCGAAGGGTGATTTGCCGATCCTCCCTTGCGGATGAGGCCGGCTCATGCCGAGGACGGCGTCGAGCGGCGGTGGCGGCACGACCTCGTGCGGACGAGAGGGTCGCGCTCAGCGATGTGAATGGTGGGCGACTGCCAAACAAACACAGGATCGCGACAATTGCCGACCTTCGATCCGGAAACCTCGTGACTGCGAGATACCTCGCTGGTCCTCAGCGGTCAGCGAACGTGTTAACGCGAGAGGCGCCGCTCCAGACCGGCCGGCCCTGAGCGACGCCTCGGAATGATCCCGCCCGGAGTACCTACCGAAAGCAGGAGCATCGAATGCAGCGTAACAATAATCAGCGCCGTGTGCTAGGGCGCGCTGGCATCGCTGTACTTATGGCCGGGGCGTTGGCCGCTGTGGGGGTTCCCGCCGCGAGTGCCGCGACCCCGTTCGAGGACTACGTCGTCATCAACGAGGTCGAGTCCGACGGCAGCGCGAACGACTACATCGAGCTGTACAACAACGGCCCGTCGTCGATCACGTTCACCAACGCGACGGTGTCCGACAGTGACAACTCCCACTACGTGACCATCAGCGGCACGATCGCGTCGGGCGGCTACTTCGCCGTCGACACCGACAACGCGTCGACGCCGGGCAACTTCGGCCTGGGCAACTTCGATTCGGCGCGGCTGTACGCCGAGGGGCAGACCCCGGTGTCGGGGAGCCCGATCGACTCGTACTCGTGGACCGCGCACGCGTCCACGAGCTACGGCCGCTACCCCGACGGCATCGGTGCCTTCGTCACGCTGAACGCGATGAGCAAGGGCGCCACCAACGCGTTCACGAGCCCGGGCAGCAACCCGAGCCCGGCCCCGTGGGCGGGCGTGGTGATCAACGAGGTCGAGTCCAGCGCGCCGAGCGGCGGCTACGACTGGGTCGAGCTGTACAACACGAACACCAGCTCGCGGAACATCTCCGGCATGGTCATCGCCGACGACAACAACGGCCATCAGGTGACGGTGCCAAGCGGCACCACGCTGCCCGCGTTCGGTTACGCGGTGGTCGAGGTCAGCAATCCGGCGAACACGGGCTTCTTCGGCCTCGGTGTCAACGACGAGGCGCGGCTGTTCGCTCCGGGCACCGTCGACGTCTCGACGGCGACCCCGGTCGATCGGGCCAAGTGGTTCACGCACTCGCCGACCACGTATGGCCTCGATCGCACCACGCCGACCCAGAAGGGCCTCTTCCGGACCACATCAGCCGGCACCAAGGGCACGGCGAACACGTTCGGCGCCCCGCCGGCGGTGCTCACCAGCGCTGAGGTCGTCATCAACGAGGTCGAGTCCGACCCGCAGGGCAGCCCGGTTCTCTCGGGTGACTGGATCGAGCTGGCGAACAAGACCGGTAGCGATCTGAGCATCGAGGGCCTGGCGCTGACGGACAGCGACCCGTTCCACACCTACACGATCGGGGCGGGCACGGTCATCCCGGCGCACGGCTACCTCGCGATCCGGGTCGACGACCCGTCGGTCAACGGCGCCTTCGGCCTCGGCAACGCGGACTCGGCTCGCCTGTTCAACGTAGGCGCCGACTTCACGACGGACACGCCGATCGACGCGACGTCGTGGACCGCGCACGCCGCCAACACCTGGGGGCGCTTCCCGGTCAACAAGACCGGGGCGTTCGCGAACACCGTGGGTCCCACGCCCAACGCTGCCAACTGATCGATCGCCGCGCCAGTCCCCGGGTGCTTTCCCGGGGACTGGGCGGGGCCGCTCACCGGAGCTTGACGGCGATCCGCTTGGTCGCGCTGGGCACCTCGTGGGACTGCTGCCCGCTGGGCTGCTTGTCGACCAGGTAGCGCAGCTCGGGCACGGTCACGGTCACGATCGCGCGGGTGCCGGTCTTCAGCCGCTTGGCCTTCGCTCCCAGCTTGAGCGTGGCCTGGCCGCGCCGGAGCGTGACTCGATACGTCGCCCGGATCCCGGCGACCTTCACCGTCACGCGCTGGCTGAGCTTCGCCGCTTCGATCCTGGGCGCCCGCACGGTGAGGCGCAGCTGCCGGCCGGAGCGGGTGACGACCTCGATCGCGTACCGCGACCGCACCGGCTCCCAGCTGAGGATCGTGGGTGGGCGCACCCCGCCGAACGGCGGCTCCGGCGCGCTCGCGATGACCGCGACGGCGGCGGTGGGAACCGAGGTGCGGGTCTTCGACTCGTAGCCGGGAGTGGTGCCCGTGACGCGCACGCTGAGCGTGAAGCCCTCGTCGGCGGCGGTCGCGGTGTAGGCCGCCTCGGCGGCGCCGGGGATCGGGGCGCCGCCGCGCAGCCACTGGTAGCGGAGCTCGGCCGCGGGCGACCAGGCGGCGACCGTCGCCGTCAGCCGGTCGCCGACGCGGGGCGCGACGATGTCGATGGTCGGCGCGGCGCTGGTCGCGAACGTGCCGGTCCCCGCCGTGCCGGTGAGACCGAAGCTGCGGTTGAACAGCGGAGCGCTGCTCGTGACCTCGAGCTGCGCGGACGACGTCACCGCACCGCGCGCTGGGGCGTAGCGCAGGGATGCGCTGCAGGCGTCCCCGGGCGCGAGGGTGATCCGGGCGCAGCTGCCCGGGTCGAGCTGGAAGTCGCCGGCGTCGCCGCCGCGCACCGAGAGCGCGTCGACGGGCACCGTCTTGCGGCCCGTGTTGGTGATCGTCGCCGTGCGCGGCGCCGAGGTCGTGCCGGGCAGCTGCTCGGCGAACGCTGCCAGCCCGGTCACGGTGAGCTGGTAGCCGAGATCGCCGGTGAGCGTGACGAGGTCCGTGCGGGCCTTCATCAGCGTCGGGATCAAGCGGCTGTCCTTGTTCACCATGTCGTAGTACAGCTCGTCGGTGATCGGGCCGGCCGGGACGAAGAGGTGGTCGTAGCCCTGGTCCATGATCAGCCGCACTTGGCTGCCGGGCTCGAGCCGTTCGGGCATGGCGCCGATGCCCTCCCAGGAACCGAGGGAGGCGCTGACGTCGGTGACGTTGGGGGGCAGCGGCTCGCCGCCGCCGAGCCGCTGCGGCTCGGTCGCCGGGTTGCCGTCCCAGTACCACAGCAACGCGGGCTGCAGGACTGCGGTAGGCAGCTCCTCCGCGGTGTACCTCGAGACGTCGTTGGTCAGGATCAGGTACTCGCCCGCCGCGTTGCGGCGCAGCTCCCGGATCGAGCCTCCGTCGAAGTCCAGCTCGATCGGCGTCCCGAACGTCGCGTGGCTCGCCTGCCCGCGCGTGAGCTGCTGGATGTTCGTCACCGGCACGATCAGCGCGTCGCCGCCGTTCTTGCGGCCGACGAGCGGCGCGCGGAAGCCGAGGTAGAGCGTCGTGCCGTCCGGGGCGAACTCCGCGCCTTCGATGTTGAAGCCGTCGGGAACGCTCGGGTACGCGCCCTCGGCCGAGCCCGCGGCGAAGCCGTACCGTCGGCCGTTCGCGGTGTCCCAGGCGATCAGGTCGCGGCGCAGCCCGCCATAGGCGCCGACCCGGGCGAGCGTCGCGTCCTTGCCACGGCCCGCGATCGTCGTCTCGTAGACCACGTGGCGCGAGGGCTGCACCTCGCCCTTGCGGGAGTTGCTCTGCGAGCCGAGCCAGAACACCGAGTCGCCGCTGCGCGCCGAGGCCTCGAAATCGTCCTCCCCCTCGCCGCCCGCGCTGTCGTTCGGGTTCTTCCCCGGATGGAACAGGGCGATCGGCACGCCGGATCGCTCGGCGTCATAGAGCCGGATCTGGCGGTGCTCGTCGCCAGCGATGAAGAGGTAGCCGTCGCCGGCGTCGATCGCGGTCGAGGTGTCGGCCGTCAGGTGCAGGTAGCGGCTGGTGGAGCTGGCCGCCTTCGACGCGTAGAAGTCGATCGTGTAGGAGGCCGTCGCGCCTCCCTGCCCGGTGACGGTCACCACGACCTTGGCGTTGCCGATCCGCACCGGGGTGAACGCCACCCGCCGCAGGTCCGGCGCGTCGCCGGCACGGACGGTCACGGCACCGGGGGCCGGGGTGTCTCCGAACGGTGACACACGGTTGCCGTTGCGGACGATCTGCGCGGTGACCTGCAGTGAGGCGGGATCGACGGGAGCTCCGTCGGCGCCGGTCTGGGCGACCCGCAGCTCGAAGTCGGGGTTGGTCGGGTCGCCGACCGTGCCGCTGTGCGGGTTGGAGATCTGCGCGAGGTTGACCGGGACGAGCGGCGTATCGCCGATCCCCCAGGACGGGATCACCCACGGCATCGGGACGATCGTCGGGGCCCCGGGATCGGCGGCGCGTGCGGCGTCGCCGGTGAAGAGTCCGCCCGCGATCAGTGTGAGTGTCAGCGCGGCAATGCCGAAGGGACCACGTCGACGTGACGGGCGCGAGCCCGCGCGGGACACAGGAGTGTCACCCGGGCAGGACGGAGCATCGGTAAACACGTCGGGGAGTATTACTTCCCGTCGAGCTTAATAGTGGGCAATAGCGAAGAAAATACAGGATCGAAACAACTACCCAAACCTGATTCGACAACCTCGGAGCCGTGGTCACAAGGTCGCTGGACCTTATGCAATCAGCGACTGTGTCCATCGCGAGGGGCGCCGCTCCAGATGACCGGCCGGCCGTGAGCGACGCCTCGGAATGATCCCGCCCGGAGTACCTACCGAAAGCAGGAGCATCGAATGCAGGGCAGCAAGAAGAGCAGTGTGCTGATGCGCACTGGTATCGCCCTCCTCACGACGGGGGCGTTCGCCGCCGTCGCGGTTCCCGCCGCAAGCGCCGCGACCCCGTTCGAGGACTACGTCCGGATCAACGAGGTCGAGTCCAACGGCAGCGCGAACGACTACATCGAGCTGTACAACAACGGCCCGTCGTCGATCACGTTCACCAACGCGGCCGTGGCCGACAACGACAACAGCCACGTCGTCACGATCAGCGGCACGATCGCGTCGGGTGGCTTCTTCACCGTCGACACCGACAACGCGTCCACGCCGGGCAACTTCGGCCTGGGCAACGCCGATTCGGCGCGTCTGTACGCCGAGGGCCAGACGCCGTCGACGGCGAGCCCGATCGACTCGTACTCGTGGACCGCGCACGCCTCCACCAGCTACGGCCGCTACCCCGACGGCACCGGCAGCTTCGTCACGCTGACGGCGACGAGCAAGAACGCGGCCAACGCGTTCACGAGCCCCGGGAGCAACCCGAACCCGGCCCCGTGGGCGGGCGTGGTGATCAACGAGGTCGAGTCCAACGACCCCGTCTCCGGCGCCTACGACTGGGTCGAGCTCTACAACACCAACACCAGCGCGCGGAACATCTCCGGCCTGATCATCGCCGACGACAACAACGGCCATCAGGTCACGGTGCCCAGCGGCACCACGCTGCCCGCCGCCGGCCGCGCGGTGGTCGAGGTCGACAACCCGGCGAACACGGGCTTCTACGGCCTCGGCGGCAACGACGAGGTGCGCCTGTTCGCGCCGGGTAGCGTCGACGTCTCGACGGCGACGGCGATCGACCGGGTGAAGTGGTCGACGCACGCGCCGACGACCTACGGCCTCGATCGCAGCTCGGCGACCGTGAAGGGCATCTTCCGGACCACGTCGGCGGCCACCAAGGGCACGACGAACACGTTCGGCGCGCCGCTGCCGGTGCTCACGAACGCTGAGGTCGTCATCAACGAGGTCGAGTCCGACCCACAGGGGACCCCGGCCTTCGCCGGCGACTGGATCGAGCTGGCCAACAAGACCGGCAGCGCTCTGCTGATCGAGGGCCTGGCGCTCTCGGACAGCGACAACACCCACACCGTCACGGTCGAGGCGGGCACGGTCATCCCGGCGAACGGCTACAAGGCGATCCGGGTCGACGACGTGGCCGGGATCAACGGCGCCTTCGGCCTCGGCGGCGCTGACTCCGCGCGCCTCTTCAACGCGGGCGCCAACATCGCCACCGACACCCCGATCGACTCGACGTCGTGGCTCTCCCACGCCACCAACACCTGGGGGCGTTACCCGACGAACAAGACGGGGGCGTTCGCGAACACCGCGGGGCCCACGCCCGACGCCGCCAACTGATCAGGGCCAACTGATCGCAGATCACGCGCCTCACGGCGCACCGCGGTAGCAGCACATGGCCTCCGGCTCCCGGTCCTTCCCGGGGCCGGGGGCCGTTGGCCTACCCAGCCGTTTCACCCACAACCCACATCACCACTCAGGAGCTGTTCACGGATGACCATCGCCCATCACGCCTCGCAACGACCTTCATGGAGGGGAGGAAGTCAGCTCCTAGTGATCTTGGCGATGACCGTGTTCCTGCTCGCAGGGCTTACCTTCGGCGCCTCCGCCGCGCAGGCCGCCGACGTGAACGTGCCGGACGCGAACCTCAAGGCGACGCTGAACGCCGGGATCGCCGCCGCCACCGGCACCACCCGCACGCCGACGCAGGCGATCACCACCGACGACGCACGCGCGGTGACGACGATCGAGCACTACGGCTTCGACGCGAGCGCGGCGATCGGCTCCTTCCAGGGCCTCGAGGCGTTCACCAACCTCACGTCCCTGGCGATCTACAACACGGACGGCACCGCGACGGACCTCGGCCCGATCGGGGCGCTCCCGCGGCTCAAGGACCTGGTCCTGTCGGGCGGAATCGTCCAGGACCTGCGCCCGCTCTTCACCGGCGCTCCGCCGCTGGAGTCGTTGAACCTGGGGGAGCTGCCGATCGCGACCCTTGACGGGATCGGTTCGCTCAGCGGGCTGAAGACGCTGGTCCTCGGAGGAGGACCCTTCAACCCGAACAGCACGCTGCGCGACATCTCGCCACTCTCCGCCCTCGGCAGCCTCACCAGCGTCACGATCGACGGCGTCTCGAAGCTTCGCGACGTGTCGGCACTGGCGTCGTCGAAGGACACGATCACGTCGCTGCAGGTCAGCAACACCGAGGTCAGCGACGTCGACTTCCTCGAGGGCTTCAAGCGTGCCACCAACGTCAACCTGTACGCCAACCGGATCGAGGACGTGTCGGTGTTCTCGAAGTTCGACGCGAGCTACGCGCTGCCCACGACCGCCGGCAGCACGCTCGATCTGTCCAGCAACCGGATTCGGGACTTCTCGCCGGTGGACGGCTTCCGTGCCATCACGGGCTTCAAGCCGCTCTCCTTCCAGGGCGGGTACCAGGACATCTACGTCGGTGCGCTCGATGCGGGCAATGGCGTCGACGTGCAGCTCAAGCCGGGGCCCCAGAGCAACGGCAACCCCGGTGCCGTGCCCCGCGCCCAGCTCCCCGCCGTCTACAACGCGACGACCGGCCGGCTGACCGCCGGCGTGGGGGCGGCCTCGGCGCTGGTGTCGTCCAGCGGCGGCGGCGGGGAGTGGACGGTGCACTTCTCGGAGGCGGCGGACCGCGTCGAGCGGCTGCGGATCAACGAGGTCGAGTCCGACGGTGACCTCCGCGGCGACTGGGTCGAGCTGTACAACCCGCTGAGCGACGCGGTCGACGTCTCGGGCGTGGTCGTGTCCGACGGCGACGACGCGCACAAGCTCGCGCTCCCCGAGGGGACGAGGATCGCCGGCAAGGGTTACAAGGCGATCGTCACCGACGCGGCGGCCACGCCCGGCAACTTCGTCCTCGGGGCGGTCGACGCGGTGCGGCTGTTCGCGCCCGGCACCACCGACCTGGGGGCGGCGACCCCGTTCGACTCGTACGCCTGGACGCAGCATGCCGCCACGACCTCCGGTCGTACCGCTCCCGGCGCGGGCGTCTGGCGGACGACCCGCGAGAGCACCTTCGAGTTGCCGAACACGTTCAACCCCGAGCAGGTGGCCCCGACCGTCGCGCTGAGCGGCGCGACGGAGAGCATCGACGGGCAGGTCGCGGTGACCGCGACGGTCAGCAAGCCCGGCGGCGCAGGGGTGGCGGGTGACGCGACCGGCGGCGTGGTGTTCACGGTCGACGGCCAGCAGACCGCGCCGATCCCGGTGCAGGACGGCGTCGCGCGGCTGAACCGGACGCTGGAAGGCACCCCGCAGGGCAGCGCACACACGATCACCGCCCGCTACGTGAGCGGCGGCGTCGCGGACCCGTACGCGGACTCCGCGACGTCGGCCGCGCACACCGTGACGGTCACGATCCTGGAGTTCGCCGGCACGGAGCCGACGATCCCCGCGACCGTGCAGCTCGGCCAGCCGGTCACCGTGACCACGTCGAGCATCACCCCGGCCCCGGACACGATCGGCTACCAGTGGCAGGACTCGGCCGGCAACGACATCTCCGGCGCGACGCAGGCGAGTTACACGCTGGATTACAGCGTGAACGGCAGCCCAGGCTTCCGGCAGGTCTACCCGTCCGGCGCGGTGCGGGTGAAGGTGACGGTCGCGAAGGCGGGGTACCGCACCAAGACCTTCACCACGGCGGTCATCACGCCGGAGCCGTGGGCGCTGCTGACGACGCCGGCCGCGACGTTGAGCACCGGCGCTCCGCGGATCGGCGACACGATCACCGCGTCGCACCCGGAGTGGACGTCGCCGCTGACGGCCAGGTTCGCCTGGTACCGGGTCGGCTACCAGTACGAGTGGCTGCGCGACGGGCAGCTGATCACGGGCGCAACCGACTCCGTGCTCCCCGTCATCAGAGAGGGCGTCACCGGTGGCGGTCCCAAGGTCGTGTCCTACACGGTCACGCCCGCGGACGAGGGCCACAGGATCGCACTCCGGGTCCGTGGCGGGGGCAGCTTCCCGGCGCTGGCGAAGGAGGCGACGGTCGACTCCACGGCGACGGCGGCGGTCGCCAAGGCGCTGTTCACCGGCACGCCCGCGCCGCTGGTCGACAAGGCGAGCCCGACGTTCGGCGACACGCTGACCGCGTCGACCGCCGCGTGGGCGCCGGCGGCCGCGTTCACGTACCAGTGGCTGCGCGACGGCCAGCCGATCGACGGCGCCACGAGCGCGTCCTACAAGACGGTCGTCGCCGACGTCGACCGGACGCTGAGCGTCGAGGTGACCGGCACCGCGACGGGCGTCGAGACGAAGAAGGTCGTCTCGGCAGCGACCGCGAAGGTGCAGCCGAAGCCGTTCGCTGCCGCGCCCGCGCCGGTGATCGACGTCGCGTCGCCGAAGCCCGGTGACCGGCTGACCGCATCGGTCGCCGACTGGTCGCCGACCGTGGACCTGGCGTGGCAGTGGCTGCGTGACGGCCAGCCGATCGCGGGCGCGACCAGCCCGTGGTACGTCGCCACGGATGCGGACCTGGGTCACGCGCTGAGCGTGCGGGCGACCGGCCGCCTGGCCGGGCACGCGGACCGATCGGTGGAGTCGCCGGCGACGGCGAAGGTCCAGGCGCCCACGGTCCAGGAGCAGCCCAAGGTCGATCCCCCGAAGGAGCAGGTCAGCCGACGCGTGAGCGCGAAGTACCGGGTCGCGGTCACGGCGTCGAAGGGCAAGACGCTGAAGCTCACGGTGTCGGCGCCGGGATTCGCAGCGGGTCAGCTGCCGGTGCGGGTGACGTTGAAGGTCGCCGGCGTCAAGCAGGCCTACACGGTCCGGCTCAAGGACGGCAAGGCGACGCTCAAGCTGGGCGCGCGCGCCAGCCGGGTGAAGACGGGCAAGAAGGTCGCGGTGTCGGTGTCGCTGCCGGCCAGCAGCGCCACGTCGACGAGCACCACGGCGACGCAGGTCATCACCACCACCTACGCGGCGGCGAAGGCCACCGCGAAGGTCACCGTCCGGATCCGCTAGCGGCGAGTCCGTGGTCCCCGGCCCGGTTCGCCCCGGGCCGGGGACCGCATCTGCCGGTCCCGGCCGACTCTGCCGCTCGCGGGCAGCGTCGGCGTTCCATCCCTCGAGGAGTCCCGATTTCGATGTTCCCCCTGCTCGTCCCCAGCGCCGCGCGCCGCCTGCTGAGCGTCGTGCTTCTGGCGGCTGGTCTTGCCCTGACCGCTGCCCCAGCCGCGTTCGCGGCCGACGCCGATGTCGTGGCCATCCCCGACCCGACCCTGAAGCGGGGGGTGAACGCGGCGCTGGGCGCCGCGCGCGACCCGGCCCAGGACGTGACGGTCGCCGAAGCGCAGTCGCTGAGCGCGCTCACCGTGTCCGGCGACCCGGGCGTCGGTGAGCTGTCCGGCCTGGAGGCGTTCACGGGGCTCCGGACGTTGAGGGTCGTCGCCGCGCGGCGGCTGACGGACGCGAGCCCGCTGGCCGCGCTGCCGCTGACGACGCTGACGATCACCGGCGGCGCGCTGCAGGACACGCTCGGCAGCGTCGGCCGGATCACCACGCTGACGACGCTGAACCTGACCGATGCCGGGCTGTTCGACCTGACGCCGCTGACGGCGCTGAGCAACCTGCGGACGCTCGAGATCCCGCAGAACCGGATCGCCGCGCTCGCGCCGCTCGCCGCGTTGCCGGGCGTAACCGCGCTGGACCTCAGCGGCAACCGCATCGTCGACATCGCGCCGCTCGCCTCGCGGCCGAACCTGGCATCGCTGGCGCTGAGCCGCAACCGGATCGAGAACGTCGGTCCGCTGCAGGGCTACGGCAGCGGCCGGCTCGGCACGACGACGGGCGCGCTGAAGCTCGACGGCAACCGCGTCGCCGACCTCTCCGCGTTCCGGCTCTTCGCGATCAAGCCGGCCTACGGCGAGCAGCAGGTGTTCGCGGGCGCCTACCGTGCCGGCGGTGTGACCGTCGCGCTCAAGCGGGGCGACGGGAACGCGATCATCACCCCCGGCAATCCCGGCGAGGGCACCTATGACCCCGCGAGCGGCGTGTTGACGCTGTCCGATCCGGCGCAGTCGAGCATCGGCCTGGACCCGTCGTGGACGGTTCAGCTGTCGGACGCGCCGAAGGATCCGGTCGTGCCCGGCGTCGCGATCGCGGGGGAGACGCTCCGCGCGGTCGGAGGCAGCGAGACCAAGCCGTTCTGCTTGCCGCGCTACCAGTGGCAGCGCGAGGGGGTCGACCTGGCCGGCGCGACCGCCGCGCAGTACGTGCTGAGCACCGCCGACGTCGGCAGTCGCATCACGGTGCGGATCGCGTGCGGCGACGCGGAGGGGACCTCCGCGCCGACCGCGGCGGTCGCGGCGAGCAGCGGCACCGGCCCGGTGATCGTGCCGAGCCAGAGCCAGCAGACCGGCGTCCCCGGCGACCCGACGAATCCCGGCGTCACGTTGACCGTCGGCCAGACACGGGCCGACGGCAGCCGCGTGGATCCCGCGACGCTCGTCGTGGAGGTCGCCTCGCAGACCAACACCGCCCTGCTGCCCGTCTCGGGCGTGCGGATCAGCGGCGGCGGTGGGGTCCGGCGGGTCGCGTTCGAGCCCGCGAACGGCCGAGGCTCGGCGATCGTGAACTTCCGCGTCCGTGGGGCGGACGGTGCGACCGCGAACGTGAGCGTCAACTACTACGCCTCGGTGCGGACCACGCCGACCAGCCGGGTGCTGATCGGGCAGGGCGACTCCTCGACCGCGCTGGACGCCGGCGACGGCTACCTGTTCGTGGCCGACGACGAGCGCAGCGACATCGGTCTGTTCCACGCCGAGGTGTCCGGGCCGGCGGTGTGGACCTCCGAAGAGCTGCAGCCGAACGAGATCGACTTCGAGGCTTCGGCCCGCAAGGGGGACACCGCGTACTTCCTCGGCTCGCACGGCAACAAGAAGGACGGTGATGTCGAGGTGAGCCGGCACGTCGTATACGCCACGAGGGTGACCGGCAGCGGCGCCGACGCACGCTTGGAGAAGCTCGGCAAGTACGTCGGCCTCCGCCGCGACCTCGTCGCGTGGGACGACGCGCACGGCAAGCGGCTCGGCCTCGCGGCGGCGACCCGCGACGGAGTCGTGCCCGACCGGGCCGACGGCTTGAACCTGGAGGGCGCGGAGTTCTCTCCCGACGGTTCGGCGCTGTACCTCGGGTTCCGCTCGCCGGCGATCCAGGTCGACGGCGAGTACCGGGCGTTGATCGTGCCGGTCACCAACTTCGAGCGCCTGTTCTCCGGCGGCGCGACGACGGCGACGTTCGGCGAGCCGATCCTGCTGGACCTCGACGGCCAGTCGATCCGGGAGCTGCGCAAGAACGGCAAGGGGCAGTACCTGATCATCGGCGGCACCCCGGGGCTGTGGAGCTCGCAGAGCGCCCAGTCGCTGTTCACGTGGACCGGGCACCCGGAGGACCCCCCGGTCAAGCTCGAGACCACGGTGACCAAGGACCTCGAGCCGTTTCACACCACCAACGCCGGCGCGTGGGAGGGCATCGGCGCGCTGCCCGACGACCTCGCCGAGGGGCAGCCGATCCGGCTGATCATGGATCAGGGGTACGACGCGCTCTACGACAGCGAACGCGAGAACAAGAAGACGGAGTACGCCCTGCGCAAGGCGCGGACCGACCGCTTCACCCTGCGTGGCAACCTCGGGCTGAAGGCCGACGTGACCGCGGCGATCGAGTTCGGTGACCAGGCCGCGCAGACCGTCGGCGCGCCCCGCATCGTGACCGTCACGAACACCGGGTCCGAGCGGGTGCGGGTCAGCAGGGTCTCCGTCCGTGGTGAAGGGGGCCAGGAGACCGACTTCCTGATCGCGGCGAACGCGTGCGCGTACATCGACCCCGGCCCAGGCTCGTCGTGCGAGATCAAGCTGCGGTTCGCCCCGTCGTTGCCGGACGCCGTCCGCTCCGCGCGGTTGGTGATCGAGAGCAACCTGCCCGGCGGTGACCGGACCGTCGCGCTGACCGGTCGCGCGAGCGCGCTGCCCACCGACGAGCCCGACAAGCCAGACGTCTTCGGCGCGCCCGGCCCGACCGGTCCGGTGGGACCTGCCGGCCCGGCGGGCCCGTCCGGCAAGGACGCCGCGATCACGCGCGTCTTCACGAGCTACGCGGTGAAGCTCGCGGCCGCGAGCGGGAAGAAGCTCTCCGTCCGCGTCACCGCCCAGGGCGTCCCGGCCGGCAAGCTCAACGGCGCCGTCACCGTCAAGGTCGCGGGCGTCGGCGACTACCGGGCCAAGCTGAAGAACGGCACGGCCACGATCGCGCTCGGCACGAAGGCCCGGCGGCTCAAGCGCGGCGCGCGGGTCCGGACCACGGTCACCCTCCCGCGGCTCGCCTACTCCGAGACGCAGGGCACGGCCACCACCGACACCACGGTCGCGAAGACGACCTGGAGCACCGCGGTCAAGCTCCGGTAGTCCTGCCGGCATTCCTGGGCCCCTCGTCGTCAGCGGGGGGCCCGGGGGCGTCCGGCGACGAGCGTCGGGTCGACGGCGTCCCAGATGGTTCGCAGCTGGCTGAGCTGCTCGTCGCTGAGGCGGTCGAGGAACCGCGCGCGGACCTGGGTGAGGTGCGCGCGGTTGGCCGACTGCAGCACCTCGCGGCCGTGGGGGGTGAGGGTGACGTGGACCGCGCGCCCGTCCTGCGCGTCTCGCTCACGCGTGACGAGCCCGTCCGCCTCGAGCTGGGCGACGACGCGGGAGACGCCGTTGTGGCTCATCAGGACTTCCTGGGCGAGGTCGCTCATCCGCAGGGTCTTGGTCGGGGACAGGCCGAGTTGGATGAGGACGTCGTAGTCGCTGCCCGAGAGCCCGTGGGAGCTTCGGAGCTCGGCGTCCAGCTCGCGCTGGAAGCGGACGCCGGCTCGCAGCAGGCCTTGCCAGGCTGCGAGCTCGTCGTCGGACAGTCGGTTGGCGGACCCGCGCCGGGGCACGCGCGGAGGATACGGCCTTGCTACTGGGGCTTCGGGGCGAAGAAGCGGTAGAAGAGCAGGCCGGCGTCCAGGTCCTGGACGGCGGTGATGTAGAGCTGGGCGAAAGCCTCCTGCGCGGCGGCGCTCGTCAGCGGGCCGCCGTGGACGGCTTCCATCCCGATGTCGCGGGTGAGCTGCTCGACGGCCGCGCGGGCGTCCTCGTCGCCGACCCACAGGTTGTGGGGTGGTTCCGGGGCGTTCTGCGCCTGGTCGAACAGCTTGCCGAAATTGAGGTTGAAGGCCTTAGCGGTCGGGCCGTTGGTAGTCGCCTTGACGAACTCGGCGATGGACGGCTGACCGTCGGGGAGGTCGCCGTCGCCGAGGCGGTTGGTGGCGTCGATGACGAGCTTGCCGCTCAGGCCGGTGACCTGCGACAGGGCGGCGGGGACGGAGGCGGAGGGGACGGCCAGCAGGACGACGTCGGCGCCTGCGGCGTCACCGCCGTCACGGCCGAGTTCGGTGACGTCGTGGCCGGCGGACCTCCAGAGGCGGGCGAGCGTGCCGCCGATCGTGCCTCGGCCGATGGTCGTGATCTTCATGACGAACAGCATAGTAGATGCGTCTGCAACGACATATATGACCTCCCGGGAGTTTCATTGCTGACGCTCTGTCAGTGGTGAGAAGGATTTCTCGCAAGGGCCGCGATCGGTGAGCGTTGTTGAGCCCATGGACAGTCACCCGAGCCCCCGGGTTTCGCATGACGCGCCCCGCATGGTCGAAGCCGTGATGGCCGATCCGGACGGCATCCGGATCGTCGCCCAGCCGATCGTCGATCTCGTGACCGGGCGGATCGTCGGTCACGAAGCGTTGTCTCGGTTCGACCGGCGGCTCGGATGGGGGCCGCAGCAGTGGTTCGGCTGCGCGCACGCGTGCGGGCTCGGGGCCCGTTTGGAAGCGGCGGCCATCGACGCGGCGTTGTGCGTCCCGGACCGTCCCGCCGGGACCTACCTCACCGTCAACGTCAGCCCTTCGACGCTCGGCACCCGCGCGCTCGGCGAGGTCCTGCCGTGCGACCTCAGCGGCCTGGTGTTCGAGCTCACCGAGAACGAGTCGATCTCCGCCGACCCGACGCTGCCGGCGACGCTCCGCGGCTATCGGCGCCGCGGCGCGCAGTTCGCGCTCGACGACGTCGGCTCAGGCCATGCGCGACTCGCCGACATCGCCCTGCTCGCGCCGGAGCTCGTCAAGCTCGACCGCAGCCTGATCACGAGCCTGGACGACGATCCGGCTCGCGCGTCAGCCGTGGAGGAGCTGGTCCACGCGGCGCTGTCGACCGGCGCGCAGGTGTGCGCGGAAGGCGTCGAGACCCTGCAGCAACTGCGCTGGTTGCACCGCGCCGGCGTGACCCACGTCCAGGGCTATCTGCTGGGCCGGCCGCACACCGGCTGGGCCGCCGACTCGCCCGCGCTCGACGGACTCGTCCAGCAGGCGAGGACCCCGGCGCTGCTGAACCGGTTCCAGACACCCTCGCCCCAACGGCACGACCGCTTCCGCGGCGGACCGTCGAGCTGGACGGGGCGCAAGCCGTGGCGCCTCATCGCGGCATCGTAGGTCGAACGACGCGGGCAGGCGTGGAGGCACCTGCCCGCGAACCGTCGTGACGCGTCAGCCGATCGGCGTGACCGAGAAGTCGTCGACGAACATGCCGACGCCGTTGCTCGGCCCGTCCTCGCGGAGGACGATCGTGCTCTGGTTGTTGTGGGCCATGAAGACGCCGGAGAATTCCTTCCACTCCGGTGTGCTGCGACCGGTCCCGTCGGCGGTCAGGACGCCTTCGAGCTGGGGCGCGCCGACCCAGTGATAGGCAGCGAAGTAGAGGCGGTTCTGGTCGGCTCCCAGACCGGGCCGGGCCGCGTACTTGAACGTGATCCGGTACTGGGTGTAGGCGGCGCTCGGGAAGGTCGCCTTGAGGCTGCTGCCCTCGTTGGCGTCGATCTCGATGTACTGCTTGCCGGACGCGGCACCGGCGTAACTCTGCAGCTCGATCGGGCGCCCGTTGACGTCGGTCCAGCCGGGCACGTTGGTGCGGAGGTCCCAGGAGTTCGCCGGAAGCGCCGGCTCCTCGAAGCTGCCGTTGGTGAGCATCGACGGCGGGTTCGGCGGGTACCAGGTGAGGGTCACCGAGGGGAGCGCGGTGCTGGTCTTGACCGAGCCGCTGCCCGAGCCGCCACCGCCGCCGCCCGCGCCGCCGTTGAGGCCGCCGCGGCTGACGCTCTTGGGTGAACCGCCGCCACCGCCGCCGTAGACACCGCCGCCACCGCCGCCACCGCCGGAGAACTGGTACTGGGGCATCATGCACTCGTAGCGGACGCACTGCCCTGCGGAGCCCTCGCCGCCATTGCCGCCCTGGCCGACCGTGCCGGCGCTGCCGTTGTAGGAGCCGCCGCTGCAGTTCGTGCCGCCGCGGCCGCCCGAGGGCGCCTTGCCGGCGCCGCCGCCGCAACCGTCGACTCCGCCGGGCGCGTTGGCGCCGGCGTCGCCGCCGACGTTGGACGGGGCGCCACCGCCGCCGCCCGGTCCGGTCGCCACGAGCGTGCCGCCGGGGACCCGGCAGGGGTCGTAGTACGGCGACTCGCGCACCGTGGTCGCGCCGCCGCCACCGCCGCCACCCTTGCCGTCCGGGCCGTGGCCGCCCCAGCCGCCGCCGTTGGCGCCACCGCCGCCACCGGTGGGGCCGTTGGCGTCGCCGCCGGCGCCGGCGATCGTCAGGCACAGATCCGCGTACCGGGTGGTCGTCTTGACCTCACCGCCGAGGCCGCCGCCGGTGCCGTTGCCGGCACGGCCGCCGCGGGCGCCGATCGCGGTCACCTCGATCGGTCGGGTCGACTCGATGTCCCAGCCGTGCACGCCACCCGTCGCCGTGAAGGTCTGCGAGCACGCGTAGGACCCGGCGTTCCAGCCGCAGCTCGGATTGATCTTGTGGATGGTCGCGGCCTGGGCCGACGTGGCGCTCGCCGCGAGGGCTGCGGCGAAGAGCGCGACGCTGACACCGCGCTTTCTGAAGGTCAACATCGTGTGCACTCCGTTGCGGTTGTGAGGTGGACCTCGTGTCCACCGCCATCACGATGCCGCGCCGCCAATGCCCCGACAATCGGGAGCGTCCCTGAGACGCGTCCCTGATCTTTCGTCTCAGGGGGTGTCGTCGAGCACTTCAGGGAGCGCGCGCCGCGACCCGACGCCGAGCTTGCGGAACACATGGCGCAGGTGCGTCTCGACGGTCTTCTCGCTCACGAACAGCGCTTCCGCGATGCCGCGGTTGGTCTGTCCCGCCGCGGCCAGCTCGGCGACGGCGCGCTCGCGCTCGGTGAGCGCCTCGCCGCCGCTCGTCGCCGCCCGCCGCGGGCGTGCACCGGCGGCCAGCAGCTCCTTGTGCGCGCGCTCGGTGACGGCGGTCGCTCCGCAGCGCTCGGCGAGGCCGTAGGCGGCGCGCAGCGGTTCGCGTGCCGCGCCGGGGCCGCGCTCGCGGCGCAGCGCGGTGCCGAGCTCGAGGAGCGCGCGGGCGTGCTCGAGGTCGGCGCCGGAGCGGGCGAGTACCTCGACGGCCCGCTCCAGCCCGGCGATCCGCTCCTCGGGGTCGTCGGTGAGCAGCGCGACGGTGCGCTGCGCCATGCCGATCGCGCGCGGCGACTCGCAAGCCTCGGCGAGTCGGAGCTCCTCCTCGGCGAGCGGCCGGGCCTCGTCGCGGCGATCGAGCGCGTCGAGCGCGAGCGCGGCCTGCGAGCGCCACGCCAGCGGGGCGGGACCGGACCAGCCGAGCGCGAGCTCACGCTCCCCGACGGCGAGCAGCCGCGCCAGCCCGAGCTCGCGGTCGCCCTGCTGCACGGCGAGCACCGCGTGCGCGAAGTCGAGATGACGAGCGAACAGGCTGTCGCCGTCGGTGGGGGTGAGGGCGACGATCGGGTGCGGCGGCTCGCCCGTGCCGATCGCGACCCAGATCAGCCCGGCGACCGCGGGCAGCAGGTACGCCGACGGCGGTCCCGTCTCGTCGTCGGGGTCGAGCGCGGCGAGCGCGTGCCGGGAGGCGTCGTCGAGGTGCCCGCGCCGGTAGGCGAGGAACGCGCGCTGCGCCGTGACGCTGGCGGCGAGCTCGGCCCCACCGCGGGCGGCGGCGACGTCCGCGAGCGCGTCGAGCTGCTGCTCGACGAGGTCGTAGTGGTCGCTGAGCAGGAACGCGTAGGCCGCGAGCAGCCGGACGTGGCGGCCGAGATGCGTCGGACCGGGGTCGACCGCGACACCGGCCGTCGCCAGCTCGAGCACGCGCGTCGCGGGCTGGCCCTGACCGGCGGCCTCGACCGCGTGCGCCGCCTGCAGGAACTGGGCGAAGAAGGCGTCGTCGGACGGGCGCGGCCAGCGCTCACCGGGCGCACCGACGCGCCGGCGCGCCTCGTGGCTGACCGTGGCGGCAGCGAGCAGCTCGAGCTCGATCCGCAGCTTCAGCGACTCGTCCTCGAGCGTGGCGCCGACTTCCTCCAGCAGCTCGACGGCCTCGCCGCCCGCGGCGGCGAAGCGCAGCACGCGGCTGAGCGTGACCGTGGCGGCGACACGCTGGGCGGGCGTCCGCGCGAGCTGCACCGCTTCGCGCAGATGGTCGACGGCATCGGGTTCGCGCGCGAGCACCTCCGCCCGGCCGAGCGCGAGCAGCAGCTCGCAGCGCACGTCCGGGTCGCCGGTCTCCTGCAGCGCCCGCGCGAGCAGCCGCGTGGCCACTTCCGGCACGCCGCGGCTGAGCGCGGCCCGCGCGGCGGCCGCGAGGGTGGCGAGCGCCCACGGCTCCTCGCGGACCGGCGGCGCGAGCAGGAGCTGCGCCGCGACCTGCTCGGGCCGCGCACCGGCGCGATGGAGCGCGAGCGCCGCGCGGCCGTGCGCGATCCGCCGCTCCGGCGCGGGGATGTCGTCGTAGAGCGCGGTGCGCACGAGGGGATGCGCGAACCGCAGGCGATGGCCGTCGTCGGCCGGCGCGCTGGGGGCGTCCGGGTGCCACGCCGAGGACGCGCTGGGCGTGTCCGTCGCTCGGCGCGGCGTGGCGGCGCTGGGCGTGTCCGTCGCTCGGCGCGGCGTGGCGGCGCCGGGCAAGTCCGTCGCGCGGCGCGGTGGCGAGTCCGCTCCGACGTCGTCCGCGGCTCTGCGCCGTGGCGTGGAGCCCGTGTCCCGCGCGGCCGTGCGGCGGTCGGCGAGGATGTCCGCGCGGACGAGCGCGGTCGCGGCCGCGGTCGCCACCTCGAGCGGCTGGCCGGCGAGGTCCGCGACGACCTCGACGCCCGCCTCGCCGAGCGTCGCGAGCGCGCGGGCCAGGGCTCCGGCCTCAGGCGGCAGCGACTCCAGGCGCACCACGACGGCGGTCGTCACGCTGCTGGGGGAGAGTGTCCGCACGCGCTCGCTCGCGTCGTGCCCGGGCTCCATGCCCTGCGCGCGCACCTCGCGCACGAGCTCGCCGACCAGGAACGGGTTGCCGTCGGTGGCGCGGTGCACGGCCTCGGTGAAGGAGGCGTCGCCGGCCGTCTCGAATGCCTCCGAGACCCACGCCGCCACCGCGTCCTGGGACAGCCGCGCGGGACGGAGCACGCGGGTGCTCACCTCGGCGAGCAGCCGGAGCAACGGCCCGCCGCTCGGTCGCGACGCGATCACCAGCAGCACCGGCAGCCGGTCCAGCCGGGTGGCGAGGTGGCGCAGGAACTCGGCCGACGCGTCGTCGGCCCACTGCGCGTCGTCGACCACGATCAGCAACGGCCGCTCGCGGCTCAGGTTCGCGACCAGCCAGAACAGCCCGTGCCGGCGCTGCTGGCGCACGGCATCGTCGACCACCGCCTCGCGCGCAAGCTCGAGGTCGAAGAGCGGCCGGGCCGCCGCCGCCGGCCCGGCGAACCAGCGCTCCAGCTCGTCCGCGCCGCCCGTGAACACGAGCGGCTCCAGCAGCTGTCCCGCGATCCCGAACGCGAAGTCCCCTTCCAGCTCGCTCCCGCGGGCCCGCAGCACCCGGAGCCCGGCCGTCTGCGCGCGCGTCTCGAGCGCGGCGAGCAGCGACGTCTTGCCGATCCCCGCCGGACCCTCGATCATCAGCACGCCGGGCCGGCCCGCGGCCAGGGCTTCGAGTGAGCCGGCGATCGCGCCCAACTCGGCGTCGCGCTCTCTAAGTGGGGCGCGGCGGTCCGGCATCGGCGCGCGGCAAGGTAGCACGCAAACGCGCCAAGGCGAACCCGCTGGATCTACTGGACGACGACGTCGGCGAGCACGACCCGCTCCGCCTTCACGTCCGTGCGGTCCTTGATCTCCTTCAGGACCGCCGCCTTGATCCGCCTGCGGCCCTTCGTCGTCATCAGGTCCGTGTCCACGGCGCCCGTGAGCGTCGTGGTGATGACGTCGCGCACGACCCCCTCCTGGAGCATCGCGCCGTAGCCGCTCGGGCGCGTCGGGGCGAACGTGTTGCCGCCGTTCGCCGGCACGGTCGACGTGTCGTCCGACGCCAGGACGAGGCCGACCTGCAGCCTGGCGAACCGGCCGTCGGCCAGGTTGACGAGGAACTCCTTCTCCAACATGTACACGCTGCCCTCCACCTTGGCCTTGACCTTGGCCGCTGTCGGGACGGGCGCCTTGTCGACCACGTACGTGTACACGCCGCTGGCGGCCACGACCGCGATCGCGATGACGAGGATCAGCCTGTTGAGCATGGCGTAACGCGCCTCCTTGCGTCGTGACGGCTCCGCCTCTGCTGACACGCCGTCACTTATTGCATCGGTGCGGGCGGTTCAATTCCTGACGTTGGACGCAATCAGTCGACAATAGGGCGAGGACCCACTGCCGTCGAGGACGCCCTCCCAGGGGACTCTCCGACCGGGCCGAGGGCGCGGTAGGGCAGCCACTAAGTCTTCGTGCGTTTGCCGCCCCGTGCGGATCCGCCTGAACCCCCTTGCGGTCGCTTCCCCTTGCCCTTCCGGTCTGACGACTCGCCCTGCGGTGCCGACGGTTGCGTCTGACCCGTCGGCCACGCATGCGGGAGAACCCAGGTCCTCGAGTCCTTGGCGACTGTGTAGTCATCGATCTCGGTCCGGTTCCCCCCTTCCTTGAGCTCGAGGGGTCGCAACACGACGGTCACGGTGACGGGAAGCTGGTACTCCCAGCCGTCGGGCGCGAGGATCGGCCCGTAGGTGACGGTCGTCTCGTAGTAGATCACCTCGCCGGCCCTGAGCTTCGTAGCGGCGGCGGTCTCGGGCGCACGCATCCCGTGATCGCCGGTGTTGAACGTTCCCAGCAGCGGAGCCAAGTTGGAGTCGACGTTACCGCCGCCGAGGCTGCCGGCCACGAGGTGGCCCGCGACGATGTTGCCCGCGCCCCACGGTGCGAATGCGGCGATCAGATGCCGTTCCAAGAGCCGGCCATCGGACTCTTCGCCTGAGAGGATCGCTCCCGGCATCGCGGTGATGATTCCGGAGCGCACGGCGCGGCGGGTGTCGATCTCTGCCTCAGGGGGGAGCGCGTAGTTCTCCTGGCTCAGCGTGCCGAAGTCTCGCGCTTTGGCGGGCAGGAGGTTGCGCAGTGGTTGCTGGGGGTCTAGAGGGTTGGCAAGCCCGGCGAGTTGGTTCGCCTCCGCGAGCAGGGCAAGTCCGATGGACCGTCTCAGGCCGCGCTGATCATTCACGCCCTTCGAGTCGTCGCTGAACAGCGGGGTATGCCACGCCAGCAAGGTGAAGATCCGGTCGAGCAGTGGCGCATTGGGGGCAGCGTCGCGATAGGCGCCGTCGTACTTCGACGCGAACGAGACGAGCGGTCCGAGCTGGTTCTTCTGGGCAATCGCGAGTTCCTGGAGCACCGGCATCAGCCGGGCGCTCTTCTTGTACTCGCTCTCAAGCTCACGCACACGCTCGACGTACGCGCTTCCGGCGGTTGAAGAAGGTTCCGCGGCGATTCGCTTGAGCTCTGGGTGCAGCGTGTCATAGGTGGTCGACCTATCGCGCGCCTCCTTGCCAGGGAGGGAGCCCGTGTAGTCGGCCGTCTGTCGCGCGTGGAGGGCCTCGAACAAGCCGTCGAATCCGGGCTTACCTGCCAGGTACTGCTTGAGGATGTAGGTTGTCGAGCTCTCCGCAGAGATCCCGGGAGCCGCGCGGATCCCAGCCAGGAACGCGTTCCGCATCGCCTGTTCTTCGGGGTCGTGCATCGGCCCGATTGTCGTGTCGAAGGCCTTCGCGGCAGACTTCACCCACTCGGGCTCGGGCGCGGGCTC
This sequence comes from Solirubrobacter phytolaccae, assembly GCF_027587195.1. Lineage (GTDB taxonomy): Bacteria > Actinomycetota > Thermoleophilia > Solirubrobacterales > Solirubrobacteraceae > Solirubrobacter > Solirubrobacter phytolaccae. Next base: position 34,061 of record NZ_JAPDDP010000012.1, on the reverse strand, counting down.
GGCGGAGGTCGCCGGGGGCTGCGGTAGCGGAGGGTCGGTCGGTGGAGTGATCTCCGGCGGCTGCGTCGGAACCGGAGGGGTCCCAAGACCGGCGGATGATGGGGTTGGCGGGGGAGGCTCATGTGTGTCCGATGCCGGTTCATACATACGAGCGAGGCGCGTGCGAGCGAGAGCCGCTGAAAGGGCTTGATCGTGCGCGCTCAGCGCTGGATCGGTGCTGCGCTCGCGTGGGGTCCACCGGGTCCCGCGATCGGGGCGCCCAGCTGCGGCGACGCCGCCCGCGGCACGGTTCCCGGCATTGCGCTGCAGCGCGAGGAACGCTGACACCCGTGACGATGGTCCCGGCGCGGGGAGCGGGCCCGCGGGTGTCGCGGCCAGCGAGGAGACACAGGGCCCGGCCGGCACGCCCCGTTCGGCAGCGCTCATGCGCAGCCGCCGAGCAGAGTGGTGCGCGAGCGGGCCACGAGCGTGCGACGCTCACTCTTCACAGCGGGACACATGAGTGCTTTAACTACACGAACAATAAGTGTTGATCAACCTCTGATCATGCCTCGCGCACGGTGGCGAGCTCGCCGAACCCGTCACCGCACGCTGCGAACCGCCGCTACCGGTGCGGCCACCCCGAGGCGAGCCACCACGGCAGCCACTTCCACCAGCTGTGGTGGTGGTCTTCGCCGCTGGAGCCGCCCGCCGTGACCGTTGTGGTCGCGCTGCTCGTGTTGTTGGACGGGTCGGCTTCCGGGGTGGTCGCGGAGACCGTCGCCGTGTTGACCACGAGGCGGATGACCATCGGGCTGCCGAGCGGTGTTGACGAACTGCATGGCGTTGAACCCGTTGTCGTACTCGACCTGCAGCGTGGTGTTCGCCGCCTACGCCGCCGTGCAGTCGGCGCTCGGCCGGCACGTCACCAGCGAGTTGGCGGCGATCGTGATGTCACCACGCGGGCACGCGACGACGACAACCCGACCGTGGAATGGTGCGTTCCGAAATCAGGTCTCGAAGCACTGGGCGAGGTCGGACCGGTATGGGGCAACTCCGGGCCCGAGGCGGTGTGCAGTCCGGTGAGGACGACCTGCAGCATCTCCATCACCAGCGACACGTCGCCGAACGTGATCTCCGGCCGCAGCGCGCCCGCTTCCTTCGTCCGCGTGGCCGAGTCGCAGCAGGCTGCAGAACATCTCCCACGGGTCGCCGGCCTCCGCGAGCACCGCCTCGATCACGGCGTCGGACTTGCGCAACCCGTCGAGCGAGAGCTCCTGGAGCAGGTGCTCGTTGTTCGTGTAGACGCGGTACAGGACGCTCATGCCGACGCCCGCGCGGCCGCTTGCCCGTCATGGCACGCGAGGCTAGCTGTCCCCCTTCAGCAGCTGCTGGTCCATGCTGCTGAACGTCCAGCTCTCGCCGGTGCGGTCGAAGCGCCAGTTGACGTCGAAGCGGTCGTCCGGCCACGTCGTCGGCACCTCATCGCCGTTCGTCACCGTGGCCTGTTTGACGATCTCCTGGACGATGTCGACGAGGTTCGTGGATCCCGAGGCGCTCCGACAGCGGCTGCAGCGTGAAGTAGGTGCGGTGCGCCGGGTCGACTGTCTTGGGCGTGGAGTAGTGGATCTTGGGCGTGACGTCGTCCGGCCAGGTCGCGAGCGCGAGCTCCAGCGCCTCGCGGTCGGCTTCTCGCCGTGGCGGATCATCAGCAACGTCGTTGGCTTCGCCATCGCGCACCTCTCGAGGTCGTCGGGGTCGTCACGCTCAGGCGCGGATGCGCACCGGGGTGCCCGGGACGATCTCGCGGGCGAGCCTGCGCAGCGCGCGCAGCGGGACCCGCACGCAGCCGGCGCTGCCGGTCCCGGGGCGCGCGGCCGGCGGGATCCCGTGCACGGCCAGGCGGGACGTGCGCGCGGGCGTGCCGAAGGCGGACAGCGCGAGGACCCACGCGCCGTAGGTGCCGCCGAAGCGCTCGCCGCGCAGCCGGTCGGTGACCTGGTAGGAGCCGAGCGGCGTCGGTGTGCCCGCCGCGCCCACGACCACGCGGGTGCTCCAGGTCCTGGCTCCGCCGTAGACGGTCAGGCGCTGCGCCGAGCGGTCGATCACGACGCGGCGCGCGACGTTGCGGGCCGGTTTCGTGCGGCGCTCCTCGATCCAGCCGACGCCGCTCGACGTGTCGAGCGCGGCGACCTTCAGCCACGCGCCGCTGCGCTCCTGGACCCACAGGCGGGTGCGACTGCCGTACGGCGTGCGTGAGCGGACGCTCGTGACCCGCCGCCCGCCGGGCGTGGCGTGCACGGTCACGGAGCGGCGCCGCAGCCAGACCGTCTCCACCCCGGGCGCGACGGCGTCGGCGGTCTCGTGCAGCTGCGGCCAGGCGACCGCGACGGTTGTGCCCGTCGGCTCCGCAACGGCGAGCGGCGGCCGCTGCTCGCCGCACCCGAAGAGCACGGCGGCCGACGCGACGATCGCGACGACGCGCCGACCGTGATGCTGGCGAGCCATACGCCCCATCATGACCCTTCGGGCCCGACCCGGTGGAAAACCCGATGGACACGCGTGCGCGGACCGTCGATCCTGTGGGCATGACTCCGCCCTTCGCGGTCATCCAGGAGCTGCTCGTCGTGCTCGCCGGCCTGGGGTTCGTGTGCCTCGTGACGGCGATCTTCGTGGTCATCGCGCGGTTCGCGGCGCGCAAGGTCCTCTCCGACGACGACGGCTCGTCCCTCCCGTAGGCGCGGCCGTCCTCCCGATCGTGGAGGATGGTCCCTCGATGAGCTGAGGGGGAGGGACGCGTGAGCACGGTCGCGAGCGAGCCGGTCGGGGTCGACAAGGGGCTGCGGCGGGATTCGGTCGGGTTGCTGGCGAGCGTCGTGCTCGCGCTCTCGTCCGTCGCGCCCGCGTACGCGTTGACGGCCACGCTCGGCCCGACGGTCGGGGAGGTCGGGGCGCAGATGCCGGCGACGTTCCTGGTCGGGTTCGTGCCGATGCTGCTCGTCGCGTATGCGTATCGGCGACTCAACCAGGTCGCGCCGGACGCGGGGACGTCGTTCACGTGGACGACGAAGGCGTTCGGGCCGCACGTCGGCTGGATGTGCGGGTGGGGGCTGCTGATCGCGACGATCATCGTGCTGTCGAACCTCGCGGGCGTCGCGGTGACGTTCTGGTACCTGTTCCTGGCCGAGGTGCTGGGCGACCCGTCGATCGCGACGTGGGGGGACGGGAAGCTCGTCAACGTCCTCACGTGCCTGGGGTTCATCGGGCTGGCGACCGCGGTCGCGTACCGCGGGATGACCGCGACCAAGGGCGTGATGTACGTGCTCGTCGCCGTGCAGATGGCGGCGCTCGTGCTGTTCGCGGTGATGGCGATCGGCAAGGCGACCGGCGGCGACGTGCCCACGGCCACGGACTTCGAGTGGGCGTGGCTGAACCCGTTCAGCGTCGAGTCGTTCTCCGCGCTGGCGACCGCGCTGTCGCTGTCGATCTTCATGTACTGGGGGTGGGACGCGGCGCTGTCGGCGTGCGAGGAGACGACGGGCAGTGAGCGCACGCCCGGGATCGCCGCGCTGCTCTCGCTGCTGATCCTGGCGATCACCTACGTGGTCGTGGCCGTGGCGGCGCAGATGTACGCGGGGACCGGCGGCGAGGGCATCGGGCTCGGCAACCCGGACACCGAGGAGAACGTGTTCGCCGCGCTGGCCGCGCCCGTGCTCGGCTCCACGGTGGGGCTGGTGCTGTTCCTGGCGGTGCTCGCGAGCTCGGCCTCGAGCCTGCAGACGACGTTCGTGCCCGCCGCCCGCACGATGCTCGCGATGAGCCACTACAAGGCGCTGCCCGGCTCGCTCTCGCGCATCCATCCCACCCACGGCATCCCGAGCTACGCGACGCTCGTCTCGGGCGTCGGCACCGCGATCTTCTACGCGCTGATGTCGCTCGCCAGCGAGAACGTCCTGGTGGACACGATCCTCTCGCTCGGCCTGATGATCTGCTTCTACTACGGGCTGACCGCGTTCGCGGCGACCTGGTACTTCCGCCACGAGGCGCGGAAGGACCTCAAGTCGCTGCTGCTGAAGGGCGTCGCGCCGTTCCTGGGCGGTTTGACGCTCGCCGCCGTGTTCGTCCGGCTCGTGATCGACACCGTCGACCCCGCGTACGGCAGCGGCGGCTCGATCTTCGGGCTCGGCACCGTCTTCGTCCTCGGCGTCGGCGTGCTCGCGCTCGGCGCCGTGTTCATGCTCTTCTGGCAGACGCGCGCGCCCGCGTTCTTCCGCGGCGAGGTGCTCGAGCGCAGCTAGGGGCTCTTGACGGGTTCGTGGATCAGGTCCTCGATGGCGCGCACGAGCCCGACCCAGCCCGAGAAGGCGCGCGGGTCACCGCCGTCCTCATCGCGGACGTGACCGGTGAGCGCGGCACCGTCGAAGTGCAGCTCGAGATGGATGCTGTGGCTGGGATCGGTCATCGGTGCGCAGGACGATCGAGCACCAGCGTCCACGTCACATCTCGGTGGACCCGAGACGCGCACCCTAGGATTTCGTCGTGCTGCTGGAACGCGAGAGCGAGCTGGAGACGTTGCGGACGCTCGTGCGAGCGGCCACGGAGGCCGGTTCCGGCCTCCTGCTGATCGAAGGGCCCGCGGGCATCGGCAAGACCCGGCTGCTCGGGGAGACCCGGCGCGAGGCGCAGGCCGCGGGCCTCACGGTCCTCCACGCGCGGGGCAGCGAGCTCGAGCAGGAGCTGGCGTTCGGCGTCGTCCGCCAGCTCTTCGACGCCGCGGTGTCACCGCCGCTGCTCGAAGGTGCCGCCGGTGCGGCGCGCGAGGTCTTCGACGGCCCGGCGAGCGGGGTGGCCGGGGAGGACGCGTCGTTCGCGATCCTGCACGCGCTGTACCGGCTGACGGTCAACCTCGCCGACCGCGCGCCGCTGCTGCTGCTCGTCGACGACCTGCAGTGGGCCGACGAGCCGTCGCTGCGCTGGCTCTGCTACCTGATCCGCCGGCTCGAAGGGCTGCCGGTCACGATCGTCGGCGCCACCCGCGCGTTCGAACGCCAGCCCAACGCGCACCTGATCGCCGAGATCGCCCGTGACCCGCTGACGATCTCGCTCGCGCCGCAGCCGCTCAGCGAGCAGGCCAGCGGCGCGCTGCTCGAGGACGGCGCCGACCCCGCGTTCACCCGCGCCTGCCACGACGCGACCGGCGGGAACCCGCTGCTGCTGGTCGAGCTCACCAAGACGCTGCGGTCCGAAGGCGTGCCACCGCTCGCGAGCCAGGCCGCGACCGTGGACGCGATCGCGCCGCGCGCCGTCTCCCGCGCCGTGCTGGTGCGGATCGGCCGGCTGAGCGCCGAGGCCGCCGCGGTCACGCGGGCGACCGCCGTGCTCGGCGACGGCGCGTCGCTGCCGCTCGTGGCCGCGCTGGCCGAGCTCGACGAGACCGTGGCGGCGACCGCGGCCGGGGAGCTGATCGGCGCGGAGGTGTTCGCCGAGCAGCCGGCGACGACGTTCGTGCACCCGCTGATCCGGACGGCCGTGCACGAGGACGTGCCCGCGCTCGAGCGCTCGCTCGCGCAGGAACGGGCCGCACGGCTGCTGCGTGAGCGCGGGGCGTCCGCCGGCGTGATCGCCACGCACCTCGTGCACGCGCCCGAGCGCGGGGAGGCGTGGGTGGTCGACGTGCTCGAGCAGGCGGCCCGGGCCGCGCTGCGCGCCGGAGCCCCGACGTCCGCGGTGAGCTACCTCAGCCGCGCGCTCGCCGAGCCGCCCACCCCCGAGCGCCGCGGCCCCGTGCTGCTCGCGCTCGGCAGCGCCGAGCGACTGCTGCACTCCAAGGTCGGCGACGACCACCTGCGCGAGGCGATCGAGCTGACCGAGGAGCCGATCGCGCGCGGCACCGCCGCGCTGCTGCTCGCGAACGGGATGCTGACGGCCGGCCAGGCCGACGAAGCCGTCACGCTCGCCCGCCGCGTCACGGCCGAGCTGCCGCCCGCGGCCGACCTCATCCTCGCCGGGTTCGAAGTGCTCGAGCTGACGGCGCCGCTGTTCGGCGGCAGCGATCCCGTCGGCCCCGAGCGGTTCGCTGCCCATCGCCGGCTGCCGCTTCCGCCCGGGGACGGGGCGAAGCTGCTCGCCGCGGTCGCCGCCTACCAGTGGGCCTTCTCCGGCGGAGCGGCGGACGAGTGCGCGGCGCTCGCGCTGGCCGCGCTCGAAGGCTGGGACCTCATCCGCGGCGGCCACCAGCTCCCGTCGGTGTCCGCGACGATGGTGCTCGTCCTTGCTGACCGTCCCGAGACCGACGACGCGTGGGCCGCGTTCGTCACCAAGGTGCACACGAGCGGCTCGATGTGGTTCAAGTCGGCGATCAGCCTCTGCCAGGGCTACACGCTCCTGCGCCGCGGCGAGCTCGACGAGGCCGAGACGTCGCTGCGCGCCGGCATCGAGGAGCTCGTCCTCGGCGAGGCGCGGGGCAACGGCCGCGGGGAGATCGCGTCGTGGCTGGCGGCCGTGCAGCGCGAGCGCGGTGACCTGCGCGCGGCGCGCGCCGAGCTGGACGTCGTCCCCGAGCCCAGCGACGCCTCCCAGACCGCGCGCATCTGGCTGGACAGCCACGCCGAGCAGCTGATCGCGGAGCAGCAGTACGAGCAGGCGCTGCGGGTGGCCCGCGACGGCCAGGAGCGCTTCGGCCCGATGACCGCGATCGACACCCCGTTCCGCGCCCATCAGGCGCTCGCCCTGCATCACCTCGGGCGCCGTGACGAGGCGCTGGAGCTCGCCGCCGAGGAGCTCGAGATCGCCCGCCGCTGGGGCGCGCCGTCGATCCTCGCGCGGGCGCTGAGCGTCATGGGCACGGTCGCGCGCGAAGCCGGGCTCGAGCCCCTGGAGGAAGCGGTCGCGCTGGCGGCGCCTTCCCGGCTCGAGCACGCGAAGGCGTTGACGGAGCTCGGCGCGGCGCTGCGCGCTGCCCGCCGGCCGACCGACGCGCGCGACCCGCTGCGGCAGGCGCTCGAGCTGGCGGACGGGCTCGGGGCCGGCGCGGTCGCGAGCCGGGCGCGCAGCGAGCTGTACGCCGCCGGCGGGCGTCCGCGCACGACGGCGCTCCGGGGCCGTGCCGCGCTCACGCCTTCCGAGCTGCGCGTCGCCGAGCGTGCCGCGGCCGGCGAGACCAACCGCGCGATCGCGGAAGCGCTGTTCGTGACGCCCAAGACGGTCGAGCTGCACCTGCGCAACGCCTACCGCAAGCTCGGGGCCCAGAGGCGGAATGAGCTCGCTGCGCTGCTCGAAGACGGGGACGCGCTCACCGTCTGAAGGGGGCGTCTCAGCCTCTCCGTGTCCAGAGTATTGCGGGTAGGGGGGCTTGAATCAAGCCCCCGGGTGTGCCTCATACTCGCTCGTCGCAATGCGACGAAGGGGAGAACAGATGGCGTACGTAGTGGGGCTCGACGAGGTCGACGCGACGCAGGTGGAGCTCGTCGGCGGCAAGGGCGCGAGCCTCGGGGAGCTGACGCGGATCGCGAGCATCGCCGTGCCGGCGGGGTTCTGCGTGACGACGGACGCGTTCCGTGCGAGCGGGGGGAAGGTGGTGGCCGAGGACGTCGCCGCGGCGATCGTCGGCCGGCTGGATGAGCGGACCGCGTACGCGGTGCGGTCGAGCGCGACCGCCGAGGACTCCGCGACGGCGTCGTTCGCGGGCCAGCACGACTCGTACCTGAACGTCGTCGGCGCGCAGGCGGTGCTCGAACGCGTCCAGCAGTGCTGGGGCTCGCTGTTCACCGAGCGGGCCGTGAGCTACCGGTCGCGCAGCGGGATCGACGAGCGGGACGTCGCGATGGCGGTCGTCGTCCAGGAGATGGTCGACCCGCACGCGTCGGGGGTCCTGTTCACGGCCGACCCGCTGAGCGGCAACCGCACGGTCGCGTCGGTGGAGGCCGTGCTCGGCCTCGGCGAGGCGCTCGTGTCGGGGCTCGTGAACCCTGACGTCTATAGCGTCCGCGACGGTGCGGTCAGTGGCGACGGTACCGCGCTCACGAGCGCGCAGGTGCTGCGGCTGGTCGAGCTCGGCCGGACCATCGAGGCGCACTTCGGCCGCCCGCAGGACATCGAGTGGTGCCTGGCGGGTGACGCCTTCGCGATCGTCCAGAGCCGGCCGATCACGACCCTGTTCCCGATCCCCGCGGTAGCCGCCGACGGCGAGCCGCACGTGTTCGTCTCAGTCGGCCATCAGCAGATGATGACCGACCCGATCAAGCCCCTCGGGCTGTCCGTGTGGCAGCTGACGGCGGGGCCGCCGATGCACGAGGCGGCCGGGCGGCTGTTCGTCGACGTCGCCCCGCGGCTCGCTTCGCCGGCCAGTCGCGCGGCCGTGGTCGAGATGATCCGCAAGGGCGATCCGCTGATCGGCGACGCGCTGGACACGGTCGTCGAGCGCGCGTTCGTCCCGACCGTCCCGGACCCGGAGCCCGCGGCCGGGCCGGCGTCCTTCACCGCGCCGGCCTCGATCGAGACCGACCCCGCGTTCGTCACCGAGCTGGTGGCGCGCAGCGAGGCGGCGATCATGGCGCTCGAGCGCGACATCCAGACCCACTCCGGCCCGGAGCTGTTCGCGTTCCTGCGCGAGAACCTCCAGGACCTGAAGGCCGAGCTGTTCGCGCCGCTCAACGGCCAGGTGATCATGGCCGCGATGGAGGCCACGTGGTGGCTCAACGACCAGCTCGAGGCGTGGCTGGGCGAGAAGAACGCGGCGGACACGCTGACGCTGTCGGTCCCCGGCAACGTCACGGCCGAGATGGGGCTCGCGCTGCTCGACGTCGCCGACGTGATCCGGCCGTACCCGGAGGTGGTGGCGTTCCTCGAGGACGTGTCGGGCGACGACTTCCTCGACGCGCTGGCGACCCTCGACGGCGGGCCGGCGGCGCGCGACGCCATCCAGGCCTTCCTGGCCAAGAACGGCATGCGCTGCATCGGCGAGATCGACCTCACGCGCCCGCGCTGGGCCGAGCACCCGTCCGCGCTGCTGCCCGCGATCCTCGGCCACGTCAAGCACTTCGAGCCGGGCGAGGCGGAGCGGCACTTCGAGCACGGCCGGCAGGCGGCGGCCGCCAAGGAGCGCGAGGTGCTCGAGCGGCTGCGCGCGCTCCCGGACGGCGAGGCGAAGGCCGCGGAGACCAAGCGGATGATCGACCGCGTCCGGACCTACACGGGCTACCGCGAGTATCCGAAGTACGCGATCGTCAACCGCTCGTTCGCGTACAAGCGGGCGCTGCTCGCGGAGGCCGCGCGGCTCGTGGATGCGGGCGTGCTGCACGCCGTCGAAGACTGCTTCTGGCTGCGCTTCGAGGAGCTCGAATCCGCCGCGATCACGCACCGGGCCGACCACGCGCTGATCGCCGAGCGCCGGCGCGCGTTCGCGACCTACGAGGCGCTCACGCCACCGCGGGTGCTCACCTCGGAGGGCGAGGCGATCAGCGGGTCCTACGGGCGCGAGGACGTGCCGCCGGGCGCGCTCGTCGGCCTGCCCGTCTCGACCGGCACGATCGAGGGCCGCGCGCGCGTGATCCTCGACATCGCGGACGCGGAGTTCGAGCCCGGCGACATCCTCGTCACCGCCTACACCGATCCGGGCTGGTCACCGGTGTTCATCGCCATCAAGGGCCTGGTGACGGAGGTGGGAGGCCTGATGACCCACGGCGCGGTGATCGCCCGCGAGTACGGCCTCCCGGCCGTCGTCGGCGTGGAGCACGCCACGCAGCGCATCCGTGACGGGCAACGCATTCGCGTGCACGGCACGGACGGCTACGTAGAGCTCCTCTAACGCTTGAGTGAGACCGAGAGCGTGCGGGTGGTCTTCTGGCCACCCGCGGTCAGGACGACCTTGACCTTCGCGGTCGCCTTGCGGCCCCGCAGCGCGCGGTAGGCGGCGGCGGTCAGCTTGACGCGGACCGTGCCCTTCTTGCCGGCCGCGAGGGACTTGGGCGCGGTCACGGTCAGCGTGTAGGTGCGCCCGCCGATCTTGACCTTGACGGTCTTCGGCGCGGTGATCGCGCACGCCGCCGAGCCGCACGTGAGCGACAGCACGCTCGCCTGGCGCTTGGTGGAGACCTTCGCCGACTTGGGCGCGCTCCACGTGGGGGCACGCGTGGGCGCCGGGGCGGCGATCGGCGTGGGCACCGGCGCCGGGTTGGCGACCGGCGGCGGCGTCGTGCCGCCGTCGCCGGCCGGCGGGTCCTCCTGCACCGGCGCCTTGACGGTCACCGAGACGGCGCCGGACGCGATCGCGCCGACCGCGTTGGTGGCGATCGCCCGCACGCGCGTGTTGGACACCGGGTTCGCCAGGACGAACGAGCTGCCCGTCCCGGCGTCGGCCCAGCGCGTCGTGCCCGGCGCGCGCGTCTGCCACTTCAGCGCCGGCGCGGCGTCGCCGGTCGCGTCCGCGGTGAACGTCGCGGCGGCGCCGGGCTCGACGACGACGTCCTGCGGCGTGGCCGTGAACGTCGGCGTCGTGCCGACCTGGCCCAGCCGCGCGATCCGGCCGCTGCGCCAGACCGCGTACACGTCGCCGTCGGGCGAGGTCTCCAGGTCGGCCAGGGTGCCGTCCGGGGCGATCGTGTCGACGAGCTTGCCGTCGCGGATCACCGACAGGCCGGTGAGCGCCTCGTTGGCGACATAGATCGTCGAGCCGTCGCCGGCCACGGTGATGAAGCTGCCGCCGATCCCGGTCGCGATCCCCGGGACCTGCGTCTTCTCGTAGCCGCCGCCGCTGCGCTTGACCGACCACAGCCGGCGCGTGACCTTCGGGTACTCCGAGTAGTCCTGCTCGACGAAGTAGAGCGTGCCGTCGGCCGTGAAGCCCGGGGCGGTGACGCCGTCGGTGCCGGGGAGGTCGGTGACCGAAGCGGTGCCGTCGCCGAGCGTGACGCGGCCGACCGACCGGGCCGAGAACTGCGCGTAGACGAAGATCGAGCCGTCGTCGAGCACCGCGAGGTTGTCGTAGCTCTGCGGGAGCGTGTACGCCGTGCGGACGCCGTCCTTGAAGCGGGAGAGCTGGTCGTCCTTGACGGTCCAGATCGTCCCGTCCGGCGTGCTGTCGAGCGCGTTCGACGCGCCGCTGCCGAAGGGGCTCGAGAACGTGGTGTCGACCGCGAAGACGCCGCCGGTCTCCTTCACGCGCTGGACCGACGCGTCGACCGTGTACGCGTCGCCGGTGGTCCGGTCGACCGCGACGTTGCGGGGGTGGAAGGCGTCGGCCACGGTCCACTTGACCGCGGCGATCGAGCTCAGGTCGCTCTCGCGCAGCGCGGTCAGCGACAGGCCGTCATAGGAGGAGCTCCACACGCGGTCGCGCTCCGGGTCGAACGCGAGCGCGCCCGTGCCGTTGCCCAGCGTCCCGGTCACGACCTTGTCGAACTGCGGCGCGCCCGGCTGCGACCAGGACTCGATCTGCGGGCGCCCGCCCGGCCCGTCGTAGCCGAAGCTGACCGGGTCGAGCGCGGTGCCCGAGGTGTAGAAGCCGGCGAACGCGGGCGCGCCGGCGGCGGTGAGCGCCTGGGGGAGCGCGGGCCACGCGGTCTTGCCGTCGGCGATCGCCGGGGTCTTGTCGGTCAGGTCGATGTCGCTGACCCGCACGTTCGGGAACTGCGTGATCTCGGTCGCCTCGAGGCTCGTCTTGGACGCGACGTTCGCGTACAGCGACGAGCCGTCCGCGGTGACCTCCACGCGCGGGTCGCTGATCTTCAGGTCCAGCTGCCCGGCGTGGCCGGTGAAGTGCACCGCGCCGGAGAGCTGGACGACGGTCGCGCCGGTGAGCGGGTCATAGGCGCCGCCCTTGATCGGGAAGTGGTACGTGCCGTCGGGGTTGACCGAGGCGCCGTCTTCGACCGCGATCGCGCCGTGGGCGATCGGCCCGACCGCGTAGCTGCGGAACGAGGCCTTCACGCCCCAGTCCGCGCCCGCCCCGCTCGTGATCGGGACCGGCTCCTGGGCGCTCGCCGTCGCCGCCGGGAGCAAGGCGCAGAACAGCGCGACCGGTGCGAGCAGGCGCCGGCCGAGTGACTTCTTGGTCATCCGTTTCGATTCCTTGGGCCATCCGGGGCGGACCTGCTCCGACCCGGGAGTTAGGTAACCCTAACAAGGGGAATACGGCGGCCTTGAACGACGTCTCGATGGTTGAAATCGCACCGTTTTTGCGGGTAACCTGATCGCGTTTGCGGCCATTGGCCCGCCCTTCCCCCGACGAGGAGTCCCGATGAGCACCACCGAGTCTGCAGCGGACAACGGCGTCAACGTCCAGGCCCTGCTCGACGCCCGCAACGCCCTGACCGACGCCCCGGAGGCGGCCGAGTTCACGTGGCGGGCGACCAACGAGTGGCTGCGCGGCACGCACAGCAAGACCACGATCCAGCAGTACAGCGGCCTCGGCGCCGACCACGAGCACAAGTCCGTCTTCAGCTACAACGCCGACCACCCGGAGGTCTTCGCCTCCGAGGACCTCGCGCCGACCCCGGTCGAGTTCCTGCTCGTCGGCCTGGCCAGCTGCCTCACCGCCGGCGTCGCCGCCGTCGCGCAGAACCGCGGCATTCAGCTCGAGTCCGTCAAGGCGACGGTCGAGGGCGACATGAACATCCTCGGCATCCTCGGCGCCGACCCCGAGGTCCGCAACGGCTACAAGAACATCCGCGTGAACTTCGAGATCGAGGCCGACGCGGACGCCGACGACATCGCCGCGCTCGTCGCGCAGTCGCAGAAGCGCTCGGCGGTCTTCGACGCGCTGACCAACCCGACGAACGTCACGGTGACGGTCAGCTGACCGGCATCACACGCATTCCCGTCGTCATCGTCGGGGCCGGGCACTCCGGCCTCGCGGTGAGCCGGGTGCTGTCGGAGCAGTCGATCGAACATGTCGTGCTCGAGCGGGGCGAGGTCGCCAACACCTGGAAGACCGAGCGCTGGGACTCGCTGCGGCTGCTGACGCCCAACTGGCTGACGCGGCTGCCGGGCCTGGAGTACGACGGTGAGGACCCGGACGGGTTCATGGCCGTCGACGAGCTGGTCGCGTTCCTGGAGCGCTACGCGTCGCACGTCGAAGCGCCCGTGCGTACGGGCGTCACGGTCACGTCGGTCTCGCGCGTCGAGGACGAGTACCTGGTCGAGACGGACGCCGGCCGCTGGCAGGCGCCCGCCGTCGTGCTCGCCAGCGGGCCGTTCAACCGCGCGCACGTGCCCGCGGTGGCGGCCGAGCTCCCCGCTCGCCTGGACCAGCTCACGCCGGTCGACTACAAGCGGCCGGACCAGCTGAAGCCGGGGCGGGTGCTCGTCGTCGGTGCCTCCGCGACGGGCTTGCAGCTCGCCGACGAGCTGCTGCGCTCCGGACGCGAGGTGACCGTGGCGGTGGGCGAGCACGTCCGCATGCCGCGCACCTATCGCGGCCGGGACATCATGTACTGGCTGGACGAGCTCGGCCGTCACGACGAGCGCTACGACGAGGTCGACGACCTGGTCCGCGCGCGGCACGTCCCGTCGCCGCAGCTCGTCGGCACGCCGGATCGGGTCGACCTGGACCTCAACGCGCTGACGGACCGCGGGGCGGAGCTCGTGGGTCGGCTCGGCGCGGTCAACGGCACCACGGCCGCGTTCGCCGGCTCGCTGCGCAACGTCTGCAACCTCGCGGACCTCAAGCTCAAGCGGCTGCTGAACACGATCGACCAGCAGGGCGGCTTCGACGCGGGTCCGCGCCCGGAGCCGACGCGGGTCTCGGACGACCCGCGCGTGTTGATCGACCTCGCGGGCTACGACACCGTGCTGTGGGCCACCGGCTTCCGCGCCGACTACACGTGGCTGGACGTCGACGTGCTCGACCGCAAGGGTGAGATCCGCCACGCCGGCGGCGTCGTGAAGGACGCGCCCGGCCTGTACCGCGTCGGCCTGAACTTCCTCCGCCGCCGCAAGTCCAGCTTCATCCACGGCGCCGAGGACGACGCGCGCGACCTCGTCGAGCACCTCGCGGCCCGCCTCACGGGAAGCCCCGTCTAGCTCGTCTTGAGCTCGATGCCGATCTCCTCGGCGTCGAGCTCCGCGAGCGCGGCGGTGAGCACCGGGGCGCTGAACGCGCCGTCGTCACGGATGTCGAGCAAGGCCTCGCGGCGGGCGGCGATCGTCGTGTGGGGGGCGAGCAGCGCGTCGAGCCGCACGCGCTCCTCGGGATCGATGCGCTCGGGCGCCGGGCGGACGACCTTCACGACGCGGGGGAGGGTCCCGCCCTGGAGGATCAGCGAGCCCGCGGCGACCAGGAACGCGATCAGGATCAGCAGGGAGCGTTGCGGCGTGTCCTCGGGCAGCGTCTGCGCGGCGGCGAGCGTCACCGCGCCGCGCATCCCCGCCCACACGACGACCACGCCCTCACGCCAGCCGAGCGGCGCCGCGAGGAAGTAGTCGATGTCGGCGAGGCTCCGGCGGATGCGGAGGTTGAGACGCTCGACTGCGGCTTCGAGATCGCGCGTGCGGCTGCGGCGGACGAGCTTGGCCATGAACTCCGGGTCGCGCTCGTCCAGCTGCGCCTGCATGGTCATGGCGTGCGGCTTCATCCGCTCCCCGCGACGCGCACGGCGACCCAGCCCGACCAGGAGCGGAGCGACGTAGGCGGCCCGGATCAGCAGCGTGAGCGCCAGCGCCGCAGCGGCGACCGCGGCCGCCGTGCCGACCTGGCCCTCCGCCTCGTCGACGATCGACGACAGCTCCAGCCCCATCACGAGGAACACGCCGCCCTCGAGGATCAGCTCGACGGTGCGCCAGTTCTGCGCGTCCGACAGCCGGTGGCGCGCGGAGAGCCGCTGCGGCGCGTGCTGGCCGGTGGCGAGGCCCGCGACGACCGCCGCGACCAGCCCGGACGCGCCGATCTCCTCGGCGGGCACCGCGGCCAGGAACGGCACGGTGAAGGAGAGCGCGGTGTTGACCGCCGGGTCCGACACGCGGGCGCGGACCCACACGTTCGCGTGGCCGACGACGAACCCGATCGCGGTGGCCGCGGCGATCGCGAACGCGAAGTCCCCGAGCACCCCGCCGACCGACACCGACGCCGCGGTGGCCGCGATCGCGCTGCGCAGGATCACCAGCGCCGTCGCGTCGTTGAGCAGGCTCTCGCCCTCGAGCACCGCCGTGATCCGCCCGGACACGCCGACGCGCTTGACGATCGACGTCGCGACCGCGTCGGTCGGGCTGACGATCGCCCCGAGTGCGATCCCCCACGCGAGGCTCAGGTCGGGGATCACGAGGTGGAAGAACACCCCGAGCGCCAGCGCGCTGAGCACCACGAGCACCACGGACAGCCCGCGGATCGCGGTGAACTCGCGCCGGAACTCCATCGACGGCATCGAGACCGCCGCGGAGTACAACAGCGGCGGCAGCACGACCGTGAGGATCCACTCCGGCTCGATCTCCACGTCGGGTACGAACGGCAGGAAGCTCACGCCGATGCCCGTGAGCACGAGCAGCAACGGGGCGGCCACGCCGACCCGGGGCGCGACGGTCGACGCCGCGGCGATCGCCAGCAGCCCGAGGATGACGACGATCAGCGACTCGGTCACGCTGACGGGTGTACCCGAACCGGGCTGCCGGTGCGGTCCGCCGTTAAACGACGAAGCCCGCCGCCGCGCGGAACGCGGCGACGGGCCTCGAGGTCAATCCACTACGGGGTCGTCGTCGACAGCGTGAACGTCAGCGACTTGCTGTAGTTGCCGGTGCGCAACGGCTGCGTCGCGCCGATGTGCTGGCTGAACGTGACCGTGATCGGGTCCAGGGACACCGGGCCGGTCCACGCCGACTTGGAGAAGCCGACCTGCAGCGCCTCCGAGAGGGTGTAGGCGCCGTTGGCCAGGAACGCCGGGTCCGGCGTGACGCTCAGCTTCGCGTCACCGGCGGTGCTGGTGACCTTGGCGCCGGTCGTCGTCGTGTACGTCTTGTCCACGTTCGGCAGGAAGGTGCCGAGCGAGGAGGACGGCTGGTCGAACGTCAGGCCCAGCGTCGCCGGCACCGAGCCGGAGATCGTGTGGTCCGTGGAGACGCTCGCGCCGAGCTTGCCGACGCGGACGTTGCGGAAGAACACGTCGTCGCCCGAGCCGTGCATCTGCAGGCCGATGCGGCCCTGCTTGAGGTCGGACACCGGATCGTCGTCGATCCACTCGTTGATCTTCACGCCGTTGAGGATCACGATGATGCGGTCCTCCTTGACCTGGATCTCGTACGAGTTCCACTGACCGGCCGGCTTGAGGACCGCGTCGCGGGCCGCCGCGTCGGCGGCCTGCTCCAGGTAGATCGCGCCGGTGGTCTGAGCGGGGTTGTCCGTCGGGTCGATCTGGATCTCCTCGCCGTTGTTGATCGAGGTGTCGACCGTGTTCGCGCCCGTGTCCGGGAAGCCGACGAACACGCCGGAGTTGTCGTCCCCGGGCATCATCCAGTCGAGCTTGAGGGAGTACGGGGCGTCGTAGTCCTTCTTGGTGTACATCAGGCCGAACCCGCCGACCGACTTGTAGGTGCAGCCGTCGCGGACGAAGCGCCCGGAACCGCTGTACTGCCACTTGTCGGCGTGCATCGTGTCGCTGCCGTCGAGCAGCATCTCGTAGCCCGACTCGGGCGTGTAGAGCGTGGTGCACGGCGGCGCCGGCGGGGCCTCGGGCGGCTCGCTGACCGTGAAGGCCTCGAACGTCGCCGTCTCGCTGCCGGTGCCGTTGTAGGCGGCCACGCCGACACTCGGGGAGCCGAGGCCGCCGGCGTCGAAGCCGTCGCCGATCTCGGTCCACGTCTGGCCGTCGTTGAGCGAGTAGCGGCCGCGGATCATGCCGTCACGCGCGTACATCTGGAGCGTGATCGCCTTCTGGGCGTTGGTCGGCAGGTCCGCGTTGGCGTACCCGCTCTGGCGGCCGAGCTCGGTCGTCCAGGTGCCGTTCGGGCGGCGCATGACGACGACCTTGGCCCAGGCGTTGTTGCCCGCGTAGGCGATGAGGCCGGCCTGCGTGTACTCCTTGTTGCCGTCGATCGACACCTTCGTCGTCGTGGCCCAGCTGCCGTCGGTCGGGCCCGGCTGCAGGATGACGTTCTTCGCCGACACCGTCCCGCCGGTGATGTCGCCACCGACCGCCTTGATGTTCAGCTTGCCACCGCTGAGCGAGTAGCCGGTGGTGTCCTCGTTGAGGACGGTCGTCCAACGGCACTTGTCGAGCGAAGTGCCCTCGAAGTCGTCGTTGGCGGCGACCACGCCGCACTGGAGCGGCTCGTTCTGCTTGACGTCGACGTAGTCGAGGTTGACGTTGCCGTCGTCGCCCGTGTCGTACTTGAACATGACGTCGTTCGAGCCGGCCTTCAGGTTGAACGACTCGGTGATCGTCCGGTAGACCTTCCAACCGGTCGAGTCCGGGAACGTGACCTTCTTCTGGAAGACGCCGTTGACGTACAGGCTCAGCTTCTTGTTGCCGGCGAACGGGTTCGGGCCGTTCGCGAAGCCGATCGTGACGTCGGTCGCGCGGTCGGCGAGGGCGTTGACCTTGACGGTCGTGCTGGCGCCCACGTTCTGGTAGCCGCCGACGTAGCCGAGGCCGCTGTAACCCGCGTGCTCGGTCTGCGCGTTGGCGCCGCCGGCGAGCGTGCCCGCCTCGGCCTCGTACCGCGTCGTGCCGGCCGGGGCGAACCGGACGTTGTCGAGGTTGACGTTGCCGTCGTCACCCGTGTTGTACTTGAGCTCGACCGTGTTCACGCCCGCGGTGAGCGCGACCGTGTCCAGGTAGTAGCCCCACGTCTTCCACGTGCCCGTGGACGGCAGCGTGATCGTCTTGGGGGTGCCGTTGACGATCAGCGTCAGCTTCTTCGGGCCCTGGAACGGGTTCGGGCCGTTGGCGTAGTGCAGGGCCATGCGGTAGTCGCCGGCCTTCGCCATGTTGGCCTCGATCTTCACGGACGACGCGCCGGCGGTCTGGATGCCGGAGACGAAGCCGTTGCCGGTGAAGCCGGCGTGCTCGGTGTCGACCTTGGCGCCGCCGGCGAACGTGCCGTCCTCGAGCTCGAAGAACCCGTCGCTCGCGGGAGCGACGTAGCCGGGCAGCGTGTTGAGCGTGTACCAGGCCTCGGTGCTCAGGATCTCGGAGCCGTCAGCCGCGGCGAACGGGCGCGGGGAGCGGACGTAGACGACCTTGTTGGGCTCCAGGCCCGCGATCTTGAGCGTGACTTCCTTCTTGTCGGCGGAGACCGTCGCGGAGGAGACGGTGAGCGTCTTCTCGCCGATCTTCGGGCCGCCGTAGTTGGACGTCGGCGCGTAGCCCCACGACTTGACCTGGTACTTCGTCGCCAGGTTGGCGAGCGTGGCGTCCGACACCGGCTTGGTGTAGGTGATCTTGAAGCCGCCGTCGACGAGCTCCATCTTCTGCATGTCGAACGTCGTGGTGCCGTTCGGGACGAGCTTCTGGAGGCCGTAGGAGAGCTTGCCGTTCTGGCCCCAGTTGCCGCCGCCGTGCAGGCCGCCGACGATGATCGAGCCGTCGTCCTGCAGCGCGATGTGCGTGATGCCGGCCTCGAGGCCCTGCGTCATGCGGAAGTACGCGCCCTGGTACTCGCCGCCGACCTTCTCGACGAAGGCGCGCTGGATGCCGCCGTAGGTGACGTCCGGGACCCACATCTGACCGGCGAACGGGCCGCTCGGGATGAGCATCGGCTGGCTCGGGGAGTTGCCGATCTCGTTGTGCGGGATCAGCACGGCGGCCGGGGTCGGCCGCAGGTTGTCGTAGCGGCCCGGCGTGCCGTCGGGCTCGGTCGTGTAGTGCCCGTAGAACTTGCCCGGCTGGACGTGCATGAGCTTGTTGGCCGGGAGCCAGGCGCCCTGGTTGTCCGTCGTCCAGATGGAGTCGTTCGGACCCCAGCCGATGCCGTGCGGGGTGCGCAGGCCGCCGGCGATGTGCTCGACCGTGCCGGTGTCCTTGCTGATCTTGATCTGCGTGCCGCGATCGAGCGAGCCCTGCGGCGTGGTGGTCGCGCCGCCGAGGTTGATCGAGACCGACAGGTTCGCGTAGAAGTAGCCGTCCTTGTACAGGAGGCCGAAGGCGAACTCGTGGAAGTTGTCGTCGAACGGCCAGCTCGCGATCTGCTGGCGGGCCGTGAACAGGCCGGCCGCGTTCGGGCTGGTCAGCTTGACGAGGCGGTTCTTCTCGGAGATGTAGATCTCGCCGTCGACGACCTTGATGCCCATCGGCTCTTTGAGGTTCTCGGCGAGCTTGACGCGCGTGACGGTGGAGGGGTTGGTGGCGGTCTTGACGCCGCTCAGCTTCCAGACCTCACCGGCCGCGGTCATCGTGCTCGGGCTGCCGTCCTCATCGCCCCAGGTGAGGACGAGGAGGTCGTCGCCCATCCACTCCAGGCCCGTGACCTTGGGCTCGAAGCCGTTCGGACGCAGGTTGACGAGGCTGTAGGCGGGGTTGACGCTGTCGAGCGGCAGGCCGTCGCCGGGCGAGTCGTTGTTGCCCTCACACTGCTTGGTGCCCGGGGCCGTGACGCGGATGATGCCGGAGTCGGTGGTGAGGGCGGAGTTCGGGACGATCGAGAAGGCCGAGTCGCCGGGCTTGCGCCAGCTCAGGTGCAGCTCCTGGTCGCCGCCGGCCTCGATGTAGTTGACGCGCAGCGCGTGGACGCCGGCGGTCAGCGTGACGGCGCCGTCCTTGTCCTCCGCGCCGTGGAGGCCGTCGTGGTCGATGACGAGGTTGCCGTCGATCAGCAGCTCGGAGCCGTCATCGCTGTTGAGGCGGAAGGTGTACGAGCCCGCGGTCGGGATCGTGATGTTCGCGATCGCGTGGACGAGGAAGTTGTCCGTCAGGTTGCCGAAGCCGGTATTGCCGGACCAGTCGATGTTCGGCTTGAGGACGTCGACGTTGGGCGTCGAGGCCGGCTTGATCGGGCAGATCTCCTGCGGTTGCGCACCGAGCTGGAAGATGCGCTGCGTGACCCCCGGCTCCTGGGGCGGGAGGGTTTGCGCCTGGGCAATCGACGCCATCGCGCCCAACGGCGCGGCGACACCGCACAGCAGCGCGATCCCGCGCTTCCAACGTGTGTGCATTCGTGCTCTCTCCCCCTCGAAAGGATCAACGTCGCAGGCCACTAATGCCTGCTTTATGCGCGATAGTACAGAGCCTTTCTGCGATCCTCAACGGCGCTTTTGCCGGGGATGTAGGAAAAGCCGCACCTTTCGACCAACGTACGACCTGAGTCGTACGCGGCCCTCCCCGAAAGATCAGCCTTGCGGCGCTTGTCCGCGACGATCGCCCGCGCCTAGCTTGCGGGGCGATGATCGAAGCGATCGACTTGACGAAGCGCTACGGCGCGAAAACGGCGGTGGACGGGCTTTCGTTCACGGTCCGGCCGGGGGTGGTGACCGGGTTCCTGGGGCCGAACGGGGCCGGCAAATCCACGACGATGCGGATGATCGTCGGGCTCGACGCGCCGACCACGGGCGCGGTGACCGTCGACGGCACCCGCTACCGGGAGCTGCCCGCGCCGCTGCACCGCGTCGGCGCGCTGCTGGAGGCGCGGTCCATCCACCCGGGCCGGTCGGCCTTCAACCACCTGCTGGCGCTCGCCCAGACGCACGGGATTACGCGCGCACGCGTGGACGAGGTGATCGAGCTGGTCGGCCTGCAGCCGGTGGCCCGCAAGCGCGCGGGCACGTTCTCGCTCGGCATGGGCCAGCGGCTGGGGATCGCGTCGGCGCTGCTCGGCGATCCGGACACCCTGGTGCTCGACGAGCCCGTCAACGGCCTCGACCCCGAGGGCATCCACTGGATCCGCACGCTCCTGCGCCGGCTGGCGAGCGAGGGCAGGACGATCTTCGTGTCCTCGCACCTGATGAGCGAGATGGCGCTGACGGCCGACCACCTGATCGTCGTCGGCCGCGGCCGCGTGCTCGCGGACTGCTCGACCGCCGACTTCATCGCGCAGGCGGCGCCCGCGGTCGTGCGGGTGCGCTCGCCGCACGCCGCGCGCCTGAGCGAGGCGCTGCGGGCCGAGGGCGTGACGATCGGCTCCGACGAGCCGGGCGTGCTCGAGATCGCCGGCCTGACCACCGACGTGATCGGCGAGCGCGCCGCCGCCGCGGGCGTCACGCTGCACGAACTCTCCACCCGGCACGCCTCGCTCGAGGACGCGTTCATGGAGCTCACGCGCGACAGCGTGGAATACGAGGCAGTCGCATGACTCGCGCTACGCGCTCGCATGCTTCGGCGAGAACTCGCCTGGCGGCTCCTTCTCGCGCCGCTACGAACTCGGAGATTGTGGCATGACCGCCGTCACCTACCCGCGCGTGATCGCGTCCGAGATCACGAAGCTGCACTCGCTGCGCTCCAGCCGGCTGTCGATGCTGATCGCGCTCGGCCTCGTCGTCGGGCTGGGCGTGCTCGTCCCGTGGATGAGCGTCACCAGCTGGCGCAACGGGTCGCCGACCGTCGGCTACGACGCCGTCGGGCGCACCCTCAGCGGGATCTACCTCGCGCAGATCGCGTTCGGCGTGCTCGGCGCGATGGTCATCACCGGCGAGTACGCGACCGGCTCGATCCGGTCCACGTTCGCCGCCGTCCCGCGCCGCCTGCCGGTGCTGTGGAGCAAGCTCGGTGTGTTCCTCGTCTCGACGCTGGTCCTCGGCACGCTCGCGAGCGTGATCGCGTTCTTCTGCGGCCAAGCGATCTTCGCCACCAAGGACGTCGACGCGGCGCTCGGCGACCCGCACGTGCTGCGCGCGGTCCTCGGCTGCGGGCTCTTCCTGGCCGCGATGGGCGCCCTCGGGCTCGCGCTCGGCGCGCTGCTGCGCAACACCGCCGCCGCGATCACGACGCTCTCGATGGTGCTGTTCGTCGTGCCGATCATCGTCGACCTCACGCCCAAAGGCGAGGAGATCGGACCGTACCTGCCGTCGGCGGCGGGCCTGACGATCACCCAGCTCGATCCCGGCGGTCCGCTGAGCGCCTGGGGTGGATTCGGCGTCCTGTGCGCGTACGTCGCCGCTACGATCGCCCTCGCCGCCTTCCTGCTGGTGCGCCGAGACGCGTGAACCGCCTGCCCCGTCACCCGCTGCTCGCCGACCTGCTGCTGACGCTGGTCGTGCTGGCGCTCGGCGTCAGCACCGCCCAGGGCAGCGACCGCTGGATCGCCGTCGCGCTCACGCTGCCGCTGCTGTGGCGCCGGCGCGCGCCGTTCGCGGTCTTCAGCGTCATCGCCGTCGTCGCGTTCGGGCAGTGGCTGGCGGCGGTCGATCTGTCCGCCGACTTCGCGCTGCTGATCGCCATCTACACGGTCGCGGTTCAGGAGCCGCGCGGGCGCGTGATCGCGGCGTGCGTGATGCTCGAGCTCGGCGTCGTGCTGGCGGTCGCGCGTTGGGCGGAGCCGTCGTTCGTGCCGAGCTTCGTGCTGCTCACCGGGATGGCGGTCGCCGCGGTCGTGCTCGGCCTGAACGTGCGCACGCGGCGCGCCTATCTGGCCTCCGTGGAGGATCGCGCCGCCCAGCTCGAGCGGGAGCGCGACCAGCAGGGCCGGCTCGGCGCAGCGGCCGAGCG
Organism: Solirubrobacter phytolaccae; assembly: GCF_027587195.1. Taxonomy (GTDB): domain Bacteria; phylum Actinomycetota; class Thermoleophilia; order Solirubrobacterales; family Solirubrobacteraceae; genus Solirubrobacter; species Solirubrobacter phytolaccae. The sequence goes on along the minus strand of NZ_JAPDDP010000012.1, from coordinate 11,523 downwards.
GGCGCGGATCGCGCGCGAGATGCACGACATCGTCGCCCACAACCTGTCGGTGATGATCGCGCTCGCCGACGGCGCCGGGTACATGTCCGGCCAGGACCCGAAGCGCGCGGCGGGCGCGATGGAGCAGGTGTCGGCGACCGGTCGGCACGCGCTGGGTGAGATGCGACGGCTGCTCGGCGTGCTGCGGGAGGACGACGCCACGGCGCTCGCGCCCCAGCCCGGCCTGGCGGACCTCGACCCGCTGCTCGAGCAGGTCCGCGCGGCCGGGCTGCACACGACGCTCGAGACCGCCGGCGCGCCGATCGCGCTCGGCGCGGGCGCGGAGCTGACGGTCTACCGGCTCGTCCAGGAAGCGCTCACCAACACGCTCAAGCACGCGGGCGCGGACGCGCATGCCGTCGTCCGTCTGCGGTACGACGCCGACGGCGTCGAGGTCGAGGTGACCGATGACGGGCTTGCGCGTCCGCACGTGGCCGCCGCCGGAGATCCGCGAAGCGATCTCCAAGCCGAAGTGGGCACGCCCCGGCGTAGCCGGCCGCGCACACCAAGCGCCGGACAAGGCTTGACCGGGATGCGCGAGCGCGCGGCGGTCTACGGCGGCGAGCTCGAGGCCGGCCCGGCGCCGGACGGCGGCTGGCGCGTGCGGACGCGGCTCGGGAGCGCGGCGTGATCACGGTCCTGCTCGTCGACGACCAGCCGCTGCTGCGCACCGGCTTCCGCATGATCCTTGAAGCTCAACCGGACATGGAGGTCGTGGGGGAGGCCGCGGACGGCGAGCAGGCGGTCGCGCAGACCGCGGCGCTCGCGCCCGACGTGGTGCTGATGGACGTCCGGATGCCCGGGACCGACGGGATCGAGGCGACGCGCCGGATCGTCGCCGCGGGCAGCGCCGCGCGCGTGCTCATCCTCACCACCTTCGACCTCGACGAGTACGCGTTCTCGGCCCTGCGCGCGGGCGCGAGCGGGTTCCTGCTCAAGGACGCGCCGCCCGAGGAGCTGCTGGGCGGGATCCGCGCCGTCGCGGGCGGGGACGCGGTCGTGGCGCCGAGCATCACCCGCCGGCTGCTCGACGCCTACGCGCACCAGTTCCCGGACGCGCACGCGCCCGCGAGCCGCGACGAGCGGCTGAGCCCGCTGACCGAGCGCGAGCGCGAAGTGCTGCTCGCGGTGGCCGGCGGGCTCTCGAACGCGGAGATCGCCGCGCGCCTCGTCGTCGCCGAGGCGACCGTCAAGACGCACGTCGGCCGGATCCTGGCGAAGCTCGGCCTGCGCGACCGCGTGCAGGCCGTGATCTTCGCCTACGAGACCGGGCTCGTCCGCGCTTCCCAACGCTAACCCGCGACGGCCACCTGCGTGCTGTAGGTGCGGCCGGTGCCGGCGAGCTTGGCCTGCACGCGGTAGAGCACGTACGGCGAGCCCGCGTCCGGGCCGCGCATCGTGAACGTGAAGCGGCCGTTCTTGGCCACCTTGGCCGTCGTCCCGACGCGCTTGCCGGAGCACACGTTCACGCGCGTGAGCGTGACGGTCTTCGGCAGGCGCTTGAGGGCGAGCGTGCCGCTGATCTTCAGGCCGGAGCGCTTGGTGATCCGCAGGTAGCGGTCGTAGCGGAACGCGCGGCTGTGCTGACCGCCGACCCAGGCCATGTACGTGACCGGCTTGGCCTCGTTGCGCGCGGGGCCGCCGACGAGCGCCGTGAACGCGCCGTCCGGGCCGACCGTCGCCGTGCCGACCGCCTTGCCGGCGCGCTGGAGCGTGACCTGCTGGCCGGCGAGCTCGAGCCGGGCGATGCCTGTGACCCGCGCCTGGTTGCCGACCGGGGACACGTCGAGCAGGACGACCGGGTCGCCGCAGGTGCTGGTGGGGGTCACGGGCGGCTTGCGCTCGGCGGGCAGGACCACGGGCTCGCGGACCGTGACCGGGTCACACGTGCTCGTCGCCGACAGGTTGCCCGTGTCGCCGTCGTAGACGACCTGCCAGCGGTACGCGCCCGGCGCCGTCGGCGTGAACGGCTCCGAGGTCGCGGTGCCGTCGGCGGCGAGCGTGGCCTTGGAGGTGAACACCGGCGTGCCCGTGCAGGCCTCGCCGCGGTACAGGCGGAACTCGACCGTGGCGTCGGGCGCGGGCTCGAAGCGCGGGTCGATCTTCGCCGTGTCCGTGAGCGCGCCGCCGAGCGTGACGTCGTTGGACGGCGTGGACGTGACCGCGGGCCGCGCAGTGACCGTGATCGTCACCGTGGCCGGCGCCGAGTCGCCGCCCGCGTTGCTCGCGCGGTAGGTGAACGTGTCCGGGCCCGCTGCGTCGTCGGCGGGCGTGTAGGTGACCGTGCCGGTGGCGGCGTCGAAGTCGCTCAGCGTGCCGTGGGCCGGGGCGGTGACGATCGCGAAGGCCGGCGCCGTGAGGCTGTCGCAGTCCAGCGTGATCGTGCGGCCGCGGCCCGCGCCGGCGGTCGCCGTGACGGCGTCGCAGGTGGGCGCCGGCGGGTTGACCGTGACCTTCACGGTCGTCGTGTTCGACGTGCCGCCCTCGTTCGTGGACGTGTACTTGAACTCGTCCGTGCCGTGGAAGCCGGCGTCGGGCGTGTAGCGCAGCTTGCCCTCACGCAGGACGACGTCGCCGTCCTGCGGGGCGGTCGTGATCGTGATCCCGCCCGCACGGTCGCAGACGACGTCGATGTCGATGGCGGTCTCGAACGCGGTGGTCGCGCTCTTGTCCGTGCACACCGGCGGCGGCGCGAGCACCTTGACGGTCGCCTTGGCGGTGTTGGACACGCCGCCTTCGTTGGTCGTCGTGTAGGTGAACTCGTCGTTGCCGATGTAGCCGGCGGCGGGCGTGTAGCGCAGCGCGCCCGCGACGACGGCGACGGTGCCGTTGGCCGCAGTGCCCGCGGCGACGGTCGCCGGGGTCGCGCCCGTGCAGTCGGTGTTGAGCGTGATCGCCGTCTGGTAGGCGGTCGTGCCGGAGACGTCCTTGCAGACCTGCTGCGCGTTGAGGACCTTCACGGTCGCGGTCTTGAGCGTCGACGTGCCGCCCTCGTTGGTCGACAGGTAGGTGAAGTCGTCCGTGCCGGCGAAGCCCGCGTCCGGTGTGTAGCGGAGCTTGCCGGCGACCACCGAGGTGGTGCCGTGCTGAGCGCCGGTGCCGATCGCGATCGTGCCGGCGCGATCGCAGTCGGCGTCGATGTCGACCGCCGTCTGGAACGCGGTGGTGGCGCTGACGTCCTTGCACACCGGCGCGGGGGCGAGGGTCTTCACGGTCGCCTTCGCGGGAGCGGAGGTGCCGCCCTCGTTGGTGACCGTGTAGCTGAGCTCGTCGTTGCCGATGTAGCCGGTCGCGGGCGTGTAGCGCAGCTTGCCGGCGACCACGGTCGCGGTGCCGTGCGACGGCGTGGTCGCGACGGCCACGGTGCCGGTGCGGTCGCAGTCGATCGCAAGCTCGATGGCCGTGTCATACGGCGTGGTGCCGGACACGGCGAAGCAGACCGGGGCGGGCGCGATCACACGCACGGTCGCCTTGGCGCTGTTGGAGTCGCCGCCCTCGTTGGTGGTCTTGTACGTGAATTCGTCCGTGCCGACGTAGCCGGCCGCGGGCGTGTAGCGGAGCTTGCCGTCGACGACGGAGGTGGTGCCGTGGGCGGCGCTGCCGACCGTCACGGTCGCCGGGCCGGCGCCGGTGCAGTCGGCGTCGAGCGTGACCGCCGTCTGGAACGCGGTCGTGCCGGAGACGTCCTTGCAGACCTGCGGCGGGTTGCCGACGCGGAGCGTGATCTTGGCGGTGTTGGAGTCGCCGCCCTCGTTCGTGCGCTTGTACGAGAACTCGACCGTGCCCGAGTAGCCCGTCGGCGGCGTGTAGCGCACGAAGCCGCCGCCGATGTCGACGACCGAGCCCTGCGACGGGCCGGTCGGGAAGCTCGTGCCGTAGGAGGCCGCGCCGGTGCAGTCGGTCGGGAACACGAACTCGGTCTGGTAGGCCGTGGAGACGCTCACGTCACGGCACACGTACGGCGCGTTGTTGATGCGGAAGCTCGCCGTGCCGCTGCCCGCGGCGAAGCCCGGGGAGGCCGGGATGCTGCCCGTCAGCGTGTAGAGGCCGGGCGCCGTGTTGCCGGGGACGCCCATGTTCGTGGCGACCGAGCCGCCGGTCGGGGCCACGCCGACGCTGCCGGCCGCGCCGGCCGAGAACGTGAACGTGCCCGGGTTGTCGCCGCGCACCGGGCTGAAGCTGCCGCTCACGCCGACGTTGCGCGTGCTCGCCGAGAACGCCGTCACGACGTTGTTGACGCTGACCGTGGTCGCCTGCGTCTCGACGGCGCCGAGGTCGGCGGCCGCGTCACGCGGGAACCCGCGCTGGTCGGTCGCCGTCATGCTCTGGACGGTCGCCGCGTTGATCACCGGGCTGCCCGGGTTCGGCGCCATCGTCCGCACCGGGCCGCCGTAGTTGCCGAGCGCGGCGAGCTGCGGGTCCGCCGAGCCGACGAACGCGGGGGCGACGGTCGTGGTGCCGGCAGTCGCGGCGTTGGCCGCGCCGCTGGCGACGGTGGCCGGCAGCGCGCTGTAGAGCGCGGCGGCGCCGGCGGCGGTGACGATCGACTGCCGGATCGCCGTGGTGGCGGCGCGGGGGCTCGCCGAGTCGTAGCCGACGGTCGCGATCGATCCGCTGCCCGTGCCGCTGGTCGTGCCGACGCCGCCCGTCGCGGTGTTGCCCGCGACCGTCGTGTGCGTAAGGGTCAGGCTCCCGTTGAGGTTGAAGATGGCCGCGCCGAGGCCGTCGCCGCCCTCGCCCGCCGTGGCCCCGCCGCCGACGAAGGCCGCGGTGCTCACCCCGCCGGTCGCTTCGTTGCCGGTGAACGTGCTGTTGGTGGCCGTGATGGTGCCACGGTCGTTGAAGATCGCGCCGCCCATGCCGGCGCCGCCACCGCCCATGCCGATCAGGCCGGCTGCCCCGGTCGCGCCGTCGCCGCCGCCGAAGCCGCCGTTGCCGGCCGGCGCTCCGGCCACACGGCCGTCGCCACCCGCGCCGCCGCCGCCGAAGCCACCGTTGCCGCTGCGGTAGTTGGCCCAGCCGCCACCGCCGCCGAAGCCGCCGCTGCCGCCGCCGGAGGCGGGCGACGCGCCGCCGCCACCGCCACCGACGCCGCCACCGCCGGCACCACCACGGTTGCCGCCCGCGTTGACCGGCGGGGCGCTGCCGCCGCCGCCGAACGGGCCGCCGGTACCGCCGGCGCCCGCGCCGGTCTCGCCCCGTCCGCCCGCACCCGAGCCGTTGCCGCCGCGGACGCCATCCGCGGACGCGCCGCCGAGGCCATTCGCCAACCCGCCGCCGACACCGGCGTTCGGCTGGCCGCCGCTGGTGCCGTTCTCGTTGAAGGCGTAGCCGCCGCCTCCGCCGCCACCGCCGGGGGCCGCGCCGCCACCGCCACCGCCGCTGACGAAGTTCGGCAGCGAGCCGCCGAAACCGCCGCCGTTGTCGCCCTGCGTGTCCTGGCCGATGCCGCCGCCGGCGTTACCGGCGACCGTGCCGGCGTTGCCGCCGACGGCGCGGTTGCCGGACAGCGTCACGGCGTCGAGGTCGAGCGTGCCTTGGTTGTAGATCGCGCCGCCCATGCCGGCGCCGGCGCCGCCGAACGCCGAGCTGCCCCCGAGGGCCTGGCCGTTGGCGAGCTGGACGCGGCTCAGCCGCAACGTTCCCGGCGCGAGGTTCGACCGGCCGCCGGCGACGAAGAAGAGCCGCAGCCGCCCACCGGACCCGTTCTGGATGATCGCGCCGGTCGTAGCGCTGCCGGCGATCGTGATGTCGCTCGTGATCGCGGGCAGCGCGGTCGCGCCGTACCAGAAGTTGTTCGCGGCGTTGAAGGAGTAGGTGCCGGACACGTTGAGCGTGTCGGCCTCGCCGTTCCCGTTGGCCGTGTTGATCGCCGTGATCAGCGCGGCTGCATCCCCAGCTGGGACGTTGATCGTCCCCGCCTGAGCAACCGTCGCCGACGACGCCAACACTGCAGCGGCGACCGCCGCGACCCGACCTGAGAACACGCGCATAAGGCGACCTTACGGCGTTGTATGCAGTTGGCACACAAACGTTCGTCCAGTCCCAGCACTCCGGGATTCAGGGCTATGTGACGCCGTCAGGTGCCGAGCCGCTCGAGCAGGACCTTCTGGATCTCCGGGCGGAATCCGGAGGCCCTGATCAGCCCTTCCGTGCCGTTGAGGCCGAGGATGATGAGCGCGAGCACGTCGCCGGGGAACGCCCAGAAGGTCGCCTGGCCCGGGCGGGCGCGCAGGCCGGCGATGACGTCCCGCAGCACGGCGTCGCCGGGGCCCGTGTCGCGGGGCAGCAGGGCCACGACGTCGGCGACGACGGTCGCGCCGAGCCGGCGGACGATGTGCAGGAGCCGCATGAGGTCGTCGCGGGCGCCCTCGTCCGGGTCGACGGGGTCGTAGCCGAGGGCCACGGCCCGCTGTGCCCAGCGCTGCCCGACGTCCTCGCGCTCGGCGAGCACCCGCAGCGAGAGGATGTCGACGGCGACCGCCAGATCGCCGTGCTCGAGCGCGCGGGCGTACTCGGCGCTGCGCTCGTGGCTGGCGAGCTGCAGACCCGCGAACTGCTCGTCGGCGAGCTCGAGCAGGGCGCTCAGGCGGAACAGCCGGCGGCTGAGGTCGCGCGGGAGGTCGGCGGCCTTGTACCGGATCTCGTGGTCGACGGCCGCCCAGGCGTGCTGCATGACCGTGCGCACCTGGATCTCGGCCCGCAGGCCCTCGAACCGCTCCCACGGCTCCGTGCTCGGGAGGCTGACGATGTAGTGGTCGGAGCGGTAGCCGAACCGATCCGGCGGGTCGTCATGGCCGCTCCGGTTCGAGTTTCCCCAGTCGACCTCCAGCTCGCGGTCGATCAGCGCCCCGACCTCGCGCACGTCGTCGGGGTAGTAGACGATCACCCGCAGGCCGGCCAGGTCGGTGATCTCCTCGAGCGGGTCGGCGTACTTGCCCTTGCTCGTGATCTTCTCGCCGAAGCTCCGGACCGTCTTCGTCCGCGACTCGATCTGCGACAGCGCGATCGCTTCGCGGCCGATGCATCCGGCGAGGCGGTCGTGGAGCGCGATGCGGAACGCGTCGAACGTCTCTCGCCGACGGGCGTACTCCTCGCTCCAGTCCGTCCCGGAGCTCATGTCTTGAGAGATTGCTGCACCCGTCTAGAGAGTACGGGCGAGCGCGAGCATCTGGGCGTTCGTCAGCGCGAGCGTGAGCGTGTTGCTCACCCAGGCGGAGCCCTCGGCGGTCCGCAGCGCGACCCGACGGAGATGCCGGCCGTCGTAGTAGAGGTCGAACGTGCGCCCGCCGAGCGTGCGCTGCCCGTCGGGGGCGGCGAGGATCGGCGCGTCGGTCCAGTCGGTGGTCTGGATGCCGTAGTACTCGCCGACGCCGATCCGCACGGAGCGGCGCGTCGCGCGATGTGACGTGCCGCTCGCGTCCTTGATCCGGTACCGGCGCGTGGCCTGCTCCCGGATGGTGGGCAGGCGCGTCTTCGTCCGGGCACGCTTGCGCTTCGTCTTGGTCTTCGCCTTGGAGGACGACTGCGCCGCGACCGTCGGGTGCAGGAAGCGCCGCACCGTCGCCTTGATCGCGCTCGGCGTGGCGGTCACGTAGGACGGGCCGATCACGGCCGGGAACGGGATCTCCTGCACGGGCTTGTCGGCGGCGCCGAGCGCGAGCTTGGCCAGCGCGGTGACCTGCTTGGTGCCGCGGATGTCCGTGCGGGTGTGCTCACCCAGCAGGCGGATCAGCGTGTGGCGGTCGCCGAGCAGGTCCGTGACGCCGAACTGCGCGCGGGCCTGGCGCAGGAAGTCGTGCTGGCGGGCGGCGCGGACCAGGTCGTTGTCGCCGTGGCGGTAGCGCACGTAGTCGAGCGCGTCGGCGCCGCACAGGCGCTGGTAGCCGGCCTGGATGTCGATCGCCGCGAAGTTGGTGGCCGCGGTGCCGTCGTTGCGGTTGAAGTAGCGGCGGTCGACGTCCGTGTACACGCAGCCGAGCGCGTTCACGAGCGCGCGGAAGCCGCCGAAGTCGACGTCGATCACGTGGTCGACGCCGATCCCGAGCACCTCGCGCAGCGTCTTGACCGTGAGCGGGACGCCGCCGTACGCGTAGGCCGCGTTGAGCTTGGCGACGCCGCGGCCGGGGATCGTCACCTTCAGGTCGCGCGGGACCGACAGCACCGTGACGGCCTTCGCGCGCGGGCTCAGGCGCACGAGCATCATCGTGTCCGAGCGCGCGTTGTCCTTGGCCGTCTTGGCGCGATGGTCGGAGCCGATCAAGAGGATCGTCTTGCCGCTGCCGCTCGTCGGTCCGCCGCCGGTGGTCGTGGTGGTCGTGGCCGTCTCGCCGAGGTCGACGCGCGGGTGGACCTCGAGCGCGCTGGTCGTCGCGTGCAGCTCGTTCACGCCCACGGCAAAGACGCCGCCGACGCAGCAGGTGAACACGATCGCGCACGCGGCCAGCAGGCGACCGAGCGCGCCGCGGTGGGAGGGAGGCGCGGGCATCGAGGGACTACCGATGTGTCTCGGCGCCGCGCGCGCCGGACTTGAGCGTTCGCGAGCGACGTGCGCGCGAGGGTGGAGGGCGCTCGGAAGCCGCCGGGACCGGCGGCCCGTCCGGCGCGTCGAAGGTAGATTGCCGGGGGTGCCCGAGTTCACCCGCTACGCGCCGCCCGCCGGCTCGTTCATCCGCTCCTCGCAGCTCGGGACCACGCGGCAGTGGGTCGAGCCGTTCATGGCGCAGATCGCCCCCTACCTGGCGACGGCGCGCCAGCAGTCGACCTACATGCCGCTCGGCGTCCACGTCGGCGTCGCGCTGGGCGAGCACGAGGACCTGCTGAGCGGCAACCCGCTCGTGAGCCTGCTCGAGCCGCTCGCGATCGCCTTCCAGCTGCCGAACCTGCGCTACGTGTCGGGGACCAAGGCGCACGGCGACACGTGCACGCTGTGCATCGGCCCGGTCGGCGTCTCCGACGGGGAGCCGCACCTCTGGCGCAGCGCGCGCGGGCGCTGCGCGGACGTCAGCGTCAAGGCCCAGCGGGACTTCGGCTACCAGATCGCGACCCAGATCCCGCCCTCGCGCTGGGGCCCGTCCCACCTGGACCTGGCGATCCGCACCGGGCTCATGCGCGACTGGATCGTCACCTGGCGCCCGCTGGTCGACTCGCTCGTGGCCGTGCTCGGCCGGCGCCGCGAGCCGGGCCGGCGCGAGTTCGACGTCGAGGACGGCCGGGTCGTCTCGCTCGCGCTGCACCACGAGGTCGACGTCACGCTCGGCAACGCGGTCGACGTCGACGTGCGCTTCCGGCTGGTCGGCCGGGCGGACGGTCCGGCGCTCGACTACGCGGTCAAGAGCCCCGCCGGATCACCCGCCTGACCACCCGAACTCGACAAAGGTGATCGGGAATGCTAGTTTCCCGCCCGCTCCGTCCAAATGCCTGGTGTTGAGCCGGTTCAACGGACGTTCGAGACGAAAAACCTGAAAACCCGATCAGGTTGCTGTAGATTAAGCCTCCCGCGGCAGTTGCGCCGGGTCGAACGGAGGGGCAAGTCACGATGGAAACGGATCTGCCAACGCTGGCGACACTCGCCGCGGTGGCGCTCAGCTGGGTCGCAATCTGGTGGATGCGCAAGCGCGCGCTGAACTTCAGCGTCATCGCGCTGTTCGCCCTTGCGATCGGCATTCCGATCGGCCTCGTGGCGAAGGAGCACGTCGACGCGGTCAACCCCATCGGCCGGATCTACATCAACGTGCTGCTGGCCACCGTCGCGCCCCTGGTGCTGGTGGCGATCGTCTCGGCGATGACGTCGCTGGGCACGCTGGCCAAGCTCAAGAGCATCGGCCTGCGGTCCACGTTCTGGCTGCTGCTGAGCAATGCGCTCGGCGTCATCCTGGCGCTGGCGCTCGCGTTCATCTTCCGGCCGGGCGAGGGGGCGGACGCCAAGCTCGGCGCGGTCCCGGCGGACACGATCGCGGCGCAGGTGCAGTCGTTCGGCGAGGTGCTCGTGGGCTTCTTCCCGTCCAACGTGGTCGGTGCCTTCAGCTCGAACGCGATCATCCCGATCATCCTGATCGCGGTCACGATCTCGATCGCCTACCTGTCGCTCGCCGAGAAGCAGGGGCCGAAGGTCAAGCTCTTCGCCGACGGCATCGAGGCCATCAAGCTCGTCGTCTTCAAGGTCGTCAGCTACGTCATCCGGCTCACGCCCTACGCGATCGTCGCGCTCACCGCGCACATGGTCGGCATGAGCACCGACCTCGGCAAGAGCTTCACCTCGCTGCTCGGGCTGCTCGTCCTGGTCTGGGTCGCGTGCATGCTGCACACATGGGCGATCAACGCCGTGATCCTCAAGACGTTCGCGAACGTGTCGCCCGTCGCGTTCTTCCGCAAGATCTTCCCGGCCCAGATGACGGCGTTCACGACCCAGAGCAGCATCGGCACGCTCCCGGTCACGACGGGGCAGCTCACGCGCAAGGTCGGCGTGCACTCGGAGATCGCGCACTTCACGGCTCCGCTCGGCGCCAACATCGGCATGCCGGGCTGCGCGGGCATCTGGCCGATCATGATCGCGGTCTGGGGCATCAACGCGTACGGCCTCGCGTACTCGCCGGGGCAGTACCTGCTGCTGACGGTCCTCAGCATCGTCGTCTCCATCGGCGTGGCCGGCGTCCCCGGCGCCGCGACCGTGTCCGCCGCCACGGTGATGTCCGCGGCCGGCCTGCCGCTCGAGTTCGTCGCCGCGACGATCCCGATCGGCGTCATCGCCGACATGGCGCGCACCGCGACGAACGTCACCGCGGCCGCCGTGAGCGCCACGGTCGTCGCTCGTCAGACGGGCATGCTCAACGACGAGATCTTCGAAGGCCGCGCCGAGTACGTCGAGGAGGACGACCAGGGCGCGCCGCAGCCCGCGCAGCCGCAGCCGCAGCCGCAGCCCGTGGCGAACGGCTGGCCGGCCCAGCCGCAGCGGCCGTCGTACCCGCGGCCCGCGGCGAACGGGTGGCCGGCGCAGCCGCCGCAGCCCGTCGCCAACGGTTGGCCCGCCCAGCCGCAGCGCCAGCCCGTTGCGAACGGGTGGCCCGCGCAGCCGCAGCGCCAGCCCGTTGCGAACGGGTGGCCCGCGCAGCCGCCGCAGCCCGTCGCCAACGGGTGGCCCGCCAACGGCCGTCCTGCACAGGCGCAGCCCGGCGGGAACGGCTGGCCCGCCCAGCCGCAGCCGGTCGCGAACGGGTGGCAGCAGCAGCCCGCGGCGAACGGGTGGCACGGCCAGCAGCCGGTCACGAACGGCCGCCCGGCGCAGGCGCAGTCCGGTGGCAACGGCTGGCCTGCGCACTCGCAGCCGGTCGCGAACGGCGGTCCGGCGCAGGCGCAGTCCGGTGGCAACGGCTGGCCCGCGCAGCCGCAGCCGGTCGCGAACGGCTGGCCGCAGCACCAGCAGCCCGTGGGCAACGGGTGGCCTGCGCAGCCGCCGGTCGCGAACGACCGCCCGCAGCCGCAGCC
>NZ_JAPDDP010000129.1 GCF_027587195.1 Solirubrobacter phytolaccae | reverse complement strand
CGCGGCGCCCGCAAGCCTCGGGGAAGGCCCGAAGACCGCGCGGGGTCGCGGCGTGCCGGCGAGCGCATGTGGCGGCGCCGTGCCGGCGAGCGCACGTGGCGGCGCCGTGCCGGCGAGCGCACGTGGCGGCGCCGCGCGGTGGCGGGCCGTGTGGTGGCGGGCCGTGTGGTGGCGGGCCGTGTGGTGGCGGGCCGTGTGGTGGCGGGCCGTGCCGGTGAGCGCGCGGGACGGTCACTCGCCGAGCCAGTCGGTGGTGAACGCGATCAGCTCCGCGACGGCGCGCGCGAGCAGCTCGCGGCCCTCGTCGGCCGAGGCGCCGGTCGGGTCGCCGAGGATGCCGTTCGGTGCGACGGACCGGACGCCGGCGACTCGCAGCGCCGGCAACAGCTCCGCCAGCGGCGTGACGTTGCCCGGCTCGCGCGCGGCGCCGACCCGCTCGGGGGCCAGGGCGAGCATCAGCGACGTCTCGACGCGGCCCGCGTGGGCGTCGCCGCCGAAGGTCGGTGTCCACGCGCGGGCGTCCGGCACGTCGCGCATCGCCGCGGCGAGCGGCTCGGCGTTGCCGCCGTGCGCGCAGACGAAGAGCGTCCGGCCTTCCCACGAGCGGGCGAGCTCGGTCACCACCAGTCGGAGCGCGTCCTGGCCGATCGACAACGTGCCGGCGAAGCCTGCGTGCTCGCCCGAGGAGCCGTAGGGCAGCGGCGGCGCGACGACCGTGTCGCGCCGCGCGAGCGCGAGGCCCGTCGCGAGCGCCAGCGCGATCGTCGTGTCCGTCCCCAGCGGCAGGTGCGGACCGTGCTGCTCCGTCGCCCCGAGCGGCACCACGACCAGGCCGGCGTTCACCGCCGGCGACGGGAGGTCAGCCAAGGCGACGATGGAAGCCTTCCGGCACCAAGACATCGGACGCGTCAAGGTCGTGGATCGACGCGCGGCCCAGACCCAGCAAGGCCGAGTCGATTCCCGAGCGCAGCACGTCGAGCACGTTCTCCACGCCCGCCTGGCCGTCGGCGGCGAGGCCCCACAGATACGGGCGGCCGATCATCACCGCGCGGGCGCCCAGCGCCAGTGCCTTTACGACGTCGGAACCACGGCGCACGCCACCGTCCAGCAGCACCTCGACCTCGGAACCGACGGCCTCGACGACCGCGGACAGGGCGCGGATCGACGCGGGCGTCCCGTCGAGGTTGTTGCCGCCGTGGTTGGAGACGGAGATCGCGGTCGCGCCGACGTCGGCCGCGACGCGCCGGGCGTCGTCGACACGCATCACGCCCTTGACCATGAACGGCCCGTCCCACAGGCCGCGCAGCCACGCGAGGTCCTCCCAGGACGGCGGCGGCGTGCCCATCCACTCGCCGTAGGCGGCGAAGAAGCCCGGCGCGCCCTCGACGTTCGGCACCTCGAGTGCCGGCAGCGCGCCCGACCGCAGCCAGCGCGCGAGCCACACCGGGCGCACCAACACCTCCGGCGCGAACCGCGCCATCGTCTTCACGTCCAGCGACGACGGGATCGTCGGCGAGCCCCAGTCCCGCGCGTGGCTGAAGGTCCAGTCCAGCGTGAGGATCAAGCCACGCGCGCCCGCCGCCCGCGCGCGCTCGACCCGCGCCTCGATCGCCTCCCGCGACCCCGCCCAGTACAGCTGCGCGAACGTCTTCTCGCACAGGGGGACGATCTCCTCGATCGCGGTGCTCGCGAGCGCGCTCAGTCCCATCGCCGTGCCGCGCGCCGAGGCCGCCCGCGCCACGGCGCGCTCGGCTTCCGGGTGCACGGCCTGCACGCCGGTGGGGGAGAGCAGCACGGGCAGGTCGAGCTCGACGCCCATCACGGACGTCGCCTGCACGCGCGCACCCGATCCACCCGCGACGTGCGGCGCGAACCCCAGCTCCGCGAACGCCGCGGTGTTCTCGCGCAGCGTCTGCCCGCGCTCGGCCCCGGCCAACACCGCCCGGTAGACGGAGCGCGGCAAGGTGCGTCGAGCCCGCCGCTGCGCCTCCGCGACCGACTCGAACCACGCCATCAGACCGGCGACTCGTCGCACTCACGGCGCACGACCCGCACGCGCGAGTGATCCTGCGACGCCTTCGGCCGCTCGCCCCGCAGCGCGCGTTCGCCGTGCCCGAACACGCACTCGGGATCGGGCCCGGCCAGCGGCAGCCCCGTGAAGAACTTCGCCGCCATGCAGCCGCCCCGGCAGGCGTCGAACATGCTGCAGCTCGAGCACGCGCCCGCCGACTGCGGCTCGCGCAGCTCCCTGAACAGCGCCGACTCCCGCCACACCGGCGCGAACCCGGCCTCGCGCACGTTGCCCGCGAGGAACGTCTCGTGGATCGCGAACGGGCACGCGTAGACGTCGCCGATCGGGTCGATCAGGCACACGACGCGCCCCGCGCCACACAGGTTCAGCCCTGGCAGCGTCTGCCCGTACGCGGCGAGGTGGAAGAACGAGTCGCCGGTGAGCACGTCCTCGCCGTGCGCGAGCAGCCACTCGTAGACGTCCCGCTGCTGCGCGGGCGTCGGGTGCAGCTCGTCCCAGACGTCCGCGCCGCGCCCCGATGGCCGCAGGCGCGTGAGACGCAACGTCGCGCCGAACTCGTCCGCGATCGCCTTGAACGCATCCAGCTGGCCCGCGTTCTCGCGCGTGACGACCACGCTCAGCTTCGCGCCCATGCCGTCCAAGAGCGAAAGCGCGCGCATCGCCGTCGCGTAGGAGCCGACCCCGCGCACGCGGTCGTTGACCTCCGCCGTCGCGCCGTCGAGCGAGATCTGCACGTCCAGGTAGTCCGAGCCACGCAGCCACTCGGCACGCGCAGCATCGATCCGCGACCCGTTCGTGGAGAACTTCACGCCCACGTGGTGCGCGGTCGCGTACTCGACCAGCTCCCAGAAGTCGCGCCGCACCGTCGGCTCGCCGCCGCCGATGTTCACGTAGAAGACCTGCATCCGCTCGAGCTCGTCGATCACGGCCTTGCACTCCGCCGTCGACAGCTCACGCGGATCGCGCCGCCCGGACGACGACAGGCAGTGCACGCAGGCGAGGTTGCACGCGTAGGTGAGCTCCCACGTCAGGCAGATCGGCGCGTTCAGGCCGCGCTCGAACTCGGCATTGAGCGTGCCGCGCGCCTCGGACCGCCGGCGGAGGAAGCTCAGGCGCCGCGTGTCGAAGTCGTAGGCCAGCGCGCCGAAGCGCTCGGGCCGGAGCGCCGCTTCGCTGCCCAGGCCGGCGGCGCGGCGCAGACGATCGGAGTCCACGAGGGAGCTAGTAGACGCCGCACATCCCGTCGATGGACACGTCCTCGACCAGCAGATCCTCCTCCACGAGCTCCTCCTCGAGCACCGCGTCCTCCTCGTGAACCTCAGGCTCGACGACGGGATCAGGCATGGTTCTCTCCCTTCGATGGTCTCTCCGCGCCGGAACGTACCAAGCGACTTCCGCCTCCGGCTCAGCGCCCGTATGGACGGCGACACCCTGCTCGGCGGCGAGCCGTTCCAGCTCGTGCGGCTCAGGCCCGAGTCGCTCGCGCGCGTTCGCGCGTGGAACGATGGCGAGCCGGTCGGCGACGGCGGCGCGCTGGCACGTGATCTGGTCATGGCCAACCTGGCGCAGCCGATCCCGCCGCCACTGCACGCGCCAGTGACCACCGTGATCCCCGTGCGCAATCGCGAGGTGCTCGCGCGACCGGCGACGGACGAGCTGATCATCGTCGACGACGCCTCCGAGCGACCCATTCCCGGGGCGCTCCGACGCGACGTGCGGGGCGGCGCGGCGGCCGCCCGCAACGACGGCCTGCGCGCCGCCCGCCACGAGATCGTCGCGCTGCTCGACAGCGACACGGTCCCGGAACCCGGCTGGCTGGAGCCGCTGCTCGCCCACTTCAACGACCCCGAGGTCGATATCGTCGCGCCGCGGATAGTCCCGTTCGAACCTAAAGCCCCAGGGCCTTTATCTGCGTACGAGGCACGGAGATCGCCGCTCGACCGGGGTGAGCACGCCGCGCGGGTGGTGCCGTACGGCCGCGTGCCGTTCGTCCCCGGTGCGGCGCTGCTCGTCCGCAGGCACGTGCGGTTCGACGAGACGTTCACGCGCGGGGGAGAGGACGTCGAGCTGGTCTGGCGCACGCCGTATGTGCGGTACGAGCCGGCAAGCCGCGTGGCCCACGCGCATCGCACCGACCCGAAGGCCTGGCTCGCCCGCCGCGTGTACTACGGCCGCACCGCCGCGCAGGTCGCCAAGCGCCATCCCGGAAAAGCACGCCCGCTGCACGTCTCGCCGTGGACGACCGCCGCCTACGCGGCGCTGCTCGTGAACCAACCCAAAGCGGCGCTCGCGATCACCGCCACGGCCACCACGCTGCTCGCCCGCGACGTCCCGCCGATCACCGCCGCGGAGCTCGCCGCGCTCGGCAGCCTGCGGTCCGGCCGCGTCGTCGCGAACGCGCTCTCCCGCCACTGGTGGCCGCTCGCGCTCCTGCACCCACGCGCACGACTGGCCTTCCTGAAGTCCCCGCTCGCCCTGCTCGACGACCTCGCGTACGGCACCGGCGTGTGGCTCGGCTGCGCGCAGCACCGCACGCTCGACCCACTTCTGCCCGCAAAAGGGTGGAAGCTTGTCCGCCGTCGTCTGTAAGACTGCGCGCCCGATGAAGAAATGGGTCGTCATCGCGGCCTGGCTGATCGCCGCGGCGATCGCCTTTCCGTTCCAGTCCAAGCTCCAGGCGCTCGCCTCGGACGAGAGCGACGCCTTCAAGGACCACGGCGCCGAGTCCACGCAGGTCCAGGAGACGCTCAACACCCGCTTCGACGACGGCAACGAGACGACCGCGGTGGTCGTCTACCCGAGCGTGGACCCGCAGCGCTTCGCCGCCGACGCCGAGCAGCTGTGCACGCGCATCCCCGACCTCGTCCGCATCGTCGACTACCCGTGCCCGAACCTGCCGCCGGAGCGCGCCGCGCCGCCCAGCGACCTCAAGACAACGAGCCAGGACGGCACCACGTTCCTGAGCACGATCATGACGAGCGACGACGCCACCGAGTCGGTCATCCGCGACGTCGGCATCATCCGCGACGTCGTCCCCGACGGTGCGCTCGTCACCGGCGAGGCGGGCTTCGCCGCTGACCAAGCCGCGGCACTCGAAGGCATCGACGAGACGCTCCTCATCGTCACGCTGGTGCTCCTCCTGGTGCTGCTGTTGCTGATCTACCGCAGCCCGGTGATCGCGCTCGTCCCGCTGCTGGTCGTCGGGGTCGCGTACATCGTCGCGGCGGGCATCGCCTACTACGGAGCGCAGCGGGGCCACTACCAGGCCACGGGCCAGGCGACGGCGATCCTGATCGTGCTGATGTTCGGCGTCGGCACGGACTACTGCCTGCTGCTGATCGCGCGCTACCGGGAGGAGCTGGCGAGCGGAACGGCGGACGCGATGGGCGTCGCGCTGCGGCGCACCGCGCCCACGATCGTCTCCGCCGGCGCCATCGTCGTCGCGGTGATGCTCGTGCTCGGCGTCGCCGACTACAACGCGACGCGCTGGATGGGCCCGGTGCTCGCGATCGGCACCGCGGTCTCCGTGCTCGCGGGCGTCACGCTCCTGCCGGCGATCCTCGCCGCGCTGCCGACCAAGGCGTTCCTGCACAAGAAGCCGATCGGGCCGGTCTGGCCGCGGATCGGCGCGCTCGTGCGCCGCCGCCCGGCGATGCTGGCCACGGCCGTGGTCGCGCTGCTGGTCGTCGGTGCGCTGGGCACCCTGCGCGACCAGGGCACGCTCGACTTCCGCGAGCAGTTCCGGGAGACGCCGGAGTCGGTCGTCGGCCTCCGCAAGCTGCAGGCGAAGTTCCCGCCCGGCCAGGCCGGGCCGGTCGACGTGCTCGTGCCCAAGACCATCACCGAGGACAACGAGAACGGCCCCAAGCTGACCCAGGGGCGGGCCTTGGCCCTCGACTTCGCGGGCGAGTCGATCGACGCGAAGCAGATCCTGATCCGGCTCGCGCTCAAGCACGATCCGTTCTCCGACGCGGCGCTGCGGGACGTCGAACACCTGCGCGCGAACCTGCGCACGCTGGAGCCGACCGGGTTGATCGGCGGCCCGACGGCGGAGATGCTGGACTCGCAGGCCGCGCTCGACCGCGACGCGAAGCTGATCATCCCGCTCGCACTCGGCCTGGTCTTCCTGATCGTGGCGATCCTGCTGCGCAGCCTGATCGCGCCGATCTACGCCGTCGCCACGGTGCTGCTCTCGTACGCGTTCGCGCTCGGCGTCTCGTCGCTCGTCTTCGCCGAGTCCGACCCCGCGACGCCGCTGTTCACGTTCATCTTCCTGGTGGCGCTGGGCGTGGACTACAACGTGTTCCTGCTCACCCGCATCAAGGAGGCGCGCAAGACGCGCAGCCACGAGGACGCCGTGATCTACGGGCTGGAGCGCACCGGCGGCGTGATCACGAGCGCCGGCCTGATCCTGGCCGGCACGTTCTCCGTGCTGCTGGCCACGCAGCTGGAAAGCCTTTTCCAGGTCGGCTTCACGGTCGCGCTCGGCCTGCTGGTGGACACGTTCTTGATCCGCATCTTCCTCGTCCCGTCGATCGCGCTCCTTCTACGATCAAAGGCTCTATGAGTGAGACTGCGCTGCGCGTTGCCGTCGTGGGCGCTGGTCCGTCTGGCTTCTACGCCACCGATCAGCTCCTGAAGGCCGGATTCGAAGTGGACCTGCTCGAGGTCCTCCCGACGCCGTTCGGCCTGGTGCGCGCCGGCGTAGCCCCCGATCACCCCAAGATCAAGAGCGTCACGCGCGTCTACGAGAAGACCGCGAAGCATCCGGGCTTCCGCTTCTACGGCGGCGTCGAGCTCGGCGGCCACGTCAGCCGCCAGGACCTGCTCGACCGCTACCACGCCGTCCTGTACGCGGTCGGCACCGCGTCTGACAACAAGCTCGGCATCCCGGGGGAGGACCGACCGGGCTCGCACGGTGCGCTCGAGTTCGTGGCCTGGTACAACGGCCACCCGGACTACGCCGACCACGAGTTCGACCTGTCCGCCACCCGCGCCGTCGTGATCGGCAACGGCAACGTGGCCGTCGACGTCGCGCGGATGCTCGTGCTGGACCCGGACGAGATGGCGGTCACGGACACCGCCGACCACGCGATCGCCCCGCTCGGCGCCGCGTCCGTCCACGAGGTCGTCGTGCTCGGCCGCCGCGGGCCCGCGCAGGCCGCGTTCACGACGCCCGAGCTGCGCGAGCTCGGCGAGCTCACCCGCGCGGACATCGTCGTCGACCCCGCCGACCTCGAGCTGGACCCGTTCAGCGCGCAGTGGCTGGAGGAAGAGGGCGAGCCGACCAACAAGCGCAACGTGGAGCTCATGCGCGAGTACGCCGCGCGCGAGCCGCACGGGCACGAGCGCCGCGTCGAGCTGCGCTTCCTACGCTCCCCGCTGGAGATCCTCGGCGACGACGAGACCGGCGCGGTGACCGGCGTCCGGATCGGCATCAACAAGATCGAGAACGGCCGCGCCGTGCCCACGGGTGAGGAGGAGGTCATCTCCTGCGGCCTCGTGATCCGCTCGATCGGCTACCGCGGCACGCCGCTCGCCGGCATCCCGTTCGACGAGCGCAAGGGCCTCATCTCCAACCTGGGCGGCCGCGTGCTGAACCCCGACTCCGGTGAGCACGAGGTCGGCGAGTACGTCGTCGGCTGGGTCAAGCGGGGCCCGTCGGGCGTGATCGGCACCAACAAGAAGGACGCGACGGACACCGTCGCGCGCATCCTCGAGG
This sequence comes from Solirubrobacter phytolaccae, assembly GCF_027587195.1. Taxonomy (GTDB): domain Bacteria; phylum Actinomycetota; class Thermoleophilia; order Solirubrobacterales; family Solirubrobacteraceae; genus Solirubrobacter; species Solirubrobacter phytolaccae. The sequence continues at coordinate 3,805 of NZ_JAPDDP010000129.1, read as the reverse complement.
ACCGTGAGGCGGGCAAGCTCAACACGCCGCGCGACCCCGATCCCGAGGCGTTCGAGAAGTTCCTCGCCGAGGTCTGCCCGAGCGTCGTCACGTGGGAGGGCTGGCGCTCGATCGACGTGCACGAGACCGGCCTGGGCGAGCCGCAGGGCCGCCCGCGCGTGAAGCTCGTCCGCACGGGTGAGATGCTCGAGATCGCCTCAGGCGCTCTTAGCCAGCCGTAGCGCGACGTGGCAGAGGAGCCGATCCTCGCCACGGTTGAGATCGACGCCCGCGATCTCCTCGATCCGCCGGAGCCGGTAGTACAGGCTCGTGCGGTGCAGCCACAGCTCGGCGGCGGTCCGCTTGACGTCGCCGGCGAGGTCCAGGTAGGTCTCGAGCGTGTGGCTGAGCTGCTCGTTCTCGAGCAGCGCGCGGACCCCCTCGGGGAGATCGCCGAGCGCGGTCGACGGGAGCGCGCTCAGCAGCCGCTGGGCGCGCAGGTCGTCCCACTTCCTGACGCCGCCGTCTGCGACCTCGAGCGCGGCGAGCGCACGGCGGTGTGAGCGCGGGACGTCGCGCAGGTCGTCGATCGCGTCGCCGACGCCGACACGCCCGCTGAGCGCGTCGACGAGCGCGGCCGGGAGGATCGCCGCGCCGCCGCCGAACAGCGCGTGCTTGGCGGGCACGCGCAGGTCCACGATCTCGCCCACGCAGACCACGAGCGGGCGCTGCGGGAGGTAGCGGTCGGCCTCGAGCTGGGCGGCCGCGGCGGGCTCCCCGGCGAGCAGCGCGGCGAGGAGCTCCTGCTCGCGCCGGCGCCGGTCGCGCTGGCTGTCGGCCTCGGTCTGCAGGATCGCGGCGGCGTCGGCGGCGGAGACGCGCGCGAGGTCCAGCTCCGCGTCGGCGACCGGGCGGCTCTCGAGCAGCCACAGGTAGCCCAGACGGCGCGTCCCGCGGACGATCGGGATGCACAGCCGCGCTTCCATCTGGTTCGCGGCGTCGGGCGGGATGTGCACCGGCTCGGTGGCCGAGCGGATGCCGTGGCCGAACAGCACGGTGCGCGCCCACTCGGGCGCCGCGCGGCCGAGGATGCTGGCGGTGCGCAGCGGGTCGAGCTCACCGAACTGCGTGCTGTAGGCGAGCGGGCGCAGCTCCCCGTCGTCGACGAGGACGGGACGGCCGAGTTGAACGCTCAGCGCGTCCACGATCTCTTGCAGGGAGGCGTTCACACCACGAGGCCGTGGCGCATGGTGTCCTCGGTCACGACACGCGGTTCGACGAAGTGCAGCAGGTAGTCGGGGCCGCCCGCCTTGGTGCCGGTGCCCGAGAGCCGGTTGCCGCCGAACGGCTGGCGGCCGACCATCGCGCCGGTGATGTGGCGGTTGACGTAGAGGTTCCCGACGGGGAGCTGGCGGCTGACGCGCGCGACCGTGGCGGGGTCGCGGCTGAAGAGGCCGCCGGTGAGGGCGAACGGCGAGTTGGCCACGATCGCGCACGCCTCGTCGATCGACGCGACGGCCTCGACCGCGAGCACCGGGCCGAAGATCTCCTCCTCGGTCACGCGCGAGCCGGCGGGGAGGCGGTCGATCACGGCGGGCGCGACGAAGTGGCCGCGAGCGGGCGCCGTGCCGGGCTGGTGGACCCGCGCGCCCTGCTCGTGCGCGGTGGTGATGAAGCCGTTGACGCGTTCGCGGGCGGCGGCCTCGATCACCGGCGGGACGTCGACGCCGAAGCGCTGCGCCTGGTCGATCAGGAGCTCGTCGACCGCACCGTGCAGGCGCTCGACGAGCGTGTCGGCGATCCGGTGGTGCACGAGCGCGCGGGCGGCGGCGCTGCACTTCTGGCCCGCGAAGCCGAACGCGCTGTAGACGAGCGCGGGGACGACGTCGTCGAGGTCGGCGTCGGCGTCCACGATCACGCAGTTCTTGCCGCCCATCTCGGCGACGACGCGCTTGAGGTGGCGCTGGCCCGGGGCGAGCGTGGCCGCCGTCTTGAGGATCTCCAGCCCGACGGCGCCGGAGCCCGTGAAGGCGATCGTGTGGACACCCGGGTGGGCGACGAGCGCCGCGCCGACGTCACCCTCACCCGGGAGCAAGTTCAACGCGGCCGGGGGCACACCGGCCGCGTGGAAGGCCTCGACGACAGCGAGCGCACACGCGGGGGATTGCTCCGCGGGCTTGAGCACGACGCCGTTGCCAGTGGCGAGGCCGGCGGCGACCATCCCCGCGGGGATGGCCAAGGGGAAGTTCCAGGGGCCGACGACGGCGACGACACCGCGCGCCGCGTACCGCAGCGTGTTGCGCTCGCCCGGCAGCTGGACGAGGCCGTTCGAGTGCTCGAGCGTGATCGCCTGCTGCGCGTAGTACTCGAGGAAGTCGATCGTCTCGCAGACGTCGGCGTCGGCCTCCGCCCACGGCTTCCCGCACTCGCGGACGGCGAGCGCGGCGAGGAGCGGGCGGCGGCGCCTGAGCTCGCCCGCGGCGCGCGAGAGGATGGCGGCACGGGCGTGTGCGCCCCTGGCCTCCCACTCCGGAGCCGCCTGGGCCGCCGCGTGGACGGCGGCGTCGACCTCGTGGGCGGTGGCGGCGGTGACGTGCGCGACGACTCGGTCGGGGGCGCCGGGGTCGTGCGAGGTGAAGCTCGGCTCGTCGCGGCGCTCGCCGCCGATGATGACCGGGACGCGCCACGGGAGCTGCGCGTCCAGCGTCTGCAGCGCGTCGGTGAGGTTCGCGCGCACGGGGGCGCGCCGCAGCTCGAGGAGCGGTTCGTTGATGAAGTCGTTCACGGCTTGGCCAGCAGCTGGTCGAGATCGGCGCCGCGGCTCCGGCTGAGCAGGAACGAGTCGTTGGACGTGTTCTCCAGCAGGCGGCGGACGAGGTAGCTCATGCCGGCGACGAGGTCGCCGACCGGGCAGTAGGTGCGCACGCGCAGGCCCATGTCGGTGAGGGCGACCTGGAGGTCGTCGCCGAGGCCTCTCAGGACCTGCAGCTCGAGGTCGCGATCCGGCGCGAGGGCGAGCGCGTGGGCGATCGAGCGCACGTTGTGGCTGGCGATCGCGACCTTCACGTGCGGCCGGTTGTCGAGCAGCCGCTGCGTGAGCCGCTCGAACGACCGATCCGACTCGACCTTGTTCAGATAGACCGGCGAGACCCAGCCGTTCTGGCGCGCCTCGACGGTCTCGTGCTCCCAGTAGGCGCCCTTGACGAGCCGGATCGTGAACGGCTGCTGGATGCCGCCCAGGAGCTGGTCGAGCTGGTCGTCGGCGTCGCGCAGGTAGGCCTGAAGGACGATCCCGGCGGACAACCCGGTGCGGAACTCGGGCTCGTTGAGGAGGTCGATCACGAGCTGCGTGATCAGGTCGCGCGAGTCCATCGACTCCATGTCGACGTGCAGGTGCGCGCCGACCTGCTTGGCGGTACGCAGGAGCATGCGCAGCCGGTGGGAGGCGTCCGCGATGCCGATGTCCGGCGCCTCGGCCTTGACCTTCGCGGTGAGGGCCGTGACCTTGACGCTCAGGTTGACCCGGGGCGCGACGTCGAGCGTGCGGCGGGCGGGCCAGTCCCGGGCGGCCGTGGCCAGTGTGCGGAGCGCCTCGTCGCAGCGGCGCGCGTAGCGGTCGGCCTCGGCGGTCGTGACCGTCGCCTCGCCGAGCAGGTCCACCGTCGCGGCCGCGCCGCCCTCCCACAGGCCGGAGAGCGTCGGAACGGCGTCGGCCGGGTCCGCGCCGACGATGAAGCGCGTGGCCATCCGGTGCACGGCGAGCCCCGCGACCGCGCCGACCGCGGGCCCGCTCGCCCGGCTGGTCGCGGCGCCACGCGCGGTGCGG
>NZ_JAPDDP010000128.1 GCF_027587195.1 Solirubrobacter phytolaccae | reverse complement strand
CTGATAGTTCCGGCGCTTGCAGTCCTCGCATGCGAGGGTCACTGCGATCCGGACGTCACCGCGACCGCGGCGACGTCCCCCGGTCGCGCGCAGCGCTCCAGGTGATGCGCGCGCGCCGCGACCGACCCGCCGCGCGCCTCCAGCGCCGCGGCCGCCCGGCCATGCGCGCCGATCCGCCAGCCGTCCGGGGCGGACGCGTAGATCGCGTTGCGCACGAGCGGATGCCGGAACCGGTAGCGCCGCGGCACGTCCGTCGCCACGAGCAGTGCGCCGGCGAGCAGCTCGTCGAGCGCGCCGAGCGCGACCGCTTCGACCTGGGCCGGCGCGGCGAAGGGCGGCGACAGGTCGGCCGCGGCGAGGGCCGGCGCGGCGTCGCGGTCGTCGGCGGAGGGCGGCGACGGAGCGGACGCGGTACCGGCCGGCACGGAGTCGCCCCGGCTTTCGTCGAGGCCGGCCGCCGCGATCGCCAGGTCCAGGTCGACCGGATCGCCGGCGACCGCCGCGCCCTGTGCCAACGCGCGTCCGGCCTCGCTCAGCGCCGCGATCTCCTGCTCCAGCGCCCGCGAGACCGCCTGCGGCACACCCGCCTCGCCCGGCCCGGACGCGACGCTCCGACCGGCGGCGACCTGGCGCGCGAGCTGCTGCAGGAAGAACGGGTTGCCGCCGCCCGCCTCGTAGATCTCGCCGCGCACCACCGCGGGGATGTCGGCGCCCAGCAACGTCTCCGCGTCGGCGAAGGACAGCGTGGGCAGCGCGTGCTCGATCACGCGTCCGTCGCGCTCGGCGGTCGCCAGCGCGGTGGCCAGCAAGGGCCGGACCGGCGCGGGCCGGAACGCCAACGCGAGCAACACTCGTCCGCGCGGCGCGCGCCGCAGCAGCGCCGCGACCAGCTCCAAAGAGGCGTCGTCCGCCCATTGCAGGTCGTCGAGCACCAGCACGACTGGCCGCTGCAGCGCGAGGGCCTCCAGCAGCGCCCGGACGGCGCGGTGGGTGCGGTAGCGCTCGTCCTGCAGGCCCGCCGGGACGCGGCCGACCAGCGGCAGCACGGCCGCGAGCTCGCCCAGTTGCTCGCCCACGAGCCGCTCCAACCGGTCCACGCCGAGGAACGCCGCGTGGTCTGAAAGCGCGTCCTCCCACACGCCGAACGGCAGCTCGCGCTCCCACTCGGAGGCGCGCCCACTCAGCACCAACGCTTCAGAAGCACGCGCCGCCAGCTCGTCCAGCAGCCGCGTCTTGCCGATCCCGCCCTCACCCGAGAACGCGAGCACTCCACCGGCCCGCTGCCCCAGCGCAGCGTCGATCGCGGCCAGCTCCGCCCTTCGCCCGAGAAGTCCGCCGCCGGTAGCCAACGCGCCAACAGTAACCCTCACACGCATCCAATCCAGGGGGCTGGCACGAAGAAGGCCCAACTCTCCTCTCAACCTCTCCGAAAGCGAGGCACGAGATGCATGTGAAGCGCCTGGCGGCCGTTGCCGCCACGATTGCCCTTGCCGCTACTGCGACTGCCTGCGGCGGCGAAGACGAGTCGACCGCGAGCACCACGTCGTCCGGCACGACCGAGCAGACCTCCAAGCCGGCCCCCGTCGCCCAGATCCCGTCGCTCAGCGGCAAGGACACGGCCGTGACGCTTGATGCCGGCTTCGTCGAAGCCCTCGGCACGCTGAAGCTCACGCCCGCCCCGGTCGGCACCGCGAAGGTCTCCGAAGCGGGTGTCGCGACCTTCCCGATCACCGGCGGCAACGTCACGTACTACGAACCGGGCACGGTCTCCCCGTACGTGCAGGGCATGATCGACCATGACGGCTCCGGCCTCAGCCTCACCGGCGGCGGCAAGACGGTCGAGCTGACCGACTTCGAGATCGACCCCGGCAAGTCCGTCCTCACCGGCAAGGTGACCGTCGACGGCACCGTCGCCGCCGAGAGCGCGCCGCTGTTCTTCCTCGACGGCCGCACGCTCAACCCGCTCAAGACCAACGACGACGGCACCGCCGAGCTCGAGGGCACGACGGTCAAGCTCAAGCAGGAGGCCGCGGACCTGCTCAACCAGACCTTCGGCACCGATGCCCTCACGGCCGGCCTGGTCATCGGCGTCGCGAAGATCACCGTCAACACCGCCTAAGAGAATCCGCGAAGCGATTCTTCAAGCGACCGAAGCACGGGCGAAGCCCGTCGCGAGGATCGCCTAGGACTCAGCGGTACGTGGCGAGCGGCGGGGCGACCGCGACGGAACGCGGTTGCCCAGTCGCATCGCCGGCTTCTCCACGAAGTACCAGGAGAGCGCCGCGAGCGCGAACGTGATCGGCAGGATCCAGAGGATCGCCGGAACGAAGCGCTCCGGCAGCCGCTCCTGCAGGCCGAACCAGTACAGGACGGGCATGTGCCAGAGGTACACGCCGTAGGACACCGTGCCCGTCCACACCATCGGCTTCGACGCCAGCACGCGGCTCTCGCGGTAGGCCATCGCCCACAGGATCAGGGCGAAGCCGATCGCCGCGGGGAGGTCACCGACCGCGTGCCCGACCGTCCCGGTGCCCTCGCTGTGCCAGACGGAGTTGGCGATCACGATCAGCACCCCCGCCGTGCCCACGAAGCGCGGCGGGGGTCGTTGTGCGAGCACCGCCGCGCCGATCCCGCACGTGAGCACGCCGATGTACGTCGGCAGCGTCCACATCGTCTCGGGCGGCCACGCCTCCAGCGTCCCGATCGTCGTCCACACCAGCCCGGCGCCGATCAGCAGCGCGCACACGGTCAGCGGCCGGCGCGCCTTCAACAGCGCAAGCCCGATCAGCGGCAGCACGATGTAGAAGCTCACCTCGACGTGCAGCGACCACATCGGCGGGTCCAGCTGGTTGCGCGTCTCCTCGAACAGGTTCGGGATGAAGAACACGAACTTCGGCAGGTCCTGCAGCTCGATCGCGCGACCGTGGCCCGTCCCGTACAAGAGCAGGAACGAGGCGGCGAGCGCGAGCCAGTAGCCCGGGGCGACCCGCGCGAACCGGCGCGCGGCGTAGCGGCGCAGGTCCGGCGTCCGGCCCGCCGCCCACGGCAGCGCCAGCAGGAAGCCCGACAGCACGAAGAAGAACATCAGCGAGACGCGGAACTCGCCGACCACACGGTCGAGCAGGTCCGTTCGGCCCGGCCTGGGCCAGTTCGCGTCCGTGTACATCCACACGTGCAGGCAGACGATCAGCACGCACGCGAGGCCGCGCATGCCGTCGAAGGACTCGTAGCGGGGGCGAGTTATCCGTGCCAAGTCCTACCGTCCACATGGTGGATCAACTGCTGCACCGACTGGCCGGCCCGAACGCGACCTTCCGCGAGCATCAGCGGGAGGCGATCACGGACCTCGTGGAGGACCGGGCGCGCGTCCTGTGCGTGCAAAGAACGGGCTGGGGCAAGTCGGCCGTGTACTTCCTCGCGACGACGCTCCTGCGCGAGAAGGGCGCCGGCCCGGCGCTGATCGTCTCCCCGCTGCTGGCGCTCATGCGCAACCAGATCGCGGCGGCGGAGAAGCTGGGCATCCGCGCGCTCACGATCAACTCGACGAACCGCGACGACTGGTCTCAAGTACGCGAGCTGCTCGAGCAGGATGCCGTCGACCTCCTTCTGATCAGCCCGGAGCGGCTCAACAACCCGCAGTTCCGGAACACGATGCTGCCGCTGTTCGCCGAGCGCGTCGGCCTGCTGGTGATCGACGAGGCCCACTGCATCAGCGACTGGGGCCACGACTTCCGCCCGGACTACCGCCGCATCCAGGACATGCTCGAGCAGCTGCCCGCGGGCGTCGCGGTGCTGTGCACGACCGCGACGGCGAACGATCGCGTCGTGTCGGACATCACGGAGCAGTTGGCGTTGGGGCATGCGGGGACGTTGCGTACGTATCGGGGGCCGTTGTCGAGGGCGTCGTTGCGTCTTGAGGTCGTGGAGAAGCCGGCGCCGGCGGACCGTCTGGCCTGGCTGGCGACCTTTCTGCCCTCGCTTCCCGGCTCGGGGATCGTGTACACGCTTACCAAACGTGACGCCGATCTGGTCGCGGATTTCCTGTCCGCCCACGGCGTGCCCGCGCAGTCGTACTCCGGCGAGGTGGACACGAACACCCGGATCGCGACCGAGGAGAAGCTGCTCAAGAACGAGCTCAAGTGCGTGGTCGCGACGAGCGCGCTGGGGATGGGCTACGACAAGCCTGACCTCGGCTTCGTCGTGCACTACCAGGCGCCCGGCAGCGTCATCTCCTACTACCAGCAGGTCGGCCGCGCGGGGCGCGCGATCGACCGTGCCGACGTGATCCTGCTGCGTGGCGCGGAGGATCGCCGGATCCAGGACTTCTTCATCGAGCAGGCGTTCCCGCCGAAGGATCGCGTGGACCGCGTGCTCGAGGCGCTGGAGGAGGGCGGCGCCACGACGAACGAGCTGATGGGGATCGTCAACCTCGGCAAGGGCCGGATCGAGGCGATGCTCAAGGTGCTCGACGTCGAGGGCGCGGTCGGGCGCAACGGCACGCGCTGGACGCGTCAACCGGGCGCGACATGGGAGTACGACGGCGACCGCTACGCGCACGTCACCGCGCTGCGACGGCGCGAGCAGGAGGCGATGGCGCAGTTCGGCGCCGACGGTCGCTGCCTGATGCGCGCGCTGCAGGAGGAGCTCGACGATCCCGACCCGTCCGACTGCGGCGTCTGCGCCGTCTGCACGGAGCCGAAGTTCGCGGGCCCGCTCGACCCCGAGCTGGTGCGCGCCGCGTCGTTGCATCTGCGTTCCAAGCCGCTCGTCCTCGATGTCAAGAAGATGGCTCCGGACGCCGAAGGAAAGATGAAGAAGTTGCCCGAAGGCGTCCGGGCGCAGGAGGGCCGGGCGCTCGCGCGGCTCGGCGACGGCGGCTGGGATCCGCTGGTGCAGAGCGGGCGCCGCGACGGTCGCTTCGACGGCAAGCTCGTGGAAGCCGCGGCCGAGGCCGTGCGCGTCTGGGGGCCGCCGGTGGGGTTCGTGACCGCCGTGCCGTCGCACCGGTCCGGCGCGCTCGTGCCGGAGTTCGCGGAGCGGCTCGCGGAGGCGCTGGGGTTGCCGTTCGAGGCGCTACTGGAGCGCGTGCACGACAACCCGCCGCAGCGTGAGATGGCGAACTCCGCGATGCAGGTCGCCAACGTGCGCGGGGCCTTCAAGGTCGTCGCCGCCGCGCCGCAGTCGGGCTGCCTGCTCGTCGACGACATCCGCTTCAGCGGCTGGACGCTCGCGATGATCGCGGGCCAGCTGCGCAAGCAGGGCGCGAGCGAGGTCTACCCGCTCGCGCTGTCAACGGCGTTCTGAGGAGCCCGCCGACGAATAACGGCGCACCTGCTGCGGCACATTCGCGGCACCTCGCGCCACCCACGACGCTCACGTGCCAGAGGCACGCCACGCTTGTCGCGGGCGGCCCGAGGCACTCGCGACTGCACCACATCAGGCGCACCGCCCATTCGTCGACGAACTCCTAACGCAGGGTGATGGTCTTGGTCGTGCTGCGGGTGCCCTGAGCCACCCGCAGCGTGGCCTTCTTGCCCTTCAGGCGCTTGCTCTGCTTGCGCCCGGTGGCGTTGAGCTTGAGCTTGATGGAGAGCGCGCCGGCGGCCTTCGCCGTGCCCGAGCCGGTCGCGATCACGATCGGCTTGCCCTTCTTGCCGAGCGCCTTGGCGGGCACGGTCGCGGTCAGCGTCACCTTGCCGGCGGCGACCGCCTGGACCTTGAAGGCGAGGCCCTTGGTCAGCGCGGCGCGCGTGACCTTGGTCGGGACCGTCGCCGTCGGCGCGGCGGTCGGCGTGGTCGTCGTGCCCGGCCCGGAGGGGGGCGTCGGGGGCGCGGGAGGCGCGGGCGGAGCGGGCGGCGGCGGCAGGAAGCTCGCCACGTTCGCGGCCCCGATCGAAGCGCTCTTGCCGTTCGGCGCGATCACGACCGGAGCGCTCGTGAGCACGCACGGGTCGGCGGCCGTCGTCGGCGTGCCGGCCACTTTGAGGCCGTCGGCGTCGCTCCAGGCCACACGGGTCGCGTCCTGCGAAAGCGACGCGTCGACGGCGACGCCGTTGGCCGGGACGTAGCAGTCGACGGCGCCCGTCGGACCCTGGTCGACGCCCTGCGTGGCGACGAGCGCGATCTTGCCGGTCGTCTGCGTCCCGCTCGTCCACTCCTCGAGCTCGAGGGCGATCAGGGCGCCGTTGGCCGCGACGTCGGTGCGCCGGATGTCCAGCCCCGAGCCGGACGTGTCCAGCCAGCCCGTGAAGGCGCTGCCGTACGTGCTCGCGTTCGCGTTCTGCACGTTGACCGTCGAGCCGGTGTGCGCGACCACACGCGCGCCGAACAGCGTCGGATCCTCCTGGCCGCCGATCCGGATCGGCTCGAGCACGCTGTTGGTCACGGGGCGCGCGTAGGTGCCGGTCTCCAGCGTGTACGGGCAGCAGCTGCTGTTGGAGAAGCCGTAGACCATCACGCTGCCGTCGGCGGTCACGTCGAAGCCGAGCGGATAGACCGGCAGCGCGTACGAGCCGGTGCGGTTGAGCGGGCCCTGGATCGTCTTGAGGCCGTTCGCCTCCCAGACCTGGAACGACGAGAGCGACGAGATCTTGGCCGGGTCGTTGCGCGTGGCGACGATGCGGCCGTTGTCGGCCTGCGCGACCGCATTCCACTTCTCGAGCACCCCGCTCGAGTTCAGGACGGGCTCGGCCAGGCGGACGCGTTGGGACCCGTCGAGCGAAGCGAGCCAGACCTCGCCGTCAGCGATGTACGCGACGGACGCCGCGTGGGCGGCGGAGGCGATGAGCAGCAGGAAGGAGAGACACAGGAGGACGATTCGCTTCACGCCGAACCGAACCCCGATCGTCCACTTCGGTCACTGCCCGTTCGGCCCGCCTATCGGGCGACCTTCAGGACCTTCTCCCACAGGCGCTTGTGCCGGACCTTGATCGTCCCGAAGACGGTGCCGCCCGTGAGGATGACCTTGGGCGCGCCCGGCGCCGGCGCAGAGTCCTGGCGCTTGAGCGAGCCCATCCGCGCGTTGGCCCGCACCTCGACCTGGACGCCCTCGGGCACGAGCAGGTCGATCGTGCCGAACGGCGTCCACGCGTCGATCACGATCTCGCGCGAGCTGATCGTCGCCTGACGCAGGTCGAGCTTGATGTTGCCGGTGTAGGACCGCAGCTCGGTGTACTCCGGGACGAGCCACGCGCCGGAGCGCTTGACGTCGCCGAGTGAGCTCTGCCGCTCGTCCAGCACGGGTGCGCTCACGGCGCCGCCCGCGGCGGGCAGGTCCTCGGTCAGCCCGTCGAGCTCCGATCGCATCACCGCGTCGGCGGCGGCCTCGATGCGGTCGGTCAGCTCCTCCATGGTCAGCCGGCCCTCGGCGGCCGCCCCCCGGAGCTGGTCGATGACGGCTTCGCGCTCTGCGTCTGAGGCTCGTACGTCCATCACCTGGCACTCTACGGCCATGACGATCGTCGTCGGAGGGGAGGCTCTCGTCGATCTGGTCCCGCACGCGGACCAGCTCGTCGCGCATCCGGGTGGCGGGCCGTACAACACCGCGCGCACGCTCGCCCGGCTCGAGCAGGACGTGCACTACCTCGGCGCCCTGTCCGACGACGGGTTCGGCAAGTCGCTGCGCGCCCGGCTGGAAGAAGACGGCGTGCGCCTGGACACGGTCGTGCCGACCGCGAAGCCGACGACGCTCGCGCTCGCCGAGGTCGATCCGGCCGGCGGGGCGACGTACCGCTTCTACACGGACGGGACCTCGGCGCCCTCCGTCACGCCGGAGGAAGCGCTGGCGGCGCTGCCGGCCGACGTCGACATCCTGCACGTCGGCACGCTCGGGCTCATCATGCAGCCCGTCGCGACCGCGCTGCAGGCGGTCGTCGAGGCGGTCGCGGACCGCGCGCTGGTGATGGTCGACCCGAACTGCCGGCCGACGTTCATCTCCGACCGCGACGCGTACCGGGCGAGCCTGGAGAAGACGCTCCGCCACGCGCACGTGGTCAAGGTCAGCGGTGACGACCTCGAGTACCTGACGCCCGGGTTGAGCGTGGTCGAGGCCGCGCGGGCGCTCGGGGTGCCGGTCGCGCTCGTCACGCTCGGCGGCGACGGCGCGCTGATCGTCGACGCGGAGACCGAGGAACAGGTCGCCGCGCCGAAGATCACGGTCGTCGACACGATCGGTGCCGGCGACGCGTTCGGCGGCGGCTTCCTCGCCTACTGGGCGCGCGCCGGGCTCACGCGTGACGCGCTGGAGGATGCGGATGCCGTCCGGGCGGCGACGACCTTTGCCTGCGTCGTCGCCGCCCGCACGTGCGAGCGAGCGGGTGCGTCCCCGCCGAGGCTTTCAGACCTCGACGGCGACCTCTGAGCCGGGGACGGGCTCGCGCTCGCGGGGCGGCACACGGAGCGCCACGAGGGCGATCACGATGCCGACGATGACGGCTCCGGCGGCGACCTCGAACGCGAGGGTGTAGCCGCCGGTCAGTGCCTCGAGGGCACTCTGGCCGGAGTTGGTGAGCTCGCTCGAGCGGTCGGACGCGAGCGTGCCGAGGACCGCAATCCCCAGCGCGCCGGCGAGCTGCATCGAGACGTTGATGATCCCGCTGCCGAGGCCCGCGTCCTCCGGGCGGACGTCGCTCATGGCGATCGTCATCAGCGGCAGCATCGCCGTGCCCATGCCGAGGCCCATCAGGCCGAAGGCGAAGAACAGCGTCGGGAAGTAGGCCGTGTCCGCGCCGACGGTGCTCAGCAGCGTGAGCGCGCCGACGACGATCAGCAGGCCGACGATCACCGTGCGCGCCGGGCCGAGCAGGCCCATCACGCGTGCGGTGGTGCCGAGCGAGAGCGCGCCGACGATCAGCGTCATCGGCAGGAATGCCAGGCCTGTGGCCCAGGCGCCGTAGCCAAGCACGTGCTCGACGTACAGCGAGCCCATGACCCAGGTGCCGAACATGCCGGTGACGAGGAAGCCGCGGACGACGCTGGCGCCGATCAAGGACCGCACGCGCAGGATGCGCAGGGGGAGGATCGGGTTCTTAATGCGGCTCTGGAGGACCAGGAAGGACACGCCGAGGATGGCGGCGGCGCCGAGCCAGCCCAGCGTGTGGGCCGAGCCCCAGCCGTGCTCGGCGGCGGTGATGATCGCGTAGACCGCGGTCATCGCCGACGTCGTCATCAGGATGGAGCCGGCGACGTCGATGCCGCTGCGCAGGCCGAGGCCCGGGCGGTCCTCGATCAGCCGCGCGCCGAGGGCCAGGACGGCGATGCCGATCGGCACGTTGACGGTGAAGATCCAGTGCCAGTCGACGGACTCGACCAGCGCGCCACCGAGGAGCAGGCCAAGCGACCCGCCGGAGGTGACGACGAACATGTACGCGCCCATGGCCTTCACGCGCTGATCCGGGCGCGGGAAGTCGGTGGCGATCAGGGCGAGGATCACCGAGGTGGCGATCGCGCCGCCGAAGCCCTGGGCGAAGCGCGCCGCGATCAGCGCGAGCTGGGAATCAGCGATCCCGCACGCGAGTGACGCGACGGTGAAGATGGCGGTGCCCGCGAGGAACACCCGCTTGCGGCCGAGCAGGTCGCCGAGGCGGCCGGCGAGCAGCAGGAAGCTCCCGTAGGAGATGAGGTACGCGCCGACCACCCACGTGAGGTCGGCCTGGGAGAACTGCAGGTCGCGCTGGATGACCGGAAGGGCGACGTTCACGATGGTCATGTCCACGACCATCATCAGCTGCCCCAGACACACGACCACCAGCGCCATCCACGTGCGCCGGGAAGCGCTCTCTACTTGGGAAGGGATAGTCACTATGCCAGTGACTATATGGGGTCGCGGATCATCACGCAACCGCTAATCTCTGAATCAACACATGTCCGCCACCAACTCGCCCGGCTCGATCGTCCTGCTGATCAAGCTCACGCGCAGCGTCTACCGCCGCGCGAGCGAGGACGTGCTGGGCCTCAAGCTCAAGGCGTACATGGTGTTGACCAACCTGCGTGACGGCGGGTTGCCGCAGGCCGATCTGTGTGCGTCGATGCAGATGGACGCGAACAACACCGTCCTGCTCCTCAACGACCTCGAGGGCAAGGGCTTCGTCGAGCGTCGGCGCGATCCGGCCGACCGGCGTCGCCACATCGTGGTGATCACCGACGCGGGCCAGGAAGCGCTGCGGCACGCGGAGCGTGCCATGGAGTCGCTCGAGGAAGAGGTCTTCGGCTCACTGACCGCCGAGGGCCGTGCGGCACTGCGCGACCTGCTCTCCCGCGCGGTGGCGGAAGAGCCGGCCGACCAACAGGCTGCGGCTTAGCCGCGGACCGACAGCTGCGGGCGCGAGCACGCGCCTTCGTGGCAGACCTCGGGGAAGGCCTCGTTCGTGCCCTGATGGAAGTGCACGGTCGGCTCGGCGCTCGAGCCGCCGAGGGTCCGCTTGATCGCGGAGGCCAGCTTGCTCATGGTGGGTTCCTTGGGGAGTGGGGAGGAGGGTGCACCTGTGCCATCGGCACGATGCATCGAAAGCGTAACCCAGTTCGGCACAGCTGGTATCCAAGCTAACGGGTGCCAATAATGCGGCTTGACACACTCGGGCCTCCGACTATCGAGCGGCTCCGGCACCCGTCGGCGGGACTAGGGTGCGCCCATGGGAGATCGCAAGGGGTTCCTCGGCGCGCTGTTCGACCTGTCGTTCACCGAGTTCGTCACGACGCGCGTGGTGAAGGTCCTGTACGTGCTCACGCTCGTGCTGCTTGTGATCGGCTACATCGCGATCGCCGTCGTGATCTTCACCCCTGACGAGCAGGCCGGCACGTTCAACAGGGCGGGCCAGATCGTCATCGAGCGCGAGTCCAACGTCGGCCTCGGCGTCCTGTGGCTCGTCCTGATCGGCCCGCTGCTGCTGTTCCTCTACACGCTCCTGTACCGCGTGTTCTACGAGCTGATCATCGTGGTGTTCCGGATCTACGAGAACACGCGCGACCAGCTCGAGCTCACGCGCCGGGCGGTGGAGCGCGACCAACCCGCGCCGTGATCACCCGAGACCTTGCCGTCCCGATCGTCGGCGCGCCCATGGCGGGCGGGCCGACCACGCCGGAGCTCGTCGCGGCCGTCTCGAACGCCGGCGGGCTGGGGTGCCTCGCGGCCGGGTATTTGACCGCGGACGCGCTGGGTGACCGGATCGCGGCGACCCGCGCGCTGACCGAGCGGCCGTTCGGCGTGAACCTGTTCGTGCCCGGGCCGCGGACCGATCCGGCGACGTACGCCGCGTATGCCGCGCCGTTGGGCGAGCCGCGCTGGGACGACGACGACTGGGAGGCGAAGCTCGCCCTGCTCGCGCGGGAGGAGGTGGCCGTCGTCTCGTACACGTTCGGCTGCCCTGACCCGCTGCCGGACCTGCCCGGCGAGGCATGGGTGACGGTCACCACGCCGGCGGAAGCACGCGCGGCCGTGGCGGCGGGCGCCGACGCGCTCGTGGTGCAGGGCGCCGAGGCCGGCGGGCACCGCGGCACGTGGGTGGACGCGCCGGATGTGAAGCCGCTCGGCCTGATCGCGCTGCTGCAGCTGCTCGGCGACGACGCCGCGCGGGTCGGCGGCGACGAGTTGACGGCCGAGGGCGGCGGGGTCGCGGCGGCGCCCCGCGAGGGCGCGCGGGCCGGTGGCAGCGAGTACGTCTTCTTCGCCGCCAGCGACGTCGAACCGGCCTTCAGCGTCACCGCGCCCTTG
>NZ_JAPDDP010000127.1 GCF_027587195.1 Solirubrobacter phytolaccae | reverse complement strand
AAGGAGCACTTCAACGCGGCGTACCTCGAGCCCACGAGCCACGCGCCGGACGACGTCCTCGCCGTGGCGTGCCTCGCCGCTCCCGCCCGCGCGGTCGTCGTCGCGCGCGCTCACGCCGCGCTCCTCTCGGCCTCGAGATTCGCGGCAAGGCCGCGCAGCGCGCGCGACACCCGTGCTCGTGCTGCCGCCTCGGCGATGCCCAGCTCTGTCGCGACCTCCGGGTACGGGCGCTCTTCGAGGATGCGCAGGCGCAGCGCGTCGCGGGACTCGGCCGGGAGCGCGGCGACCAGCTCGGCCACGCGTCCGCGCAGCTCGGACAGGCCCGCGAGCTCCTCGATCCGCTCGTACTCGACGTCGCTCAGCAGCGGCGGCTCCAAGCCCAGGCGGCCGAGCATCTTGCGCTCGACGGCCGCCCGGCGGTACCAGCCGGACAGCTGGTGGCGGGCGATCCCGTACAGCCAGGCGCCCGCGGCCTCGTCGCTGTCGCCGCGGAACTTGCGCCGGTCGGCGACGGCCGCCGCGAACGTCTCGGCCATCAGCTCGCTCGCGACCTGCGGGTCGAAGGTCCTCCTCGCGAAGTACGCGACCAGGCCGCGCGCGTGGGCGGCGTACAGGCGGGCGATGGTGTCGGCGTCGAGCCCCATTGCCTTTCTAGGGGCGCGACCGGCCACACTTGTGACCGATGGCGAAGCGGAGTTCCGGCATCCTGCTCTTCCGGCGCGCGGCCGGCGGCGAGCTCGAAGTGCTGCTCGTGCACCCCGGCGGGCCGTTCTGGGCCAAGAAGGACCTGGGTGCGTGGTCGATCCCGAAGGGCGAGCACGAAGAGGACGAGGACGCGCAGGCGTGCGCGATCCGCGAGTTCACCGAGGAGACCGGCTCCGCGCCCAACCCGGGCGAGCTCACCGACCTCGGAACGGTCAAGCTCAAGTCGCGCAAGGTCGTCCAAGCGTGGGCGCTCGAGGGTGATCTGGACGCCACCCAGGTCTCATCGAACACTTTTTCGATGCAATGGCCGCCCCGCAGCGGCAAGTTCCAGGACTTCCCGGAAGTGGACCGCGCCGACTGGTTCGGCCTCGAGGATGCGGCGGAGCGCATCAACCCCGCCCAGGCCGACTTCTTGGCCCGCCTGCGTAATCGGTTCGGTTGATGACTTGACAGAAGGTGTAAAGCCGCCGGGGGCGGGCATACCCCTTCCCATGAGCATGGTTGTGGAGGCCACTTTGCTCGACGTGGATCTGCCGGCGGAGCCCCGGAGCGCGTCGAGAGCGCGCCGAGCGGTGCTGGACGCACTCACCGGGATCGCCGTCGACAAGGATGCAGTCAGCGTGGTTGTCTCGGAGGCGGTGACGAATGCCGTCATCCATGCCTACCGCGAGCAGGAGACCCCGGGGCGCGTGCACGTGTCCGCGTGCCTGGATGATCACGGCGTGGAAGTCTCGGTCGACGACGACGGGATGGGCATGCGCCCGCGCGTCGACAGCCCCGGCATCGGCCTGGGCCTGCCGTTGATGGGCGACCTCGCCGATCGCGTCGAGGTCTCCAGCCGCCGTCCGGGCACCCGGATCGCCGCCTTCTTCTCCCTCATGGGTCCGGCCGGCCCGCACGGCCGACCGCTCGCGCGCCACGTGACCGGACGCGCCGAGCGGCGACTGACCGCGATCGTCTGAGCTAGCTCAACGCCGGGACGTTCTGCGGCAGCGCGTCGAGCGCCGTCTGCAGATCCGCCTCCGAGAACTCCGGGTCCTCGAGCGTGCCGGCGAGGTACGCGTCGTAGGCCGCGAGGTCGAAGTTCCCGTGTCCGCTGAGCCCGAACAGGATCGTGCGTTCCTCACCCGCCTCCTTGGCGGCCAAGGCCTCGACGATCGCCCCGCGGATCGCGTGCGCGGACTCGGGCGCGGGGATGATCCCCTCGGTGCGTGAGAACTGCACCGCCGCCTCGAACGTCTCGTTCTGACGGTAGGCGCGCGCCTCGACCACACCCGCCTTGACGAGCCCGCTGATCATCGGCGCGGCGCCGTGGTAGCGCAGGCCGCCGGCGTGCAGCGGCGGCGGGACGAAGTCGTGGCCGAGCGTGTGCATCGGCATCAGCGGCGTCAGGCCGACGGTGTCGCCGAAGTCGTAGGCGTACAGGCCGCGCGTGAGCGTCGGGCACGCCGCCGGCTCCGCGGCCACGTAGCGGATGTTGTTCTCCCCGCGCAGCGTCCCGCGGACGAACGGGAACACGAGCCCGGCGAAGTTCGAGCCGCCGCCGACGCAGCCGACGATCACGTCCGGGTACGCGTCGGCCAGCGCGAGCTGCGCGATCGCCTCCTGCCCGATCACGGTCTGGTGCAGCAGCACGTGGTTGAGCACCGAGCCGAGCGCGTAGTTGGTGTCCTCGTTCTGGGCGGCGATCTCGACCGCCTCGGAGATCGCGATCCCCAACGACCCCGTCGGGTTGCCCGCCTGCGCGCGCCCGGACTCGGTCAGCTCCGACGGCGAGCGGTGCACCGACGCGCCCCACGTCTGCATCATCGAGCGCCGGTACGGCTTCTGGTCGTACGAGGAGCCGACCATGAAGACCTCGCACTCGAGCCCGAAGAGCGAGCATGCGAAGCCGAGTGAAGAGCCCCACTGGCCCGCGCCGGTCTCGGTCACCAGCTTCTTGATGCCGGCCTGCGCGTTCTCGTACGCCTGGGGGACCGCCGAGTTCGGCTTGTGCGAGCCCGCGGGCGAGACGCCCTCGTACTTGTAGAAGAGCTTCGCGGGTGTGCCGAGCGCCTGCTCGAGCCGGTGCGCGCGATACAGCGGCGTCGGGCGCCACAGCCGGTACGCGTCCCGGACCGGGTCCGGGATCGCCACCTCCGGCTCCATCGACACCTCCTGGCCGATCAGCGCCATCGGGAAGATCGGCGTCAGGTCCTCGGGGCCGGCGGGCTGGCCGGTGCCCGGGTTCAGCGGCGGCAGCGGCTCACCCGGAAGGTCGGGGAGCAGGTTGATCCAGTGCGTCGGGATCGCGTCTTCGCCCAGCACGAACTTCGTCGACTCTGCGCTCATGGCCCGAATCTACGGAAAGGAGGGGTGGGGCCGCCACGTTGGTCAGACGTGACGGCCCCTGATGCTTCAACGGCGGCGGGTGTCGGAGGGGGTTGGACTTCCCGGTGCCGGAGCTTGGAGGAACTGTCGTGAACACTGACGGCCGAACCTTGGCGGCACCTTGCCCGGACCTTGAGGCTTCATAAGGATCGAGGCGTTTAAACCAAACGAGCCGCCGCGTTGGTCAGACGCGACGGCTCAAAGTGCTTCCCGGTCGGCGGACGTCGGTGGGGGAAAAGGACGCCCTGGGGCCGGTGCGAGGAGAGAAAAGCGGCCCGTCCGTGGGCCTTGGCTTGAGTCCTTCAGGGAACGATTGGAATCCTTCCACCCCCCGTGCGGGGGAGGGCTACGGCAAACCTGTGAGCGATGGTGTGGACAGCCGCACCGTCGGCACCTCTACGGTTACGCGAGTGAGCATCACGGGGGATGCGCCAGTCCAGGCGCAGCAGTCGTCTGAGACCACGCCTGGGCCAGCTCCCGTGGCCTGGTGGTGGCTCGTCGCCGCCTCCGCCCTGGTGCTCCTGGTCGTCGCCGCCGCGCTGGTCATCTGGTCGGCCCGCTCGCACGAGACGCGCACCACGCCCTACCGCATCCTCGGCGACGTCACCGCGCTGCGGCTGGACCTCGGGGACGCCGACGTGGAGATCGACGGCGGCGCCTCGGCGATCGAGGTGCGCCGGATCGACGAGTTCTCGTTCGGCAAGCCCTCCCAGGAGGTGCGCGACGTCAGGGGCGGCAAGGTCAGCCTCGTCTCGCGCTGCCCGGAGCAGGTGCTCGGCTCCTGCCGCGTCAGCTACCGGCTGACCGTGCCCGACAACGTCCCGCTCGAGATCGAGACCACGGGCGGGAGCGTGGACGTCGCGGGCGTGCGCGCGACGGTGCGGATCACCACCGACGCGGGCGCGATCCGCGCGACCAGCTTCTGCGGCTTCTCGCTGCAGGCGGTGTCGGACACCGGCGACGTCTCGACCGCGTCGGAGTGCTCGGCGGACCGGCTGGAGCTGCGCTCACGCACCGGCGACGTCCGCGCCGTCGTTCCCGCCGCGCGCTACAGCATCGACGCGCAGAGCGTGACGGGCGAGGTCCGCACGCGCGGGCTCTCCTCCGTCGAGGACGCGCCGTTCCAGATCCAGGCGCTGTCCACCAGCGGCGACGTCAGCGTCGAGGCCTCGTGAGCAGCGCGATCGACCTCTCGCCGCACCTGCGCGCCGCCCGGCGGACGCTGCTGTACCTCGTCGTCGGGCTCGGCCAGGGGCTCACGTACCTGCTGCTGGTCGGCGGCGGCCTGCTCGTGGGTGTGCTGCTCGCGCCGCTGTGGGTGGGCCTGCCGATCCTCGTCGGCACCGCGCGGCTGACGTGGCGGCTGGCCGAGGGCGAGCGGCGCCAGGCGAACCGGCTGCTCGAGTCGCACCTCCCGCCCGTCCCGCCCCCGCCGCCCGGCGGCGGTGTGCGCGAGCAACTCGGCAATAGGACGTTCTGGCGGGTCGCGGGGATGCTGCTGCTCAAGCTGCCGACCGTGCTCGTCACGCTGGCGCTGGCGCTCGCACCCGCGCTGCTCGCGGTCCTGCTCGCCGGGCTCGGCATCAGCGGGCTCGCGGGTGACGACGGCCGGCTCGTCGGGCCGTGGGCGCTCGGTCCGGTCGTCGGGCTCGTGCTGTGCGTGCTCGCCCTGCCGGCGACGATCGTGTCGATCGCGGCGCTCGAGGGCGTCGGCAACCTGATGTGCGTGATCGCGCGCCGGCTTCTGCGCACGCCGGCGGTCGAGAGCGGACCCGTGCGCGAGATGCTCGCCGAGCGGCTCGGCGACCGCTCCCTGAACATCGCCTACTGGCTGCCGGACCGCGAGATCTTCGTCGACGACGCGGGCCGCAAGGTCGAGCTGCCCGAGGCCGGTTCCGGGCGCACGTGGACCGCGGTCGAGCACGCGGGCGTGCGCGTGGCGGCGATCGTCCACGACGCCGAGCTCGACGCCACGCCGGAGCTCGTCACCGCGGCGGCGTCCGCCGCCGCGCTCGCGATCGACAACGAGCGCCTGAAGGCCGAGCTGCGCGCCCGGGTGGAGGAGCTGCGGGTGTCGCGACTGCGGATCGTCGAGGCCGCCGACGACGCGCGCCGCCGGATCGAGCGCGACCTGCACGACGGCGCGCAGCAGCAGCTCGTGTCGCTCGCGCTGGACCTGCGGATGCTCAAGGCCCGGCTCGGCGACAGCGGGCTGTCCGGCACCGTCGACGAGATCGGCGAGAAGCTCGCGGTCGCGCTCGCCGAGCTGCGCGAGTTCGCGCGCGGCATCCATCCCGCCTTCCTGTCCGAGCGCGGCGTGGGCGCGGCGGTGGACGCGCTCGTGGCCCGCGCGCCGCTGGACGTGGAGGCGTCGGTCGAGCTGCCGGAGCGGCTCCCCGCGCCGGTCGAGGCCGCCGCGTACTTCGTCGTCGCCGAAGGGCTGACCAACGTGATCCGCTACGCCCAGACCCGCAACGCGACCGTGCGGGTGAGCGAGCTCGGCGGTGAGGTCGTGGTCGTCGTCACCGACGACGGCAAGGGCGGCGCGACCGTCGCGGGCGGCACGGGCCTGCGCGGCCTGATCGACCGGCTCGCGGTGCTCGACGGCCGGCTCCAGGTCCATTCGCCCGTGGGCGAGGGCACGCGCCTGGAGGCGCACATCCCGATCGAGGCGGGCTCGCTCGTGGCCGAGGCGTCCGAGATCCGCGCGTGGCCGGTCCATCCGCTGCCGCCGGGGCCGGCGTCGTGAGGCGGCTCTTCACGCTCCTTGCACTGGTCGTGCTCGCCGGCTGCGGCACGGAGCGCACCGTGCGCGGCGAGAACATCGTCGTCGAGGCCAAGGGCACGGTCACCGCTCCCGACGCGACCGGCCAGCAGGCGCGCGGGGTGCGGATCGCGGACGCGCGGTTCGTCTTCATCACCCACGGCCAGGCGTCCGACCCGGTCTGGCCCGTGGTCAAGAAGGGCCTCGACGCGGCGGGCCGCCAGACGGGCGCGGCGGTCTCCTACCGCGCGCCCGACTCGTTCTCGATCCCGCAGATGCGCCGCTACATCGACGAGGCGGTCGCCGATCACGCCGACGGGCTGATCGTCAGCGTCCCGGACCCGGTGGCGCTCGGGCCGTCGATCCGGCGCGCGGTGCAGGCCGGCATCCCGACGATCACGATCAACAGCGGCAGCACCGCGTTCAAGCGCCTCGGCGTGCTCGCCCACGTCGGCCAGCCGGAGTACGAGGCGGGCGTGGAGGCGGGCAAGCGGCTCGCCGCCGTCGGCGTGAAGACGGCGCTGTGCGTGAACCACGAGGAGGGCAACGCGGGGCTCGACGACCGCTGCCGCGGGCTGCAGGCCGGCATCGGCGGGCGCGTGCAGTCGCTCGCGGTGCCGCTCCAGAACGCGATGGTCGCGCAGCGCCGGGTCTCGGCGGCGCTGAGCGGCGAGCCGGTCGACGCGGTCGTCACGCTCGGCGCGAACGGCGCGCTGCCGGCGCTTGCGGCGGTGGAGGCGAGCGGGCAGAAGGCGCGGATCCGGCTCGCCACGTTCGACCTCAGCCCCGAGGTGCTGACCGCGGTGAAGGAGGGCAAGATCCTCTTCGCCGTCGACCAGCAGCCGTACCTGCAGGGCTACTTGCCCGTGATCCTGCTGGTCGAGCAGGTGCGCCACCAGATCTTCCCCGGCAAGGGGACGCTGATCCCGACCGGCCCGCAGTTCGTCACCAAGGAGAACGCGGACGCGACGATCCGCCTCGCCGCGGAGGGGATCCGCTAGCGCGCGATCGGGGCGAAGGTCGCGTTCGTCAGCTGGGCGAGGTCGGTGGGCGTGAGCTCGACCTCCAGGCCGCGGCGGCCACCGCTCACGTGGATCGTGTCGTGCAGCTCCGCGGTCTCGTCGATCACGGTCGGGAGGGGCTTCTTCTGGCCGAGCGGTGAGATGCCGCCGGCGACGTAGCCCGTCGTGCGCTCGGCCTGCTTGACGTCGGCCATCTGCGCCTTCTTGGCCTTGCAGGCGCTCGCGAGTGCTTTGAGGTCCAGCTGGTGCTCGACTCCGACGATCGCGACCGTGAGCTTGCCGTCCACGTCGGCGACGAGCGTCTTGAACACGGTGGCGGGGTCGAGGTCGAGCCGCTCGGCCGCTTCCAGGCCGTAGGACTCGTGCTTGGGGTCGTGCTCGTAGGTGTGCGTGGTGAACGCGACCTTGGCTCGCTCGAGGGCTTTGGTGGCAGGAGTGGCACTCATGGGATTGGACCTGCAGGCGCTGGGATACCACGTCTGGGACACTTCACGGGCCGCCGTCATTTTGGGGGAAGGGACGAGCCATGGGCGACGAAGTCGCCGACACGACGTTCAGCCGCGAGAACCGGCAGCGCTATCGCGACAAGGTCAAGCTGTGCCTTGACGTGTTCGCGCGCATGCTCGCCGAGGCGCGCTTCGACCCCGACCGGCGCTCGATCGGGCTCGAGATCGAGCTCAACCTCACCGAGGAGACCGGCGACCCGGCGATGGCGAACACGCACGTGCTCGAGCTCATCGCCGACGACGACTTCCAGACCGAGCTCGCGCAGTTCAACATCGAGATCAACATCCCGCCGCGCAAGCTGGAGGGACCGGTCTTCAGCGAGCTCGAGGAGACGGTCCGGCGTGACCTCAACCACGCCGAGGAGCAGGCCCAGAAGGCCCACGCGCACATGATGATCATCGGGATCCTCCCGACGCTCACCGAGCAGCTGCTGAACGGGAGCGCGTTGAGCGCCAACCCGCGCTACAAGCTGCTCAACGAGCAGATCTTCGCTGCGCGCGGGGAGGACCTGGAGATCGACATCCGCGGCGTGGAGCGCCTCGCGATCCTCGCCGACACGATCGCTCCCGAGGCGGCGTGCA
Organism: Solirubrobacter phytolaccae; assembly: GCF_027587195.1. GTDB lineage: Bacteria > Actinomycetota > Thermoleophilia > Solirubrobacterales > Solirubrobacteraceae > Solirubrobacter > Solirubrobacter phytolaccae. The sequence goes on along the minus strand of NZ_JAPDDP010000127.1, from coordinate 3,834 downwards.
CGTCGGTCCAGCTGCACCAGCTCGTCGATCCGGCGCTGTTCGGGGCGCACTGGAACGCGGCGCAGGCGATCGCGGGCGTGCAGCTCGCGATCGGCGCGAACTCGCCGTTCTTCTTCGGGCGCGAGCTGTGGCGGGAGACGCGGATCGCGCTCTTCGAGCAGACCACGGACACGCGGCCGGAGGAGCTCAAGGCCCAGGGCGTCCGCCCGCGCGTGTGGTTCGGGGAGCGCTGGATCACGTCGATCTTCGACCTGTTCGAGGAGAACGTCCGCTACTTCCCGGCGCTGCTGCCGGTGGTCGAGGACGAGGACCCGGTGGCGGTGATGGAGTCGGGCGGCGCGCCGAAGCTGCAGGAGCTGCGGCTGCACAACGGCACGATCTACCGCTGGAACCGGCCGATTTACGATGTGTCGCGCGGGCGTCCGCACCTGCGCGTGGAGAACCGCGTGCTGCCGGCCGGGCCGACGATCGTCGACACGCTCGCGAACGCCGCGTTCTACTACGGGCTCGTGCGGGTGCTGGTCGAGGACGACCGCCCGATCTGGACGCAGATGTCGTTCTCGGCCGCCGAGGACAACTTCTACACGGGCGCGCGGCTCGGCCTGGATGCGCGCGTGTACTGGCCTGGCGTGGGTGAGGCGCCCGCGACGGAGCTGGTGCTGCGGCGGCTGCTGCCGATGGCGCGGGATGGCCTGTCGCGCTGGGGTGTCGACTCGGCGGACGCGGACCGGCTGCTGGAGATCATCGAGCGGCGCTGCGTGGACGGCGTCAACGGGGCGTCGTGGCAGGCCGCGGCCTTCCACCGGTTGTACGACCGGCTGGATCGCGAGGACGCGCTGCGCGAGATGACGGTCCGCTACCGCGAGCACATGCACTCCAACGAGCCGGTGCACACCTGGCCCTTGCCGTAGGTGCTGCGTCTGTGGGAGGGTCGGGCCCATGCGCTCGATCCTCCTCGCGGTCGTGGCCTTCGCGACGCTGACCTCGCCCGCGTTCGGGCAGAGCTTCGCCCAACTCGCCGGTGACAGCGGCTGCGTGATGCAGACCGGTGCGGTGACCGAGGACGAGTTCGAGGAGGACGAGGCGCCGCCGATCACCTGCTCGCGCGCGGGTGGCCTGATGGACGCGCGGTCGGTGGTCGTCTCGCCCGATCAGCGGCACGTCTATGTGGTCGCTTCCGGCGGCGCGGTGACGGGGTCCAACGGCGTGGCGGTGTTCGCGCGTGACGCCGCTTCTGGCGTGTTGAGCGCGCGGGCGTGCGTGACGGCGACCGGCGGGGACGGCCGGGTCGGCTCGGACGGGCTGTGTGGGCGGGCCGACGCGCTGCGGGACGCGCGCGCTCTGGCGTTCTCGCCGGACGGGCGCTTCGTGTACGTGGTCGCGGCGGGCTCGAACGCCGTGTCGTGGTTCTCGCGGGACGTCGAGACGGGCGTGCTCACCCAGGTCGGGTGCATCAAGCACACGTTCGGGTTCGGGGAGCGGTGCGCGAGCGGGTACGCGCTCGACGGCGCCGCGGGCGTGGCGGTGAGCCCGGACGGCAAGCACGTCTACGTGGCGGGTGAGCGGAGCGGGGCGGTCGTGACGTTCGCGCGCGATGCCGGGACCGGCGCGTTGACCGAGCTCGGGTGCGTGAGCGACACCGGGTCCGACGGCCAGTGCGCGGACGGCGTGGCGCTCGCGGGCGCGCAGAGCGTGCTGATGGCCTCCGACGGCGAGGACGTGTACGTCACCTCGGCGCTGTCGGGCTCCGTGGTGGGGCTGCGGCGGGACGCGACGACGGGCGCGTTGACGCCGCGCGCGTGCCTGCTGGCCGATGCGCCGGTCGGCGGGCCGTGCACGAGTGTGCCGTCGCTGGTCGGCGCGCGCGGAGGCACGCTCAGCCCCGACGGCCGGAACCTGTACGTCGCCGGCTACGAGGAGAACACGCTGACGACGCTCACGCGTGACCCGGCCACGGGCGCGCTGGCGGCGGCCGGCTGCCTGCAGTACGGGTCGCCGACGCGCGAGGAAGTCGTCGACCCCGAGGAGTTCTACGACGAGGACGAGGACACCGAGCGGCTCCCGGGCTGTGTGCGCGCGGCCGCGCTGTCGCAGCCGACCGCGGTCACCGTCGCGGCCGACGGCCGGACCGTGTTCGCCGTCGGCGGCTACAGCCTCACCGCCTTCACACGGGACGTCGCGACGGGCGCGTTGACCCAGTTCGGCTGTGCGGAGACCTACTTGACCCTGAAGGCCTGCTCCGCCTCACGGGCCGTGGAGGGCGGCGGCGCCCTCGCGGCGAGCGGGGACGGTCGCAACCTCTACGTCACGAGCGCGACCTGGAGCAGCGTCGCCGTGTTCTCCGCGTCGGTGGCGATCGCGTCCTCCCGGGCGCGCGTGTCCCGGGGCGCGATCCGCGTCCGGCTGTCCTGCCCGCGCGTGGCGGCGCGCGGATGCTCCGGCTCGGTCCGCGTGGCGGGGGCCCGCGCGGCCCGTTTCCGCGTGGCGTCGGGTGCCTCGCGCGCGGTGACCCTGCGCGTCTCTCGCGCGGCGTCCCGACGCCGCGCGGCGATCGTCGTCGCCCAGGTCGGTGGCCGCTCTGACGTGCGCCGTCGAGTCGCCCTCCGCTGACCCCGGTTTTTGGCTTCACGCCGCGGATCTCGCCGCCGCGCGCTTCCTAAAGGGGTCTGACCCCCTTATGTTCCGGCGGTGCTCGCGGTGCTCGGTCTGGTGCTGGCGCGGAGCCGCCGGCGGGCGGGGGCGCTGCTCGCGGTCGCGGTGGGCGTCGCGGCGGCCGCGGCGGTGGTGCTCGCGGCCGGGCCGCTGACGCTCGTCGCGCGTGACGCGGCGATGGGCCGCGCGCTGGCGAAGACGTCCCCGAGCGAGCGGGCGCTGCGGCTGACGGTCCAGCGGGCCGGCGCGCGCGAGGGCGGCACCGGCGTGCTGTCATCGCTCGAAATCAGCGTCCGTGCGGGCTTTCCGGGCGCGGGCGCGCGGGCGGTGCGCTTCAGCGGGCGCGCGGTCGGGCGCACGTCCGTCGTGCTCGCCGGCGTCGACGGGCTGGCCTCGCATCTGCGGCTGAGCGGCGGCCGGCTGCCGGCCCGGTGCGATGCGCGCGTGTGCGAGGTGGTCGCGCTCAACGGGCGTGTCGAGCCGACGGTCCGGCTGGACGGCGCGCGACTGCGCGTGGTCGGTCGCGGACGCCTCGACGGCGTACCGCTCGGTCCGTTGCCGCCCCCACCGGGGCGTCAGGACGCGGGCGCGACGTTCCTGATCGCGAGCGGCGTCGAGCCGCTCCTCGCGTTGGCGGCGCTGGACGGCCTGCCGCGCACGTTCGGCTGGACGCGCGTGGTGGACACCGGCGCGGTCCATCCCTGGAACACGGCGCGCGTGCTGGACGGGTTCGCCGAAGTCCAGGACACGTTCGCCGGCACCGTCGACGGCGCGCAGGTCACGCTGCCGTCCGTCCCGATCGTGGCGGAGGCCCGCCGCGGCCACGCGGCGGCGGCGTTCGCGCTGATCGTCGCCGCGCTCGCCGCGACGATCCTGCTCGCGTTCGCGGCCTTTGCCGCCGCGGAGCAGCACGACGACGTCGCCGCCGAGCTGCGCCGGCTGCGCGCGATGGGCGCGCGTCGTCGCCACCGCGCGGCGCTCGTGCTGGGCGAGGCCGCGATGCCCGCGTTGGTGGGCGTGCTGGTCGGCGCGGCGATCGCGGTGGCCGTGACCGCGCTGGCCGCGAACCTCGCCCTCGACGTGCCCGGGCCGAGCCCGGCGGACGCGAGCGCGACGGGCGGCGCGCCCGGGGGCGGCACGGAGGGCTCGTCGGGCGGCGCGCCCGGGGGCGAAGTCGGAGGC
>NZ_JAPDDP010000126.1 GCF_027587195.1 Solirubrobacter phytolaccae | reverse complement strand
CGGCGCGGGGCGGGCGCCTCGAGCAGGCGCCGGCGCACGCGCTCACGCGCGGCCGCGTCCCACGCGGCGTCGTCGTCGGCCACGCGGGCCAGCGGCGCGAGCAGCTCGCGTTCGTCGTCGGACACGGTCATCAGTAGGCCTCCGTCTGCGTGGCGTTCGCTCGCGGGCGTGCGCGCGAGGCGGGAAGGGATGCGGTGAGCTGGCCGCGGGCGCGCGCCAGGCGCGAGCGCACGGTCCCGATCGGGACGCCGAGCGCGGCGGCGGTCTCCTCGTAGCTCAGCTCGCCCCAGGCGACGAGCAGCAGCGTCTCGCGATCGGCCGGCTTCAGGCGCAGCAGCGCCTCCACCAGCCGCGGATCGACGGCATCGAGGTCCGCCGGGTCGGCGGCCCGCTCGACCGCGCCGGCGCCGAGCCGCGCGAGCGCACGCAGCCGGCGCTTCTCCGAGCGGCGGTTGTCGGCCACGACGTTCGCCGCGATCCCGAACAGCCACGGCAACGGCGTGTCGTGCACGGGGACGTACCGGGCGTACGACCGCAGCGCGCGCTCGAACACCGACGCCACGGCGTCCTCCACCCGCTCGGGTTCCAGCCGGCGCTGCAGGTAGCGGGCGATCGTGTCCGCGTGCTCGTCGTAGAGCTCCGCGATGCGGTTCGCCGTAGGGCTTCGCTCTTTCTCCATCATCCACTCATCGCCGATCGCGTTGACGAAGTTCACGGACCAGTCTAGGTGTGTCACGCAGGTCTTCAGATAGAGATGCCGTCCAGTGGCTGAATGGCATACTCGCGACGATCGGGGTATGCCATTCGGGTGACGGGAGTGTGCCATTTCTTCCAGGATTCGAATCACCTACTCCCGGCCGCTCGCCATCGCTGAAGCTCGGGGCCGGGGAGACGTTTTCAGACGGCAGAACCCGGCCAGCCTGGAGACGCTACGCGGCGTTGCGTTGATCCAGAGCGCGGAAGCGTCCAACGCCATCGAGAACATTCACGCGCCTCGAGACCGCATCGAGGCCCTGGTGGCTGTGGAGGAGCATCTTCCCGACGGAACCGTTGTCGAGCGGTTCCGCCCTGTCTCTGCCGACGACACGCCCCAAGCGATGGACGACCTCCACGTCGGCTTCTCGCGCGCCCTGCAGCACGCCGAGCACGCATCGAGAAGCTCATCGAGCAAAGCAAAGAGACCTACTACGAAGCGCTGCAGCGCTCCACGACCGGCTGGCATGAGCGCACCCATGATCTCGGTCCGTGGACGGACTATCTCCTGGGCATCATCGTCGCCGCTTACCAGGAGTTCGAGACGCGGACCGCGACCGTTAGCGGACGAGGTTCCAAGCGCGCGCTCATCACCGCCTTCATCCGCGCATCACTGTCCGACGAGTTCAAAGTCGCGCAGATCCGCGACGCCTCGCCCGGCGTCAGCGACGCCTACATCAGCAAGGTGCTCGCAGAGCTGAAAGCCGACGGGGTCATCGAACCCATCGGCAAAGGCCGAGGTGCGGGATGGCGTCGACTCCGACACGACTTCGAATAGGTCACGCGTCGGTCACCGAGCGCGTCCGTGTGGCGCCGATCGAGCTGGGCACACCCCGTTGCGCTCGCTCAGCCAAGCAGGTCGGCGTGGTGGCGGGCGGCGACGTCAGGGTGCGCGCGCAGCCGGACCTTGAGCGAGTTGAAGCCGTAGTTGGCGAGGATCGGGTTGTCGGGGTCGGCGCTCTCGCCACCCGGCGCCTCGGCGGCCAGCGCGGCCGGCAGCGTGACCGGCTCGATCCTGGCCTCGAACCGGGGGTTGAAGAAGTACGCGATCGAGATCCGCTGGATGCCCTTGGGCGGGCTGACCACGCGGTGGGGCGTGGCGCGGAAGTAGCCGTTGCTGACGAGCTGCAGTAGTTCGCCGATGTTGACCACGAAGGAGCCGGGGAGCGGCGGGACGGCCACCCACCGGCCGTGGACCTCGGCCTCGAAGCCGCCGACGGTGTCCTGGTGCAGGAGGGTGAGGAAGCCGCCGTCGGTGTGTGCGCCGACGCCCTGGTCGGTCGGGAAGGTCTCGCTCGGCGCCGGGTAGCGGATGATCTTGGTCAGCACCTCGGGCGGCGTGACGATGGCGTCGAAGTGGTCGGCGGACTGGCCGAGCGCGAGCGACACCGCACGCATCAGCGCGTGGCCGGCCTGCTCGAGCGCCGCGTTGTACTCGGTCACGGCGGCGCGGAACTCCGGGAGCGCCTCCGGCCACAGGTTCGGCCCGCGCAGGCGCAGCCACGCCGGGTCGCCAGGCCCGATCGCGGGTGCCGGGACCTCGCGGCCGATGTCGACCTGGTCGCGCAGGTCGCGCAGCCCGTTGGTGTGCTCGTTGCCCAGGCGCGTGTAGCCGCGAAACTGCGGCGAGTGCACGTTCTCGATCGCCAGTCGCTCGGCCTCGGGGAGGGCGAAGAACGCGTCGGCGACCTGCCGGACGCGGGCGATGAGGTCGTCCGAGACGCCGTGGCCGACGAGGTAGGCGGCGCCGATGCCGTGGAAGGCCTCGCGCAGCGCCTCGACGAAGCCCACATCGGCGGGGTTCGCGCGGAAGCCGGAGATGTCCAGGACGGGGAGAGGGGACGGTGCGCTCACAGCTCTCAGCCTATGGCAGGATTCCGCTGTGGCTGGAAGCGTGATCAATCGGCTGCTCGCGATCGGTGGGTCGCTGCTCGCGTTCGCGCTGCCCAAGTACGCGGAGCCGGAGCATGTCGGCGTGTCGGCGGACGGGGCCGTGTGGGTGTCCGAGCAGTTCGGCGGGCTGGCCCGGCTCGACCCGTCCGGCACCGCCAAGGAGTTCCTCGAGGGTGGCGAGGAGTACGTCAACGGGTTCGCGTCCGGGCCGGACGGCTCGCTGTGGGTCGCCGCCGACCGGGGCCTCGTGCAGATCGATCGCCTGGGGCGGGTGACGCGGCGGTCGGACATCAGCGACTCGGCGGTCGCGGTCGCGAGCGACGGCGGCGGCGCGGTGTGGATCGCGACGGGCGACGCGCGCCTCGTGCGCCTCGGCGCGGACGGCACGCGGCGGGAGCTGCGCTACCCCGAGCTGTCCGACGGCCAGACGGTCGAGGACATCGCCGCGGCGCCCGACGGCTCGGTGTGGTTCGTGCAGACCGGGCTCGGACGCGACCGGCTGTGGCGGATGTCCGCGGACGGCACGTTCACCCGCTGGCGGGTTCCGGGCAGCCTCCCGACGCCGCGGCAGCTCGCGGTGGGCGCGGACGGCGCGGCGTGGCTCACGGGCCGGCACGGATTCACGCGGGTCGCGCCCGACGGGCGGATGACCCGCCGCCCGCTCGCGGATGAAGCGACACCGCATCAGATCGTCCCCGGCATGGACGGCAACCTGTGGTTCACCACCGACGAGTGCCTCGGGCGCCTCACCGGTGCCGGCGCGGTGACGACCTGGCGTGTTCCGGGCGCCGTCCAGCTCCAGGGCCTCGTCGCCGCCGCGGACGGAAGCTTCACGCTCGCCGACCAGGCCGGGAACGCGATCCGGCATCTGAACCCCACCGCGGTGGCGCCCACGCCGTGCGGCGCGGCCACGATCACGCGCACGGCGGGCGCCACGACCGCGACGATGGCCGGCGAGCGGACCTCCACCGACTCCTACTGGGACGTGCACGTGCACATCGCGCGGGAGGGCGTCGAGCGCTATCGCGAGGCGGTGCCGAGCATCGACGGCGGCTGGGCCCACGCCTACGACAACGCGCTCCAGGTCCGCGACCTCGACGGCGACGGCGAGCCCGAGGTGCTGGTGACCGTGAACTGGAGCGGGACGCAGTGCTGCGTCTGGTCGCGCATCTACCGCTACGACCGCGCGCGCAACGCGTACGCCGTCGACCAGCGCATGTGGGGCTACTACGCCTCCGAGCCCGTCGTGCGCGACCTCGACGGCGACGGCCGGCCCGAGCTGCGCTCGCTCGACGACGACTTCTACGAGCACTTCGCCCACCAGAGCCAACGACCGGTGCAGATCTGGTCCTACCGGCAGGGCAAGCTGCGCGACGTCACGGACCGCTTCCCACGGCTCATCCGCAACGACGCGGCGAAGCTCTGGCGCTGGTACCGCAAGTCCCGCTACGCCCGCGGCACGCTGCCCGCGTGGATGGCCGACCAGTACCGGCTCGGCCGCAAGGCCCACGCCGACCGCGTGCTCGACCAGGCGCGGGCGCGCGGCGAGCTCGACAAGCACTACGGGTACGAGCCGCGTGACCCCGACGCGTTCGTCAAGGCGGTCAAGGCGTACCTGCGCCGGTCCGGGTACTAGCGCGTGTGAGGGATCCGATCAGGGGTACTTAGGCGGTCGATGAGCATCCGACTGATCACGGTGTGCGCCGCGCTGGCGCTCGTGGGCTGCGGCGCCGAGGACGAGCGCGAGGCCGCCGCTGGCGGCGGGGACACGATGGCGGCCGAGGAGTGGTCCCGCCAGGTCGAGGAGATCTGCGACGAGAGCGCCAACAAGGCTGAGCGCGAAGGCATCGAGACGATGCAGAAGGCGCTGGATGAGGGCGCATCGGAGGGCGAGGCGGTCGCGCGCGTGCTCGAGCGCAGCGCCGAGATGACGGAGCCGTGGCTGGACAAGATCGCCGCGATGCCCGCGCCGCGCGGCATGGAGGCGAAGGCTGACGAGTTCGATCAGCGGATGCGCGACATGCTGCCCGACATCCAGGCGTTGGCCGACATGTCGCGCGAGGACACGAGCCAGGCCGAGCTGGAGGCGACGACGCAGCAGTTCCTCGAGGAAGTGCTGCCGGTGCGCGCGCTCGCGCGGGACCTGAACATCCACGCCTGCATCCCGCGCAACAGCCAGCCGTGAGCGGCGAAGGTCCCGCGCACGCCGCGCGGGACCTCCGAAAGCGGGCTACGGGTTGGTCGTGCTCAGCGTGAACGTGAGCGTCTTGCTGTAGCTGCCGGTGCGCAGCGCGTCGATCGCGTCGACGTGCTGGGAGAAGGTCACCGTGACCTCCTCGTTGGTGGTCGGCGCGGTCCACTGGGACTTCGAGAACGCGACGCCGAGCGGGCTCGGGAGCGTGAAGGCGCCGTTGGTCAGGTGGCCGGGATCGGAGACCGACAACGTCGCGTCGCCGGCCGTGGAGATCACGGTCGCCTTCGTCGTCGCCGTGTAGTCGCGGGTGACGCCCGGGACGAACGTGCCGAGCGTGGCCTGCGCGCCGAGGGTGAGCGCGAGCGTGGCGGGCACGGTGCCGCCGACGGTCTGCTCGACCAGGTTGGAGACGTCGTAGCGCCACAGCTCGGTGGTCTTGCCGGACGGGCCGACCTTGAACGGGGGCGTGGACGTCGCCGCCGGGTCGTTGCCCTGCTCGAACCCGAAGTCGTTGTCGTCGACCATGCCGAGGTCGCCGTTCGGGAACAGGCCCAGGCCTTCGGGCTTGTCGTGGTCGTAGCCCCAGTCGTCGAGCGAGAGCCAGAACGTCTTGGCCACCGGGGTCACGCCGGCCGCGTTGGTCGACTCGAGCGTGGGGGCGTTGCCGTTCTGCGTCGCGTCGTCGAGGAGGTTCGTCGCGTTCGCGAGGTCGAGCGCGTAGACGCGCTTCTCACCCGCGCCCGGGACGCTCGTGACGTTGTCGTGCTCGTCCACGATCAGGTGCGTGTCGTCCAGCGCGTAGATGTCGGAGTTCGACAGGTCCGCCTGGTTGATGCCGCTGCCGGGCTGCGGAACGCTCAGCCGGTAGATCCACTCGCCGGTCAGCACCGGGTTCATCGCGTCGGACACGTCGAAGCGCACGAGCCGCAGCGTGCGGCCGTCGCCCTGCCCGGCGGGCGGGACGATCGAGGACTGCAGCATCCCGAACAGCGTCTTGCCGTCCTTGGTGAGCGTGCCGCCCTCCATGCCGCGGTTCTGGCGCCGGTAGGAGAACGCGCGCGGGAGGATCCGGTGTGTCTTGACGACGGCCTCGTCCTCGGCGGCGAACTTCGCGGGGTCGGCCGGGTCGGCCGGCACGGTCACGCCCGCGGGGACGATCCGGTTGAGCAGCGTGCCGTCGGCGGCCACGTGCACGAGCGACGGGCGGTACTCGTCGCCGATCCAGAACGAGCCGTCGCGCGGGTCGACCGCGATCGACTCCGAGTCCAGGCCGTACGGGTCCGACGGCAGCGTCGTCGTGCCGTCGGCGGCGTACGGGACCTCGTCCCGCGCGGACGCGGCGGTCGGCAGGCCGGACGCGGCGCCCTGACCGGCGGTCGCGATCTGCGAGAGCCCGGTGATGGTGTTCAGCTCGCCGGACTGGATGCCGAGCGCCGGGTTCGGGTTGGCCTGCATCCACGCGCGCGCCGGGTTGACGTCGCCCGCCTTGAGGTGGATCGGGATCCGCTGCACGACGTTCAGCGCGCCGCCGCTGCCGATCGCGACCTTGTAGATCGTCGGCGTGAACGCGGGCGTGAGGAACGTGCGGCGCGTGCCCGGGCCACCGACGGCCGGCAGGCCGTTCGGGCCGCGGTCGGACACGACCCAGAACGTCTGGTCGTCGATCGGCGCGAAGCCGGACCAGCCGCCCTCATTGACCGGCGGCGTGTAGATGCTCGAGCCGATCAGCGGCTGCGCGGCACCCCACACGCTCTTGCTCTGCAACGTGAAGGCCGGCGTGACCGCGGCGCTCGCGACGGGTGCGAGCACGGCAGCGGCGGCCAGCACGACCGGCGCGACCGCGCGACGGCGAAGACTCTTGGACATCGGCCGATCCTCTTCGGCCGCGCGTTCGCACTCGTTATCGAGGTGTTATTCGCTCACAACACGCGGGCCAGGAACTCGCGCGTGCGCGGGTGGGCCGGGCGCTCGAGCAGCTCGTCGGGCGGGCCGGACTCGATCACGCGGCCCTCGTCCATGAACACGACGGTGTCCGCGACCTCGCGCGCGAACCCCATCTCGTGCGTGACCACGAGCATCGTCATGCCGTCGGCCGCGAGGTCGCGGATCACGTCGAGGACCTCGCCGACCGTCTCGGGGTCGAGCGCGGACGTCGGCTCGTCGAAGAGCATCAGCTTCGGCTCCATCGCGAGCGCGCGGGCGATCGCGACGCGCTGCTGCTGGCCGCCTGAGAGCTGCGACGGGTAGGCGTCGAGCTTGTCCTCGAGGCCGACCCGGGCCAGCAGGGCCGTCCCCTGCGCGACCGCGTCCTCGCGCTTGACCTTGCGCACCCGCAGCGGCGCCTCGACGACGTTCTCGAGCGCGGTCATGTGCGCGAACAGATGGAAGTGCTGGAACACCATCCCGATCTGCGCGCGCTGCGCGGCGATCTCGTCCTCGCGCAGCTCGTGCAGCCGGCCGCGCTTGGTCTTGTAGCCCATGAGCTCGCCGTCGACGGCAAGCCGGCCGCCCTGGATCCGCTCGAGCCGGTTCACGCAACGCAGGAACGTCGACTTGCCGGAGCCCGACGGGCCGATCAGACAGGTCACCTCGCCGCGCTGCACGGTCAGGTCGATGCCCTTCAAGACGTCGAGCGTCCCGTAGCGCTTGTGCACACCCGTGGCGACGATCATCGCGCCACCGCCAGGTTCGGAAGTCGCATCGGCTTGGTCTCCCTTCGCGCGCGTGCGACGCCGCGTCCGTACCGCCGCTCGAGCATCGATTGGCCGAGCGAGAGCAGCGTCGTGATGGCCAGGTACCAGATGCAGACGACGATCAGCAGCGGGATCTGCTGGAAGCTCTGCGAGTAGATCAGCTGCGCGCTGTAGAGCAGGTCGCTCGACGCGATCACGCTCACCAGCGACGTCGTCTTGAGCATCGAGATCGTCTCGTTGCCCGTGGGCGGGACGATCACCCGCATCGCCTGCGGGAGCACGATCCGGCGCAGCGTCTGCGCGCGGGACAGGCCGAGCGCCGAAGCCGCTTCCGCCTGGCCTTCCGGCACCGACAGGATCCCGGCGCGCACGATCTCCGCCATGTACGCCGCCTGGTTGAGCGCCAGGCCGAGGAGCGACGCCATGAAGGGCGTGATCAGCGTGTTGGCGTCGGCGTGGATCGGGCCGAGCTCGATCGTCGGATAGAGCGCGGCGATGAAGTTCCAGAACAGCAGCTGCACGAGCACCGGCGTGCCGCGGAACAGCCACACGTAGAAGGCGCCCGCGCCGGCGAGCAGCTTGTTCGGCGACATGCGGGCGACCGCGACGAGGATCCCGAGCGCGACGCCCGCGACCATCGCGATCACGGTCAGCTCGAGCGTCAGCACGAGGCCGTGCAGGATGCGGTCGGAGAAGAGCATCTCGCCGACGACGTCCCACTGGAAGCGCGGGTTGGTGGCGACCGACCGCACCACCGCCGCCGCCAGCAGGGCGACGGCGAGGGCGGCGATCCAGCGTCCCGGCCGGCGGACCGGGACGGCGTCGATCGGCTGCACGCTACTCGGCGGCCTGGTTGATGCCGGGCTCGGTGATCGCGCCGGCCTCGATCCCGTACTTGGCGAGGATCTCGCCGTAGGTGCCGTCGACGATCAGCGCCTTCAGCGCGGCCCGGATCGCCGTGGCGAGCGGGCTGCCCTTGGGCAACGCGATGCCGTACGGCGCCGAGCCGTAGGGCTCGCCGACGACGGCGAGCTGCCCGTTGGACTGCTTGGCCTGGTAAGCCGCGACGGGCGAGTCGGTCATGCCGACGTCGGCACGGCCGGAGACGACCGCCAGGTTCGCGCCCGGCTGGTCCGGGAACGTCATGACCTTGATCGCGGGCTTGCCGGCCGCGGCGCACTGCTTCTGCTGCGCGGCGGCGTCCTCGACCTGCGCGGTGCCCTTCTGCAGCGCGAGCGTGCGGCCGCAGAGGTCGTCGAGCGTGTTGACCACCGTGCCGCCCTCCTGCGCCTTGACGAAGAACGACGTGCCCGCGGAGAAGTAGGTGACGAAGTCGACCGTCTTCTCGCGCTCCTTGGTGTCCGTGAAGCCCGACATGCCGACGTCGAACTTCTTCGTCGTCAGCCCCGGCAGGATGCTGTCGAACGTCGCGTGCTGGACCTCGGCCTTCAGGCCCAGCGTGGCGGCGAGGGCCTTGCCGAGGTCGGCATCCAGGCCCTCGACGGTCTTGCCGTCGGCGGCCATGAACTCGATCGGCGGGTAGCTCGCGTCGGTGCCGATCGTGAGCGTGCCCTTGGCCTCGAGGTCGGGCGGAACGGCGATCTCGGAGACGGGCTTGGTGGACACGGTGGGGGCGTCCGGCGTGTCGGTGCCGCCGCAGGCGGCGACGAGGACGGTGGTGGCCAGGAGCGGCGTCAGGAGGAGCTTCAGGTTCATGCCCCGCAGGCTTCCAGCCGTGCCTGGCCGCTCCCAACGGGTTGCCCTGCGGGCGCTCGGCGGCCAACCGGCGCGGGCGGTGCGGTCACCAGCTCCGATTACGCGCGGCCACTCCCGTAATGGGTCTACGTTGGGCGCACCATGAGCGACTGGACACGGTTCGACTGGATCGACGAGGCGACGGACGCGGCGACGATCGCGCTCGTGGCCGCGGACGGCCACACGCCCGAGGCTGTGCTCGGCCGGCTCGGCCCGATCCGGCCGCTCGGCGACCTCGACTTCGGGGCGGCCGCCGAGGCCGGGATGGACCTCTACGAGCGCGACGTCTACGACCAGCAGGGCGTCGTCCAGGCGAGCGTGCTCGAAGGCGCCGGCCGCGCCTGGGTCGTGACGCTGGAGGAGAACGGCTACCGCGCCGACCTGCAGCTCGACCGGCTCGCCGGCGTCCACAGCGCGGTCTCGTTCTTCTGGAACGTCAACGCCGTCATGCGCGTCCAGCGCCGCGAACACGGCGTCGAGGTCGAGAGCTTCGACCCGCTGCTGGACCGGCCGGACGAGGAACACCCGCACGCGGCCTCGCTCGCGCTGATCGAGGACTGGACGGGCGTCACGCTCACGGAGGACTGGTTCGCCGGCCCGAAGCCGACGTACCTCGTCGAGTCCCAGGTCTAGTTGAGCTGCCGCTAAGCGCGGTCGCCTACCGTGACGCGCATGGTGAGCACGACGCCCGAGGTGCGTGAAGACCCCCGCGTGCGCGGGTTCCTGTTCGTGGCCGCGATGGTCGCGGTCATGTGGGTCGTGGAGATCGTCGACGTGTTCGCGGGCGATCTGGACTCGGCCGGCATCCGGCCGCGTGACCCCGAGGGACTCGTCGGCGTCGCGCTCGCTCCCGTGCTGCACGGTGGGTTCGGGCACCTGATCGGGAACACGCTCCCGTTCGTGGTGCTCGGCGGCGTGATCGCGCTGAGCGGCCTCGCGCGGGTGGCCACGGTGACCGTGATCGTCGCGGTCGTCGGTGGGCTAGGGACGTGGCTCGTGGCGCCGGCCAACACGGTGCACATCGGCGCCAGCGGGCTCGTGTTCGGGTTCGCCGCGTACCTGATCGCGCGCGGCGTGTTCAGTCGCCGGGCGCTGCATCTGGTCGCGGGCGTGGTCGTGCTGTTCGTGTACGGCGGCACGCTCGCGTTCGGGCTCGTGCCGACGCCGGGCGTCTCGTGGCAGGGCCATCTGTTCGGCGCGGTGGGCGGCGTGGTCGCGGCCTGGTGGCTCGATCGGCGGACTTCCCCCGATCGAATGACCGTGTAGTCGTCCGATCGGCTCAAGGCTGATCGCCGTGAGCCGATCCCCCGGAGGCGATGCACGACTTCCAGACGTCTCCGCCACCGGCCACCGTCGAGCTCGAGTGCCCGAAGTGCGGCACCGTCGCGCTCAACCGGGACTTCTGCTCGTGCGGTGAGTACCTGGGGTGGGAGCTCGTGCTCGCGGATGACGACGCGCCCGCACCCGCTCCCGCTCCCGCTCCCGCCTATCGGCCGCCGGAGCCCGCGGAGGCGCGTCCCGCGACGCTGCTCACGTTGCGCGACCCGGCACGGGTGGACGATCCGAGCGCCGCTGTCGCCGTCTCGGTCGTGCCCGGGATCGAGGTCGCCGTGCTCGCGACGCTGCGCAACCAGGGCGAGATCGTCGACACCTACGACCTGCGCGTCGACGGCCTGCCCGAAGCGTGGTGGACGGTCACGACGCCGACGGTCTTCCTGAACCCGTGGGGCACGTCCGGCGACTACCAGCAGGACGTGCTGGTGCGCCTGCACCCGCCGCGCACGCCCGCGTCGGAAGCGCGAGCGTGGCCGCTGATGGTGGTCGCGCGCTCGCGCACGCGCGGCGTGGACGTCGCCTGGGTGCCGGCCACGCTGACGGTTCAGCCGTTCCAGAACACGGTGATGCACGTCGCGCCCGAGCGCCGGCGCGGGCGCCGCCACGCGAGCTTCGACGTCGCCGTCACCAACCAGGGCAACAGCCCGATGGAGGTCGTGTTCGGCGCGACCGACACGGAGGCGAGCTGCCCGATCGCCGTCTTCCCCGAGCGCGCGCTGGTGCCGGTCGGCGCGACCGGTACGGCGATCGTGCGCGTCGGCGTGGCGCGACCGATCGTCGTCGGCCGCGCGGCCGATCACCAGGTCGACATCACCCATCGCGTGAGCGGCGTCGAGTCCGAGCCGGTGCCGCGGCGCGTGTTGTTCCGCCAGAAGCCGTGGCTGCCGATCTGGCTGCCGGCGACGCTCCTCACGCTCGCGACCGTCGCGGTGGTCGTGGCGCTGCTGCGCCGCGATGCCGAGGTCCCCAAGCTCAAAGGCTCGACGGTGCCGGAAGCGCTCGTGGTGCTCGAGAAGCACGACCTCCTGCTCGGCCGCACGACCTACGCGACGGCACCGAAGGGCGCCGCGCTGAACACGATCATCGCCCAGCACCCCGCGGGCGGTGACGGCATGGAGAAGGGCGAGCGCGTGAACATCACGCTCGCCGCGCCCGCGAAGACCGGCGCGGTCCCGCCCGTGAACGGCATGACGCTCGCCCAGGCCGCGGACGCGCTCACCGCCGCGAAGTTCGGCTACGACCCGCAGCCGTCCAGCGCCGGCAACGACTGGGTGGTGATCCGCCAGGACCCGACGCCGGGCAGCAAGCGCGCGCTCGGCACGAAGGTGACGCTCGCGGTCGAGGACCCGACGCCGGCGGCGGCGACACCGGTCGCGACGGGTGGCGCGGGCGCGGCGGCGGCGGGCGGCGCGACGGCGGCG
>NZ_JAPDDP010000125.1 GCF_027587195.1 Solirubrobacter phytolaccae | reverse complement strand
GGCGCGCGCGGCCGCGTCCAGCGGGTCGAGCAGCTCCTCGACGACGTACTGCTCGAGCTCGCCGCCCGCGCCCGCCGCGCCACCCGCGCCTGCCGCGCCGCCTGCGCCCGCCGCGCCGCCACCGGCGTTGCCACTCGCGGGCAGGCCACCCTTCACCGGGCCGCCCGGCGCGACCGAGTTGTCCGGGGCGGGCAGGTCGCCGGGGTCCACCGACGGCGTAGGTGCGCCGCCGCCCGGGATCGTCTCGGACTGCGTCGGCGGGTCGCCCCCGGGCGCGGTGGCGGCGTTGCCCGTCGGCAGCGCGTCGGAGCCCGGGACGCCACTCGTCTGCTCGGAGAGCGCGTCCGCGGCCTCCTTTTCCTTCGCCTGCTGCGCGGCCTCGGGGCTGTTCGCGTCCGCGATCTTCTTGGCCGCGTCACCGGCCGGGTCGCTGGCGGGCGCCTTCGGCTCCGCGGGCGGCTTCGTCGCGGCCTCCGGGGCCTCGGCGGGCGGCGGCGCCGAGGCGGCCGGGGGTGGCGCCGTCGGCACGTCCGCTGCGCCCGCTCCGGCCGACGCGGGAGCCACGCCCGGCACCGCCGGCGCGGCCGCGACGCCCGGCACGTCCGAGCTCGGCACGTCGGCGCCCGCACCCGGGGCCGCGGCCGGCGCGTCCGGCTCGACCGGGCTCGCCTTCACGGCCTCGCCGTTGCCGCCGCCACCGCCGGGGAAGTTGATCGCGGGCAGGTCCACGCGCGAGACGACGTCTGCGACCTCGCTCGGGAGCTGGGAGAGCGCGGGGAGCACGTTCTCGGCGAACTGGCCGACGACGATGCCCTCCATCGCGGCGGCCATCATCACGCCCGCCAGGGAGGAGCGGGACTCGCGGATGTCCAGCGTGTGGAAGGCCTTGCCGCCGCCCAGCGACATCTCGTTGGCCAGCGACTCCAGGCCCGCCTCACGGCACGCGCCCGCGGGGTCGCGACGGAACCGCGCGCGGAACCCCGGGTCGGCGAGCAGGCGCTCGATCAGCCGTGCGGCGACGTCGGCTTCAGAGGGCGTCGTGGCCATTCTTAGCTAACCCCTCGTGCCCGCTGCCAGAGCGGTTTGCCGAGGACGAAGAACACCGGTAGGAAGAACGCCACCCACAGCGTGCCCATTACCCCGTAGACGACCACCTCGGGCGCGTACAGCAGGAAGATGTCCTTGTAACGGAACGTGATGGCGATCGCGAACGCCGCCGCGAGCACCGACCAGCCGACGCCGAACGCCGAATAGCGCGCCAACACGGGGGAGTCGCCCTCCGCGCGCTCGCCGCGGATGCGCCGCTCGAGCTGCTCCTTCGCGCGCCGCCGCAGCCCCGGCTCGTTCAGCCCGTCCACGAGCATGTGGTAGCCGTCGCGCTCGATGAACGGGTTCAGGTTGAAGAACCCGCCGACGTAGGCCGCGAACGCGAGGTTGAAGAAGATGTCGCGCACCGTGCCCTCGGGCAGCAGCAGCGCGCACAGCGCGAACACCGCGCCCAAGGTGAAGTCGGAAGCGGGCCCGGCCGCCGACACCGCGATCCGCCGACGGCGCGGCTCGAACCACGCCTCGCTCGTGTCCACGAACGCGTACGGGAAGATCGCGATCGCCTTCAGCCCCGCCCGGTCCACGCGCCGCCCGAACGACGCCATCGTCAGCCCGTGCGCCAGCTCGTGCACCGCCACCACCGCGAAGCGCCCGCCCAAGAAGACGAGCCCGCCGATCCCGAACTTCGACGCCACCACGAACGGCGTGCCGTAGCGCCCCGCGATCAGATAGATGAACGCGCCGAGCCCGAGCACGATCAGCGCCGCGATCACGATCAGCGCCGCCTGCGTGAAGAAGATCCAGCCGCCGGCCCGGTAGATCGCCTCGATCTTCGGGCCGAGCCCGGTGAAGATCTTCTCGCGCGGCTTGATCAGCTTCCGCCACCGGGAGGTCGGAGCCTCGGCCAGCGCCATCCCACCCGCGACTCCCGCCAAGAAGCCACGCTCGCCCAGGTCCGTCAGCAGCCGCACCAGGCGCGGCGCCCCCGTCGCGCCGAACCGCTGCTCGCACACCGCCACGAGCTCCACCAGCGACCGCGAGCCGTCGAGCAGCTCGAACACCCACGCGTCGTTGTCCGACAGCCGCAGGAACGTCCCCGCGCGCATGTCCTTCAAGACCCACCGCTGGCGCCCCTCGGACGCGTCCAGCCGCTTCAGGGCGTACCCCGAGCGCACCCGCGGCCGCATCCCGAACTGCGTCCCGCCGACCGACGGCAGGAAGGCCGTGCCGCCCGCGGGCACGAACATCGTGCGCCCCGCCTCGGCCACCTCGCGCCGGCGCTCCACGCGCAGCTCCGCGTCGCCGAGCCGGATCTTCGCCCCGTCGCGCAGTGGCAGCGGCCCCGTCACCCGCACGCCGTCCAGCCACGTGCCGTGCGAGGAGCCCACGTCCTCCAGCACCGCGTCCGCCGTGATCCGCGCGTGGGTGCGCGACACCGACGGATCCGAAAGCAGCACCGAAGAGCCCGGCGCGCGCCCGATGATCAGCTCGTGCACCACGGGCACGCGCTCGCCACCGTCCAGCACGAGCTCCAGCGGCGCGGGCGCCCCGTTCAGGGGCGCTCCACAGCTGCCGCAGTAGCTCGCTCCGCGCTCGAGCTGGCGACGGCAGCTGTGGCACAGCACCGCAGCTCAGCCCTCGAGGGAGAGCGGTTGGTACACCGGATCGTTGCCGGAGGCGTTCAGCGTCTCGGGCTCGCGCGTCGCGTCGACCGGCACGCGGGCGAGCGTCCCGACCTCCTCGACGCAGCCCGCGTCGGCCTGGATCACGAGGAGCTCGCGGCCGTCGCTGCGCCACACCACCTTGCACGCGCGCACCGTCGTCTTCTTCGCCTTCTTGAGGTCGAAGCCGTTCTTCGTCTCGCCCAGGAACAGCGTGAACCGCGACACGCCCTGGTTGGAGATCATCGCGATCTGCTTGCCGTCGGGCGAGATCGTCGCGTCGAGCATGAACTTGCTCGGGCGGCTGACGTCGGACACGAAACGGCCCTTGGACCAGTCGCCGGCGTCGGAGGAGAACGCGTCACGGCCCTGCTTGAGCTTCCAGCGCACGATCCCGATCTCGCTCTGGTCGTTCTTGCCCGCGAAGGCGAGGATCGACTTGCCGTCCGGGGCCCAGTGGACCACGCGGTTGGGCGAGAAGGACGGGTCCGGGATGCAGCTGGCGTCCAGGCCGTTCTGGTTGATCTTGCCGAGGCAGAGGTCCACGTCGGTGTCCGTGGCGCGCGTGAAGGCGAGCACGTTGCGGTCGGCGATCGGCGCCCACGCCAGGTTGGAGTCGTCGCTGCCGGCCGGCGTCAGCGGCACGGCGTCCGCGTTGTCCTTCGTGATGTCCTTGAGCATGATCCGGCCGTCGGCGATGTAGGCGACGTGCGTGCCGGCCGCGTTCCAGGTCGGGTTCGTCTCCTCCTCGTCGCCGTCCGCGACGGGCTCGAGCTTCTTGCCGTTGGCGCCGTTGACGCGCAGGATGTCCTTGCCGTTGGTGAAGACGACCTGCGGCTGGCCGGCCGACTGGACGAGCGTCACCTTCGCGCCCGCCTTGACCTTCGTCCCGGGCTCGGGCACGACCGCGATCAGGCGGCCGAGGGGCGCGTCGTCGAAGCGCTGCGACGTCTTGGGCACGATGCCCAGGTCGGCGGCCTTCTTGGCGTACTTGTCGACGTCGTCGCCGCCGATCGCCGGGACCGTGATGTCCCCGCCGCCGCCACCACCGGCGCCACCGCCGCCCGCGCCACCGACGCCGGCCTTGCCGTCCTTGTCGCCCTTCTTCTCGCGCTCCTCGGCGGACGTCGGGTCCTCGAAGAAGATCTGCACCGGCGTGCCCGCGGACACGACCTCGTTCGGCGCCGGGATCTGGCTCGAGATCTTGGCCTCGGGCGCGGCGTCGGACGGCGAGGCCTGGCCGAGCGTCAGCTGCTTCTCACGCAGCGCCTTGTCGGCCTCGGACGCCGTCTTGTTCGCCACGTCGGGCACGTTGACCTTGCCGGACTTGACGGCGATGAGCACCGTCACGGTCGAGCCCTTCTTGACCTCTTCGCCCGCCTTCGGGGTCTGGTCGATCACCGAGCCGGCGGCCTTGCTGTCGTCGACCTTCGTCTTCTGCGACGGGTCCAGCTTCAGGTCGGACTTGGTCAGCGTCTCCTCGGCCACGAACGCCGACTCGGTGCCCGTCACCTTCGGCACGACCACGTTGTCCGGCAGCGAGCGGAACAGCAGGAAGAGCAGCAGGAGCAGCAGCGCCAGCACGAGCAGCGACCACCACGGGATGAGCGGCCGCTGGCGGAAGACGCCCTGCGAGGGCGCGAGCGGCCCGGAGATCTTGTTGCCGCTGCGCGACGGCATCTTCAGCTGCCCGGAGCCCGGCATGCCGAGCGCCCGCGCGCTGGCGCCGCCCATCTGCGGCCCGTGCATCTGCGGGCCGCGCATCTGCGGCATCCGCACCTGGATGCCGCCCGGCCCGAAGTTCACGTCCGGCGGGTACAGCATCGGCTTGTAGATCCGCGGCGGGTACATGCCCGGGATCCGCGGGGTCTTCGGCCGGCGTCGGTACCACTTCTTCTTCGGCGGCTCGGTGTCGACGCCCTCGAGCACCGAGGCCGGCAACGGCGCGGCGGCAGCGCGCGTGGTGGCCTCATCGCCCGTGATCGTCTCGATCGAGAGCTGGCGGTCCTTGACGCGCCCGATCCAGATCCGCTTGGGCGCCTTGACCTGCATCTGCGTCGTGACCGACCCGCCGGCCGGGATCTCCTGGGGCGGCCGGTTGAAGCCGAACTCCAGCTCGCCGTCGGTGTCCTCGCCGTCCAGCGCGACCAGCACGGGCGCGTTGGCCTTGTTGATGACCGTGACGTCGTACTCGACCTTGCGGCGGCCGCGGCGGCGCTGCGGGCGCAGGGCGGTGGCCGTCTCGATGTACTCGCCGATGTGCAGGTGCAGCGGGGCGGAGGCGGCGACGATCCGGCTCGCCTTCGAGTCCGCCGTGACCTTGAGCTCCCACAGCCGCGACTCGGCCTCCGGGCCACGCGGCGGGTGCAGGTGGATCTCGACTTCCTGCTCGTACGTGCCACCGGCGCCGAACGGCACGAGGTAGACCGTGCCGGGGAAGATCGACCACCAGTCGTCGGGCAGGCCCTCGACGCGCAGGTCGTAGTTGTCGACGATGCCGCTCTGGTTGCGGATCAGGGCGCGCAGCGTGGTGCGCTCACCCGGCTCGACCGTCTGCTCGAGCACACCGCCCTTGGCGTAGTCGCCCTTCTCGTCGGCGCGCAGGACGATCGTCGCGGGCTCGGACGGGAGCTCGTCGCGGCGGTCGGTGACCGGCGGACCCGGGCTGCGGGGCGGCGGTGGGCCCGGCACGTTCGCGGGCGCCGGGACGGCGGGCAGGTTGCGCACCATCGTCTTCGCGACCGGGCGCAGATCACCGGAGGGCGGGACCGCGGGCAGCGGCGTGGGCGGGGGCGGCGGCGGGACGGCGGGCAGCGAGTGCCCGTTGCCGTGGCCGTTCCCGGGCTCCGGGGTGATCGGCTCGGCCGGCGTGACCACCGGCGGCGAGGCGGGAGCCGCAGGAGCGGCGGGCTTGGGCTCGATCTGGTCGGGCGTGATCGCCGGCATCCCGTAGCCGGTCGGCTCCCACCGCAGGTACTCGCCACAGCTGCAGAAGTCCTGGTCGTCAGGGTTCTCCTTGCCGCAGCTCTGGCACGTCCTCATGATTCGACCTTCTTCTTTGCTGCCTTCACCCGCAGCCGGTACGTGGCCTGCACGGGCTTGTACTGCTCGATGACGCGGGCGACGGCGGCTTGGGTCTCGGCTTCGACGGGCTTGTCGCAATAGACGACGAAATCCGACGACGCATTCCCTTCCTTCGCCGGCTTGCCGTGCCAGATGACGCCGCCGTTGTCCTCCAGGCGCAGCGGGAGGTTCGGGAAGTGCAGCTGCAGCGCGAGCTCCAGGCCCTTCACCGTGCCGCGCCGCCGGCTCAGCTCGGCTGACCGGCGCACCATCTCCCGCTGGTGCTTGATGTCCTGCGTCTCGTCGAGGTCCACGCCCAGCCACGCGGCCAGCAGGTTCAGGATGTCCGGCGGGGCGAAGTTGGGATCGAAGTGGTACGGGAGCGCGTCGAGGATCGCGACGATCGGGTCCAGCAGCTCCTCGAGCGAGCCGATGAACCGCATCCCGAAGTCGCCGTCCTGGTAGAGCGACGGCAGCCCGTTGCGCAGGTACGCGCGCGTGGACGCCACGGGCGGGGTCTCCCGCGGCCCCACCGCGAACTGCATCATCAGCGTGCCGAAGCCCGCCCCCGAGAAGGTCCGGTAGCCGTTCCCGTTCCCGTCGGTCGACGGGCGTTCGAGATCCGTGCCGTGGCCGTTGTTCTCGGCCCCCGGTCCATTGTGCTGCTCCGGCGGCACCTAGTCCTCTCGGTGCGAAGCCTTGACGATGTGCAGCCCAGACGCGATCAGCTCGTCCGGCTCGAGCACGATGTGCGTGCCGGACGGCTTGGCCGACTGCTCGCCGGTCTCCAGGTTCGTCTCGTACAGGCGCAGGATGCGCACGAACTCCACGCCCTCGACGGCGTGCACGACGCCGTACAGCTCGCCCTGGTTGAGCGCGCGGCCGAACGCCCAGCCCGCGCCGGGGCCGGTCGGGTTGCCGCCGACGAGCGGGTTCAGGTACGTGTAGAGCGCGTGCGCGACGTCCTGCTCCACGCGCGTGGTGTCCGCGAGCGGCCGGGCCTGCAGGTCCACGACGACGCTCAGCCCGCGGTAGCGGCACGGCTTGAGCTCCACGGTCGTCCCGATCAGGCGACGCTCGTCCAGGTACTCGCCGACCTCGTTGAGCAGCTCGGGCTCCGGGACCAGCTCCTCGTAGTGCAGGCGCCGGTCGGCCGGGTACACGCGCGGCACCAGGTGCAGCGGCACCGCGCCGCCGTCCCGCGGCGGGATGCAGACGGCGCGCGCGACGCGCGGGCTCGCCTCACCGGCCAGGAACTCGAAGTCCTCCGCGGTCACGGCGCGGTAGCGCGAGCGGATCTCCATCGACGCGCGCTGGCGTGCGTGGGTGAGGATCTCGGCGTCCACGCCGCCGCTCGCCGAGTCCGGGTTGGTGACCGTGTCCACGCCCGCGATCGTGCTCTTGAGCACGGTCAGCGAGTGCGCGGTGACGTTGCCGTCGCGGCCACCGCCGTGGCGGTAGCGCGTGAAGCGCAGCACCGCGCCCTTGGGCGGCACCGCGCCGTACTGGATCCAGCGCCCGCTCGTCTCGCGGATCGCCGGGCCGAGCTCCACGTCACCGGACACCAGGTCCACGGTGAAGTGGCGGTCGTGCTCGGTCGAGGAGACGAAGTCCGGGCGCCACTCCCAGCGGATCCAGTCGCCCGTGTCCGGGTCCTGGACCTCGAGCGTCTCGCCCGGGCCGACCTTCAGGATCGGGTGATGGCGGAGCGGGAACTGCTGGCCGGGCGTGCCGTCCGAGACGCCGAGCGTCTCACGCTCGATCAGCGACGCATGCGTCGCGGGCAGGCGGGCGCCCATCGGGACGGCCGTGATCGAGTAGATCTCCGGCGCGTGCGAGTACGTCGCGCCCTGGCGGCCGGAAGCGGTGGTGTCCGTGATCCGGCAGCGCAGCCAGTACAGGCGCTGGCCGGCGATCGGCGCGATCGCGCTGCGCGGCGGCAGCTCGAGCTCGACCGTGCCGGAGCCGTAGTTGAAGCCGCCGGTGAGGTCCTCGAGCACCTCGGCCGGCGCCCACTCGTTGTCGCCCTGGGAGACCTCCCACCGCAGCGGCGGGTCCTCCGGGTTCACGCCGGCGCCGCGCGCCTGCGAGGCGTCGACGTCGATCTGGATGATCAGGCGGTCCAGCGGGTCCTCGAAGCCGAGGTACAGGCAGTCGCCGACCTGCGGCGGGGTGCCGAACGCGAGCTGGTCCGAGCCCTGCGGGCGCGCCTCGCCGTCGGCCACGCCGACGTTCTTGGGCGTCTGCCCGACGCGCTGCAGCACGTAGGCGGCGGGCGTCATCGACGGGATCGTGAAGTCGTCGTCGACCTGGTAGATGATCGATTCGTCGTGCGCGGTGCGCGGCGTGCCGACCTCGGTCTCACCGCCGGAGATGAGGATCGGCTCGTTCGGCGCGTCCGCGAGCTTGAAGCGCAGGCTGGTGGTGGCGGCCGCGGGGCCGTCCAACCGGATCCCGAGCAGGTCCAGCAGCGCGACGTGGAGCTTGTCCGGCACGCGGTTGAGCCGGTAGATCGTCATCTCCGTCATCCACGCGAACAGCTCGATCAGCGTGATGCCGGGGTCCGAGACGTTGTGCTCGGTCCACTCGGGGCACGAGCGCGCAATGCGCGTCCGGGCCTCGGAGACGAGATCCTGGAAGCGGCGGTCGTCGAGCTGGATCTCGGGGAGCCTCACTCCATCTCCTCCGCGGGAATCACGTAGAAGGGGTAGACGAGGTTCCGCTCGGTGTTGGTGGCGCGCACCGTGTAGATGATGTCGATCGTCAACAGGCCGGTCATCGCGTCGCTGGAGTCGAAGCGCACCGCCCGGACCTCGATCCGCGGTTCCCAGCGGATCAGCGCGTCGCGGATCGCCTGCTCCATGTTGCCGATCGTGTTCGCGTCGATCGAGTCGAACACGAAGTCGTGCACGCCGCAGCCGAACTCCGGCCGCATCGGCCGTTCGCCCGGCGCGGTGCCGAGGATGAGCTGGATGGCCTGCTCGATGTCCTGCTCGTCCCGCGCCAGGGCGATGCCGCCGCGGCGGTCCACCTGAAGCGGGAACGCGAGGCCGGATCCGATGATCTCCGTCACGATTCGACCCTAACCGATGTTGATGATCGCGCCCTTGAGCGTCAGCGCGGAAGAGCTCTGGATGTCAACGGTCGCACCCTTGAGGGTGAGCGCGGCGGAGGCTTCGACGGTCACCGAGACGCCCTTGACGGTCATCGAGGAGCCGGCCTCGACGACGAAGGTCTGCGCCTTCTGCTTGTTGTTGCCGGTGGTCTCGTGCGTCGAGTTGCCGGTGACCTTGACCTTCTCGTCCTGCTTGATCTCGACGACCATGTTCTGGTCGGACGTGATCTCGAAGTCCTTCTTGGAGTGCTGGTGGATCTTCTCGTTGGACACCAGCCCGAAGGAGCCGTCGCGGTTCTGGAGCAGCTCCTCGCCCGGCTTGTCCTTGCCGTTGAAGGTCGAGCCGAGCACGATCGGGCGGCGGCTGTCGCCGTGCTCGAAGCCGATCACGACCTCCTCGTCGGGCTGCGGGAGCATCAGCAGGCCGCGCTGGTTGCCGGAGCTCGGCGTGGCGACGGGCGCCCAGGCCGACTCCTCCTTGTCGGAGAGGCTCGGGTACTTCACGCGCACGCGACCGCGCTGCTCGGGGTCGTTGTTGTTGGTCACCACGCCGACCACGATCGAGGCGGTCCAGCTCTTCTCCTGCGGCGCGCGGACCAGCTCGGTGAGCGTGCGCGAGCTGCGGCCGGAGATCTGGAAGCTCGTCTGGTAGCCGCGGTGGCCGTGATAGGAGTGCGTGCTCGAGCTGACGGTGAACTCGCCGCCGAACTTCTCGCCCACACCCGCGATCTTGAGCTTGCCGCCGGCCTTGATCGCCGGGTTGCCGCGGGCCACGCCGTCGGCCTCGAAGAACGCGTCGGCCATCCGCTGCAGCGTCGACTTGGCGATCTCGTTCGCCTCGGCGGTGGTCGCCGCGGGACGGTCGGTGACGACGGTCTTGCCGCCGCCGATGTCCCCCGCGACCTTGCTGCGCGCCACGCCGGGCTGCGACGTGGTCGTCGGGCTGCTGGCGCGGCCGTTGACGACCTGCTTGGTCTTCGGGTCCCAGGCGCGGACCTCGACCTCGTTGACCTGCTGGATGCCGCTCATGCGCGGGCGGAACGTCTGCAGCGTGTCGCCCCAGCGGATCTCCGTGGCGGCGCCGCCGGCGACGTTCGCCGGGCGGAAGTTGAACTTGCCGTCGGCGACCACGACCTCGTAGTCGTGCATCATCGCCAGGCGCCACAGGAACGCCCAGTCGGTCTCGTTGCTCTGCTGGAAGAACTCGTGGACGACGCTGGTCGACTTGATCTCGCCGACCGGGAGGCCCGACTCGGCCGCGACCTTCTGCGCCATGTTCGACGCGGACATCTGCTGGAACGTGCGCGACTTCTTCTCGCGGTTGAGCTTGTGCGCCTCGTCGTAGGCGCGCGCGGAGAGCACGACGCCCTTCGGCGTGAACTCGGGCTCGACGGCCGCGATCTGGCCCTTGAAGATCGACGTGCTCGAGCGGTCGGACATCTGGCCCGCCTTGATCTCGATCTTCGCCCCGAGCTGGAGCGGGTTGGCGTCGATGTTCTCGCCCTTCTGGTCCGTGATCCGGACCAGCGCCATGTCGGGCAGCGTGAGGCTGTCGACGACCTTGACCTCGGTCAGCAGGTCGCGGTACTTGGGGTCCAGCTCGGCACCGCCGATGAACACCTGCAGCGAGGCGACGTGTTCCTTGGACGTGGTCCCGTTGACGGCCGGCATCAGTTGTCCAGGGTCGGGAGCGACAGCGAGCTGCCGCGGCGCAGGTGCAGCGGGTTGTCGACGCCGTTGGCCTCCGCGATCAGCCGCCACTTGGTCGCGTCGCCGTAGGAGGCGTACGAGATCGACGGGAGCGTGTCGCCGTCCTTGACGCGATGCACGCCGAAGCCGGCCTGCGCGCGCGTGGTCGGGTTCTGGCCCTTGGGCGGCTGGCCGGTCTGCGTGAGGCTGAGCTTCACGTCGGCCCGCAGCGCCTCGCCCTCGGGGGAGAACAGCTTGTACGTGCAGGTGAGGCTCGTGCAGGCGCCCTTGAACTTGAGCTTGCCCCAGCCGAAGGTGATGAACGGGGGCGCCGCGGTCGGCGCGCCGGCGGTCTGGCCGCCCGGGACCTCCATCGCGTCCAGCAGCAGCGCCGTCGCCTCGCCGACGCTCTTCTTGAATGGCGGGAAGCTCTGGTCGAAGAGGAGGCTCAGCTCCATCTTGCGCGGGTTGCCGGAGGTGAACTTCTGGTTCGGAGAGGACTTGCCGTTGACCTTCTCGGCTTCCCAGGTGTTCGTCTTCGCGATCGAGTACTCGGTCGGGTTGAAGTAGCAGTCGAGCGTCTCGCCACCGTCGATCTCGAGGTAGGCGCGGACGAAGTTCTCGGGCAGTGCGGAGTTCCCGAACGGCATCTCACATCACCTTCATGCCGGAGTGGGCGATCTCGAGGGACTGGGTCATGAACTCGTTGCCGCCGGCGTTCAGGTCCGAGCCCGTCCACTTGACCGGGTAGGCGTTCGGGAACGACCACGTCTGCACGGTCTGGCCGGACTCGTCGAGCACCTGGATCGACAGGTCGGACGGCTGGGCCTTGACCACCGAGGTCTGGAACCACTGCAGGAGCGCCTTCTCGGACGTGACACCGCGCTTGAGGGTGATGTTCCCCTGCTTGATGCGCGTCGGGAGCCGGTGGACGAACGTGTTGTTGCCGCCCTCCGGGTACTCCATCACGTCCACCTGCGCCGAGAGCCCGGTGACCTGGGTGAAGAGCCCGACCTCCAGCGTGAGCGACGGGATGCTGACGCTGAACGACCTCGCCTGTTGGATCGGCGGGTTCGGATCGGCTTGTCCGGTGGCAGTCATTGGCGGCTCACTACGGGTTGTCGATGATCAGGTGGCCCATCTGCTCGCGCTCGGCGAGCAGGTCGCGCTTGAAGCGGTCGAGGAAGTACTCGTACAGCTCCTCACGCTTATGGGCCTCGTCTTGTTCGGTCTCGGGGGTCTTGGCCGGGGCGGGGCCACCGGCGGCTTGCGGTTGCTGTGCAGGTGTAGACGCCGGGGCGGGCTCCGCCAATTCCCGGCTGATCGTGAACTCCGTCTGCTGCGAGAGCTGCGGAGTGGGCGGAATCGGCGCGCCGCCGGGGTTCGGCGACGGGAAGGTGACGCTCCGCAGGCCGCTCTGGCCGTCCTGGCTGATCGCGCCGCCGGTGGCGTCGGCGATCCGCTCGGCGGCGCTGCGCGCGACCTGCGGCTGCTCCGCGCTGCCCTCGATCAGCTCGAGGTTGGGCCGCTGCGGCGTCGGCTCGGGAACCGCGGCGGGCGCGGTCGCCGACGCGGTGCGAGCGACGGAGCGCACGGCCGCGGGAGCCTTCGCCGCGCGGGCGAGCGCGAGCGGCGCGGCCCCGGACGGCATCGAAGCGGGCGCGGGCGGAGCCAAGTCGGAGGCC
>NZ_JAPDDP010000124.1 GCF_027587195.1 Solirubrobacter phytolaccae | reverse complement strand
GTGGCGGCGGCAGGATCGGGCGCGGCGCCGCCGGCGGGGCGACCGGGCGACGTCCGCCGCGCAGCAGGGCGCGCCCCTCGGCCAGGCGGGAGCGCGGCCAGGGCGTCGGGGCCCACTCGTCGGCCAGGCCGCCGGCGATGCGGATCGCCTCGGGCGCGTGGGCGGCGAGCGCGAGCGGGACGTGGCCGTCGAGGCGGGCGCGGAGCGTGGACAGCGTGCCGATCGACGGGCCGACGCCGAGCACGAGGCGCCCGCGCGAGGCGCGCTGGAGCGCGGTGGCCGCCGGCGCGACACCGGCCTGCGCGGTGAGCGTGCCGACCTCGATCGACGCGGTCCAGGCGGCGATCTCGGCGAGCACGAGCAGCGCGTTGTACGTGGGCGTCTCGGCGACCTGGACGCGATCGAGGCCGAGCGCGTCGGCCTGCCGAGCGAGTCGCACGATCGTGCCGACGCGGGTCTCGAACGGGGTGAACGCGATGCCGGTCATGTCGGGACGATGGTCCCGGCCCGCCGCGACCCCGGCAATCGGGGCACCACCCTGAACTTTGTCGGCTACCCCGTGAGCGCGGCGACCCAGGTGCTGTCGTCGCCGCGAGCGAACACGAGCCCGACGAGCCGGCCGTCCTGGTCGGTGACCGGCGCGCCGGAGTCGCCGGGCTGCACGCGCGTGGCGAGCTCGAGCGCGGGCCGGCTCGCGCCGTCGAGCCGCGCCGTGACACGCCGCAGCACCCGCGCGGAGACCGTCCCGCGCAGCAGGTGGACCTCCACGGTGTCGCCACCACGCGCGAACCGCGCCGCGCCGGCGGCGAGGCCCGGCACGGCGAGCTCGGCCACGTCGCGCCGGCGGTCGACGCGCACGACCCGCGCGGCACGTCCGTCGACGCGCACCGACCGCGCGCCCTCGACCGCATGCGCGACCGTGAGCACACGCCCGTCGCCGGTCGCCACCGCGGTGGCGCGCTCGTCGGCCAACCCGCCCGAGTGCACGGTGACCCGCAGCGGCGAGGGCGCGTCGCCGCCGCAGCCGGCCGCGAACAGGGAGGCGACGAGGAGCGGGCCAGCGGCGCGGCGGCCACGCCCGCGGCTTGCGCCGACGACGCGCGCGACGGCGCGGCGGCCACCCACCAGGCGGGCGGCGACGACGTGGCGCGCGTTCACGGCGGCGGCGCGGTCGTCGAGCGCACCACGAGTGTCGGCTCGTGCACGCGGGTCACGCGGTCGGCTCTCCCCTCCGCGCGCTGCAGGAGGAGCTCGAACGCTTCCATGCCCATCTCGCGGCGGGGCTGGTTGATCGTCGTCAGCTGCACGTGCGCGAGGCCGGCGACGAACGTGTTGTCGTAGCCGATCACGGAGACGTCGTCCGGCACGCGGAGGCCGGCCTGCTCCAGGCAGTCGATCAGGCCGACCGCGACGAGGTCGTTGGCGGCGATCACGGCCGTCGGCAACGCCTTGCGTCGCAGCAGCCGCGCGGCGGCCTCCGCGCCCGCGCCTTCGGTGAACTCCCCCGCGACGACCGACGCCGCACGGCCCAGGCCCGCGTCGTCCATCGCGCGCAGGTAGCCCGCACGGCGGGGTGCGGCGCCCGCGCCGTCGCCGCCGTCCACGTGGACGATCCGGGAATGCCCGAGCTCGACCAGGTGCTCGACCGCCAGGTGCGCGCCGACGGACTCGTCGGTCAGCACGCAGTCCAACGTCGCGGCCCGCACGCGCCGGCCCGTGACCACGCAGGGCAACGGACCCACCGCCGCCGCGATCTGCGGCCCCGGCAGGTGCGGCGACACGAGGATGAGCCCGTCGGTGCGGTACTCGAGGAGCGCCTCGAGCATCGACCGCTCGCGCTGCTTGCGCCGGCCGCCGGTGATGAACAGCAGCCGGTAGCCGACCTCCGACGCCTGCTCCTCGATCCCCTCGGCGATCTCCGCGAAGAACGGGTTGTGCAGGTCGTTCAGGAGGATCCCGACCGTGTGGGTGCGGCGTGAAGCCAGGTTGCGCGCGATCGCGTTGGGCCGGTAGCCGAGCCGCACGGCCGCGTCGCGCACCCGCGCGCGCCGCTCGTCGCTCACCTTCGCGCTGCCGCGCATCACCAAGGACACGAGCGCGCGCGAGACGCCCGCCTCCCGCGCGACGTCATCCATGGTCACGTACGAACCGCGAGTCATCGCGGCCGAGTATTCCAGGTTGCGTTGGAGCGCTCCAACGTTTACGCTGCGAAATTAGAGCGCTCTAACAGGGCGCTGAGGGAGGAGCTGAAGCGTGGAGAGACAGATCGACTCGGGGCTGCCCGGGCGACTGGCCGCAGGCCCCATCTCGTGGGGCGTGTGCGAGGTGCCCGGCTGGGGACTGCAGCTGCCACCGGACCGCGTGTTCGCGGAGATGACCAGCCTCGGCATCACGGCGACCGAGCTCGGTCCGCTGGGCTGGCTGCCCACCGACGGCGCGCAGGCCCGCCAAGTCCTCGACCGCCACGGCCTCCAGCTCGTCGGCGGCTTCGTCCCCGTCGTGGTGCACGAGCCCCAGCAGGACCTGGAATACGCCAAGCAGGCCGCCGCCCAGCTCGCGCAGGCCGGCGGCGAGCTGTTCGTCGCCGCGACCGTCCAGGACCAGCGGTGGTCCACCCCGCGCCCGCTCGACGCGGACGGCTGGAAGCACGCCGGCAGCCACCTGCACGAGCTCGCGACGATCGCCCGCCACGAGGGCGTCGAGCTCGTCCTGCACCCCCACGCCGGCACGCTCCTCGAGACCAAGCAGGACGTCGACCTCGCCCTCGCCCACACGACCGTCCCGTGGTGCCTGGACACGGGTCATCTGCTGCTCGGCGGCACCGACTCCGTGGCCTTCGCCACCGACCACGCCGACCGCATCGGCCACGTCCACTTCAAGGACGTCGACACGGCCGTGGCGCACCGCTTCAACACGCACGAGCTCACCCTGATGGAGGCCGTCCAGCACGGCCTGTTCCAACCGCTGGGAAGCGGAGACGCACGCATCGACGAGGTCGTCGACGCACTCCGCCGCTCGGGCTACAGCCGCTGGCTCGTGCTCGAGCAGGACCTCGCCATCACCGGGTCGGAGCCCCCGGTCGGCGGCGGTCCCACGCTCGACGTGCAGCAGAGCCTCGAGTTCCTTTCCACCCTGGCTCCGGAGGAGGCGATCAACCGATGAAGCGCCTGATGATCCTCGCCGTGGCCCTGACGTTCGCGGCGTGTGGCAACTCCAGCGACGACAACGCCTCCAACGACGACGGTGGTGGTGACGACGTCCAGCTCACCCAGGGCAGTGATCTCACGATCGCGATGGTCACCCACTCCGACGAGGGCTCGTTCTGGTCCGTCGTCAAGAAGGGCGCCGAGCAGGCGGCCAAGGACGAGGGCGTCAAGCTCGTCTGGAGCCCGTCCAACAACGACCCGGAGAAGGAGGCGCAGCTGATCGACGCCGCCATCTCGCAGAAGGTCGACGGCCTCGCGGTCTCCGTCCCGAACGCGGACGCGATCAAGGGCGCCCTGGCCAAGGCGACGGACGCCGGCATCCCGATCATCACGCTCAACTCGGGCGCGGACCAGTTCAAGGCGCTCGGCGCGATCACGCACGTCGGCCAGGACGAGGCGATCGCCGGTCAGGCCGCGGGCGCGCGCTTCAAGGACCAGGGCGCGAAGAAGGTCCTGTGCATCATCCACGAGCAGGGCAACGTCGGCCTCAACCAGCGCTGTGACGGCGTCAAGCAGGGCTTCGGCGGCGAGGTCACCAACCTGCAGGTCAAGGGCACGGCGGACGTCGCGACCACCCAGACCGAGATCAAGTCCAAGCTGCAGGCCGACAAGTCCTTCGACGCGGTGATCGCGCTCAACCCGGACATCGCCAACGCGGCCGCGACCGCCGTCAAGGGCGCCAGCAGCGAAGCCAAGCTCGCCACGTTCGACCTGAACCCGGACGTCACCAAGCGCATCAAGGACGGCTCGATCCAGTTCGCGGTCGACCAGCAGCAGTACCTGCAGGGCTACCTGCCGATCGTCTTCCTCAAGCTCTACAAGACCAACGCCAACACGGTCGGCGGCGGCCAGCCCGTGCTCACGGGCCCCGGCTTCGTCGACCAGAGCAACGTCGACACGGTCGAGAAGCTGGCGGGCGAGGGCACCCGGTGACGAAGCCGATGACGCCGGCGACCGCACCTCCCCCACCGGTGCCGGTCGCCGACGAGCGGCTGGCGAACATCAGCCTCGCGTCGCGCGTCCTGCGGCGGCCGGAGATCGGCGCGCTGCTGGCCGCGATCGTCGTCGCGATCTTCTTCTGGACGCAGAGCAGTCTCTTCCTCCAGCTCGACGGCATCGCGAACTGGACGGACGTGGCGAGCACGATCGGCATCCCGGCCGTGATGGTCGCGCTGCTGATGATCGGCGGCGAGTTCGACCTGAGCGCCGGCGTGATGACGGGCACCGCCGGGCTGACGATGGGCGTGCTCGCCACCGAGGTCGGCATGAACATCTGGTTCGCGATCGTGCTGACGCTGATCGGCGCGACCGGGATCGGCTTCCTCAACGGCTACATGGTCATGAAGACCAAGCTGCCGAGCTTCATCGTCACGCTCGCGACGTTCTTCATCCTGCAGGGCCTCAACCTGGGCGTGACCAAGGTGATCACGGACCAGGTGACGGTCGGCGGGATCGACCTCGCGGCGGGCTATTCGTCCGCGAACTCGATCTTCGGCGGCTCGTTCGGCAGCCACGACTTCCGGATCACGGTGCTGTGGTGGATCGCGATCACGATCCTCGCGACGTGGGTGCTCACGCGCACCCGCATGGGCAACTGGATCTACGGCGTCGGCGGTGACGCGAACGCCGCGCGCAACGTCGGCGTGCCGGTCGCCCGGGTGAAGGTCGGGCTGTTCATGGCGACGAGCTTCGTGTGCGCGCTGACCGGGATCATGGTCGCGCTGCGGCTGGCGAGCACGCAGGCCGGCCAGGGCGTCGGCGAGGAGTTCCAGTACATCATCGCCGCGGTCGTCGGCGGCTGCGTGCTGACGGGCGGCTTCGGCTCCGCGGTCGGCGCGGCGCTCGGCGCGACGATCATCGGCATGGCGTTCATCGGCATCCAGTTCAGCGGCTGGAACACCGACTGGCGCTTCCTGTTCCTCGGCGTGATCCTGCTCGTCGCGGTCCTGGTCAACAACTACATCCGCAAGCGCGCGGAGGGTGCACGATGAGCGCCACGCTGCTCGAGGTCCGCGAGGTCTCCAAGTACTTCGGCAACGTCGTCGCCCTCAAGGACGTCTCGGTGTCCGTCGGCGCGGGTGAGGTCGCGTGCGTGCTCGGCGACAACGGCGCGGGCAAGTCCACGTTCATCAAGATCCTCAGCGGCGTGCACCGCCACGACGAGGGCGAGTTGCTCGTGGAGGGCGAGAGCACGCACTTCGCCAACCCGCGGGACGCGAAGGAGCGCGGGATCGCGACGGTCTTCCAGGACCTCGCGACCGTGCCGCTGATGTCGATCTGGCGCAACTTCTTCCTCGGGTCGGAGCCGACGAAGGGCGCCGGGCCGTTCAAGCGCATGGACGTGAAGTTCGCGCAGGAGACGATGGTCTCCGAGCTGCGCAAGATGGGCATCGACGTGCGCGACCCGGACCAGCCGGTCGGCACGCTCAGCGGCGGCGAGCGCCAGGCGGTGGCGATCGCGCGCGCCGTGTACTTCGGGGCGAAGGTGCTGATCCTCGACGAGCCGACGAGCGCGCTCGGCGTCAAGCAGTCGGGCGTCGTGCTGCGCTACATCGCCCAGGCACGGGACCGCGGGCTCGGCGTCATCTTCATCACCCACAACCCCCACCACGCGTACCCGGTCGGTGATCGCTTCGTGATCCTCAACCGCGGGCGCCTGATGGGGTCCTGGAACAAGGGAGACATCACGCGCGACGAGCTCGTCAAGCAGATGTCCGGCGGCGCCGAGTTGGAGGCGCTCGAGCACGAGCTGCGGCGCGGATGATCGGGGTCGGCGTGATCGGGTTCGGCTGGCTCGGCCAGGCGCACAGCCGGTCGCTGCTGCGGATCCCGACGCTGTTCGCCGAGCGCCCGTTCGACACCCGGCTCGTGGTCTGCGCCGACCCGCTGCCCGAGCGTCGCGACGACGCCGTGCGCTCGTTCGGCTTCAAGCGCGCGACCGAGGACTGGCGCGCGGTGATCGACGCGCCCGACATCGACGCGGTCTGGGTCGCCGCCCCGAACATGCTGCACGTGGAGCTGGTCGAGGCAGCGGCCGCGGCGGGCAAGCACGTGTTCTGCGAGAAGCCCGTCGGCGGCACGCCCGCGCAGACGATCCAGGCCGAGGCAGCGGCGCGCGGGGTGATCTCCGGCGTCGGGTACAACTACCGCTGGGCGCCGCTCGTGCAGTACGCGCGGCAGCTGATCGCGGACGGCGTGCTCGGCGAGATCACGAACTACCGCGGGCGCTTCTTCTCGATGTACGGGAGCGACCCGCTCGGCGTGCTCTCCTGGCGCTTCCTCGTGGACCAGGCCGGCCACGGCGTGACGACCGACCTGATGAGCCATTCGGTCGACCTCGCGCACATGCTGCTCGGGCCGATCACCCGCGTCGTCGGCACGACGGAGACGTTCATCCGCGAGCGCCCGCTTCCCGCCGCCGCCGGCTCGCACTACGGGCGCGGCACGCCCGACGACCCGAAGGGCGCCGTCACCAACGAGGACTACGCCGGGATGCTGTGCGAGTTCGCGAGCGGCGTGCGCGGGACGTTCGAGGCGAGCCGCTCGATCGTCGGCCCCGAGTCGCAGATGGCGTTCGAGGTCTACGGCACCAAGGGCGCCTTGGGGTGGAACCTGGAGAAGCTCAACGAGCTGCAGCTCTACCTCGTCGAGGACGAGCTGCACACGGGCTACCGGACCGTCTTCGGCGGCGACCGCTTTCCCTACCACGGGCACTTCGTGCCGGGGTCCGCGAACGGGATCGGCTTCGAAGACCTGGTCGTGATCGAGGACTTCGAGTTCTGCCGCGCGGTCGCCGAGGAGCGGCCGTTCGTGCCCGGCTTCGAGCAGGCGGTGCAGTGGGTGCGGGTGCAGGACGCGCTCCTGCGCTCCGCCGAGTCCGGACACTGGGAGGACGTGGGATGAGCGCGACGGCGACCAAGACCGTGCGGATCGGCGTCATCGGCGTCGGGCGGATCGGCTCCATGCACGCGGACCTGCTCGCGCGGCAGGTGCCGGGCGCGGAGGTCACGCGCGTCGTCGACACCTACGCGCCGGCCGCAGCCGCGGTCGGCGCGCGGCTGCGGGTGCCGGCCGCGACCTCGATCGAGGCGCTGCTCGCCGCGCCCGACGTGGACGCCGTCGCGATCTGCACGTCCACGGACACGCACGCCGACCTGATCGTCGCGGCCGCCGAAGCGGGCAAGGCGATCTTCTGCGAGAAGCCGGTGTCGCTCGATCTCGCGGAGGTGGACCGCGCGCTGGCGGCGGTCGAGCGCGCGGGCGTGCCGTTCCAGATCGGCTTCAACCGCCGCTTCGATCCCGCGCACGCGGCGGTGGCGAAGGCGGTCGCCGACGGTGAGATCGGCGAGGTGCAGATCGTCCGCATCACCTCGCGTGACCCCGCGCCGCCGCCGCTCGACTACGTGCGCACGTCGGGCGGGATCTTCCTCGACATGACGATCCACGACTTCGACATGGCGCGCTTCGTCGCCCAGAGCGAGGTCGTCGAGGTGTACGCGCGCGGCTCCGTGCGGGTGGACCCGGGGTTCGGCGAGGCCGGCGACGTCGACACGGCCGTGATCCTGCTCGAGCACGCGAACGGCGCCTTCACGACGATCGACAACTCCCGCCAGGCCGTGTACGGCTACGACCAGCGCGTGGAGGTGTTCGGCTCGGCGGGGATGGCCGCGTCGGAGAACCCGCTCGCGCATTCGACGATCGTGCGCACCGCGGCCGGCGTGCGCGCGGCGACGCTGCCGTACTTCTTCCTCGAGCGCTACGTCCCGAGCTACCTCGGTGAGTGGCAGGCGTTCGTCGCCGCGATCGCGACCGGCACGCCGCCCGTGGTGGGTGTGGTGGATGCCCGGGCGCCGCTCGTCATCGGGCTCGCGGCCTGGCAGTCGCTGCGCGAAGGGCGGCCGATGCGGCTGTGAACGTGGGCTTCGACGTGATCACGATGGGCCGGATCAGCGTGGACGTCTACCCGCAGCAGGTCGGCGTCTCGCTGCGCGAGGTGGAGTCGTTCGGGAAGTTCCTGGGCGGCTCGTCGACCAACGTCGCGGTCGCCGCGGCGCGGTACGGGCGGCGCGTGGCCACCATCACCCGCACGGGTCGCGATCCGTTCGGCGAGTTCCTCCACGACGCGCTCCAGGGCTTCGACGTCGACGACCGGTGGGTCACGCCCGTCGACGGGCTCCCCACGCCGCTGGCGTTCTGCGAGATCTTTCCGCCCGACCACTTCCCGCTGTACTTCTACCGCTTCCCGAAGGCGCCGGACCTGGAGATCAACACCGAGGAGCTGGACCTCGACGCGATCGGCGAGGCGAAGGTCTTCTGGGCCACCGTCACCGGGCTCTCGCAGGAGCCGTCGCGCTCCGCCACGCTCGCCGCGCTGGAGGCCGCGCGGGGCATCACGGTGCTGGACCTGGACTGGCGCCCGATGTTCTGGTCCTCACGCGAGGAGGGCCGCAAGTGGGTGCGCGAGGCGCTGCGGTTCGCGGACGTCGCGGTCGGCAACGAGGACGAGTGGGAGACCGCCGGCGAGGTCGAGGTGGAGCTCGCCGTCCACAAGCGCGGCCCGCGGGGCACGTTCGCGCAGCGTGGCGCCGAGACCGTCGACGTGCCGCCCGCGCCCGTCGAGGTCGTCAACGGGCTCGGCGCCGGCGACGCGTTCGGCGGTGCGCTCTGCCACGGCCTGCTGTCGCACTGGGACCTGGAGCGGATGATCCGCTTCGCCAATGCGGCGGGCGCGATCGTCGCGGGACGACTCGCGTGCGCCGACGCCATGCCCACCAGCGACGAAGTCGAGGCGAAGATCAATGCTTGAGGTCACCCGGCTCCGGATCGTGAAGGACCACGACGCGTTCGACACCGGCGGGGACGAGGTGATCGTGCTGCCGCTCGCCGGGTCGTGTCGCGTGACGATCGACGGCGAGGACTTCGAGCTGCACGGGCGCGAGAGCGTGTTCAGCGCCGTGACGGACTTCGTCTACGCGCCGATCGGATCGCACGTGGAGATCGAGGGATCGGGACGGTTCGCGCTCCCGTCCGCGGCCGCCACGCGGCGCTTCCCGGCGCGTTACGGCCCGGCCGAGGACGTGCCCGTCGAGCTGCGCGGCGCCGGCAACGCCTCCCGCCAGGTCAACAACTTCGCCTCCGTCGAGGCCTTCGAGTGCGACAAGCTGATCGCCGTCGAGGTGCTCACGCCCAACGGCAACTGGAGCTCGTATCCCCCGCACCGCCACGACGAGCTCGAGGAGATCTACTACTTCGAGATCACGGGCGGCGGCTTCGCCTACCAGCGCGTCTACGACGGGATGGAACTGCTCGCGGAGGTGCGCAGCGGCGACCGGATCGACCTGCCGCGCGGCTACCACGGCCCGTCGATGGCCGCGCCCGGCTAC
Source organism: Solirubrobacter phytolaccae (assembly GCF_027587195.1). GTDB lineage: Bacteria > Actinomycetota > Thermoleophilia > Solirubrobacterales > Solirubrobacteraceae > Solirubrobacter > Solirubrobacter phytolaccae. The sequence continues at coordinate 3,082 of NZ_JAPDDP010000124.1, read as the reverse complement.
GACCTCTACTACCTGAACGTGATGGCCGGCTCGGTGCGCGAGTGGAACTTCGTCGACGATCCCGACCACGCGTGGATTCGCGACAGCTGGGCCGACCAGGAGATGGACCCGCGACTGCCGATGACCTCGGCGCCCAGGAGGACGGCATGAGACTGACGGTGGCGCAGGCGCTGGTGCGGTTCCTGTCCGTGCAATTCAGCGAGCGCGACGGCGTCGAGCAGCGGCTGATCGCCGGCTGCTTCGGCATCTTCGGGCACGGCAACGTCGCGGGCGTCGGCCAGGCGCTGCTCGAGTCGCAGGCCGAGCTGCCCTTCTACCACGCCCGCAACGAGCAGGCGATGGTGCACACCGCGGTCGGCTACGCGCGCCAGAAGAACCGTCTCTCGACGCTCGCCTGCACGTCGAGCATCGGGCCGGGCGCGACCAACATGGTCACGGGCGCGGCGCTGGCGACCATCAACCGCCTCCCCGTCCTGCTGCTGCCCGGCGACGTGTTCGCCACCCGCGCGTCCGGCACGCTGCTGCAGGAGCTCGAGGACCCGACGACGTACACCGCGACGGTCAACGACACGCTGAAGCCCGTGTCGAAGTTCTGGACGCGGATCGAGCGGCCGGAGCAGCTCCCGGCGGCGCTGATGGCGGCGATGCGCGTGCTCACCGATCCCGCCGAGACCGGCGCGGTCACGCTGGCGCTGCCGCAGGACGTGCAGGCCGAGGCGTTCGACTTCCCGGACGAGCTGCTGGAGCGGCGTGTCTGGCGCGTGCGCCGTCCGCTGCCGGAACCGGACGTGCTGGAGCGCGCGGCGTCGCTGCTGCGCGGGGCCGCGCGGCCGCTGATCGTCAGTGGCGGCGGCACGATCTACGGCGAGGCCACGGACGCGCTGCGCGAGCTGGCCGAGGCGACCGGGATCGGCGTCGGCGAGACCCAGGCCGGCAAGGGCTCGCTCCCCTACGACCATCCGCAGGCGCTCGGCGCGATCGGCGCGACCGGCACGACCGCGGCCAACGCCGCCGCACGCGAAGCGGACGTGGTGCTCGGCGTCGGCACGCGCTGGAGCGACTTCACGACCGCCTCGCGCTCGCTCTTCTCCGCCGACGCGGTCTTCATCAACCTCAACGTCGCGACCGTGGACGCGTTCAAGCACGCGGGACTGCCGCTCGTCGCCGACGCGCGGCTCGGCCTGGAAGCGCTGAGCGAAGCGCTCGAGGTGCGTTTCGAGACTCCCGCCAACGACTGGGATGCGGTGGTCGAGCGCGCGTACTCCGAGCGCCACGACCCGCCCTCCCAGGCCGAGGTCATCGGCGTCGTCAACCGGGTGAGCGGTCCGCGCGACGTCGTCGTGTGCGCGGCCGGCTCGATGCCCGGCGACCTGCACAAGCTCTGGCGCACGCGCGACCCGAAGGGCTACCACGTCGAGTACGGCTACTCGACGATGGGCTACGAGATCGCCGGCGGCCTCGGCGTCAAGCTCGCCGCGCCCGACCGCGAGGTGTTCGTCCTGGTCGGCGACGGCTCGTACCTGATGATGGCCCAGGAGATCGTCACCGCGGTGGCCGAGCGCATCAAGCTCACGATCGTGCTGGTGCAGAACCACGGCTACCAGTCGATCGGCGCGCTCAGCGAGTCCGTCGGCTCCCAGCGCTTCGGCACCGCCTACCGCTACCGCGGCACCGACGAGCGGTTGCCCGTCGACCTCGCCGCCAACGCCGCCTCGCTGGGCGCCCGCGCGATCGACACCCACACGATCGACGAGTTCGAGGCCGCCCTGCGCGAGGCGGCGGCGAGCGACGTCACCACCGTCGTCCAGATCCACACCGACCCGACGCTCCCCGCGCCGTCCTCCGAGGCCTGGTGGGACGTGCCGGTCTCCGAGGTCGCGGCGCTCGAGTCCACCCGCGACGCGCGCGCCGTCTACGAGCGCGAGAAGGCGACCCAGAACACCTACCTGCGGCCGATCTCCACGGAACCTGCACAGCGTCTGCACTGACCGCCACTACGGTCGCTCCCATGCATCGAGCGACCCACTGGCTGCTGGCGGCCGCGTGCTCGGTGCCGCTCGGCGCGTACCTGACGCTCGCCGACCTGCAGACGCCTTCCGGCGTCGACCCTGACGAGACGGCCTACTTCCTCATCGGCACGGCGGCGATCACGGCGTTCGTGGCCGTGTTCGGCTGGGCCGGCGTGTTCCTCCCGCCGTTCGTCACCGTCCTGTTCGCGAACGTCTACGAGCAGTACTTCTGGGACCGTCCACCCGGGCTCCCCGAGTCGGGCATGGACTACATCGCGTACTACCCGTCCAGCGTCAGCTGGGTGATGCTGGCCGCGGTGCCCTACGCGTTCCTCGTCCTGCTCGTGCGGATCGGAATCTGTCGTCACAGAACGCGGGGCCGTGGCACCTAAGGGCGATGAAGGACGCCGACGCGTTCGCCGCGCTCTACAACCGGGAGGTCCAGGACGTGCTGGTCTTCATTGCCCGGCGCACGCTGGACGCCGAGCTCGCGCTCGACCTGACGGCCGAGACGTTCGCCCAGGCGTTCCGTGGACGCCGCTCGTTCCGGGGCACGAGCGAGGCCGAGGAGCGCGCGTGGCTGTTCACGATCGCGCGACGGCAGATCGGTCGCTACCACCGTCGCGGCGCGGTCGAGCGGCGCGCGCTGGAGGCGCTCGGCGCGACGCTGCCGCCCGCGGGTGAGGACGACCTGCGCGAGATCGAGGAGCTCGCCGGCCTGGACACGCTGCGCACGGTGCTCGGCCACGAGCTCGAGCGGCTCTCGCACGATCAGCGCGAGGCGCTGCGACTGCGGGTCGTCGAGGAACGTCCGTACCCGGAGGTCGCCGACGCGCTCGGCGTGTCCGAGCAGACCGCCCGCGCGCGGGTGTCGCGCGGCCTGCGCGCGCTGGGCCGAGCGCTCGAACCGCGCCTCGCGCTGGAGGACCTGCGATGAGGCCGCGCCTCGCCGGCCGCACCGGCCCCGCGCTCGCCCCGTGCCTCGCCGGCCGCCCCCGCCGAGGAATGCCCGCTGCTGCGCCCGCGGGCGTCGGGGGAGGCCGTGCGCGTCGTGCTCGGCTGGGTCATCCGCC
>NZ_JAPDDP010000123.1 GCF_027587195.1 Solirubrobacter phytolaccae | reverse complement strand
CGGCTGGCGTGGCGGCGGGCGGCGTGGCGGCTGGCGTGGCGGCGGCGACCGCCGGCAAAGACGCGGCGCGGCGCGCGTCCGGCGCGAGGTCGCGCAGCGCGACGAGCCACTCGCCGGACCAGTGCGCGGTCTCGCCGGCCACCAGCACGAGCGAGCGCATCGTGACCGTCGTTGGGTCGAGCGTCGCCAGGGTCGTGTGCTCGAGCGTCTCGCCCTCGCGGGCGACGTCGGTCGCGACCACCACCGGCGTGTCCGCGGCGCGGTGCTCGCGGAGGATCGCCAGGGCGCGGTCGAACGGCTCCGTGCGGGTCTTGGAGCGCGGGTTGTAGAGCGCGAGCGCGATGCCGGACATGGCCAGGCCCGTCAGGCGGCGTTCGACCGTCTCGAGCGGCAGGTGCAGGTCGGACAGCGAGAGCGTCGCCCAGTCGTCGGCGAGCGGCGCGCCCAGTCGGGCGGCGGTCGCCAAAGCCGCGGTCACGCCCGGCACCACGGTCACCTCGATGCCCTCGGCCATCGCGAGGGTGCGCGCGGCCATGCCGTGCACGCCGGCGTCGCCGCTCGACACCAGCGCGACCCGCGCGGATCGCGCCCGCTCGACCGCCTCCCGCGCGCGCTCGAGCTCTTCGCCCATGCGCCCGCGCACGACCTCCTGCGCATCCAGCAGATCGGCGCACTGGTCGACGTACGGGCCGTAGCCGACGACGACGTCGGCCTCGCGCACGGCACGTTCCGCCGCCGCGGTGCGGTGCTCCGGGCCGCCCGGGCCGAGGCCGACGATAAAGAGGCTCACGCGACGAGGGGGTTGAAGCCGGCCGGCAGCTCGAGCCGGTGTGCGCGCATGAAGCCCTCGTCGGCTAGCACCTCGCGCGTGGGGCCGTCGGCGACGACCTGGCCCGTGTCCAGCACGACCGCGCGCGGGCACAGCTCGAGCGCGTACGGGAGGTCGTGCGTGACGAGCAGGATCGTGAGCTTCAGGGAGCGCAGGACGTCGAGCAGCTCGCGCCGGGCGGCGGGGTCCAGGGCGGCGGTTGGCTCGTCGAGGATCAGCAGGTCGGGCTTGCAGGCCAGGACGCCTGCGATCGCCGCGCGGCGCCGCTCACCCGCGCTCAAAGAGTGCGGCGCGCGCGTGGCCAGCTCGTGGATGCGGACGGCCTGCAGCGCCTCGTCCACCCGCTCCCGCAGCGCCTCGCCCTCCAAGCCCTGGTTGGCCGGGCCGAAAGCGACGTCCTCCTCCACGGTCGGCATGAACAGCTGGTCGTCGGTGTCTTGGAAGACGATCCCGGCGCGGCGGCGGACCTCGCGGCGGGTCTTGTCCGACAGCTCGACGCCCGCCACCGAGATCGTCCCGCTGAGGTCCTCCAGCGCGCCGCAGGCCGCGAGTCCGAGGGTCGTCTTGCCCGCGCCGTTCGGTCCGAGGATCGCGACGCGTTCGCCCGCGCGCACGTCGAGGTTGATACCGGCCAGCGCGTCCGTCCCGTCCGGGTACGCGTAGCGCAGGTCGGTCATGCCCAGCACCGTCGGACCGGGCTCGACCGGCGCCGCGGGCCGCAGCGCGGGCAGCTTCAAAGGCGCGCGCGTGGCACGGCGTGACCGGCGCGAACCACGCGCGGGACCGTCGCCGTGCGGCGTGAGTGAGATCGGCGTGCCGACCTTGTCCTCGTAGCCGGGCAGCCGCACGCGGTACGTGCACAGGTCGCAGTTCATGCGCACGTCGCCGTGCAGCGCCTCGCGGTAGCGCTCGAGCACGAGCCGGGCGAGCCGCCGATCGGGGCCGATGTGCGCGCCCGCCACGACCGTCAGGTCCGGGTGCTGCGCGGCGTACTCCTCGGCCTGCGCGTAGATGCGCGGCACGAGGATGCCGGTGAACAGGAAGAACGGGACGACGACGATGCGTGTGGCGCCGAGCCGGCGGCAGCGCTCCAGGGCCTCGGCGACGTTCGGCTTGGCGACGCCGGCGAACGCGGGCTCGACCAGGCCCAGCCCGCGGTTGTCCGACAGCAGGCGCGCGACCTTGTAGAGGTCCGAAGTCGCGTCAGGATCGCTCGAACCGCGACCCACCAACACCACTGCGGTCTCTTCGTCCGTGTCGCCCAGCGCCGCTCGCGCGCGGTCCTCGGCGATGTCGAGGATCACGGGCTCGATGCCGAGGTCGCGGCCCATGTGGAAGTGCACGCCGGGATGCCGCGAGCGCGCGCGGGTGAGCGCGGCCGGTCCGTCGTTCTTCAGATGCCCGGCGGCGAGCAGCACGAGCGGCACGGAGACCACCTCGCGACTCCCACGCGCGACGAGCTCGTCGATGCCCGTGTCCACGAGCGGCTCCGCCAGCTCGATGAAGCCGAACCCGACCGGCAGCTCGCCCGCCGCCTCGCGCACGTGCCCGGCGAGCGTCCAGAACTCCTCGAGCCCGTCAGCGTCGCGCGTGCCGTGGCCGACCACCAGCAGCGACGCGGTGGCGATCGCGACGCTCACAGCCAACCTCGGGACAGCACGAGGACGATGATGGCGCACACCGGGACGGCCGCCGCGCCGACCCACGCGACCGGCGACGCCGCCGGGGCGAGCTGGAGCGTGGGCATCCGCCCGTCATAGCCGCGCGCGAGCATCGCCGTGTGCACGCGCTCGCCGCGCTCGAAGGTGCGGACGGCCAGGGCGCCGAACCCGCGCGTCGCCGCGCGGGACTGCCACAGCCAGCGCGCCGTGTCCCCGCGCTGCTCACGCGCGATCTTCATTCGCGCCAGCTCGTCGACGATCACCTGCAGGTAGCGGATCGCGAAGCCGGCGATCCCGACGATCTGCTTCGGCAGCCCGAGCCGCTCGGCGCCGCGCAGGATCTCCGCGGGCGGCGTCGTCCAGGCGAGGACACCCGTCGCGAGCACGGCCAGCGTCGCCTTCGCCACGATCCCGAACGCGAGCCACCAGCCGTCCTCGGCCACGAACGGCAGCAGCAGCACGAACAGCACGAACGGGATCTCGATGATCAGGCGCGACAGCAGCAGGCGCGGCGAGGTCTGGGCGAGCACGGCCACCACGAGCAGGATCGCTGCGTCGACCACGTACGGCCACACGAGGTGACCGCGCGGGACGAGCGCGACCGCGACCACGAACAGGATCGTCGCCGCCACCTTGCACTCCGCGGGGGCGCGGTGCAGCGGCGTCTCGACGGTCGCGTCGACCTCCTGCTGATGGGCCTGGCTCACAGGCGGCCTCCACGACCTTCGCGCCGCGGCGGCGCGATCACGGTCGAGAAGTAGGGCGCGCGGCCATCGGGCGCCGTGAGCGTCTGGTTCGCGCGGCCGAGCTCCTCGCCGTACACGGGCTCGCGGTCGGCGTCGCGCACGGCCTCCAGCACCTGCGGCAGGTGGCGGCCGCCCTTGTAGACGATCACCGTGTCGAAGCTCTGCAGGGCCTCGCGCAGCTTTTCGTCGCCCGCCGTGTAGGGGACGAGCGCGAGCCTTTCCTCGCCCTCGGCCAGCACGGTGCCCGAGCGCGCCGCGAGGTCCTGCATGGCGGTGATGCCGGGGACGGTCTCGATCGTCACGTCGGGCAGCAGCGCGCGGACGGTGTGGGCGATGTAGGTGAAGGTGGAATAGACGTTCGGGTCGCCGATCGTGGCGAAGGCGGCGGTGCCGGTGCGCGCCACCTCTGCGATGGCGGCGCCGCCCCGGTCCCAGTGCTCGTCGCGGCTCGCGGCGTCGCCCATGCCGAAGTCCAGCGGCGTGCACTCCACGTGCGCGGACACGATCTCCGCGGCGCGACCGAGGGAGGGGACGAAGACCTGGTCGGCCTCCTTGAGTGTCCGCAGCGCCTTCAAGGTGAGGTGCTCGGGGTCGCCGGGACCCACGCCGATGCCGATCAGGCGCATGCGGCCACCAGCCGATCCGCGACCTCGGGCGTCGCGGCCCAGTGCGTGTGCAGGTAGGACGCGTGGACGTTCCCGCTCACGTGGCCCTCGCGCCCGCGGTGGTGCTCCCAGGCGTTGTCGGCCGCGGACACGGTCGAGTAGTGGAACTCGTGGCCGCGCGTGATCGTGCCCTTCGGCCACACGGGGTGGTCGCTGAGTGACGTCGCCTCGCGGTAGCCCAGCGTCAGTCGTGAACCCATCTGGGCAGTGACGGGCAAGACGCCGCACATCGGGCGCTCGTCCAACGTCTCGGCGAGGTACAGCAGGCCGCCGCACTCGGCGAGGATGGGGCCGTCGAAGGCCGCGATCTCTCGCTTGAGCGCCTCGTTCTCCGACAGCTCGGCCCCGAACACCTCGGGGAAGCCGCCGGCGAGGATGAGCGCGCCGGCGTCTTCGGGGAGGGCCTCGTCGGCCATCGGGTCGAACTCGGCCAGCTCGGCGCCGGCGCCTTCGAGCAGCTCGAGGTTCTCCTGGTAGTGGAAGGAGAACGCGGGGCCGCGCGCGATCGCGACGCGCACCTTCGCGGGCTGCGTGTTCGGCGCCCAGGCCTCTCCCGGCAGGTCGGGCGCGGACTGCGCGAGCTTGACGATCGCCTCGAGGTCGCAGTGCTCCTTGACCGCCGCGCCGAGGTGCTCCATCACGGCCTTCGCGCGGGGCTCGCGCTCGACGACCGGCACGAGCCCGAGGTGGCGCTCGGGCACCTCGAGGTTCGCGTCGCGGTGCAGCGCGCCGAGGACGGGGATGTCCGGCAGCGCCTCGCGCAGGATGTCCGCGTGGAAGGTTGAGCCGACGCGGTTGAGGATCACGCCCGCGACGTTCACGCCGGGGTCGAACGTCCGGTAGCCGTGGACGATCGCGGCCACGCTGCGCGCCATCGCCTCGCAGTTGACGACGAGGACGACCGGCGCCTGCAGCAGCTTCGCGACGTGCGCGGTGGAGGCCAGCTCGCCGCGCCCGGACGCGCCGTCATAGAGGCCCATCACGCCTTCGATGACCGCGATGTCGGCACCCTTGGAGCCGTGGCGGACGAGCGGCGCGATCAGCTCGGGCGTGCTCAGGAACGCGTCGAGGTTCCGGCCGGGCCGGCCGGTCGCGAGCGCGTGGTAGCTGGGGTCGATGAAGTCGGGGCCGACCTTGAACGCGGCGACGTTCGAGAGCGCGGCCATGATCCCGGTCGCGATCGTCGTCTTGCCGGCGCCACTGCTGGTGCCCGCGATGACGATCCGTGGGATCACCACTCGATTCCCTGCTGCGCTCTGATGCCCTGATCCATGGGGTGCTTGATCTTGACGACTTCCGTGACCAGGTCCGCGGCCTCGATCAGCCCCGGGGACGCATCACGGCCGGTGACGACGATGTGCTGGAAGCCCGGCCGGTTCTTGAGCGTGCTGACGATCTCCTCCTCGGAGATCCAGCCGTACTTGATCGCGTACGTCAGCTCGTCGAGGAGCAGGAACTCGTAGCGCTCGCTCTGAATGCGCCGCTTGACCTCTTCCCAGCCCTCGCGCGCCTTGTCCGCGGACTCCTCGAGGTCGCGGCTGATCCACGTCCAACCGTCGCCCATCTTCTCCCAGTCGATGCCGCCCAGCGCCTGCGCGGCCTTCGCCTCGCCGACCTTCCACTTGCCGGACTTCACGAACTGGAACACGCCGCAGCGGTGGCCGCGCGCCCACGCGCGCAGCAGCATCCCGAACGCCGAGGTGGACTTGCCCTTGCCGTGACCGGTGATGACGATCAGCAGCGGCTTGTCGCGCGGCTTGCGGCGCTTGGGCTCGGCCGAGCCGGCGTCGTCGGGCGTGTGGGGGACGTCGATCTCGCTCATGCGGCTTGCTCCAAGGGAAGGATTTGCGCGCCGGCCGCCTGCGCGAGCTGCGCGGCGAGGCCGAGGCGGACGGGACCCTGCTCGCCGTCGAGCACGACGACGCCCGCCGCGACGTGGGCCAGGCTCTGGATGGCGTGCAGCGCCGCCTCGCGGTCGTGCGCGCGGCCGTCCGTGACGATGACGGCGAGCGCGCGGCGGCTCGGGTCGCGGCGTTGCTCGGTGCGGATGATCAGCTCGGCCTCCTCGAGCCCGCGTGCGAGCGGCGTGCGGCCCCCGGTCGGGAGGGTTCTCAGGGCTTCCGCGGCCCGCTCGACGCTGCTCGTGGGTGACAGGTGCACGACGGCGTCGTCGCCGCTGAAACTGACGAGCGCGACCTTGTCCCGGCGCTGGTACGCGTCGGTGAGCAGCCCGAGGATCGCCGCCTTGACCTGGGACATGCGCTTGCGCGCGCCCATCGACCCGGACGCGTCGACGCAGAACACGATCAGGTTGCCCTCGCGGCCGCTGCGGACGTGCTCGCGCAGGTCGTGCGGCCCGATCTTGCCGCCGTGGATGGCGGCGGCCCGCAGCGTCGCGGCGAGCGCGAGGTCGGTCACGGTGCCCTCCGCGGGGCGGCTGTCCACGGGCTCGCCGGTGGTCGTGCGGCTGCGCCGACCCGCGGCGCCCTTGCCCTTGCCGGCGAGGGTGAGCAGCGGGGCCTTGCCCGGCGTGTCCGGGGCATCCATGCGCTCGCGCGACGGGGCGCCTTCCCGCCACGGACGATCCTCCTGAGGAGGTGCACCGTTGCCAGAAGGAGGCGGCACGTCCTCACCACCACCATCACTCGACGGAGGGGTGGGGTCGGGCTCGTCGTCCGGGGCGGACTCGTTCATGGCCTGATCCAGCTCGGAGTCGTCAAGGCCCGGCTGCTGGAGCGGGCCGCGGCGGCGGCGGTGCGCGAGCGCGAGCTTCGCGGCGCGCTTGACGTGGTCGCTCGTGACTTCGTCGTCGCCGTCCAGCGCCGCGAGGGCGGTAGCCGTGCGGGCGGTGACGATGTCGGCGCGGTGGCCGTCCACGCCGAGGCGGGCGCAGGTCCCGGCGATCAGGAGCAGGATGCGGTCCGGCAGCCGGACGGCGCTCAGTCGCTCCCGCGCGGCCGCGATCCGCGTCTCCAGCGCGCGCTCCTCATCCGCGAAGCGCGCCGTGAAAGCCGCCGGATCACGGTCGAAGGCCAGGCGGCGACGCACGATCTCGACGCGCACCTCAGGATCGCCGCTGCCCACGACCTCGACCGAGAGGCCGAAGCGGTCCAGCAGCTGCGGGCGCAGGTCGCCCTCCTCGGGGTTCATCGTGCCGACGAGCAGGAAACGGGCGTCGTACGAGGTCGAGATGGCGTCGCGCTCGACGTGCACGCGGCCCAGCGCGGCCGCGTCGAGCAGGACGTCCACGAGGTGGTCGGGCAGCAGGTTGACCTCGTCCACGTACAGCAGGCCCTCGTGCGCGTTGGCGAGCAGACCCGGCTGGAACGTCGCCTTGCCCTCGCCGAGCGCGCGGTCGAGGTCCAGCGTGCCAAGCACGCGGTCGGCGGTCGCGCCGATCGGCAGCTCCACGAGCGCTCCGTCCAGCAACGGCGCGAGGCCGCGCACGGCGGTCGTCTTGGCCGTGCCGCGCTCGCCGCGCACGAGCACGCCGGAGATCGCGGGGTCGACCGCGCACACCAGCAAGGCCTCGCGCAGGTCCTCTTGGCCGACCAGCGCGCTGAACGGGAAGACCGTGCTCACGCCGGGCCCTCCTGGGCGGGCGAGTGCGAGCCCTCCGGGCGAGCACTCGAAGCGACGCGAGCCGTAAGGCGAGCGTCGCCGGCTTCCTCCAGGTCGCCCTCGACGTCGAGGTAGGCCTCGCGGAGCGTGTCGAGCGCTTCGGCCGACGGCGCCGCCCACAGGCCGCGGTCGGCGGCCTCGAGCAGGCGCTCGGCGATCGCGCGCAGCGCCCACGGGTTCGAGCGCGTCAGGAAGTCCCGGACCTCTTCCGCGCCCACGTACTTCTCCGTCACCTGCTCGTACATCCAGTCCTCGACGACGCCGGTGGTGGCGTCGTACCCGAACAGGTAATCCACGGTGGCGGACAGCTCGAACGCGCCCTTGTAGCCGTGGCGCATCATCGAGCCGATCCAGCGGGGGTTCGCCACACGCGAGCGGAACACGCGGCGCGCCTCCTCCGCGAGCGAGCGGGACGCGGGCTTGCTCGGATCGGACGAGTCGCCGATCACCGCGCGCGGGTCGGCGCCGGCCAGGTGGCGCACGTAGGCGATCATGCCGCCGTGCTCGGCGAAGTAGTCCGAGCTGTCGAGGATGTCGTGCTCGCGGGTGTCGATGTTCTTGACCGCGACGTCGATCCGCGCGAACTGGCGGCGCATCGCGCTGCGTGCCTCCTTGCCGCCGCGCCCACGGCCGTACGCGTGTCCGCCCCAGGCCTCGTAGACCTCGGCGAGGTCGGCGTCGTCGCGCCAGTTCTTGACGTCGACCAGCTGCAGGATGCCCGTGCCGTACGTGCCCGGACGGCCGCCGAAGATGCGCGCGGTCGCGGCCTTCCAGTCGCCCGCGAGCTCCTCGACGTCGGCGAGCACGTGCTTGCGGACGAAGTTCATGTCCTCCGGCTCGTCCAGCCCCGCGACGAGCGTCACGGCGTCGTCGAGCACGTCCACGAGGTGGGGGAAGGCGTCGCGGAAGAAGCCGGAGATGCGCACGGTCACGTCGATGCGCGGCCGGCCGAGCTCCTCCAGCGGGATCACGTCGAGGCCCTTGATGCGGCGCGTCTCGGGGTGCCAGATCGGCCGCACGCCGAGCAGCGCGAGGATCTCGCCCGCGTCGTCGCCGGCGGTGCGCATCGCGGCCGTGCCCCAGACGACGATCCCGACCGTCTCGGGCAGCTCGTCGTGAGAGGCGAGCAGCGCGTCGGCCAGCTTCGTGCCCGTCTCATAGGCGAGGTCGGACGGCAGCGCGCGCGGGTCGACGCTGTACATGTTGCGGCCCGTGGGCAGGACGTCCAACCGCCCGCGCGTGGGGGAGCCGGACGGGCCTGCGAGCACGTGGTGGCCGTGCAGGCCGCCGACCAGGGCGGGGATCTCGTCGGCGGTCGCGAGCAGCTTCGGCAGCACTTCCTCCTCCGCCAGCTGCAGCACCTTGTCGATCGCCGGATCGCCCGTCTTGGTGCCGTCGGCCAGGAAGGCGCCGAGGATCTCGAGCTGGCGGTCGTAGTCCGGCTCGGCCTCGGGGAAGCCCTGCAGGCGCAGGATCGCGTTGAGCAGCCCGCGCAGCTGCTCGCCCTGCGGCACCTGGCCGAGGATGTGCAGGCCGTCGCGCACCTGCAGGTCCTTGATCTCGCACAGGTAGCCGTCGACGTGCTCGATCAGGTCGCCGAAGTCCTCGAGCTCGGGCTGCTCGGTCTCGTGGATCTCCAGGTCACGGTGCAGCTCGGCCTCGTGCAGCAGCGTCCAGATGCGGTTCGCGAGCGTGGGGAGCTTGGCGGGGTCCAGCGCCTCGGCGCGCGCGTAGTCGTCGAGCAGCTGCTCGAGCTTGGCCAGCTCGTCGTAGGTCTCGGCGCGCATCATCGGCGGCACGAGGTGGTCGATCACGACGGCGTGGGCGCGGCGCTTGGCCTGCATGCCCTCGCCGGGGTCGTTGACCACGAACGGGTAGAAGAGCGGGATGTCCGCGAGGCAGGCGTCGGGCGCGCAGGCGTTGCTCAGACCCAGCGCCTTGCCCGGCAGCCACTCGAGCGTGCCGTGCTTGCCGAGGTGGACGATCGCGTCGACGCGCTGGGAGAGCCAGCGGTAGGTCGCCAGGTAGTGGTGGGCGGGCGCGAGGCCGGGGTCGTGGTAGATCGCGACCGGGTTCTCGCCGTAGCCGCGCGGCGGCTGGATCGCGAGCAGCACGTTGCCGAGCTCCAGGACCGCGATCACGAAGTCCTCGCCGTCGGTGTAGTGCTCGCCGGGCGGCGGACCCCAGGTGTCCAGGATCGGCTGCGTGAGCTCGCTCGGGAGCGTGTTGAACCACTCGGTGTAGTCGGCGAAGGAGAGCCGTGTCGTCGCCTGCGCGAGCTGGTGGTCGGAGAGGAAGTCCTGGTCGTGGCCGCCGGTCGCGATCAGGGCGTGGATGAGGGCGTCGCCGTCCTCGTAGTCGTGCTCGACGCGGTGACCCGCTTCCTTCAGCGCGTCCAGCAGCATCATCGCGCTGGCGGGCGTGTCCAGGCCGACCGCGTTGCCGATCCGGGCGTGCTTGGTCGGGAAGGACGACAGGACGATCGCGGTGCGCTGCTCGCTGCGGTCGAGCGTCCGTAGGCGCGCGTGGTTGACGGCGAGGCGCGCGAGACGGCCGCAGCGCTCGAGGTCGGGCGCGTAGTGCAGGGCCTCGAACGGCGTGTCGGGGATCGGCTCCTTGAAGGAGATCGGGACGCCGATGATGCGGCCGTCGAACTCGGGGATCGCGACCTGCATCGCGGCGTCCAGCGGGGTCAGGCCGCCGTCGGACTCCTCCCAGCGCTGCCGGGACGTCGTCGCGCACAGCGCCTGGATGACCGGCACGTCGAGCGCCTCGAGCGCCTCCGCGTGCCACTCGTCGCCGGCGTGGGAGCCGCCGCTCGCCAGCACCGTCGTGATCAGCGCGTCGATCTGGCCGTCGAGGAGCTTGAGGGCGGGGGAGTCGCCGCGCAGGGAGTAGGCCCAGACGGGGACGGGCTGGCCGCCGGCCTCCTCGATGGCGTTGCTCAGCGCGTCGATGAAGGCCGTGTTGCCGGTGGCGAAGTGGGAGCGGTAGAAGACGACGCCGACGCGCGGCCGGCCGTCGGGCTCGGGCTTGGCCGGGTAGAAGCCGACGTCCTCGAGCGGCTGCGGGTCCTCGAAGCCGTAGCCCGTCAGCGCGAAGGTGTCACTCAGGAAGCTGAGGAGCTCGCGCGTGTTCTCGACGCCGCCGTGGCGCAGGTACTCGAAGGCCTGGCCGACGGCGCCGCCGGGCGCCGTGCTCAGCTCCGCGAGCTCGGCGTCGGGGTCGGCCTCGCCGCCGAGGAGGATCAGGGCGAAGCCGTGGCGGTCGGCGAGGCTGCGGAGCTCGTTCACGCCCTCCGGCCAGGCGCGGCGACCGCCGAGGAGGCGCACCACCACGACCGCGGCACCGTCGACGAAAGTCGGGATGTCCTCCAGCGTGCTCGGGTTCGCACAGCGGACCTCGGGGAAGTCGTCGCCGAGCCGGCGCAGCGCGTGCGCGGCGGCGAGGATCTCGGTGTCGGCCGTGGTCAAAAGACGGAGCACGCGGTGCCTCCTGGCGGGATGGTCGGGAGCCCTTCCGGGGCGCCGGTTTCGATCAGGTTGATGAGTGCGGGGGCGTCGACGTGGGCGCCGAACCAGTCCGCGAGTCGGTCGAGGTGGGCCTCGCGCACGTCCGCGAACGCGCGCGTGCCCGGGGTCCAGTCGCGGTGCGTGCGCTCCGCGACCCATCGGAGGATGGCGCGCCGGACCGCGTCGCCCTCGAGCAGGCCGTGCCAGGCGGTGCCGAGCACGTCGCCCTGCTGGATGAGCGGCTCGTCGCGGTCGACGCGGCCGTGGCGGATCTCGTAGCCGGCGGCGGGCGCGCCGAAGACGGTCCCGGTCACCTGCCGCAGGAGCTTCTCGGGGTGGAAGGTCGTGTTGACGTCGAGCAGGCCCAGGCCGGTCGCGCTGTCTTCGGACTCGACGCCGTCCTCGATCGCGTGACCCAGCATCTGGTAGCCGCCGCAGATGCCGAGGATCGGGCCCTTCCGGCGTTTGAGCGCTTGGTCCAGGCCGTCTTCGCGCAGGCGCTTGAGGTCCTCGACGGTGGCCTTCGTGCCGGGCAGGACGACGAGGTCCGCGCGCTCGACGTCCGCGGGCGAGCGCGTGTACCGCACCGAGACGCCCGGCTCGGCGGCGAGCGCGTCGACGTCGGTGAAGTTGCTCAGCCAGCGGAGCCGGATGACGGCGACGTCGAGCGTGCCGCCGTCGCGCGGCGTCTCTCGGAGCGCCAGCGAGTCCTCGGCGTCGATGAACGGGCCGTCGAGCCACGGCAGGACGCCGAACGTGTCCCGTCCGGTCAGGCCCTTGAGCATCTCCAGACCGGGGTCGAGGATGCTCGGGTCGCCGCGGAACTTGTTGATCAGGAAGCCGGCGATCAGCGCCTGGTCCTCGGGTTCCAGCAGCGCGAGCGTGCCGTAGAGGGACGGGAAGACGCCGCCGCGGTCGATGTCCCCGATGACCAGGACGGGGAGGTTCGCCGCGCGGGCGAGGCCCATGTTCGCGAGGTCCCCCTGGCGCAGGTTGATCTCGGCGGGGCTGCCCGCGCCCTCGCACACGACGACGTCGAAGCGGGAGCGCAGGTCGGTGAGGGCGTCCACGACGGGTTGTTTGAGCTCGTGCTTGAGCTCCTGGTACGAGCGCGCGGTCGCGTTGGCGTACGGCTTGCCCATGACCAGGACCTGCGACTTGCGGTTCCCGGACGGCTTGATCAGCACCGGGTTCATCGCCGCCTCGGGCTCGATCCCGCACGCCGCAGCCTGCATCGCCTGCGCCCGGCCGATCTCCGCGCCGCCCGGCGTGACCGTCGAGTTCAGCGACATGTTCTGCGCCTTGAACGGCGCCACGGACACGCCTTGGCGCTTGAGCCAGCGGCACATCGCGCCGACCACGACGCTCTTGCCGGCATCCGATGCCGTCCCGGTGACGAGGATCGCGCCCTTCATCGCCGGCTCCAGAGGATCGCGAGCGCGGCCGTGGCGAGCGCGACGTTGCGCGCGAGCCGGATGGCGCGCGTGACGTCGGCCGGCCCGGGCTCGCGCCCCGTTCCCAGCTCTGGCCGGTGCTCCACACGCCCCTCGTACGCCAGCGTCCCGCCGAGCTTGAGCCCGAGCGCGCCGGCGAACGTGGCCTCGATCACGCCCGCGTTGGGAGAGGGATGCGCGGACGCGTCCTCGCGCCAGGCGCGCAGGGCGGCGCGAGCCGGCGAGGTGCCGCGCGACGGCGTGGTGCGGGCCGGCGCATCGCGGCGCGGCGCGTCCGCGGCAAGTGCGACGGCGTCGTCGCGCGTCG
>NZ_JAPDDP010000122.1 GCF_027587195.1 Solirubrobacter phytolaccae | reverse complement strand
GGGCGGCGGCGCCCCGCCCGGCCGCGGTGACGATCTTCCCGCCCTCGCGGCGTCCGGCGACGCGCTCGTCGCAGCCGCGCGGCGCGACGAGCTCCCCTCGATCGAGGCCTTCGGCGAGCGGCTCGTGGCCCGTGCGCGGCGCCCGCCGCGGCGCCGGCGACTGCGCTCCGTCGCGATCGCGCTCGCGGTCGTGCTGCCGGTCGGCGCGACGAGCGGCGCCGCGACCGCGGTGGTGCTGCGGCAGACCGTCATCTCCGCGCCCGTGCCCGAGCAGGTCCCGGACGAGCAGACGCCGCTCGCGGGCACCGCCGTGGTCAGCAAGCTCCGCGCGGCCGACCCCGGCGGCGGGCCGCCGTGGACGCTGCGGGTCGCGCGCTCGAAGACCGGGTTCACGTGCACGACGGTCGGCCAGGTGCAGGACGGCGTGTTCGGGCTCGTCGGGCTCGACGGCACGTTCCGGCGCCTGCCGGGCGAGCTCTCCGACGCCTGCGGCCAGGGCGGGACGCTGACGGGCGCGCGAGTGATGGCCGCGGATCTCCGCAAGGACGTGCGCTCGGTGGTCTACGGCGTCGCGGGGGACGACCTGCGCGCGGCCGTGATGCTCACGGCCACCGGCCAGCGGCGCCTGAAGCTCGGCCCGGGCGGCACGTACGTCGCCGTCCTGCGCGGCTACCCCGAGGACCACCTGCTCGACCTGCGGCTGGAGTTCGCGGACGGTCACAGCGAGCGCCACAAGCTCGGCAACAGCCGCTCGACGGTCCCCGACCCCGAGGGCGCGCAGGCGTGGGCGGTCGACCGCTACGTGCTGGGCACGCGCCTGCGCTGCGCCTTCGTGCGCGAGGCGCGGGCGAGCGGGCAGGAGCGCGTGAAGAGCCCGACGGCCTGCCTCGGCCTGCGCAAGTCCAAGCGGTTGTGGGTCGCCGACGCGCGCACGCTCCGGCCCGGCGACCAGGGCGTCCCCGGCTTCGACCGCTGGACGTGGCTGAACGCGCCGGAGCGCACGGTCGTGTGGGGCGTCGCTCGCAGCCACGACGCCGTCCGCAAGGTCGTCCTGCTCGGCGCCGGCGCACCGAAGGCGCTGACGATCTCCAAGCAGGGCGCGTTCGCCGCCGTGCTCCCCGCGACCACGAAGCCGGAGACCCTGAGCCTCGACGTCACGCTCGCCGACGGCACGGTCCAGCACGGCAAGCCCGGCGAGGGCCTCGTCCCCGACCTCGTGAAGTCCCGGAGACCCCGATGATCGCCCGCCTCGCCCTGGCCGCCGCGCTGCTCGGCTCCGCCGCGGGCGCGACCGCCGTGCTCGCCGCCGCCGAGGACGATCCGCCGCCCAAGCCCAAGCCGCCCGCGATCGCCGCGCAGGCCACGCCCGCCCAGCCGACGCCCGAGCCGCTGAAGGCCGAGGACGTGCGGCTCCTCGTCCAGGTCCCCGACCCCGAGGGCGCCGCGCCCTGGGCCGTGCGCCACTTCGCCGCCGCGGTCAAGCCCCAGCTGCCGCCGAAGGAGCTGCGCGACCAGATGCCGGCCGGCGCGCTGAAGGAGCTGAAGGCCACGCGTACCGAGTGCTGGGAGCTCGGCCGGATCGAGGGCGAGCAGTTCGGCTGGATCGACGGGGAAGGCACGTTCACGACGCACGCTCCCGGGCACTACGGCGTCCCCTCCAACTGCATGCCGCCCAGTCGCCTGGCGAAGCTCGGCAGCAGCGTGTTCGGCCTCGGCACCGTCACCGTCCCACCCGACGGCGCGCCGCGGCCCGCGCGCGCGATCACCTGGGGCCCGGTCGCCGAGGACGTCGTGGCGGTCACGCCCGAGGGTGGGCCACGCATCCCGGTCGGCTCGGAGGGCGTCGTCCTCCGCGTCGTGTCCGGCGAGAGCAACCGCGGCCTGCGCGGCGTGATCGAGCGTCGCGACGGATCGACCGAGCGGTTCGATCACGCACGGTCGCTCCCCAACGACAAGCGGGAGCGCCCGCTGCCGGGCACGCGGTCGGTCGAGGTCCGCGCGCCCGATCCCGCGGGCGGCGAGCCGTGGGCGGTCATCGTCCACAAGAGCAGCAAGGGCGGACTTTGCTACTCCGCGCCGGGGCGGCTCGTCGGCACGCAGCTCGGCTACGTCGACCCGGTCCTGGACACGTTCTCGACGACGGGCGAGTTCGAGATCGGCTGTGGGCTGCCGAAGCCGACCCGCGCCTACCCACTGCGAGTCACGACGCTCCGCTCCAGCATCCCCGGAGGCGCCGATGACCGCGGCCAGATCGAGCGTCGGACGCTGTCCAACCGGATCGTCTTCCACGGGAGCGTGCACCCGGACGTGATGTCGGTGACCATCCGCACGCCGCGCGACGTCCGCACGCTCGTCCCCAGCCCCACCCACCACATGTTCATCGCGGTCTACGACGGTCAGTTCCCCGGCGGCAACGCGACCGCCACGGCGCACCTACGCAACGGCAAGGAGGTCACGCGCTCGGTCTACGTAGAGTGAGCGGCGATGGGCTTGGAGGAGGACCTGATCGCGGCGCTCGACGCCGACCGCGTCGTCACCGGGGCGGACGAGCTGCGCCGCCACGGCACCGACGAGGGCTGGCACCCGCCCGCCGCGCCGGACTTCGTCGTCTATCCCCGGGACACCGAGGAAGCCGCGCGGGTCGTCCGCGTGTGCAAGCGGCACGCCACGCCGATCGTCCCGTTCGGCGCGGGCACGAGCCTCGAGGGCCACATCGCCGCGCTCGCGGGCGGCGTGTCGATCGACACGTCCCAGATGGACCAGATCCTGCGGCTGTCCGTCGAGGACATGGACGTCACCGTGCAGGCGGGCGTCACGCGCCGGCAGCTCGACGCGAAGCTGCGCCCCGAGGGCGTGTTCTTCTCCGTCGACCCGGGCGCGGACGCGAGCCTCGGCGGGATGGTCGCCACGGGCGCGTCCGGCACCACCTCCGTGCGCTACGGCACGATGCGCGAGAACGTCCTCAGCCTCACCGTCGTGACCGCGGACGGCGAGATCGTCAAGACGCGCAGCCGCGCCCGCAAGTCGAGCGCCGGCTACGACCTCACGCGGCTGTTCGTCGGCAGCGAGGGCACGCTCGGCCTGATCACCGAGGTCACGCTGCGCGTGCAGCCGACGCCCGAGTCGATGACCGCCGCGGCGTGCGCCTTCCCCGCGCTCGACGACGCTGTGAACTGCGTGATCGAGGTGCTTGCGCACGCGATCCCGGTCGCCCGGATCGAGCTGCTCGACGACGTCCAGATCGACGCCGTCAACCGCCACTTCGAGCTGGCGCTGGAAGTCGCGCCGACGCTTCTGCTCGAGTTCCACGGCACGCCCGCCGAGACCGAGGCGCAGGCCAAGGACGTCGAGGCGATCGCGCGCACGCACAACGTCCTCGGGTTCGACTGGGCGGCGGACGAGGCGCAGCGGCGCGCGCTCTGGCACGCCCGCCACGGCGCCTACGAGTCCGCGCGGGCGCTCCGGCCCGGCGCCCAGGGCTTCACCACCGACGCCTGCGTCCCGATCTCCAACCTCGCCGCCTGCATCGCCGAGACCAAGGCCGACCTCGACGCCTCGGGGTTGACCGCGCCGATCGTCGGCCACGTCGGCGACGGCAACTTCCACCTCGCGATCCTCGTCGACCCCGACGACGCGGACGAGCTGCAGCGCGCGAAGGACCTCAACGACCGGCTCGTCCGGCGCGCGATCGGCTACGACGGCACGTGCACCGGCGAGCACGGCGTCGGCTACGGCAAGCTGGCCTTCCTGGAGCTCGAGCACGGCCCGCAGGCGCTGGCGATGATGCGCGCGATCAAGGTCGCGCTCGATCCCGAAGGGCTCTTCAACCCGGGCAAGGTCCTAGGACCTGCGCCGGATTGAACGCGGGCCGCCGCCGCGTCACGATTGATCAGCTCATGGAGCGCACCGCCTTCCGCACGCTGAGCGACGTCGTGCTCGCGATCGCCGCCGAGCACGAGGTCGACTCCGTGCTCCAGCGGATCGTGGACTCCGCGCGCGAGCTCGGCCGCGCCCGCTACGCCGCGCTCGGCATCCCCGACGGCGAGGGTGCGTTCGCCCGCTTCATCACGTCCGGGATGAGCGACGAGCTGATCGAGGCGATGGGCCCGCTGCCGCGCACGCACGGGATGCTCGGCGCGATGCTGGACTCGCCCGAGCCGCACCTCACGGACGACATCACCGCCGACCCGCGCTTCCGGGGCTGGTGGCCGCGCGCGCACCCGCAGATGCGCTCGTTCCTCGGCGTCCCGATCGTGTCGCGCGGCGAGGTGATCGGCGCGATCTACCTCACCGTGAAGGAGGACGGATCGCACTTCGACGACGAGGACCAGAGCCTCATCCAGCTGCTCGCCGCGCACGCCGCGATCGCGATCGAGAACGCGCGCCTGCACGAGCGCTCACGGGAGCTGAGCATCGTCGAGGAGCGCAACCGGCTGGCGCGCGAGCTGCACGATTCCGTCACGCAGCGGCTGTTCGGGGTCAAGCTCGCGGCGGAGTCCGCACACACCCTGCTCGACCGCGACCCGTCCAAAGCGGGCGTGGAGCTCAAGCGGGTGAGCGACCTGGCCCGCGAGGCGATGGAGGAGCTGCGCGCGGTCGTCTTCGAGCTGCGCCCGGCGTCGCTCGAGGCCGAGGGGCTCGCGACCGTCCTGCGCAAGCACGTCGAGGTGCTGCGACGCGTGACGGGCCAGGAGGTCGACCTGAAGGTGTGCGAGGTGCCGCGGCTCTCGCCCGAGTGCGCGACGCAGGTGCTGCGGATCGCGCAGGAGGCGCTCGGCAACGCGCTGCGCCACGCGGACGCGACGCGGATCGAGGTGCGGTTGCGCGGGACCACGCTGACCGTCGTCGACGACGGCGTCGGCTTCGACCCGTCCGGACCGGAGGTGCGCGGCCAGCGGCTCGGGTTGACGAGCATGGAGGAGCGCGCGACGGAGATGGGCGCGAGCCTGACCGTGCGCAGCGAACGCGGCATCGGCACGACCGTGACCCTGGAGCTGGCGCTGTGATCCGCGTCCTGCTCGCCGACGACCACGCGGTCGTGCGTCAGGGCCTGCGCACGTTCCTGGACCTGCAGGAGGACATCGAGGTCGTCGCCGAGGCGGGCGACGGCGAGGTTGCGGTGGACGCCGCGCAGCGCACCGATCCCGACGTGATCCTGCTCGACCTCGTGATGCCGCGGCTGGACGGCGTCGGTGCGCTGAAGCGCCTGCGCGGCACCCGCGCGCGGATCATCGTGCTGACAAGCTTCGGCGACGACGACAAGCTCTTCGCCGCGCTCCGGGCGGGCGCCGCGGGCTACCTGCTCAAGGACGTCGAGCCCGCCGAGCTGGTCAACGCGATCCGCTCCGCGCACACCGGCAACGCGCCGCTCTCGCCCACGATCGCCACCCGCGTCGTCGAGGAGATCGCGGCCGGCGGCGGCGCGCCCGCTCAGGTCGACGACCTCACCTCCCGCGAACGCGAAGTGCTGGTGCTGATCGCCAAGGGCCGGCCGAACAAGGTGATCGCGCTCGAGCTGGGCGTGGCCGAGAAGACGGTCAAGACGCACGTCTCCCACATCCTCAACAAGCTCGACCTGACCGACCGCACCCAGGCCGCTTTGTACGCCGTCCGCCACGGCCTGGTGGAGGGGTCCTAGGCCCAATTCCCGATGGTGGGCGGGCAGGGCCCGGCGTAGCTTCGGCGGCATGCCCACCGCCATCGTCACCGGCGCCTCCCGTGGCCTCGGACTCGCGCTGGCCCGCGCCCTGAGCGAGCGCGGGTGGCGGCTCGTCATCGACGCGCGCGTGTCCGGTCCGCTGCACGAGGTCGCGGCCGAGCTCCCCGACACGATCGCCATCCCCGGCGACGTCACCGACCCCGAGCACCGCGCCGCCCTGATCGCCGCCGCCGGCGACGACCTGCAGCTGCTCGTCAACAACGCCTCCGTGCTCGGCCCGTCGCCGCAGCCCGGCCTGGCGAGGTACCCGCTGGCCACGCTCGAGCACGTCTACGCCGTCAACGTCTTCGCGCCGCTCGCGCTGATCCAGCTCGCGCTCCCGCACCGGCCACGGATCATCAACGTCACCTCCGACGCCGCCGAGGAGCCGTACGAGGGCTGGGGCGGCTACGGCTCGGCCAAGGCCGCGCTCGACCACGCCACCGCCGTGCTCGCGATCGAGCACCACGACCTGCGGATCTACTCCGTCGACCCCGGCGACATGAACACGCGACTGCACCAAGAGGCGTTCCCGGGCGAAGACATCTCCGACCGCCCGCCGCCCGAGGCGAGCGTGCCCGGCCTCCTCGCGCTGGTCGAGGGCGACCTGCGCTCCGGCCGCTACCAGGCGAGTGAGTTGGTGCCGGCATGAACCGCGCGCTCCGGGCGCTCGCCACGGACCCGGTCCGGCTCATGGTCGCCGCGCCCGGCCGCCCGCTCGTCCACACCACCTTCGACTCCCTCCCCACCCACTTGCGCGCGGGCGACCTGCTGATCGTCAACGCGTCGGCGACGATCCCGGCGGCGTTGCCCGCGCGCAAGTCCGACGGCACGCCCGTCGACCTGCACCTCTCCACCCCCGACCCGACCCACCCCGACCGCTGGGTCGTCGAGCTGCGCGCGAACGGCCGCCGCGCGCAGGGCCGTGCCGGGACCCTCCAGCTCCCCGCCGGCGCGACCGCCACGCTGCTCGCGCCGTACCTCAGCCCGGGCCGGTTGTGGATCGCCGAGCTGGACCTCCCCGAACCGCTCCTCACCTACCTCGACCGCCACGGCGCGCCGATCCGCTACGCCCACGACCCCACGCCGCACCCGCTCGCCGACTACCAGACGCTCTTCGCCACCGAGCCCGGCAGCGCGGAGATGCCGAGCGCCGCGCGGCCGTTCACGCGAGCCACGCTCGAAGCCCTCCGCGAGCGTGGTGTCAGCGTCCAGCGCATCACGCTCCACACCGGCGTCTCCTCCCAGGAGCGCGGCGAGCGCCCCTACCCCGAGCGCTACTTCGTGTCCGAGCACACCGCGCACCGGATCAACGCGCGTGAGGGCCGGCTGATCGCCGTCGGCACCACGGTCGTCCGCGCGCTCGAGACGGTGGCCGACGCGGTCGGCATCGTCCACCCCGGCGGCGGCTGGACCACGCTCGTGGTCACCCCCGACCGCCCGCCATGTGTCGTCGACGGCCTGATCACCGGCTGGCACGACCCGGACGCCTCGCACCTCTTGATGCTCGAAGCGCTCGGCGGCACCGACCTGATCGAACGGTCCTACGCCGCCGCGCTGGACAAGGGCTACCGCCGCCACGAGTTCGGCGATTCACATCTGATCCTCCGCTAGCCATAGAGTGGCCTCGTGCTTCGGGGCTTGGAGGAGCGCCTGCGTCTCGCCCTGGAAGGGACCGAGACCGGGTTCTGGGATTGGGATGTCGTCACCGACCACGTCGAGTGGTCCGACAACATGGGCCCGCTCTACGGCCTCCCGCGCGGGACGCAGCCCAGCGGCATCGGGGACTTCCTCGACCGCATCGTCCACCCGGAGGACCGCGACCGGATCGCGGGGGTGATCGAGCAGGCGCTGCGCGAGGGCACGAGCTACGAGTTCGACCTGCGCGTGAACCACCCCGAGCAGGGCGAGCGCTGGCTGCACGCCCGCGCCAGCGTCCTCACGAACGACGAGGGCGCCACCGAGCGGGTGATCGGCCTGCTCTCGGACGTCACCGACCGCCGCCGCCGCGAGGACTCGCGTGCGTTCCTGGACACGATCTCCCAGCGCTTCGCGGCCTCGATGGACCCGGTGCAGACGCTCGAGGAGGTCGCCGAGCTCGCCGTCCCGCGGCTCGCCGACTGGTGCGCCGTCCAGCTCGCGAAGAGCCCGGACGGCGACTTCGAGCAGGTCGCCGTCGCCCACGTCGACCCCGAGAAGGTCCGCTGGGCGTGGGAGCTGCAGGCGCGCTACCCGCCCGACCCGGAGTCGCCCACCGGCGCGCCCGCGGTGATCCGCAGCGGCCGCCCGGAGCTCTACCCCGAGCTGGACCGCGCGCTGCTCGAGGCGGCCGCGCTCGACGAGGAGCAGATCCGCCTCGTGCGCGAGCTGAAGATGCACTCCGTCATGGTCGTCCCGCTGATCGCCCGTGGCCGCACGCTCGGCGCGATCACCTTCGTCTGGGCCGAGTCGGGCCGCGTCTACGGCGCCCGTGACCTGGAGCTGGCCGAGGAGCTGGGCCGCCGCGCCGGGCTCGCGCTGGACCACGCACGGCTGTTCGCCCGCGAGCACCGCGCCGCGGAGATCCTCCAGCGCGCGCTCCTGCCCGGCACGTTGCCCGACCTGCCCGGCTACGAGCTGGCGGTCCGCTACGTGCCGAGCGACGCGCGCGACCACGCCGGCGGTGACTGGTACGACGCGTTCCGGCTGCCGGACGGGCGGATCGGGATCGTGATCGGCGACGTCGGCGGGCGCGGGCTGGACGCCGCCGCGACGATGGGCCAGCTCCGCAATGCGCTGCGCGCCTACGCGCTCAAGGGCGCCGGGCCCGGCGCGGTGCTGGACGACCTGCACACGCTGGTGAACCAGTCGGCCGACGAGATCACGTTCGCGACCGTCGTCTACGTCGTGCTCGACCTCGCGAGCGGTGCCTGCGAGGTCGCCACGGCCGGACATCTGCCGCCGTTCGTGACCGGGCAGGGCTACGTCGACACGCCGCCCTGCCCGCCGCTCGGGTTCGGTGAAGTCGACGGCTGCTCGTCGAACACGTTCACGCTCGGAGTCGGCCAGACGCTGTGGCTCTACACCGACGGGCTCGTCGAGTCGCGTACGGCGTCGATCGACATCGGGCTCGACGCTCTCGCGGCGACCGCGACACGGGTCGACGACGGCGCCCTGGAGGCGATCGCGGAGCACCTCATCGCCGCGCTCCCCCCGACGCACGACGACGACATCGCGCTGCTCGGGCTACGCCGCGTCGGCGAGCTGGGCGAGCGTGTCGCGCAGGATCCGTGAGACGTGCATCTGCGAGAGCCCCACGCGCTCGGCGATCTCGCGTTGCACCAGGTCCTCGACGAAGCGGAGCCGCAGGACCTCGCGCTGGCGGTCGGTGAGGCCGCCCGCGAGCTGCTCGATCCAGACGGCGTCCTCGACGCGGTCCAGGCCGCGGTCGTCGCGGCCGAGCGTGTCGGCGAGCCCGTTGTCGCCCGGCTCGTCGCGCGTGCCGGCGGGCGCGTCGAGGCTCGCCAGGCGGGACGCGCCCTCGGCGAGCCGCGCCTCGGTGACGTGCTCGATCGACATGCCCGTCACGCCCGCCACCTCGCGCACGCTCGGGTAGCGCCCGAGCTCCGCGCGCATGTCCTCGCTGACGCGCGCGACGCGGGCGATCGCCTCCTGCATGCCGCGCGAGACGTGGATCGTCCACGTGCGGTCGCGGAAGTGGCGCTTGAGCTCGCCGAGGATCGTCGGCACCGCGTACGACGTGAACGCGATGCCGCGCTCGGCGTCGTAGCGGTCGACGGCCTTCACGAGGCCGAGGTTCGCGACCTGGCAGAGGTCATCCAGCGGTTCCCTCGCGTGCCGGTACTGGCTGGCGAGTGACCTCGCCAGCGGCATGTGCTGCTCGATCAGGCGGGCGCGCGCGCCCTGGTCTCCTGCACGCGCGCGTCGCCACAAGTCTTGCTGGGGGCGCATTGGGACTGGACGCGACCTTACGCGCGTTATCTGAGCCCCGTCCGAAGCGAGGTCAGACGCCCGACAGCGACCGCTCAGGCTTCGTGGCCCGGGTCGATGCGCTTGGCCCGATGGAACGTGAACTCGTCGCCCGCGCCGGACTCGCCGGTGATCGGCTCGAGCAGGAACGCGTCGTGATCCCCGGCGTCGACACGGGTAAGCACGCGGCCGACGAACCAGTTCTCGCAGCGCGCGAGGATCGGCACGCCGTGCGGGCCCTCACGCCAGTCCGTGCGCGCGAACTTGTCGGTCTTGTCGGTGGTCTCGCCCCCGAACAGGCGCGCGAGGTCCTCCGCGTCGGCGGGCACGGCGTGGACGCCGAGCGCGGGTGCGTTGTGACCTTCGCGATAGGTGCGGTTCTTGTGGCTCAGGCAGACGATGAACCGCGGCGGGTCGATGCTCGACTGCGTGGTGAAGCCGACCAGGCAGCCGAGCGGGCCGGGCGCGGTGACGATGAACATCGGGTACTCGAGGTCGCCGACGATGCCTTCGAACGCGCCGCTCATCAGTAGAAGACCGTCTTGGTGATGTGCGCGGGGCGCTCGCTGTAGGGCGGGTGCTGGCCGCGGTTCCAGAGCCAGTTGTCGAGTGTGCGGGGCGGGACCTGCGCCTTGGCCGCGAGCTGCTCGCAGGCGTGGACGGCGGTCGCGCGCAGCTCGCGTTCGAACTCACCGCCCGCGGGCAGCTCGAGCTGCTCGTCGACCGCGTGGGCAAGCGCGTCGTCGTAGATCAGGACGCCGTCGAGTCGCAGGACCTGGGGGACGAGGTTGTCGGCGAAGATCGTCAGGCGGTCGATGTCCGGGAAGTCCGCGACGCCCGCGAGCTGGAGGTCGTTAGCGGTGATCTGGGCGCGCTTGTAGAAGCCGTGGTCGGCGAAGAACGGCATCTGGGTGAGGCGGCGGGCGAGGTCGTCGGCGGTGGCGCCGATCGGGTTGTCCGGGAGCCAGGCGCCGAGCTGGTTGAGCGCTTCGGCGTACAGGTGCGTGAGGCGGTGGCTGGGCTCGAGGCCGAGCGTGTTTCCGACCTGGCGCGCGTCGAGATGCTGGAGGGCGTCGGCGGTCCACGGGCCGTGCTCGCGCGCGTGGGCGGTGAGACGCTCCGTGATCGCGTCGGTCGTGGTGGCGAGCTCGTGGAAGAAGCCCGAGCCGAAGTTGATCGCGTCGAGGATGAAGACGTAGCGGGCGACGTCCTCCTCGCTGCCCTCGAGGAAGTGGAGCGTGTCGTCGAGGCCGGCCACGCCGTCCAGCGCGATCGGCGCGTCGAGGTCGATCGTGACGTGCTTCGCCGAGGCGGCGATCTGGGCGCAGTGGCGGCGGACCTCGTCGGCGAGCACTCCGGGACAGGCTACGGTCTCTGGCCGCATGCGTCGTCTTGTTGCTGTTCTGACCTTGATGTTCGTCGTCGCCGGATGTGGCGATGACGAGAAGCCGTCTTCGCCCTCGTCGCCGCCCGCGCGCCCGGTCACGATCGCGCTCGACTTCGTCCCCAATCCCGTGCACGCGCCGATCTACCTCGCCGGCGACGCCGTGAAGATCCAGAAGCCCGGGAGCGGGCCGGACGGCCTGAAGCTCGTCACGAGCGGCAAGGTCGAGCTGGGGGTGCTGGACATCCACGACCTGGCGATCGCTCGCGAGGCGGGGACCGATGTGGTCGCCGTCGGCGCGTTGGTCGGCAAGCCGCTGGCCGCGCTGGTGGCGCAGCCGGACGTGGCTCGGCCACGCGATCTGGAAGGCCGCACGGTCGGCGTGTCCGGGCTCCCGTCCGACCCGGCGTTCCTGGAGGCGATCGTCGGCCACGACGGCGGGGACGTGTCGAAGATCAAGCAGGTGACGATCGGCTTCAACGCCGTCTCGCGGCTGCTGACCAAGCGCGTGGACGCGGTGCCGGTGTTCTGGAACGCGGAGGGCGTCGCGTTGAAGCAGCGGGGGCTCGAGGCGAACGAGTTCCGCGTGGAGGACTACGGCGCGCCGCCGTACCCGGAGGTCGTGTTCTTCACCTCGCGCGCGACGTTGGCGTCCGAGCGGGCGCGGATCGAGGGCGCGTTGGACGCGATCGCACGTGGTCTGGAAACCACGCGCGCGCGGCCCGAGGAGGCGGTCGACGTGATCGCGAAGGCGGCCGAGACCGACGACCTCGAGCTGATGCGCGCGCAGCTGGACGCGGTGCTGCCGATCTTCGCGGACGACCTGAAGCTCGACCGCCCCGTGCTCGAGCAGTGGGCGGATTTCGACGCCGAGATCGGGCTCGTGAACGAGCGTCCTGATGTTGCGCGGACGTTCGACTTCACGTTGCGCGGAGAGTGAGGTGCGGGGCGCCCGAACGCTGTCACCGTTCGGGCTGCCTCCGAATCTTGATGGGGGCCGCTACGCGGCCGCCAGGCTTCAGAGCCGTGGTGTGACGAGCTAAAGCTCGCCGCCGGGAATATGCCCTAAGGGGTCCGGCGGATCTGCCATTGCTGCGTTCAACGATGCCGCAGGAAGGCGATTTGCGCAACCCCTGATGTCAGCGCACGGTCGTCGGAGCAGAATCGGTGCGCGTCGCGTCAACTACGAGCCACCAGTCGCTGATCGTCCGGCCGGGGACCTCCTTCTTGCCGATCGACCGGGTGCCCAGCAACGCGCCGGTATCCGGCTCGAACAGGAACAGCGTGCGCCACGCGTCGTCCTCGAACTGGACGCCGACGCCCTTGCGGCCCTGCGGGTCGGTCGCGCCGGGGACGAGCTGCGCGCCGGGCAGGGCCTTCAGCACGCTGAACAGCGCGGCCTTGAGCTCGGGCGATGCGATCGGGCTCGCGAGCAGCTGCGCCGTGGCGGGCAGCAGGTCGAGCTCGCCGCGCTGGAGGGCGGCGCGCAGTGCGGTCGGCTCGGTCGGCAGCTTCGCGATCTGAGGGACCGTGAGCCCGGCCACCTTGAAGTCGGGGATCTCGTACGGGTCGGACTGGAACGGCGGCCCCTGGCCGTGCTTCTCGTAGGCCGCCTTGTCCTCGGGCGTCGGGAACGTGGCCTGGTCCTCGTGGATGACCTCCTTGGCCACGGCGTTGCCGTCGGCGTCGACCCACTGCTCGAGCTCGTGCGGGAGCACGACCACGAACCGCCCACCGTCGCCCGTGCTGCCGCGCATGTGAGACACGTACGCGATCTGCTTCTGGTAGGCGAACCGGCCCTGCGGTGCTGTCGCCACCGCGGCCTTCCCGCGCAGGTCGGCGAGCACGGTCGCAGCGGTCGCGGGCTCCGGCGCGATCACCGCGGGCGTCTTCCCGCCGGGCAACGCGACGCCGAGCGTAAGCGCGACGGTGCCGAGCGCGACGGGCACGAGCGCCCACGCGCGCCGCGGGCCGCCGCGGCGAGCCCGCGCACGTCGCGCCG
>NZ_JAPDDP010000121.1 GCF_027587195.1 Solirubrobacter phytolaccae | reverse complement strand
CTCGCGCCCGCGCACGACCGCCACGCCGACGCCGCCCCCGGCCACGCGTCGGGCCGAGCCGACCGCCACCCCGCGCCGCGAGCCGACCGCGACGGCCTCGCCACCGCCCGAGCCCACGTCCAGCGCGACCGCGACGGCCGTCGCCACCGCCGCGCCGACCGAGACCGCGCACACCTACGACGAGCCCCGAACGGACAACTCCGGGCCGGGCTCGGCGAACTCCGGGTCCGGCTCGGACAACTCCGGCCCCGGCTCGGGCTCGTCCGGCTCAGGCTCGAGTGGCCATGGCGGCCACGACGACGACTCCTGATTCCAGTTCTTGGCCTGTCCGGTCGATGACCGGATCATGCGCAAGCTCGCTCCCCTCGCCCTCGCTGCCCTGCTCATCCTCGTGCCGGCCGGCACCGCCTCCGCGAAGACGAAGGTCGATGCCTTCGCCACGAAGTACCACCTCAAGGGCACGTGGAAGAGCAAGGACGCCGACAAGGACGGGCTCAAGAACCTCAAGGAGTTCAAGCTCGGCACGGACCCGCGCAAGGCCGACAGCGACAAGGACGGCCTCAACGACGGTGACGAGGTCACGTCCGGCAACAACCCGCGCAAGGCCGACACCGACGGCGACCGCGTCAAGGACGGCGCCGAGCACGCCGGCGTGATCACCGCCTTCGACGGCGAGACGATCACGATCCGCGAGTTCGCGACCGGCAAGAAGGTCACGGCCACGCTCGACACCGAGTGCACGCCCGCCCTGGCCGAGGACGAGACCGCCGACGACTCGTCGCTCGACGACGGCTCGGTCGACGTCACCGAGGACGAGGGCTTCGGCGCGTTCTTCCAGGACGAGGGCGACGACGAGGACTTCGGCGACGACACCGCCGACACCGCTTCCTGCGACGACGACGACCTCGACAAGGGCGTCGTCCTCCAGAGCGCCGAGCTCGAGGACGACTACCTCGTCGAGTACGTCATCGCCTAGCCTATCGCGACCATCCGCTCGATCGGCAGCCGCGCGCGCAGCGCGATCGCCTCGGGCACCTTCACGACGCCGGACCCGTCACGGAGCGTGTCCCGCAGCTTCGGCAGCGTGATCATCTTCATGAAGCGGCACGCCGCCTGCTCGTTGGCGGCGACGAAGTCGATGTCCGGCCGGGCCATCTGGAGCGGGTGCAGCATCCCGGTCTCCGTGGCCATGATCGCCGTGGCGCCCGCGGGCGCCTGAGCGGCCCACGTCATCATCCCGCCGGTCGACAGCATGTGGACGCCCTCGGCGTCCACGTCGCCGGCCGCGACGTACTCCATGACGCTCGTCGAGCACCCGCACTCCGGGTGCACGAGGAAGTCCGCGCCCGGGTGCGACTCCCGCATCGCCGAGATGTCCGACGGCCGGATGCCCGCGTGCACGTGGCACTCGCCGTCCCAGACGTGCATCTTGCGCCCGACCTGCTTCTCCACGTACGCGCCCAGGAACATGTCCGGGCCGAAGAGGATCTCGGTGTCCTCACCGTGCTCGCGGTAGATGTGCTCGACGACCTGCACCGCGTTCGACGACGTGACGCAGTAGTCGGTCTCGGCCTTCACCTCGGCCGTCGTGTTCACGTACATCACGACCAGCGCACCGGGATGCTTGGCCTTCCATGCCCGCAGCTGCTCCGCCGTGATCGAGTCCGCGAGCGAGCAGCCCGCGTCCAGGTCCGGCAGCAGCACGGTCTTGTGCGGAGACAGCACGGACGCCGTCTCGGCCATGAAGTGCACGCCGCAGAACGCGATCACGTCCGCTTCGGTCTTCGCCGCCTGCTGCGACAGCGCGAGCGAGTCGCCCACGAAGTCGGCAACGTCCTGGACCTCGGGCAGCTGGTAGTTGTGCGCGAGGATCACGGCGCCGCGCTCTTCAGCGAGCGCGCGTACCTCAGCCTGGAGGGCCGGCACGGATTCAAGGGTGAGCAGGTTCACTGGACGGTCTCCAAGATCAGCGACAGATCGAGGACCGGTGCGGAGTGGGTCAGGGCACCGATCGAGACGTAGTCTACACCACTAATAGTCGCGTAGACCAAAACTGTGCGCGAGTCCACACCCCCGGACACCTCGAGCTCCGCGCGACCGCCCACCTGAGCGACCGCCGCACGCACCTGGTCCGGGCTCATGTTGTCGAGCAGGAGCCGCGGCGCGCCGGCGTCCAAGGCCTCGTCGATCTCGGCCGCGTCGCGCACCTCGACCGCCAGCGGGAGTTCCGGCCGCGCGGCCCGCGCCCGCCGCACCGCCTCCCCCACGCCGCCGGCCGACGCGGAGTGGTTCTCCTTGATGAGGATGAAGTCGAACAGCCCGACGCGGTGGTTGACCCCACCGCCGTGGACGACGGCGCGCTTCTCGAGCAGCCGCATCCCGGGCGTCGTCTTGCGCGTGTCGAGGATCTTCGCCGACCCTGCGGGCAGCGAGCGCACGACGTACGCCGTCGCGGTCGCCACGCCCGACAGCCGGCCGAGGAAGTTCAGCGCGGTCCGCTCGGCGGTGAGGAGCCCACGCGCGGAGCCGGTCACCTGCAGCACGGGTCCACCCTCTCGCCACACGCCCTCGGGCCCGAGCCGCTCGATCTCCACCGCCGGGTCGACCTCCCGGAACACCGCCTCGGCGACGTCCAGCCCGGAGATCACCCCGGGCGCCTTCTGCGTGATCGTCGCGCGCGCCCGAGCGCCCGCTTCGACCGTCGCCAGCGTCGTCACATCACCGTCGCCGACGTCCTCGGCCAGCGCACGCTCGATCAGCTCAGTCGTCACGCCGACGATTATAGTCGGCGTGACCTAAAGCTCTTTAGGCGCGGGTCTTCGCGTTGGCTTCGAGCCAGGAGCGCGCGAAGCCGTCGAGATCGCCGTCCAGCACGCCGCTGGCGTTGCCGACCTCGAAGTCCGTCCGGTGGTCCTTGACCATCGTGTACGGGTGCAGGACGTAGGAGCGGATCTGCGAGCCGAAGTTCACGTCCAGCGTCTCGCCGCGGGCCTTGGCGATCTCCGCCTGGCGCTCGGCCTCCTGGCGCTCGATCAGCTTCGAGCGCAGCATCGCCATCGCGGTCGCGCGGTTCGCGGACTGCGAGCGCTCGTTCTGGCACTGCACGACGATACCTGAGGGCCGGTGCGTGATGCGCACGGCCGAGTCGGTCTTGTTGACGTGCTGGCCGCCGGCGCCGGACGCGCGGTAGGTGTCGACCTGCAGGTCGTCGTCGTCGATCTGGACGTCCCCGGCCTCCTCGACGACCGGCGCGACCTCGACGCCCGCGAAGGACGTCTGGCGGCGGTTCGCCGAGTCGAACGGGGAGAGCCGGACGAGCCGGTGCACGCCCTTCTCGGCGCTGTAGAGGCCGTACGCGTTGTCGCCGGAGACGCGGAAGGTCGCGGACTTGATGCCCGCCTCTTCACCCGCGCTCGCCTCCAGCAGCTCGGTCTTGAAGCCGCGCGCGTCGGCCCAGCGCATCTCCATCCGGAGCACCATCTCGGCCCAGTCCTGGGCGTCGGTGCCGCCCGCACCCGCGTTGACGGTGACGAGCGCGTCGCCGGCGTCGTAGTCGCCGGTGAACAGGCGCTGCTCCTCGAGGGCGCTCAGGCGTGACTCGACGGACGCGATCGCGCCCTCGAGCTCCGCGGCGATCTCCTCGTCCTCCTCCGCCAGCTCGGCGAGGCCTTCGAGGTCCTCCGCGTCAGCCTGCAGCTTCGTGAAGTTCTCGAGCCGGCGCTGCGTGCGCGTGTGCTCGGCGCCGACCTTGCCCGCGTGGTCCGGGTTGTCCCAGAAGCCCGCGGACCCCATCTCCTCTTCGAGCGCGCTCAGACGCTCCTGCATCTGAGCGGGGTCAAAGATAGTCCGAGAGCAGGGACATCTGCTCGCGGACAGTGGCCAGGCGCTGGGGGGTGCTCTGATCGGAGGCCATGGGCGATGACAGTAGCGGGTACGGGGAGTCCAATGAGAGCACTCGATCGGGTCGACGCCGCCGTCGGGGGCGGGATCGAGCACGCGATGATCCACCACCACATGCGGCGACTGCGCCGCCACGGGCAGCTGAAAGCGCTCGCGCCCGCCACTGAAGGCCTCTGGGCCGAGACGGCCGCGCCGCCGCGCTTCGGCAACGCCATGGAGGTCCTGATCGACGGCGCGAACGCGCTGCCGCGGATGGCCGAGGCGATCCAGGGCGCCCAGCGCCACGTCCACGTGTGCTCGTGGCACCTGGAGCCGGACTTCGATCCAGGCCCGCGCAAGGCCTCGCCGGTGAAGGAGCTGCTGGCTGAGGTGGCCGAGCGCGTGCCTGTGCGCGTGATCGTGTGGGCGGGCGCGCCAGTGCCGGTCTTCCAGCCCCGCCGCGGCGCTGTGAAGGCCGCGCGTGAGCGGCTCGTGGCCGGCACGAAGATCCAGTGCCAGCTGGACGCCTGCACCCGGCTGATGCACTGCCACCACGAGAAGCTCGTGATCGTCGACGACGAGCTCGCGTTCGTCGGCGGGATCGACCTCACCACGCTCGCCGGTGACCGCTACGACACCAACGAGCACGCCTTCAAGCACGACGGGATCGGCTGGCACGACGCGTCCGCGATGCTCCGCGGCCCGATCGTGCGCGACGTCGCCGCGCACTTCGCGATGCGCTGGGAGGCGACGGCCGACGAGGCGCTCGAGCTGCCGACCGAGCTCGAGGCCGCCGGCGACACCGCCGTCCAGTTCACGCGCACCGTCCCCGAGGGCGCCTACAAGGTCCTCCCGCGCGGCGAGTTCTCCGTGCTGGAGACCTACATCCGCGCGCTGCGGTCCGCCCAGCGCCTGATCTACCTCGAGAACCAGTTCCTGTGGTCGCCCGAGATCGTCCACATCCTCGAGACCAAGCTGCGCACCCCGCCGTCGCCGGACTTCCGCGTCGTCGTCCTGCTCCCGCACAAGGCCAACAACGGCCAGGACGACACGCGCGGCATGCTCGCCCGGCTCGTCGAGGCCGACGATGGCCGCAAGCAGTTCCTGGCCGCGACGATCATGTCCCGCTCAGGCGAGCAGTCGGGCCCGCTCTACGTGCACGCGAAGATCGGCATCGTCGACGACGAGTGGCTCGCGATCGGCAGCGCGAACCTCAACGAGCACTCGCTGTTCAACGACACCGAGGTCGACGTCGTCACCTGCGACCCGGCCCTCGCCCGCGCCACGCGCGAGACGTTGTGGGCGGAGCACCTCGAGCGCGACGACGCGTCGGGCGACGCGACGCGGCTCGTCGACGAGGCCTGGCACCCGATCGCCTCCGAGCAGCTCGAGCGCCAACGCGCGGGCGCGCCGCTCACCCACCACCTGGTCGAGCTGCCGGGCGTCTCGCGCCGCTCCCGGCGCCTGCTCGGGCCTTTGGACGCGCTGGTCGTAGACGGTTAGAAGACGACGGTGCGGTTGCCGTAGACGAGCACGCGGTCGTCCAGGTGCGCCTTGACGGCGCGTGCGAGCACGGTGCGCTCGATGTCGCGGCCCAACCGCACCATCGTCTCCGAGTGCTCGCGGTGGGAGACGCGGGCGACGTCCTGCTCGATGATCGGGCCCGCGTCGAGCTCCTCGGTCACGTAGTGCGCGGTCGCGCCGATGATCTTCACGCCGCGCTCGTAAGCGCGCTGGTACGGGTTCGCGCCCGCGAAGGCCGGCAGGAACGAGTGGTGGATGTTGATGATCGGCACGCCGAGCTGCGCGAGGAAGTCGCCGCTCAGGATGCGCATGTAACGGGCGAGCACGACGAGGTCGCAGGTGCCCTTCAGCAGCTCGATCAGCTCGGGCTCGTTCGGGAACGGCACGTGGTGGTAGGCGATCCCGAAGCCGGCGACGTCGTTCGCCCAGTCCGGGTGGTTGGAGGCGACCAGCGGGATCGTCGCGTCGAGCTCACCGCGGCGGTGGCGCCACAGCAGGTCGACGAGGCAGTGGTCCTCCTTGCTCACCAGGACGGCCATGCGCTTCGGCGCGCCGCCGTCGGCGAGGCGCCAGCGCATGTCGAAGCGCTCCGCGACCTCCTGCTGGAACGCGCGCCCCAGCGAGGACAGGTCGCCCTGGTCGAGGTTGAACTCCATCCGCATGAAGAACTCGCCGCCCTCCGGGTCGGTCGAGTGCTGGTCGGAGCTGATGATGTTCGCGCCGGAGTCGGCGAGGAAGCCCGCGACCGCGGCGACAATGCCGTGGCGGTCGTGGCAGGTGATCAGGAGGCGGCCGTTCATCCGAAGGCGGAGGCTACTTCCACCAGCGCGTCCCACGCGTCCTCGGCCTGGGGATGCCGGCCGCCGCGCGGGAGCAGCGCGTACACGTCACGGCGCGGGCCTTCGCCCTCGATCGGGCGCAGCTCGAGCCCGTGGAAGCCGTCGGCGCCGAGCCGCGGGACGAGCGTGACCGCCAGCCCGGCCGCGATCACGCCGCGGTTGGCGAGCGGGTCGCGGGACACCATCGACAGCTGCATCTCGAAGCCCGCGGCCGCGCAGGCGCGCGCGATCAGGTTGTTGCCGCTCGGCGCGATCCAGCGCTCCTCGGCGAGCGCGGTGAGCGGAATGGCGTCCAGGGCCGCGAGCCGGTGACCGGGCGGGAGCGCGACCAGGAACGTCTCCTGCAGCAGGTCGCGGCGCTCGACGCCGTCGTGCTCGCGGCGCTCGAGCGTCGCGTCCTGGAAGCCGAGCGCGAGGTGCAGCTCGCCGCGGCCGACCCGGTCGGCGAGCTCGGGAGTGGTGCCTTCCTCGAGGATGACCTCGCCGAGCGCGCCGGCCGCGCGGGCGGAGGGCGGCTCGCCGGCCGCGGCCCCGAGCCGCGCGACCGCCCGCGGCACCAGCGCCGCGAGTGCACTCGGGAACGCGCCGATCCGCAGCCGCGGCGGCACCGCCAGCTCGGCCAGCTGCCGCTCCGCCAGCGCGAACCGCTCCGCGATCGCGTCGGCGTGCGCGAGCAGGACCTCGCCCGCGGGTGTGAGGGCCATGGCGTGCTCGCGATCCAGCAGCCGCGCGCCGAGCTCCCTCTCCAGCGCCGCTACCTGCTGCGACACGGCCGGCTGCGTGAGCGACAGCGCGCGCGCCGCGGCACTGAACGACCGCTCGTGCGCGACCGCACGGAACGTCAGCACGCGCCGTGGGTCCATTCGCAGAGCTTATAGGCTCAGCGAAACGAGTATTTGAAGTTATGCCCCGAGCGGACCACGCTGAACGGCATGTATCCGATCAACGTGGAACGGCTCATGCGACACAGCCTGCAGGGAGCGCGCGCGACCGACCCGGTGCGTCAGCCGCGCAAGCGACGGGGCCCGTTCAGGCGCCGTGGCACTTCTTGAACTTCTTGCCCGACCCGCACCAGCACGGGTCATTGCGACCGATCGTCTCGTGCTCATCGACGCGGCGCTGCGCGACGACCGGCGGCGCCTCCTCGGCGGGCGGCTCGCCCGGCTCGCCGTAGGCGGTCGGCTGGTCCTCGATCGTCCCGCCTGAGTAGGCGAGGGCGCCCATGCCGCTCGTCATCTGCGGCGGCGGCGCGAACTCCTGCACCGGCTGCCCCTCGCCCTGAGGGGCGCCGTCGCCGTTCTGGGCCTGCACCTCGACTTGGACGTTGTAGATCATCCGCGCGAAGTCGGACCAGATCGAGTTCATCAGGTCCTCGAAGAGCGTGAAGGCCTCGTTCTTGTAGGCCACCAGCGGCTCGATCTGCGCGAACCCGCGGAGGTGGATGCCCTCGCGCAGGTAGTCCATGTCGTAGAGGTGCTCACGCCAGCGCTGATCGATGATCTGCAGCACCAGGTAGCGCTCGAGCGCGCGCATGAGCTCCTCGCCGAGCTCTTCCTCGCGCTCGTCGTAGAGCCCCATCGCGTCGTCCACGAGCAGCCGCTTGAGCTGGTCGCGGTCCGTCTGCGAGCGGTCGATCTCGTTCGCGGCGAAGTCCACGTGGTAGATCTGCTCGAGCTGGACCCAGAGCTCGTCCAGGTCCCAGTCGTCCACGAAGTCGCCCGGCGTGTACTCGTCGACGGAGCGACCGATCACGGCCTCGATCTGCTCGCGCGCGACCGCGCTCATGTCGCGGCCCTCGAGCACCTCGTCGCGGTACTTGTAGACGACCTCGCGCTGCTGGTTCATGACGTCGTCGTACTCGAGGACGCGCTTGCGGATGAGGTAGTTCTGCTCCTCGACCTTGCGCTGGGCGCCCTCGATCTGCTTCGTGAGCATCTTCGCCTCGATCGGCTCTTCCTCGCCGTCGTCGCCCTTCGGGCCGAGGCGGTCCAGGATCTTGTAGATCCGGTCGCCGGCGAACAGCCGCACGAGGTCGTCCTGCGCGGAGAGGAAGAAGCGCGACTCGCCCGGGTCTCCCTGGCGGCCGGCGCGGCCGCGGAGCTGGTTGTCGATCCGGCGCGACTCATGACGCTCGGTGCCGATGATGTAGAGGCCGCCGGCTTCCTCGACCGCGATCCGGTCGGCCTCCACGCGCTCCTCGATCTTCGGGAGGATGTCGGCGAAGCGATCGTCGTAGTCCGGGTCGCCGGGCTTGAGGCCGAGCTTGTTGAGCTCGATCTGCGTCATGTGCTCCGCGTTGCCGCCGAGCTTGATGTCCACGCCGCGGCCGGCCATGTTGGTGGCGATCGTGACGGCGCCAGGGCGGCCGGCCTCGGCGATCGTCTCGCCCTCGCGGGCCGCGAACTCCGGCTTGGCGTTGAGCACCGTGTGCGGCACGCCGACCTTGCGCAGACGCGCGGAGAGCAGCTCGGAGACCTCGACCGAGATCGTGCCGACGAGGACCGGCTGGCCGTTGTCGTGGCGGGTCTGGATCTCGCGCGCGACCGCGCGCCACTTGCCTTCCTGCGTCTTGTAGATCTGGTCGTTCTGATCCTTGCGGACCATCGGCCGGTTCGTGGGGATCTCCACCACGCCGACCTTGTAGATCTTCATGAACTCGGTGGCTTCCGTCAGGGCAGTGCCCGACATGCCCGCGAGCTTGTCGTACATGCGGAAGTAGTTCTGGAGCGTGACGGTCGCGAGCGTCTGGTTCTCCTCGCGGACGCGCACACCCTCCTTGGCCTCGACGGCCTGGTGCAGGCCCTCCGACCAGCGTCGGCCGTCCAGGATGCGGCCGGTGAACTCGTCGATGATCTTGACCTCGCCGTCCACGACGGCGTAGTCGACGTCCTTCTTGTAGAGCGACTCGGCCTTCAGCGACTGGTGCAGGTGGTTGACCAGCGTGCCGTTCTCGGCGCGGTACAGGTGGTCGATGCCCAGGAACTTCTCGGCCTTCTCCACGCCGCGCTCGGAGACGGCGACCGTCTTGTGCTTCTCGTCGAACTCGTAGTCGTAGTCGGCGAGGAAGTCCTTCTTCGCCTTCGGGTCCATGCCCTCGGGCTTCTTGCCCGGCTCCATCATCGGGGCGAGCTTCGCGAACTTCTCGTAGAGGTCCGCGGCCTGCTCGGGCGCGCCCGAGATGATCAGCGGCGTGCGCGCCTCGTCGATGAGGATGTTGTCGACCTCGTCCACGATCGCGAAGTGATGCATCGCGAGCGGCTTGCCGTCCTCGGTGATGCGGCCGCCGTGCTGGACCTTCTCCTCCAGCGTCGTGGCCATGTTGTCGCGCAGGTAGTCGAAGCCGAACTCGGAGTTCGTGCCATACGTGATGTCGCACGCGTAGGCCGCGCGCTTCTCGTCGTAGGGCTGGTTGTTCTGAAGGATGCCGATGGTCAGGCCGAGGCCTTCATAGATCGGCCGCATCCAGTTCGCGTCACGGCTCGCCAGGTAGTCGTTGACCGTGACGACGTGGACGCCCTTGCCCGCGAGCGCGTTGGCGACGACGGCAAGCGTGCCGGTGAGGGTCTTGCCCTCGCCCGTGCGCATCTCGGCGATCGAGCCGTCGTTGAGGACCATCCCGCCGATGAGCTGCACGTCGAAGTGGCGCATGCTCATCCGGCGCTTGCCGACCTCGCGGGTCAGCGCAAAGGCCTCGGGAAGGGCCTCCTCGAGAGAAAGCCCTTCCTCCTGCACGCGCTCACGCAGCTCCGTGAACTGCTCCTTGAGCTCGTCGTCCTCGAGCAGCTCGAGCTCCGCCTCCCACTGATTGATGCGTTCAACACGCTTCTGGTAGGCCTTGAACTGCTTCGCTTCGCCCAGCCGGAGGGCGCGCTCGAGGATGGACATAGCTACCTAGCGTAGCGGTCGCGCGCCCTGCGGCTGGGGTGCCGTTTACAAGGTCCCGGGCGCTTCCTCGAGGGCCGCCGGGGTGCTGCGGATCTCCTCCGCCGCCGCCCTCGACTCGCGCCGGCCACGCCGTTTGTCACGGTGGCGCTTGACCTGGCGCTCCAAGTTGTCCGCGACGAGGTTGATCGCGTGCTTCGGGTCCTTGGAGACCTCCTTCGCTCGCAGCTCCGTGCCCTTGAGTCGCAGCACCACGTCGGCTGCGATCGGGTCGCCGGGGACGTTTTCGTCGGCTACCTCGAGCTCCAACTCGGCCAGTTCGGACACCTGCTTCGCGATCTTCGCGAAGCGCTGCTCGGCGTACTCCCTGATCTCGTCGGTGACCTGAAGGTTGCGTCCCTTAACGTCGATCTGCATGGGACTCCTCTGTCGGGGTCAACTATTTGTGAACCATACCCCCTCAAGCCGGGAGCTCACGCGGCCGATTCAGTAGCTTGTGGCCATCTCTGTCCCAGCCGATCCCGCTTCTGGACGCTCAGGCCCCAAGGAAGTAGCGGTCGTCCGTCATCCGATCGCCGACGCGCGCAACATCGTCGTCGGCTACGAGCTGCGCTTCGGGGGCTCGATCGACCTGGGCGACCCGGCAATGGACGCGAAGGCCACCTCGGCCCTGCTCGTCGAGGCCTTCGGTGACATCGGTCTCGAGACGCTCGCCGGCCGCCACCCCGCGTGGGTGACGATCGCGCGTAACTTCCTCGTCGAGATCGGCCCGCCGCCGGTGCGCCCCGACCGCGCCGTGCTGCAGATCAAGGCCTACCACGCGCGCGACGACCTCTTGCAGATCCTGCAGCGGCTGTCCCGCTCGGGCTACACGATCGCGCTCGACGAGTGGGAGGGCGACCTCGGCCAGAACGTCGAGGAGCTCATGTCGCTGTGCTCGATCGTGCGCGTCGACATCTCCAAGATCTCCGCCGCGGAGCTGCCCCGCGTGCTGCGCGTGCCCAAGATGCAGGGCGCGCTGCTCGTCGCCACCGAGGTCGGCGACCACGCCGCGTTCCTGCGCTGCCAGGAGCTCGGCTTCACCTACTTCCAGGGCGAGTACTTCGCCCAGCCGCGGACCTTCAAGCACCGCGGCGTCGCGACCGCCGGCCTGGGCTCCCTGCGCCGCCTGAACGAGCTAACGAGTGGCGAGGTGTCGTTCGAGGACCTCGAGCGCATCATCTCCTCCGACGTCGGCCTCTCGCTCAAGCTGCTCCGCTACGTCAACAGCGCCTTCTTCTCGCTGCCGCGAAACGTTTCCTCCGTCCACGAGGCACTGTCCCTGCTCGGCGTGCGCACCGTGCGCCGCTGGACAACCGTGATGGTCCTGGCCTCGATCCCGGACGTCCCCGACGAGCTCGTCTCCCTCGGCCTGCGCCGCGCGCACATGTGCGAGATCCTCGCCGGCGGCACCACGAGCGAAGAGCGCGAGATGATGTTCACGATCGGACTCTTCTCCGTCGCCGACGCCCTCCTCGACATGCCCATGGCCGACGTGCTCGAGACGCTCCCCTTCACCGAGGAGCTCCAGGCCGCCCTCCTGCGGCGCGAAGGCCCCAAGGGCGAGCTGCTCGCCGCCGTGACCGCCTACGAGCGCGGCGAGTTCCCGACGCTGCCCGTGAACGACACCCGCCCCACCCTGGCCGGCGCCTACCGCGCCGCTTTGGAGTGGGCGGACGAAACCAGCCGCGCGATCGCGTAGCGCGCAGCGCCGCGCCGCCGCGCCCCGTCGCCGCCGCGCGCCATCGCCGCCGCGCGCCATCGCCGTGGCGTGCCGCTCGCACCAGCTCGGGGTGCGGGGCCGTGTTCGGGTAGCTCCGCGACACCGGGCCTGTCAAGGCGATCGCTACGCGACGGCTTCGCCGCCCTTCGGGTCGGGCTTGACAGACCCGGCGCCGCTGCGCTGACGTCCCGATGAGCCGGCTGCGCCGGAGAGCGCCCGCGCACACGGGCCACCACGCCATTCCCACGTCATCCGTCACTTTCGGCCCCCTAGGGCCCCAACTGACGGAGCGCTCCCGTCATCCGTCACTTGACCCCCTATACGGGCGTTAACTGACGGATCACCCCAGGGACGAGCGCGCGGCCCGCGCCCGGGCGCACCCCGGCGCAGCCGCTCACCCGCACAAGAGCGCGCCGGCCGCCGCGTGTCAAGCGGCTCGCCGCGCAGCGCGAGTTGCTTGACACGCGGCCCGACGGTGTGCTCGCCGTTACCGCTCGACCGCGCACCCCTACAGCGTCCGCGCATACGACACGACGGCCAGCACGCGCACGTCAGCGGCCACCAACGCGCGAGCGCACGCGTCCAAAGTCGCGCCTGTCGTGTGGACGTCGTCCACGAGGAGCACGAGCGACGGCGGCGAGCCGCGTACGCGCACGGAGAGCCGTCCCTCCTCGCGGCGCCCCACGCGCCCCGTGCCGACCTGGCGCGCCGCGCGGTCCTCGCGCACGAGGCACGCCGCGACCGGTCGATCCAGGCGCCGCGCGAGCGCGGCGGTCAGCACGCCGGCCGGGTCGAACCCGCGCGCACGGCGTCTCGCGCGCTGGGCGGGCACGGGAACCAGCGCCGCGGCCGGGTCGCGCAACGCGGCCGGGAGGTGCGCGGCCATGTGCGCCGCCATCACGTCCGCGACGGGCAGCGCGGCGCGGAACTTCAGGGCCGCGACCAGACGCCGGGCGACGCCCTCGTACGCGAGCGGCGCCCACGCGCGCGAGAACGCCGCGGCCGCCGCGGGACAGCCGTCGCCGCGGTGATGCGGCAGGCCGCAGCGTGGGCACCCGGGACGCAACCACGGCAGCGCCATCGTGCACGCCCGGCACAGGCGCTCGTCCACGCGCGTCAGCGCGCGCCGGCACGCCGGACAGGCGGGCGGAGCGACCGCGGCGATCAGCTCAGCCAGCGCACGCACGATTCAGGGGCGGCACAGGCATCGGCGGCACGGGCGCGCAGTACGGGCCGTTGTCGGTGACCTTGATAA
>NZ_JAPDDP010000120.1 GCF_027587195.1 Solirubrobacter phytolaccae | reverse complement strand
CTGACCGCCGACAAGATGGCCCTCCAGCGCCTGTACGAGGCGTCCGAGAAGGCCAAGATCGAGTTGTCCTCCGCCCAGGAGACGCAGATCAACCTGCCGTTCATCACGGCCGACGCCTCCGGCCCGAAGCACCTGGACGTCCGCCTCACGCGCGCCAAGCTCAACGAGCTGGCCGGCTCGCTCATCGAGCGCGTCGTCGGCCCGGTCCGCCAGGCCCTGGACGACGCCAAGGACAAGGGCGTCAAGGAGATCGACCACGTCGTGATGGTCGGCGGCATGACGCGCATGCCCGCCGTCCAGGAGAAGGTCAAGGAGCTCACGGGCAAGGAGCCGCACCGCGGCGTCAACCCCGACGAGGTCGTGGCCGTCGGCGCCGCCATCCAGGCCGGCGTGCTCGGCGGCGAGGTCAAGGACGTCCTGCTGCTCGACGTCACCCCGCTCACCCTCGGCATCGAGACCAAGGGCGGCGTGATGACCAAGCTCATCGAGCGCAACACGACGATCCCGACCCGCAAGTCCGAGGTCTTCTCGACGGCTGAGGACAACCAGCCGTCCGTGGAGATCCACGTGCTGCAGGGCGAGCGCGAGATGGCGACCTACAACAAGTCGCTCGGCAAGTTCCAGCTGACGGGCATCCCGCCCGCGCCGCGCGGCATCCCGCAGATCGAGGTCGGCTTCGACATCGACGCCAACGGCATCGTGAAGGTCTCGGCGAAGGACCTCGGCACGGGCAAGGAGCAGAAGATCGAGATCAAGTCGGGCTCGGGCCTGAGCGACGACGAGATCAAGCGCATGGTGTCCGACGCCGAGTCGCACGCGGACGACGACAAGCGCCTGCGTGAGCTGGCCGAGGCCCGCAACGCCGGCGAGTCCGCCGCCTACAACGCGACCAAGCAGCTCAAGGACCTGGGCGAGCAGGTGGACTCGGCCTCCAAGGCGGAGATCGAGGACGCGGTCAAGGACCTCAACGAGGCCCTCAAGGGCGAGGACGCCGAGGACATCAAGGCCAAGACCGACCGCCTGCAGTCCGCGTTCCACCGCGTGTCCGAGGCCATGTACGAGCGCGCCCAGGCGCAGCAGCAGGACACGGGCGCGCCGGAGGACAACAACGGCAACGCGACCAGCAATGGCAACGCATCGGCCGACGCCTCCGAGGAGGAGGTCGTCGACGCCGAGGTCGTGGACGAGCAGAAGTAATGACGGACGAGCACGTCAACGTCGAGGCCGCGGAGGACTTCTCCGCGGCCGCGCCGCCAGACCCGGCGGCCTCCGGCGCGGGCGAGACGTCCTTCTCCGACGCCGAGGCTCCGCCCGCGCCGTCCGAGGTCAAGGCCGTCCCGACCGAGTTCGAGACGCTCACCGCCGAGCGCGACAAGTACCTCGGGCTCGCGCAGCGTGCGCAGGCCGACTTCGACAACTACCGCAAGCGGATGGCGCGCGAGAACGCCGCCGCGGGTGACCGCGGCGTGGCCAAGCTCGCCAAGGAGCTGCTGCCCGCGCTGGACCACCTCGAGCTGGCCTTGAAGGCCGCCGAGGGCCACGAGGACGTGGTGAAGGGCTTCGCGATGGTCGCGGGCGAGCTGCAGGCGGCCCTCGGGCGCGTCGGCATCCAGTCGTTCTCGCCGCAGGGCGAGGTGTTCGACCCCAACGAGCACGAGGCGATGGCCCAGACCCCCGTCGAGGGCGCCGAGCCCGGCACCGTCGCCGAGGTCTACCAGTCCGGCTACCGCATCAACGGCGCCGTCCTGAGGCCGGCGCGCGTGGTGGTGGTGCAGTAGCGATGGCCGCGCGCGGTACCGACCACTACAAGACCCTGGGGGTCGACAAGAAGGCCTCCCAGGAGGACATCAAGAAGGCGTACCGCAAGCTCGCCCGCCAGTACCACCCGGACACGAACAAGGACGCGGGGGCCGAGGAGCGCTTCAAGGCGATCTCCGAGGCCTACGACACCCTCGGGGATCCCGACAAGCGCAAGAAGTACGACCGCGGCGGCTCCGTGTTCGGCGGTGCCCAGTCGCCGTTCGGCGGCGGGGCCTCCGGAGGCGGCGGCGCCGGCGCGGGCGACTTCGGCTCGTTCTCGGACATCCTGTCGGGCATCTTCAACACCGGCGGCGGGCGCACCACGCGCACGAAGCCGGCGACGGAGCGCGGCAAGGACCTCGAGACGGCGGTCACCCTGTCGTTCGAGCAGGCGCTGACCGGCGCGCAGGTGCCGGTCTCGGTCGCCACCCACGCCGCGTGCACGACGTGCCGCGGCTCGGGCGCGCGGCCGGGCACCTCGCCGAAGGTCTGCCCGGTCTGCAGCGGCCGAGGCGTCGAGGCGCAGGGCCAGGGCGTCTTCTCCGTCACCCGCCCGTGCTCGCGCTGCAACGGCACGGGCACGGTCATCGAGGACCCGTGCGGCACCTGCGGGGGCGAGGGCCGGCTGCGCGAGATGAAGCGCTACCGGGTCAACATCCCCAAGGGCGTGCGCGAGGGCTCGCGGATCCGGCTCGCCGGCAAGGGCGAGGCGGGGCTGCGCGGCGGCCCGGCGGGCGACCTGTACGTGGTGACCCACGTCACGGAGT
The DNA here is from genome assembly GCF_027587195.1 of Solirubrobacter phytolaccae. Taxonomy (GTDB): domain Bacteria; phylum Actinomycetota; class Thermoleophilia; order Solirubrobacterales; family Solirubrobacteraceae; genus Solirubrobacter; species Solirubrobacter phytolaccae. Next base: position 10,863 of record NZ_JAPDDP010000120.1, on the reverse strand, counting down.
CCGACGTCTTCAAGCCCAAGGGCGACCACCTCGAGGTCGAGGTGCCGATCACCGTCGCCGAGGCGCTGGCCGGCGCCGAGGTCGAGGTCCCGACGCTGCACGGCACGAAGAAGCTGCGCGTCGCGCCGGGCACCAAGCACGGCACGGTCCAGCGCCTGCGCGGCGAGGGCGCGCCCGTCCTCGGCGGCAAGGGCAACGGCGACCTGCACTACCGGTTCGTGATCGAGCTGCCGTCGTCGCTCAACGAGGAGCAGAAGGCCGCGGTCGAGCAGCTCTCCAAGGTCATGAACGGCAACCCGCGCGAGCGGATCCTGCGGGCGGCCGGAGCGAGCTGATGAGCGTTCGGCGCACCCGCATCACCGCGCGCGTCGAGCACGACCGCGGCGTGTTCATGATCTCCGTCGCCGCCGAGCTGGCCGAGATGCACCCGCAGACCTTGCGCATGTACGAGGCGCGTGGCCTCATCGAGCCCAAGCGCTCGCCGAAGGGCACGCGCCTGTACTCGCAGGCCGACGTCGAGCGCCTCCGCAAGATCCAGGAGATGACGACCGAGTGGGGCATGAACCTCGCCGGCGTCGAGAAGGTCTTCGAGCTCGAAGAGGCGCTCGATCGGATGCAGCGCAAGGTCAACATCCTCGAGCGGCGCGCCGAGCAGCTGCAGGAGGAGATCGCGCGCCTGGAGGAGAAGCGCGAGTCGGTCAAGGCCGAGATCGTGCGCTACGAGGCCGCGCCCGGCACCTCGCTCATCCCCATCAAGCACGTCAAACGTCCGTCATGACTTTTGTCATGGCGGATTGGTGATCGGCCCCACTACCGCCGCTCCGGGGTCCGCGCGACCTTGGAGGTATGAACAACGACTCAGGTTCCAAGCCGGCGGTGCGCGTGCGCGGACTGCGTCGGACCTACGGGACGGGGCACGACGCGTACGAGGCAGTGCGCGGCGTCGACCTCGACGTGCCCGCCGGCTCGATCACCGCGCTGCTCGGCACCAACGGCGCCGGCAAGACCTCCACGCTCGAGGTGCTCGAAGGCCTTGCGCCCGCCTCGGCGGGTGAGGTCAGCGTCCTCGGGCTGCATCCCGTCAGCGACCGCGCGGAGATCCGCCGCCGCACCGGCGTCCTGCTGCAGCGCAGCGGGTTCTCCGGCGATCTGACGGTCCGCGAGACGCTCCGCCAGTGGAGCGGGACGCTCACCAACCCGCGCCCGGTCGACGAGATGCTCGGCCTGCTCTCGCTCGAGGATCGCGCCGACGTGCGCATGCTCGCGCTGTCGGGCGGCGAGACCCGCCGCGTCGACCTCGCCAGCGCCCTGATGGGCGACCCGGAGCTCGTCATCCTCGACGAGCCGACCACGGGCCTCGACCCTGAAAGCCGGCGCGAGGTCTGGCGACTTGTCGACGGCCTCCGTGAGCGCGGCGCCACCGTCCTCATCACCACCCACTACCTCGAGGAGGCGGAGACGCTCGCCGACCGCCTCGAGATCATGCACGCCGGGCAGATCGTGCGCTCGGGCACGCCGACCGAGATCGCCAAGGGCCATCCGTCGACGATCAGCTTCGCGCCTCGCCCTGACGTGCCGGAAGACCTCCTCGGCGTCCGTCGCGTCATTCACGAGCACAACCGCACGACGCTCGAGACGAGCGCGCTGCAGGACTCGCTCACCGAGCTGATGGCCTGGGCGCAGCACAACGAGGTCCGCCTCGAGGACCTCGACGCGCGCAGCCCGAGCCTCGAGAGCGTGTTCCTCGCGATCGCTGACGGCCGCGATCCTGACCCGTCCCCCCTCGAAGTAGGGAGCCTCTAATGGACCTCTCGATCAAGCGCACCGCGCACCTCGCGCGCTGGAACCTGGTGCTGCTCACCCGCAACCGGCTGGCGTTCGTCTATGCGGTCGTCATGCCGCTCCTGCCGCTGCTGTTGCTGCTCACCGGCGACCGTGGCTCCGAGACCGCGGGCGCCAGCGCCATCACGACGCTCTTCCTGGTCGCCGGCCTCTTCCCCGTCTACTACAACGTGCTCGCCCAGTTCGTGAACCGGCGCGACGAGCTCGTGCTCAAGCGCATGCGCACCGGCGAGGTGCGGGACTCGGAGCTGGTCGCCAGCATCGCGCTCCCGGGCATCGCCAGCGCGCTCGGAGTCTCGCTGGTCGCCATCCCGGTCGCCGTCGCGTTCGGCCAGGAGCTGCCCGTCAACGTGCTGCTGTACGTGGCCGGCGCGGTGTTCACGGTCGTGATGCTCTCCGCCTTCGCGTTCTGGACGGCGGCGTGGACCAAGAGCGCCGAGTCGGCGCAGCTCACTAGCCTCCCGATCATCCTGATCGTCTCCTTCGGACCGCTGTTCACCTCGATCTCCGGCCTCCCGGACGTGCTGCGCGACCTCGCCGAGTTCACGCCGGGCTCCGCGATGAGCGAGATGGTGCGGATCGGCTGGTTCGGGCTCGACGGCCCGGACGCCACCAAGACGACGCTGGACTTCGCGGAGACCTGGAGCGTGGCCGCCGAGCCGCTGCTCGTGATCGTCGCGTGGACGTTCGTCGCGATCTCGCTCGCGAAGCGGTCGATGCGGTGGGAGCCCCGGTCCTGAACCTCAGGGGCCGGCGGCGCTGGTCGGAGCTCACGCGCGTCGAGCGCGTCGGGCTCTACACGCGCCAGTCGCTGTACGTGCTCCTGTGGCTGTTCAACGTCTCGGTGGTGCTGCCCGCGGCGCTGGACCTCGACGACACGGCGGAGGCGGCGGCGCTGCTGGGTGGTGGGCTGGCCGTGAGCGCGTTCGCGTTCGCGGCCTTCCTGCCGTCCGTCCGCCGCTGGCCGGACGTCCCGCCGCCGTCGTGGCGCCGGCTCGGCCCGCTCGCGGTCGTGAGCGCCGCGGTGATCGTGTTCGCGGAGACGTCGTTGCCGGACACGGGCCAGGGCGCCGCCGTCTTCACGGTCGTCGCTGGCCTCGTGATGGTGCTCTCTTTGCAGCCCGGCCGGCGGATCATCGTGGCGCTGCTGCTGGCCTCGGCGCTGCTCTACGGGCTCACCGACGGCACGCTGGTCGCCGCCGCCGTCGGGCTGCTGATCGCCGGCTTCTTCGTGTTCACGGTGCGCGCGTCGCTGTGGATGCTCGGGATCGTCATGGACCTCGACGAGGCCAGCCAGGTCAAGGCCGAGCTGGCGGTGGTCGAGGAGCGGCTGCGCTTCTCGCGCGACGTGCACGACGTGCTCGGGCGCCGGCTCTCGACGATCGCCGTCCAGGCCGAGCTCGCCGCGACCCTCGCCTCACGCGGGGACGAGCGCGCCGCCGAGCGGATGCTGGAGGTGCGCGCGGTCGCCCACGAGGCGCTCCGGGAGGCGCGCGAGCTCGCCCGCGGCTACCGCGCCACGAACTTCGACAACGAGCTGGAGGGCGCGCGCTCGCTGCTGCGGTCGGCGGGCATCGACGTGCGGCTCGGCGACGGGGTGCTGCCCCGCGCCTGGCACGAGGCGGCCGGCTGGGTCGTGCGCGAGGCGGTCACGAACGTGCTCCGGCACTCCCACGCGACCTGCGTCCGGATCACGTACACGGACGGGGTGCTGCGCGTCGAGAATGACGGCGCGCAGCCGTCGGACGGCCAGGATGGCTCCGGCCTGCGTAGCCTGCGGGAGCGGCTCGCGCCGCTCGGCGCCACGTTGGAGGCGGGGCCGGAGGACGACGACCACTGGGTCGTGATCGCCCACTTGCCAGGTACCGGGCCGTTGAGTGCAACCCGTCGGGAGATCCCATGATCCGCATCCTGCTCGCCGACGACGAGCACCTCATCCGCACCGCGCTCGCGCAGATGCTCGACCTCGAGGACGACCTCAGCGTCGTCGCGGAGGCGGCTTCGGGTGACGTCGCGGTGGAGCTGGCGGTCCAGCACGCGGTCGACGTGGCCGTGCTCGACCTGCAGATGCCGGGGCTCGACGGGATCGCGGTGGCCGAGCAGCTGACCTCGCGGTTGCCGGGCTGCGGTTGCGTGATCGTCACGAGCCACGGCCGGCCGGGTCACCTCAAGCGCGCGCTCTCGGCCGGCGTGCAGGGGTTCCTGCCGAAGACGACGTCCGCCGCGACGCTGGCCTCGGTCGTCCGCACCGTGCACGCGGGCGGCCGCCACGTGGACCCCGAGCTGGCGGCCGAGGCGATCGCCGCCGGCGACAGCCCGCTCACGCCGCGTGAGGCCGACGTCCTGGAGCTGGCCGCGAGCGGCGCGCCGGTCGACGAGATCGCCGACCGCGCGTCGCTCTCGCCGGGCACGGTGCGCAACTACCTCTCGAACGCGATGAACAAGCTCGGGGCGTCCAACCGCCACGAGGCCGTCGCCATCGCGCGCCGCCTAGGCTGGATCTAGCGCGTACGCCTCCTCCGTCTGCGGACGGGCGACGCCGACGAGCGCCAGCGCGATGCTGACGACCGCGACGCCGAGCACGACGCCCACCGCCGCGCGATAGTCGCCGGTGGTGCCGGCGCTCACGACGCTGGTGACCGCCGCGAGCACGATCGCCCCGCCCATCTGGAAGGACGTCTGCACGAGCCCGGCCGCGAGGCCCTGCTCGTGATCGGCGACGCCGGACGTGGCCTGGACGTTGAGGGCCGCGTAGCCGAGCGTGAAGCCGAGGCCGACGAGGAGCATCACCGGGAGGAACGTGACGAAGTACGGCGTCGCGTCCACGGGGAGGAAGAGCGCGTAGCCGGCGGCGAAGGCGACCGTCGAGGCGAGGATCGGCTTCGTCGTGCCGTAGCGGCTGATCACGGTGCCCATGCGCGGGGCGCCCGACGCGACGAGCAGGCCGCCGGGGAGGAAGGCCAGTGCCGTCTCGAGCGCGCTCCAGCCGAGCGTCGTCTGCAGGTACAGCGTCGCGATGAACTGGAAGCCGACGTAGGCGCCGAACAGCGCCATTGCGCCGAGGTTCGCGCGCACGAGCGGGCCCGAGCGGAGGATGCCGAGGCGCACGAGCGGGTGCGAGCTGCGGCGTTCGATGATCACGAACGCGGCGAGCAGCGCGATCGCGATCACGCCTTCCACCGCACGCTCTTCGACGAGCGCGTGGACGAGCACGAGCATGCCCGCGGTGAGCAGGACGGCGCCCGGCAGGTCGTACCGGCGCTTCGGCCCCAGATAGGGGCGGTCCTTCGTTAGGTAGCGGGGGATCAGCGCGAGCAGGATCGCCGCGACGGGGACGGGGAGCACGAACGTCAGCCGCCAGTCGGCGCTGGTCAGCAGGCCGCCGAACACGAGGCCGAAGCTGAAGCCGCTCGCACCGAAGGCGTTGAAGATCGCCAGCGCCTTGTTGCGCGCCGGGCCTTCGGTGAACGTCGTGGTGATCAGGGACAGCGCGGCGGGCACGGTGAAGGCCGCAGCGGCGCCCTTGATGAACCGCGCCGCGATCAGCAGCGCGGGGTCGTCGACGAGGCCGCCGACGAGGCTTGCGACGGTGAAGACCGCGAGCGCGCCGATCAGCACGCGGCGGCGGCCGAGCAGGTCAGCGGCACGGCCGCCGAGCAGCAGCAGGCCGCCGAGGCCGAGCACGTAGGCCGAGACGACCCACTGCAGCTCGGAGGTGGTGAGGCCGAGATCGGCCTGGATCGAGGGCAGCGCGACGCCGACCATCGAGACGTCGAGGCCGTCGAGGAAGACGATCCCGCACAGCAGGATCAGGGCGCCCCAGAGTTTGGCGTCCCACTTCGGGGAGGAGGAAGTCACGGTCGACACCATACATGCATGTGCATTTAATGCGTGTGCAACCTATGCATCGGGTACGATCTAGGTGTGCCTTCCGATGTGCTGACGACTGAGTGGCGTGACCTGCTCTCTCGGCATGCGCGCACGGTCTGCGCGCTGGATGAGGCGCTCGGTGCCCACGGCTTGGGCATGAGCGAGTTCGAGGTGCTCGAGCGGCTCGCGTGCGAATGCGGCGAACGACCGAGGATGCAGGAGCTGGCCGCTGCAGTGCATCTCAGCCAGAGCGCGTTGTCGCGCACGGTCGGCCGGCTCGAGAAGGACGGCCTGGTGCACCGCGCCATGTGTCCCGAGGACCGGCGCGGCGTGGCGGTGTGCCTGACGGACGAGGGGCGCGAGCGCTACGAGGCGGCCCGCCCGACGCACCGTCAGGTGCTGGCGGACACGCTCACTCCGCCGCAGCAGCCGCCGGCGTAGCCCACAGGGCGATCTGCAACGCGCTGGCGAGGCGGTGATGGGCCGCCTGCTTGACGTCGTCCGCGCTCAGGCGCACGACGATCACGCGGTTGGACGCCGTGTCGAGCTTGAAGCCCCGGTCCGCCATCTCGCAGGCCACCTTCCAGGCGTCCTTGCCCGTGTCGCGCAGGTCGATCGCGAGGCGCACGGTGCTCGTGTCGCTCTTGACCTCGGGGCCGAGGACGCGGACACCGCTGATCTCGGCGATCCGGTCGCGGGCGATCGTGGCGGCGGCGCGGACACGCTCGAGCTCCGCCTCGGCGGCGAAGTCGCGAACGGGGGTGAGGAGCTCGGACGGCGGGAAGAAGATCAGGGATGGGGCGGCCATGGACAGGACACTGACCGATGGTCGGGGTGCGGACCATCCGCGTCCGGGGTGAACCTTCTCGCCCCCGGGGTTGGTCCGTTCACCCCCGGGGATGAGGAATCAGTGGCGGGCAAGTGTCCGCGTCGCGTAGAGTGGACGCGTGGTGCACGATTGGCCTGAACGTCACGCCTCGTCCCCCGCTGAGCTGCAGGCTCGCCTCGCCGCCGAGCGGGCGGAGGCGCCTTTCCTGGAACTGCGGGACGGCGACGGCGTGCAGCAGATCGTCGCGCTCGCGGGCCAGCTGACCGTCGGGCGCTCCCCGACCGCGGGCCTGGCGCTGCCGTGGGACGCGCAGGTCTCGCGCTCGCACACGTCGATCGAGTGCCTCGACGGCATGTGGACCGTGCTCGACGACGGGCGCTCCACCAACGGCACGTTCGTCAACGAGGAGCGGGTCGGCGGGCGGCGCACGCTGCGCCATCTGGACGTCATCCGCGTCGGCGCGACCCGGCTGCGCTTCCACGATCCCTCGGAGGCGGGGCAGGACTCCAAGCTCACCGAGGTCGCGGGGAACGTCGCGATTCCGACCTTGACGCCCGCCCAGCTGCGCGTGCTCGGCGCGTTGTGCCGGCCGGCGGACGGCCCGGCCTCCAACGAGGAGATCGCGGACGAGCTGACGGTCTCGATCGACACCGTCAAGACCCACATGCGGGCGCTGTTCGACGCGTTCGACCTGGGCGCGTCGGCGCCGTACCGCAAGCGCTTCGAGCTCGTCAAGAAGGCCGTGGACGCGGGCCTCGTGTCCCCGCCGCGTTAACGATCTCTTTCCCTACGGGTACTTAGCATCGCGGTCGTGAAGCCGCGCGTGCTGTTCGTGGAGGACGAGCCCTCGATCTCCGGGCCGTTCTCCAGCGCGCTGACGCGGGAGGGCTTCGAGCCGGTCGTCGCGGAGTCGCTGGCCTCCGCGCGGGCGCAGTTCTCGACCGGGGCCTTCGACCTCGTGCTGCTGGACCTGATGCTCCCGGACGGCGACGGGCGGGACCTGGCGCGGGAGATCCGGGCTTCGGGCTCAGAGGTCCCGATCATCATGCTCACCGCGCGTGGGACGGAGCTCGAGCGGGTGGTCGGGCTGGAGCTGGGCGCCGACGACTACGTGGTCAAGCCGTTCAGCGGCGCGGAGGTGATCGCGCGGATGCGGGCGGTACTGCGGCGGGTTCGTCCGGTCGTGGCCTCGGACGTGGTGATCGGGCCGCTCCGGGTCGAGCCCGGCGCGCGGCGAGCGTTCCTGGACGGCGAGGAGCTCGCGCTGTCGCGCAAGGAGTTCGACCTGCTGGCCGAGCTGGTGCGGCACGCCGGTGAAGTCGTCACCCGCGAGGACCTGATCGCGCGGGTGTGGGACGAGAACTGGTTCGGGTCGACCAAGACGCTGGACGTGCACGTCGGCTGGCTGCGCGGCAAGCTCGGCGACGACGCGGCCGCGCCGCGCTGGGTGCACACCGTGCGCGGCGTCGGCTTCCGCTTCACGGGGCCGGGCGAGTGGCCGTCCTGACGCTGCGCGCGCGGATCGTGCTGGTGCTGGCCTACGTGCTCGTGCTGGCGATCGGGTCGATGCTCGTGCCTTTGGTCCGGTCGGTGCGTGACCGGATCTCGGCCGAGGTCGCGACCGCGGCGGTCTCCCAGGCGGAGGTCGTGGCCGCGACGGCCGGAGATTCCTCCGATCTGCCGGGCTTGGCGACGACCGCCGCGCGGCAGGTGCGCGGACGGGTGCTCGTGCTGGACGCGCGCGGGGTGGTCGTCGCGGACTCGTCGCCGGGCGGTGAAGGTGCCGAGTACGGCTCGCGGCCGGAGATCGCCGCGGCCTTGCGGGGTACGCCTTCGCAGGTCGAGCGCGAGAGCGCCACTTTGGACGAGCGGATCCTCGCCACGGCGGTGCCCGTGCTGCGCGACGGCCGGCCGGACGGCGCGGTGCGGATCACCCAGAGCGTCGACGCGGTGGACCGCGCGGTGTCGTCGGCCACGATCGGCCTGGTGTTGGTCGGCGGGATCGTGCTGGCGCTGGGTTTGGGTGCCGGCGCGTTCCTGGCGGCCTCGATCACGCGGCCGCTGCGGCGGTTGGCTGGTGCCGCGCGACGCGCGGGCGACGGCGATCTGGGCGTGCGGGTGGAGATCGAAGGTTCGGCCGAGCAGCGCGAGGTCGGGCAGGCGTTCAACGAGATGACCGCCCGCGTGCAGCGGATGATCGACGCCCAGCGCGACTTCGTCGCCGACGCCTCACATCAACTCCGGACGCCGCTGACGGGGTTGCGGCTGCGGATCGAGGAGGCGGCCGCGACGGGCTCGCGCGAGCAGCTCGACGGCGCGCTGGAGGAGGTCGACCGTCTGTCGGCGGTGGTCAACGAGCTGCTGGTGCTGAGCGAGGCGGGCGCCGCCCGGGCCCCCGACGCGGTCACCGACCTGCTCGCCGGAGCGGCGCGGGCGGTCGAGCGCTACCCGGCCGCGGTGATCGAGCTCCGCGGCTCGCCGTCGCTGGTGCGCTCCACCGCCTCGGACCTGGACCGGGTGCTGGACGCGGTGCTCGAGAACGCGATCGACTACGGCCCCGCCGGGCAGACGATCACGGTGGCCGTCGGCCCTGGGGTCTTGACCGTGACCGACGAAGGCCCGGGCCTCACCCCGGGCGAGGAGGAGACCGTGTTCAACCGCTTCCACCGGGGTGTGGTCGGCCGCGCCTCCCGTCGCCGCGGCACGGGCCTCGGGCTGCCGATCGCCCGCGAGCTCACCGCCCGCTGGCACGGCTCGATCACCCTGACGAACGGCGCCGGCCGTGGCGCGGTCGTGACGATCACGCTGCCTTTGGCGGACGGCACGACCCCGCACGAACCCGTCACAGAGGCGACGGCGTGAAGGGCTGGCGCCGCACTGCCGCTGTCGCGCTGGCCGCCGTGCTCGGGTTGGTGGTCGCCGCGGGGCTGACCACGGCGGCGAGCACGCTGTCCGGGCAGAGCGTCGGCCTGTCGTCGGAGCCGCTGACCGCGGGTGAAGGGTTGGCGCCAGTCGCGACCGTCACGCCGACACCGACATCAACACCGACGCCGACCGCGACCGCGACTCCGACGCCGCGGCCGACGCGGACCGCGACGCCGCGGCCGACCCGCACGGCGACGCCGACGGCCACGGCTCCGCCGGGGGACGACGACAACAGCGGGCCTGGGAGCGGCGGGGACGACGACTCCGGGCGAGGGCGCGGGCGGGGGCGTGGCAGGGGTCGAGGCGGCGATGACTAGCTCGGCCGCGTGAACGGCGAGCACACCCGCTGCCGCCGCGTCAAGCGAACTCGCGCTTCGCGGCGAGCCCGCTTGACCCGTCGCGGCCGGCGCGCTCTTGTGCCAATGAGCCGGGTTCCCCGGACTGTGGGAACGCGGTGCGTTCCCCGTCGGGCGATTCGCGAGGGCCGAAAGCGAAACGAACACCCTCGTGGGGGTCATCCGTCACTTGACGCCCCTATAGGGGGTCAACTGACGGATCACCTCGACGGCACGGGCGCGGCTGGTCGTTCGTGATCGAGTCGAGGTGAACGCCTGAGCGTTCACTCAGTGAGGGGAACCCTCCTCACCTGCCCGCATCACGCCCGCCGCGTCGGGTCAAGCGGGCTCGCCGCGAAGCGCGAGTTTGCTTGACGCGGCGCCCGCGGGTGTGATCAGCCGTGGCCGTTCGCGCCCCCTCGCGTCCCTCGCAGCGCAAGTTTTGCCAAACCTTTCCCTGCCCCTACCGGACGCTTGGGTGACCGGAGCCGATGGTGTGTGGCATGAGCCTGCGCACCCCCGTCGTCGTCGCGATCGCCCTGTTGTCGGCGCTCGGTGGCGTTGCCGCGGCGGCGGTCGCCCTGCCGTCCGCGCCGCCGCGGCCGACCGTCGCCGCCGCTACGCCGTCCGCGACCCCCACCCCTGAGGTGCGGACGAAGACGATCCGCCGCACCATCCACGTGGTCCGTCGCGATCGCCAGCCTGCTGCGGCGTCCTCGTCGGGCGGCGGCGGCTCGTCGACCCCGGCGCGCTCCTCCGCGCCCACCCGTCCGGCGGCTCCCGCCCCGCGCACGGCGGCCCCGGCTCCGGCGCCGGCGCGGTCGTCCTCGCGCGGCGACGATGACGACGACTCCGGTCACGGCCGCGGTCGCGGTCGGGGCGGCGACGACGATGACGACGACTCGGGCCGCGGACGCGGTCGGGGCCGCGGCGGGGACGACGACGATGACTGACCACCGCTGGGACGAGCCGCCGCGCGCCGACCGCAGCGAGGCGCCGACGCAGAAGCTGCCGACGGCGGTCACCGCCGCGGCCCCGGCCGCGCCCGCCGCCGGGCCTGCG